>NZ_JBHZCF010000004.1:121345-458414 GCF_042755225.1 Streptomyces sp. NPDC059169 | reverse complement strand
TGGGGGGGGGGGGGGGAGGGGGGGGGGGGGGGGGTGGCGGGGAGGGTGCGGGGGGGGGGGGGGGGGGGGGGGGGGGGGGGGTGGTGGGGGGGGGGCGCCCCCCCGCCCCCGCAGGCGCGCCCTCCTGCGCAAATGCAGTACGTTCAGGGCATGTCCCAGCCCGCTGATGCCCGCCGACGGAACTCCCGAGCCTCCGCCACCACCGATGCCCCGGAAAGCGCCGCAGGCAGTCGCGCCGCAGCCCAGCGGCTCAAGATGCGGCGCGAACTGGCCGCAGCGGCCATGGAACTGTTCGCCACCAAGGGGTACGAGGCGACGACCGTCGACGAGATCGCTGCGGCGGCCGGCGTCGCCCGGAGGACTTTCTTCCGGCACTTCCGCTCCAAGGAAGAGGCGATCTTCCCGGACCACGACGACACGCTCGTTCGGGCCGAGGCCGTGCTGAACGCCGCTCCGGCCCACGAGCACCCCCTCGACACGGTGTGCCGGGGCATCAAGGAAGTCATGAAGATGTACGCGGCGTCGCCCACGGTCTCGGTGGAGCGCTACCGCCTCACTCGTGAGGTGCCTACGCTGCGGGAGCGCGAGATCGCTTCGGTGGCCCGCTACGAGAGACTCTTCACGCGCTATCTGCTGGGCCACTTCGACGAGCGCGACCACCACGACGGCAACGACGACCCGCTGCTGGCCGAGGTGGCCGCGTCCGCCGTGGTCACCGCGCACAACCACGTGTTGCGCCGCTGGCTGCGGGCGGGCGGTCAGGGCGATGTGGAGACGCAGCTGGACCACGCGTTCGCGATCGTCCGCGAGACCTTCGGCACGGGGATCGGCGCCGGACGCTCGGGAGCCGACCGGAAGCGCACGGCCGCCGTGCAGCCGGCCGGAGAGGTTTTGGTGGCGGTAGCGCGCACGGACGCACCACTACCCGAGGTCATGCGCACCATCGAGCAGGCACTCAGGCAGCAGCGAGGCTGAACGGGCACCAACCGGCCGCACCATGATGACGCCACGTCAGTTCCGGGTTCCCGCAGGGTCGCTGCACCGCCTTCCCGGCGGCACCGGGCCCCGGCGCAAACCCATCCGGAGCCGGTGACACCAGCCACACCCACCGGACACCCAACCGACAGGCTCGAACACGAGACGTGACGGCCGCCCCCTCCGGGGCGGCCGTTTGTCCTTTCCGGCGGCCTTTGTGTGATCGATCATCGCGCACCTCGATCGATCATCGCTCATCTGTGACGAACAGATTGCATCTGAGTGAAATTCTTGGCACCCAGTGTCTTGCGACCTGGCACGGCGTGCCATACGTTGAAGGTGTCCGGGCGGCCGGCGTGCAGAGATCCCTCGTACGCCGGCTGTCCCCGCAAGCCTCTCCGGCCTGCGCGCCCGGGCGCCTGCGTCACAGGCAACTCCCCCTCACCGCGCGGGGGAACCCTCACCCCGCGCACACCAGCGCTGCCACAGCACCACCCCCGCCGAACCGACGGCACGTCCCAGCAACACACCGACGTTCCCCTCAGCGTTCTCGTCTCGAACGCCTCCCCGACCTCCGGCCCGCCGGACACGGGGAGAACCATTCGCCGGAGGCAACACCGTGAAGGAAATCCTGGACGCGATCCAGTCGCCGGACACCACGTCCGCCGACTTCGCCGCACTTCCGCTCCCCGAGTCGTACCGTGCGGTGACCGTGCACAAGGACGAGGTCGACATGTTCTCGGGCCTCACCACCCGGGAAAAGGACCCCCGCAAGTCGATCCACCTGGACGACGTCCCGCTTCCCGAGCTCGGCCCCGGCGAGGCCCTGGTCGCCGTCATGGCCAGCTCGGTCAACTACAACTCCGTCTGGACCTCGATCTTCGAGCCGCTGTCGACCTTCGGCTTCCTGGAGCGCTACGGACGCACCTCCGAGCTCGCCAAGCGCCACGACCTGCCGTACCACATCATCGGCTCCGACCTGGCGGGCGTGGTCCTGCGCACCGGCCCGGGCGTCAACGCCTGGAACCCGGGAGACGAGGTCGTCGCGCACTGCCTCTCGGTCGAGCTGGAGTCGAGCGACGGCCACAACGACACGATGCTCGACCCCGAACAGCGGATCTGGGGCTTCGAGACCAACTTCGGCGGCCTGGCAGAGATCGCCCTGGTCAAGTCCAACCAGCTGATGCCGAAGCCCAGGCACCTCAGCTGGGAGGAGGCCGCGGCCCCCGGCCTGGTCAACTCCACCGCCTACCGCCAACTCGTGTCCCGCAACGGCGCCGCGATGAAGCAGGGCGACAACGTGCTGATCTGGGGTGCCAGCGGCGGCCTCGGTTCCTACGCCACCCAGTTCGCCCTGGCCGGCGGCGCCAACCCGATCTGCGTCGTCTCCAGCCAGCAGAAGGCTGACATCTGCCGCGCCATGGGCGCCGAGGCGATCATCGACCGCAACGCCGAGGACTACCGGTTCTGGAAGGACGAACAGACCCAGGACCCCAAGGAGTGGAAGCGCTTCGGCAAGCGCATCCGCGAACTCACCGGCGGCGAGGACGTGGACATCGTCTTCGAACACCCCGGCCGCGAGACGTTCGGCGCCTCCGTCTACGTGACCCGCAAGGGCGGCACCATCGTCACCTGCGCCTCCACGTCCGGCTACAACCACGAGTACGACAACCGCTACCTGTGGATGTCGCTGAAGCGGATCATCGGCTCGCACTTCGCGAACTACCGGGAAGCGTGGGAGGCCAACCGCCTGATCGCCAAGGGCAAGATCCACCCCACCCTCTCCAAGGTCTACTCCCTGGAGGACACCGGCCAGGCCGCCCACGACGTCCACCGCAATGCCCACCAGGGCAAGGTGGGCGTGCTGTGCCTCGCCCCCGAAGAGGGCCTGGGCGTGCACGACCAGGAGATGCGCGGCAAGCACATCGACGCCATCAACCGCTTCCGGAACATCTGAGGTCCGTTAGATGACAGAGCGCCAGAAGGACCGGCCGTGGCTCATGCGGACGTACGCCGGCCATTCCACGGCCGAGGCGTCCAACGAGCTGTACCGGCGCAACCTCGCCAAGGGCCAGACCGGCCTGTCGGTCGCGTTCGACCTGCCGACGCAGACCGGGTACGACCCCGACCACGTCCTCGCGCGCGGCGAGGTCGGCCGGGTCGGGGTCCCGGTCTCACACCTCGGTGACATGCGCCGGCTGTTCCAGGACATCCCCCTGGAACAGATGAACACCTCGATGACCATCAACGCCACCGCCATGTGGCTGCTGGCGCTCTACCAGGTGGTCGCCGAGGAACAAGGCGCCGACATCACCAAGCTCCAGGGGACGACGCAGAACGACATCGTCAAGGAGTACCTGTCACGCGGGACGCACGTCTTCCCGCCCGGCCCGTCGCTGCGCCTCACCACCGACATGATCACCTACACGGTGGCGAACATCCCCAAGTGGAACCCGATCAACATCTGCAGCTACCACCTGCAGGAGGCCGGAGCCACGCCCGTCCAGGAGATCGCGTACGCGATGTCCACCGCGATCGCCGTGCTGGACGCGGTGCGCGACTCCGGACAGGTGCCGCAGGAGAAGTTCGGGGACGTCGTCGCACGGATCTCCTTCTTCGTGAACGCGGGGGTCCGCTTCATCGAGGAGATGTGCAAGATGCGCGCCTTCGGCCGCATCTGGGACAAGGTCACGCGCGAGCGGTACGGCATCGAGAACGCGAAGCAGCGACGCTTCCGCTACGGCGTCCAGGTGAACTCCCTCGGACTGACCGAAGCGCAGCCGGAGAACAACGTCCAGCGCATCGTGCTGGAGATGCTGGCCGTGACGCTCTCCAAGGACGCCCGCGCGCGTGCCGTGCAGCTCCCGGCGTGGAACGAGGCGCTGGGCCTGCCCCGGCCCTGGGACCAGCAGTGGTCCCTGCGCATCCAGCAGGTCCTCGCGCACGAGAGCGACCTGCTGGAGTACGAGGACATCTTCGCCGGCTCCCACGTGATCGAGGCCAAGGTGGAGGCGCTGGTCGCCGACTCGCTGGCGGAGATGGACCGGATCCAGGAGATGGGCGGCGCGATGGCGGCCGTCGAGTCCGGCTACCTGAAGTCGCAGCTGGTCTCCTCGCACGCGGAGCGGCGGGCGAGGATCGAGGCCGGGGACGAGAAGATCGTCGGTGTCAACATCTTCGAGACCACGGAGACGAACCCGCTGACCGCGGACCTGGACACCGCGATCATGACGGTCGACCCGGCCAACGAGGCCCGCGTGGTGTCCAAGCTCCACGAGTGGCGCGACAACCGCGACGAGAGCCGGGCCCAGGAGGCCCTGGCCGCGCTCAAGGCCGCGGCGGCGGGTGACGCCAACCTGATGGCCGCGACCGTCGAGTGCGCCCGCGCGGGCGTCACCACGGGCGAGTGGGCCTGGGCCCTGCGGGACGTCTTCGGCGAGTTCCGCGCCCCGACGGGCGTCTCGTCCGCGCCGGTCGCCGTGACCGCGGAGGAGGGCACCCCGCTCGCCGTCGTACGGGAGAAGGTCGCCCGTACCGCCGACGAGCTGGGCTCGGGCCGGTTGCGCCTGCTGGTCGGCAAGCCCGGCCTGGACGGGCACTCCAACGGGGCCGAGCAGATCGCCGTGCGGGCGCGTGACGCCGGCTTCGAAGTGGTCTACCAGGGCATCCGGCTCACACCCGAGCAGATCGTCAGTGCCGCCCTCGCCGAGGACGTGCACTGCGTGGGTCTGTCGATCCTGTCCGGCTCGCACGCCGAGCTGGTGCCGGACGTACTGGACCGCCTTCGGGAGGCGGGCGCCTCCGACGTCCCGGTGATCGTCGGCGGAATCATCCCGAACAGCGATGCCGAGGACCTGAAGCGCGCGGGTGTGGCCGCCGTCTTCACCCCGAAGGACTTCGGCATCACCGAGATCATCGGACGTATCGTCGACGAGATCCGGAAAGCGAACAAGCTCGACCCCCTGGAGGTCCTCGCATGACCAGCCCCGTGAACCGCCTGCGGCCGCGCCGCTCCTGCCTCGCGGTCCCCGGTTCGAACCCGCGCTTCCTGGAGAAGGCCCAGGGGCTGCCGGCCGACCAGGTCTTCCTGGACCTGGAGGACGCGTGCGCACCGCTGGCCAAGCCCGAGGCCCGACACACCATCGTGAAGTTCCTGAACGAGGGCGACTGGACCGGCAAGACGCGCGTCGTGCGGGTCAACGACTGGACCACCCACTGGACCTACCGGGACGTCGTGACCGTCGTCGAGGGCGCGGGCCAGAACCTCGACTGCATCATGTTGCCGAAGGTGCAGGGCGCCGAGCAGATCGTCGCCCTCGACCTGCTCCTGACGCAGATCGAGAAGACGATGGGCTTCGAGGTCGGCAAGATCGGCATCGAGGCGCAGATCGAGAACGCCCAGGGGCTGAACAACGTCAACGCGATCGCCCAGGCGTCCCCGCGGGTGGAGACGATCATCTTCGGCCCGGCCGACTTCATGGCCTCCATCAACATGAAGTCGCTGGTCGTCGGTGAGCAGCCGCCCGGCTACCCGGCGGACGCGTACCACTACATCCTGATGAAGATCCTGATGGCCGCCCGCGCCAACGACCTCCAGGCCATCGACGGGCCCTACCTCCAGATCCGCAACATCGACGGCTACCGCGAGGTGGCGCAGCGCGCCGCGGCACTCGGGTTCGACGGCAAGTGGGTGCTCCACCCGGGCCAGGTCGAGGCGTCCAACGAGATCTTCTCGCCCTCGCAGGAGGACTACGACCACGCCGAGTTGATCCTGGACGCGTACGACTACTACACGTCCGAAGCCGGCGGCAAGAAGGGCTCCGCGATGCTGGGCGACGAGATGATCGACGAGGCCAGCCGCAAGATGGCCCTGGTCATCTCCGGCAAGGGCCGGGCCGCCGGCATGCAGCGGACCAGCAAGTTCGAGACCCCCGCCGACTAGGAGCCCTGAGAACCATGCAGTTCGGACGCACGTACGAGGAGTTCGAGGTCGGCGCCGTCTACAAGCACTGGCCCGGGAAGACGGTCACCGAGTACGACGACCATCTCTTCTGTCTCCTGACCATGAACCACCACCCCCTCCACATGGACACGAACTATGCGGAGAAGACGACGGACTTCGGCAAGAACGTCGTCGTGGGCAACTACATCTACTCCCTGCTGCTCGGCATGTCCGTTCCGGACGTCTCCGGCAAGGCGATCGCCAACCTGGAGATCGAGTCACTGCGGCACGTGGCGCCGACCTTCCACGGCGACACGATCTACGGCGAGACGACGGTCCTCGACAAGACCCCGTCCAGGTCCAAGTCGGACCGCGGCATCGTCTACGTCGAGACCAAGGGCTACAAGCAGGACGGCACGCTCGTGTGCGTGTTCCGCCGCAAGGTGATGGTCCCCACCGAGACGTACATCAAGGAGCGGGGCGGCGAGCAGCCCGGCCGCCCGGAGCTGAACGAGCCCGAGAAGAAGGCGGAGAAGTAAGCCATGGCCCGACTCGCCCAGACCGCAGGTCTGACCGATGTCCAGCAGGAGATCCTCCGCACCGTCCGGGACTTCGTCGACAAGGAGATCATTCCGGTCGCGACGGAGTTGGAGCACCGTGACGAATACCCCCAGGCGATCGTCGACGGGCTCAAGGAGCTCGGCCTCTTCGGACTGATGATTCCGGAGGAGTACGGGGGGCTGGGTGAATCCCTGCTCACGTACGCGCTGTGCGTCGAGGAGATCGCACGCGGGTGGATGTCCGTCTCGGGCATCATCAACACCCACTTCATTGTTGCGTACATGCTTAAGCAGCACGGCACCCAGGAGCAGAAGGACCACTTCCTTCCGCGCATGGCGGCCGGCGAGGTGCGCGGCGCCTTCTCGATGTCCGAGCCGGGTCTCGGGTCCGACGTGTCGGCCATCACGTCCAAGGCGGTGAAGGACGGCGACGAGTACGTCCTCAACGGCCAGAAGATGTGGCTCACCAACGGCGGGACGTCGACCCTGGTGGCCGTCCTCGTACGGAGTGACGAAGGACACCCCGAGGGCACCGCCCCGCACAAGTCGATGACGACCTTCCTGATCGAGAAGGAGCCCGGCTTCGGGGAGGTCCGCCCGGGCCTCACCATCCCCGGCAAGATCGACAAGATGGGCTACAAGGGCGTCGACACGACCGAGCTCATCATGGACGGGCTGCGCGTTCCGGCCGATCGGGTCCTCGGCGGCACGACGGGCCGGGGTTTTTACCAAATGATGGACGGCGTCGAGGTCGGTCGCGTCAACGTGGCGGCACGTGGTTGCGGCGTCGCCCAGCGTGCCTTCGAGCTGGGCGTCTCGTATGCCCAGCAGCGTCACACTTTCGGCAAGCAGATCGCGCAGCACCAGGCGATCCAGTTCAAGCTCGCGGAGATGGCTACCAAGGTCGAGGCCGCTCATGCGATGATGGTCAACGCAGCGCGCAAAAAGGACTCCGGGGAGCGAAACGACCTGGAGGCAGGGATGGCGAAGTACCTCGCCTCCGAGTACTGCAAGGAAGTCGTCGAGGACGCCTTCCGGATCCACGGCGGCTACGGCTTCTCCAAGGAGTACGAGATCGAACGCCTCTACCGCGAGGCTCCGATGCTGCTCATCGGCGAAGGTACCGCCGAGATCCAGAAAATGATCATTGGTCGTCGACTCCTCGAGGAGTACCGGTTCCAGGGCTGAATGGGGCTTTTGAGTCGGTTCGGCCGCGAAGAAGATCACACCCCGTTATCTTCTTCCGGCCGCCGACTCGGCTTCTGGCTTGCCCAGTTGCGGCCCGCAACCGATAGCATCGCCAAAAAGCCGCCGTCCCCCTTGTTGCCAGTGCGGCATCATCCGCTACGAAGGTCATCCATGCCCCACAGCCAAACCTCTGCACCTCGCGACAGCCAGTTCGGCGTACGCCTCGCGCGCGGAGCATCGCCGTGGCTCCTGCCGACCGTCGCGACGGCGGCCCTGAGCCTGGCGCGTGCGCGCCGTTCGAAGCGTGCCGCCGCCATCGCCGTGCCCGCCACCGCGCTCGCGGCGGGCATGCTGTGGTTCTTCCGCGACCCCGAGCGCGAGATCGCTCAGGGTCGGGTCATCTCCCCGGCCGACGGCGTGGTGCAGAGCATCATGCCGTGGAAGGACGGGCGTACTCGCGTCGCCATCTTCATGAGCCCTTTGAATGTCCATGTCAATCGGGCTCCGCTCGCCGGCACCGTGACGTCCGTCGAGCACGTGCCCGGCGGTTTCGTTCCGGCTTTCAACAAAGAGAGCGAGAACAACGAGCGCGTCGTCTGGCACTTCGACACCGAGCTCGGTGACATCGAGATGGTCCAGATCGCCGGTGCCGTGGCCCGCCGCATCGTTCCCTACGTCCCCCAGGGCACCAAGGTGGAGCAGGGCGAGCGTATCGGTCTGATCCGCTTCGGCTCGCGCGTCGACATCTACCTCCCCGAAGGTGTCGAGGTGGCCGTCGAGGTCGGCCAGACCACGACTGCGGGGGTGACTCGCATTGACCGTGATTGATCCCGACACACAGGCGGGCTGGGCCTCCGAGGCCGGGTCCGGTTCCACGGACGAAGCGGAGGAGATGCCCCTCTCTCTGCGGCTGTCGATAGCGGACACCCTCACGCTCGGCAACGCGACGTGCGGATTCATGGCGGTGTACTTCACCACCACCGGGATCCTCATCCCGCACCTCGTCGGCAGCGGTGAGAGCGGCATGGCGCGGCACTCCGCGGCGACTGCAGTGATCCTCATGCTCTGCGCGGCGGTCTTCGACCTCTTCGACGGGCTGGTGGCGCGCAAGCTGCGCAGCTCGCCGATGGGTGCCGAGCTGGACAACCTGTCCGACCTGATCAGCTTCGGCCTGGCCCCGGCCTACTTCGTGCTCGTCTACGGCATGGTCGCCGACGACGCCCACCAGAAGGTCTCGGCCGTCGCGGCGATCGTCGTCCTGCTGGCCGTCGTACTGCGGCTGGCCAGATTCTCCTGCGTGACAATGAAGGACGGCATGTTCCAGGGCATGCCCAGCCCCTTCGGCGCGCTCACCGTGGTCTCGATCGTGCTGCTGGAACTGCCGTTCATCCCGACGCTGCTCGCGATCATCGGTACGGCCTGGCTGATGGTGAGCAGGGTCGAGTACCCGAAGCCTCGGGGCGTCCTCGCGGTGGCCATGCTCGGTTGGATCGTGTCCGCCATGGGCCTGCTGGCGGCCTGGGCCTTCGACGCCCCGGGCGGGCAGATGCTGCTGCAGACGGGCTGTGCACTGCAGATCGTCCTGGCGGCGACCATCCCGCTGTTCGCCACGGCACGCCGTGTGAACACCTTCCGCGACAACCGTCGTGAGGCGCGGGCCTCGGCACAGCTTCCGTAGCGGTAACGGCGGTCTTCCGCACAGGAGAGAGGGCCCGGGTGCACTGGCACCCGGGCCCTCTCCTGTTGCACGGCGCCGGCTCCCCCCGGTGCGGCGCCCTCACGGTGGTTCTGCTGTCACGGCTTCGGTGTTCCACCCGGGGCCGTGAGACCCGTGCGAGGCTGCGGGCGGCACGGCGCAGTCTCAGGCGGCGTGCACGGGCAGTGGCAGGCTCGCCCACACCGTCTTGCCCCGCGGTGGCGTCAGCGACCACGACCAGTCGTCGCTCAGCTCGTCGATCAGCCCCAGGCCCCGGCCGGCGGGCTCCGGTCCACCTGCGGCGGGCAACCGCGGGGGTTCCGGACTCGGGTCCGCGACGGAGCACACGAGGCTCTCGGGGTGCCTGAAGAGACCCAACCAGAGCGGATACTCCGCGAGGTCCCCCGACGCCTCGGGGGTGAGCGCGTGGTGCACGGCGTTGGCGACGAGTTCGCCGGCGATCGCCGCCATGTCGGACACGAGGTCCTCCAGCGCCCAGTCGTTGAGGGTGAGGGCGACGAACCGCCGGGCTTGGTCCGCGTTCTCGGGCCGACCATCCAACCCGCAGGCCGCGAACCCGCCCAAGCCGAACAGTTCGCCGAGCTCGTCGGCCTGCCGGGCAGCGCGCTGCCCCCCGGACGACGGTTTCGCGCCGCATTCCGTGGTGGAAGCCCGGCTACCGCGCCCGGCCGCCGTGGTCGAAATGGTTGACATGTGAATCGTCACTGCTCATGTCCCCCTGCAGGCCTCGGTGTTCGATGCTGCCGCCGCCGGTGCAGGACGAGTATTGTCGAGACCGCCTCAAAAATGCAATTGCATCTGGGATTGCATTGGCCAGATCCGGAGCAAACTGATGTGCGAAACACGGAGGGGTTTGTGGGCATGGAGTTCCGCAATGGAATAACGGCCGATACTCTGTCGTCGGCGAAATGGATCAAGAGCAGCCACAGCAATGCCACCGGCAACTGCGTGGAAATGGCAGCTCTACCGGGCGGGCAGGTGGCCGTGCGCAACTCCCGCGACCCGCACGGGCCGGCGCTCGTCTACACGCGCGAGGAGATCGCCGCCTTCGTCGCGGGGGCCAGAGACGGCGATTTCGACGCCATGATTGGCTGAAATCGACTGCGTGACGCACCAGTTCCCCATGGCTCACGCCCCTGGGTACGGGATAGTGTCGTCGTCTTCTCAATGCACCCCAGGAGCACCCGATGGCTGCAGTGGAACGGAGCCCGTCGTTGTTCGCCGGGTCGATGGGGGCGGTCGAGAGCAACCCGACCGCCCTGAAGGTGATTCTGGGCGGCAAGCTGCGCGAACTGCGCACCGCCGCGGGGCTCGATCCCTCCGCGGTCGACGTACGACTCGGATTCTCCCGTTCCAAGACCAGCCGCATCGAACTGGGGCGGCACGGCTGCAAGCCGGCCGACGCACTCGCCCTGCTGAACCTCTACGGCGTGCAGGACGAGGAGCGCGTCTCGGAGTTCCTGCGTCTGGTGGAGCAGTCCCGAAGGACCGACTGGTGGCGTTCGTTCAGTGATGTCCTCTCGGACTTCTTCGCACCACTGGTCGCACTCGAAGGCGCGGCAGCGACGATCCGCACCTACGAACCGTTCTACGTGCCGGGGCTGCTCCAGACGCCCGCGTACGCGCGGGCCGTCATCCAGTCCGGGCCCGGACACCTCTACGCGCACGACGTCGAACGCCGGGTGGAACTCCGGCAGGAACGCCAGCGCCAGCTCGGGGTGTCCAACGGACCGCGCCTGTGGGCCGTGATCGACGAGTCCGTGCTGCTGCGCACCGTCGGTGGCCGGGACGTGATGCGCGATCAGCTCATGCACTTGGTCGCCATGGCCCAGCAGGCCAGGGTCACCCTGCAGATAGCCCCACTGGACGTGACCGCATCGGTCGGTGTCGGCACGGGCGTGACCTATCTGCGGTTCGCCCTGGGCGACCTCAAGGACGCCGTGTACATCGAGCACCTGACCGACAGCACGTTCAGCCAGAAGCCGCAGGTCGTCGAGCAGTACCGCGACATGCTGGACCGACTGGGAGCGTGTGCCCTGACGCCGAGGCAGACGCGCGCGATGTTGGAAGAGCGGTTGTCCTGCCTGTGAGCGCGGCCGTGCCCGGGCGGAGGTCCGTCCCGGGCACGGCGCCTGGTCGCGACGGCTAGCGGATGCGGCCGACGCCGCCCCACTCGATCCATTCGTCGGTCAACTGGACGGGCGCGAGATCGGTGTCGGGACGCCAGGTCGAGACCTCCACCAGACCGGGTTCGAGGATCTCCAGGCCCTTGAAGTACTCGGTGACTTCGTGTTCTTCACGCACCCGGCCCCAGTGCCCACCGGTCGCCTCGGCCATGAAATCGGTGACGAACTTCCTGATCTCCGGACGGTCACTGACGAGTTGGCAGACGACGAGGAAGCTGCCCGGCACCAGGCGCTCGGCGACCCTGCGGACCAGACCCGCCGGGTCGTCGTCGTCCGGGATGCAGTGCAGGACGGAGACGAACAGTGCGGCGACCGGCTCGCTGAAATCGATCAGCCGGGTCGTCTCCTCGTGGCCGAAGATGCCGTCGGTGTCCCGCATGTCGGCCTGGATGACCGCCGTGCGGTCGTTCTCCTCCAGCAGGGCGCGGCCGTGGGCGAGCACGATCGGATCGTTGTCGACGTAGACGACGCGTGCCGTCGGATCCACGGACTGGGCTACCTGGTGGACGTTGTCCTGGGTCGGCAGTCCGGACCCGTGGTCCACGAACTGGCGTATGCCGTACTCCGTCGCCAGGGCGTGCACCACGCGCCGCAGGAAGCGGCGGTTGTTGACGGCGAGCACCTTGCTGCTGGGGACCTGCTGGAGGAGTTGCTCGCACGCGTCGCGGTCGGACTGGTAGTTGTCGTCACCCCCCAGCAAGAAGTCGTACATACGGGCCACGCTCGGCACCTTGGTGTCGATGGCGTCCGGGCGCCACGACTCGCGCTGCATCCAGTCCTCATTCACGTCCGGGGTTCGGTCGGGTAGGACGCACATGCTAGGGAGCCCCGGGAAGGCGGGACAGGTCGTTCACGAGTCGGTGGCAAAGGAAGGGCCTCTTTCAGCCATACGTGGCAACGGCTCGGGCCCGACGGGGAAGCCGGGGCCCCGGCCATGCCGGGGGGCGGGAGCCCCGGTGCGGTAAGCGGTGGCGACGCTAGGCCAGGAAGTCCTGCGCGATCTTCTCTGCGACCCGTTCCAGGAGGGGACCCGCCTGCGCCATGCAGACCGCCGGATCGGGTTCGAGGTCCAACAGCGGGTAGGCACGCCGGATGCCCGCCGTGCGGAGGTCCTCCGGCGCGAGTGCGAGCCGGCCGCAGACCGCGACGACGTCGACGCCCTCCGCACGGGCCGCCGCCGCGACACCGGCGGGGGCCTTGCCATGGAGGGTCTGCTCGTCGAGCGAGCCCTCACCGGTGATGACGAGGGTCGCCCGTGCCAGAGCCGGGGCGAAGCCCAGGATGTCGAGCATCACGTCGATGCCGGGGCGGAAGCGCGCACCGAGCGCGACCAGCGCGCCGTAGCCGATGCCGCCCGCCGCGCCCGCGCCGGGCAGCTCCGCCTGCTCCGGGCCGAGGACCGAGGCGTACCGGACGAGCGCGGCGTCGAGTGCTGCCACGTCCTGCGGTGAGGCACCCTTCTGCGGACCGAAGACGGCGGGAGCGCCCTTCGGTCCGGTCAGCGGATTGTCCACGTCGCTGGCCAGCACCAGATCAACGCCCTCGAATCGGGCGTCCAGCCCCGAGAGGTCGGCCGACGCGATGTCGGCGAGGGCGCCGCCGCCGGGCCCGACCGGCTCGCCGTGCGCGTCCAGGAAGCGTGCGCCGAGTGCGGCGAGCATCCCGGCCCCGCCGTCCGTGGTCGCACTTCCGCCGACCCCGAAGACGATCGTCCGCGCCCCGGAGTCGAGAGCGGCGCGCAGAAGTTCCCCGGATCCGTACGTCGTCGCGGTGAGCGGCGCGAAGACTCCCGCGGGGAGGTGCTGGAGACCGGACGCCTCCGCCATCTCGACCACCGCGACAGTGTCCCGCAGGGCGTACGACGCCGTGACGGGGGAGCCCGTCGGCCCGGTGACGCGCACCTCCCGGCGCTCGAAACCCGCCGCGACCGCAGCCGCTACCGTCCCGTCGCCGCCGTCGGCGACGGGCAGGGTCTCCACAGGCAACCCGGGAACGGTCCGCCGGAGCCCGGTGGTGACCCGCTCGGCGACCTCCACGGCCGTGAGGGAGCCCTTGAACTTGTCCGCCGCGACGAGCACGTGCGCGGCGGTAACTGCTCCGTTCGCCACCTTCTATCCCTTGCTTTCGAACAGGCAGTCGCGCCGCCCCGACCCTATCCGCACCCCGATGGGGCATGCCACCCCCGTCGGGTGACGGTGATCGTGGCACGGGCGGGCTCAGGGACGATCGCCGCACGCACACGGGAGAATGCGGGATCAAAGCGGACAGAAATTGACCTATATCATCTCCTGCAGTACGGCTCGGACCGTGTCCCCCGCGCGTCCCGGGCCGGAACGGAGTACACCGGAGTCATGAATCCTCCGGCCCCACCTGCCCGGCACTCCGACACGGCCGACCGGATCCTCGGCGGCTGGCTGGGCAGGATCGCCGGCAACATGCTCGGGAAGCCGGTGGAACGTGGTGACTACTGGACACGCGACCGGATCGACCGCTACCTGCGGGTCACCGGTGCACTGCCGCTGACGGACTACCTGCCCGAGCCGCCACCGGACGCAACGGGTTTCGAGCTGCGCCCCGAATGGCGCAGCTGCGTACGAGGCCGGATCCACGGCAGCTGCCGCGACGACGACGTCGACTACGCCATCCTCGGCCTCCATCTGCTGGAGACCCACGGCTTCGCCTTCACCACCGAGCAGGTCGGCGAGCTCTGGTTGCTGCGACTGCCGTACCTGCAGACCTTCACCGCCGAGCGGGCCGCGTACCGCAACCTCACGGCCGGTCTGAAGCCGCCGCTCACGGCCACCCACGACAATCCCCACCAGGAGTGGATCGGCGCGCTGATCCGGGCCGACATCTTCGGCTGGACCTGCCCGGGCGACCCCCACCGCGCCGCCGCGCTCGCCCGCCGGGACGCCGTGCTCTCCCACACCGGCAACGGCGTGTACGGGGCGATGTGGGCGGCCGCGGTGATCGCGGCCGCCTTCGCCGCCGCCGATGCGCGCGAGGCCGTGGAAGCGGGTCTGGAGCACGTCCCGGCGGGCAGCCGCCTCGCCCGGACCGTACGCCGCACGACCGCCCTGTACGAAGCGGGCGTCGCATGGCCGGAGGCACTGGCCGAGCTGGACCGGGAGACCGGAGGACTCAGCTGGATCCACACCGTGCCCAACGCCGCGGTCATCACCGCCGGACTGCTCTACGGTCAGGGGGACTTCACCACCACGATCGCCCTCACCGTACGCGGCGGACTCGACACCGACTCCAACGGCGCGACGGCGGGGTCGGTCGCCGGGGTGCTGGGCGGCGCCTCGGGCATCCCGCCGCAGTGGACCCGGCCGCTGGAGGACCGGGTGCGCAGCGCGGTGTTCGGTTTCGACGGCGCACGGATCGGTGAACTGGCGGACCGGACGGCACGATTGGCCGCAGCCTGACCGGAAATCCCCTCCCACCGCCCCCCTTGACCGCAACAATGGCCGGGTGCCCGAGTACATGGATGTTGAACTGACCGACGGTTCGCACGTGCGGATGGAACTGTCCGGGGCCGGTGACACGCTCGCCGTGACCGACGGCAAGGCCGTTTCCGACGACCTGCCGGAAGGCTTCGGATCGGCGGTGCCCGTCGCCCGGGGAGGTGGCGAGGCTCGGGCGACGACCCGGGCCGCCGACGCACTGCGGACGGTCCTCAGGCCGATGGGTCCGCTGCTGGACGAGATCCACTCGGCCGTGGCCGGCGCCGAGAACGCCCCTTCGGAGATCACGGTCGCGTTCGGCGTGGAGATCGGGCAGGACCTCAAACTGGGCATCGTCGGGGCGAACGGCAAGGCCACGATCACCGTATCGGCCACCTGGCAGCCCGGGCAGCGGCAGAACTGACGCATGGCCTGGTTCAGACGACGGTCGACGGCCCCGGCCGCGCGCCTGTCGATGCTCCACGCCGACGGGCGTGCGGCGGGCGCTGCCGCCCTGCTGTCCGCCGGTCGCGTACTGACCTGTGCGCACGTCGTCAACGACGCCTTGGGGCGGGACCCGTACGAGACCGTGCCGCCCGAGGGCCGGGACCTGACCGTCGCCCTGCACCACGACGTGCCCGGAGAAGGCCCCTCGTACCGATCGGCACGGCTCGCCGTCTGGGTTCCGCCGAGGCCCTCCGCGTCCCCCCTGGTCTGGCACGGCGACCTCGCGGTCCTCGACCTGACCGAGCCCGCACCGTCGGGAACACGACCGGTGGTCTGGCGGGACATGGCCGAGGGGATGCCCCTGCGGGCCTGGCACGGCGGCGGAGCGGCGATCACCTTCGCGGACACCCGCGTCAAGCTTCAGGAGGGCGCCGTGGGGTACCTGGACGGGGAGCTGTCCGGGGCCGCGATCGGGCCCGGATTCAGCGGTGGTCCGCTCTGGTGTCTGGACGACACCACTGTGGTCGGGCTGGTGGTGGCCCACGTGCTCCCGGACCGCGACCGGCCGCTGGGTACCCAGGACACCGTGCGGCGCAGCTGGGCGGTACCGTGGGGGACCATTCGGGACGAACTGCACCGGGCCGGCGCGGCGCAGGTGCTCGCCGACTGCACGGTGCACGCCCCGGGCGACCGGGACTCCCCCGCGACCGCAGCCCTGACCGCCGAGCTGTGGCAGCTGCTGGGCGATCCGGTGCGCCGCGCGCAGCACGCCCGTGCCCTTGCGATCGCCCTCGGCTACGGCACCCCCCGGGGCGACTCCGCCCCCGCCGTCGAGGAGCTGGCCGGGCTGCTGGTCGCCGAGGAGCGGGCGCTGGCGACACTGACCGAGTCGCTCGCCCCCGCCTGCGGCGCCGGAACGGGGCGAGAAAGCTTGGACCGGCTGCTGTTCGCCGGCCAGCTGGCCGGGGCGCGACTGCTGTCGGTGGACGAACACCGTCGGCTCGTCACCGAGCTGGAGAAGGTGGTGGCGACCGATGCGACCCTCCTGCCGCGCGCAGCGCGAGAGGCCCTGCGCTACACCCCGCTGCCGGCGCCGCTGCGCGCCGCCCGGCTGACCTGTGGGGCCGTCGACCGGGTGGTGACGGAGCTGGAGGCCTACCGGCACTGCGGTCCGCTACCGGACGGCACGCCCCCGGTGCCCACCCTGCTGACCGTGGTCGAGTACGCCGCCGCAGGCGCGTGCGCCGACTCCCGGCAGGCGTTGTCCGGCTGGTCGGACCGGGTCGCGGGGCGGCTCGGGGTCCACCCGGCCGCGCTCTCCCAGCGACGCGGCGACGCGGCGACCTGGGCCGCCCACCGTCCCTCGCCGGTGGTGCGCCTCGTGGCCGAGGTGACCGCGGTGCCCGGCGACCGCGAGCGCCGCTTCCGCTGCGAGGTCTGGGAAGTACGCAGGGACGGCGCGGCCGCCCGCCTCGTCCCCGCGGACCCGCCCCGCAGTGCACCGGAGATCGGCCGGCTGATCCACGAGTCCGCGGAGCGCGCCGCGCACGACGGTGGCCCGGCGGTGGAGCAGATCGACGTGGTCGTGGGCCGTGACGGTCTCGACCTCGACGTCGACGAGTGGGACGCGGGCGGTCCGGTGGAATTCCTCGCCGGGGTGCCGCTGGGCGTCACGTACCGGATCGCCCTGCGCTGCCCCGAGGTGAGCGCCCGCGCACCGCGCCGGGACGCCGAGCTGCGCCGCCGCTGGGAAAGCGGGCACACCGGCCCGCTGGTGGTGGACGAGCACTGCGCCTCTCCGGAGCGGTTGTACGCGCTGCTGGAGACCAGCCATCGGGACACCGCCCAGGTCGTCGTGCACGGCGGGCGGGCGGACCGGCAACGGCTGCTGCAGTTGTGCCTCGCCGTCGGTGTTCCGGTGGTGCTCTGGGACCGTGAGGCCGAGGGACTCGAGCACGCCCACCGCCTCGACGCGGTCGTGCCCACCGGCCCCCTGCACCAACTCCCCGAGCGGGTCAGACACTTCCGGGCCGAGCGTTTCGGGGCGCCCGACCCCGGCTCCGCACGGCCCTCGCTGGTGTGGGAGGACGCCGAACTCCCGCTGCCCAACACGCTCGAACTGCTCGACCCCTTGGAAGGAGCGGACATCCGATGATGGATCGTCAGGCAGGGGCGGCCGACTGGCGGCTGTTCCGGGGCGATGGCGAGCCCCGTGAGGTCGTCTTTCCCGAGGCCCCGCCCTGGCGGCGGTTCGGGGGCACGGACGACGGCGACGCCGACGGTGGTGTGCACCGGGCTGCGGCGCGCGGGCACCTTCCGTACCAGATCGCCGCGGCCGAGGCCGACGTGGTCAACGCCGCCCTGCATCTGCGGCGTCCTCTGCTGGTGACCGGGCGCCCCGGTACGGGCAAGTCGTCCCTGGCCCACGCCATCGCACACGAACTGCGGCTCGGCCGGGTGCTGAGGTGGCAGGTCAACAGCAGGGCCGCGCTGCAGGACGCCCTCTACCGCTACGACGCGATCGGACGGCTGCGCGAGACGAATCTGCGGAGGGACCAGGACGGGGCGGCCGCAGAGCCCGACATCGGCTCCTACGTACGGCTCGGACCGCTCGGCACGGCGCTGGTGCCCGGCCCGCGTCCGCGTGTGCTCCTCGTCGACGAGCTGGACAAGGGAGACGTCGACCTGCCGAACGACTTGCTGGGCGTCTTCGAGGAGGGCGAGTTCGAGATCCTCGAACTGGCGCGGCTACCCGAGGAACAGTCGACCGTCGAGGTCCTGACCGCCGATCCGCGCTCACGCACCCGAGTGGTGCACGGTCGGGTGCGCTGCTCCGCGTTCCCGGTGGTCGTCATCACCAGCAACGGCGAGCGGGACTTCCCGCCCGCGTTCCTGCGCCGCTGCGTCCGCCTCGACCTGCCCGAGCCGGACGAGGACCGTCTTCTGGAGATCGTACGGGCCCATCTCGGCGACGGGGCGGAGCTGGACCGTGCCGACGACCTGCTACGCGTCTTCCTGGCCCGGCGAGGACGCGGCGAACTGGCCACCGACCAGTTGTTGAACGCCGTGTTCCTCCGCAGGGGCGGAGTGGACCTGGACGCCGGCGGGCTGCTCGACGCGGTGCTGCACCGGCTGGGCGGGACGGTGTAACCGGGGTGTGGCAGGAGTTGCGGCGCGTCCTCGGCGACGGCGGAACGGAGTTGGCGCACGAGGAGCTGCTGGACGCGGTGTGGCTGGCGGAGCGGCTACCGCCGGGCGCTGCCGCGGCCCTCGCAGCCGCGGGCTCCGGTGCTGAGGGGGCGGACGGCGGGCGGCCCCCGCCCTACCCACCGTCGTCCGACCGCGGCCCGGCCGGCCCGGTGGCGAGCGCGCCGGCACCGCACGACACCGGCGGGAACGGCGCGCCGCCTCGGCACGGTGCCGGTCCCGGTGCCGCAGTGCACGGCGCTCCCGCGGCCGGCTCCGCGGGGTCCTGCGCCCCCTCGCGCCCCGCGACACCGGTACGCGTCCCGGAGGCGCGGGCGCTGGCCTCCGCCGAGCTTCGACTGGGCCGCGCACTGCGACCGCTCAAGCATCTGCGGCCCGACCACCGCGCCGGGGAGCTGGACGAGTCCGCCACGGTCACGGCCATCGCGGACACCGGCGTGCCCGACGTGGTGCTGCGCCCCGCCCGCACCCGCTGGCTCGACCTGGTGCTCCTCGTGGACGACGGAGTGTCGATGCTGCTGTGGCAGCGGCTCGCGGCGGAGACGCGGAGGCTCTTGGAACGCAGTGGCGCGTTCCGTGACGTGCGGGTCTACGGCCTGGACACCCGTGGCCCCGACGCGCCGGTGCTGGGCAGGCGTCCCTTCTCCCCGGAGCCGCGGTCGCTGTCGCTGGACGCGGTCGCCGACCCGGGAGGCCGCACGATGCTGCTCGTCGTCAGCGACGGGGTCGGCCGGGCGTGGCGGGACGGGCGTATGCACCGGGTACTGGAGCGGGCGTGCGGACTGGGCCCGGTCGCGGTGCTGCACGCCCTGCCGGAGAGGCTGTGGGACGGTTCCGGGATCCGCGCGGAGCGCTGGCGGGTGACGGCCCCGAGACGGGGCGGTGCCAACCGGACCTGGCAGGTCGCGGACCCGGTGCTGCCGCCCGACGTTGCCCCGTACACGGGTGTGCCGGTACCGGTGCTCGCCCCCGATCCGGCGTCGGTGGGCGCCTGGGCGCAGCTCGTCGGCTCGGCCGGGGCGTCGGCGGTGTTGCCCCTGCTGGCCCCGCGCACCCCGCCCCGCCGGTATGCGGCCACGCGCACGAACGACGGCGACGGGCTGCTGCGCTTCCGCGACGCGGCCAGCCCGGAGGCCTACCGGCTGGCCGCCCATCTGGCCGCGGTGGCACCGTTGTCGGTGCCCGCGATGCGGCTGGTGCAGGACGCACTGGGCGGGACCGACACGGGCCACCTGGCGGAGGTCTTCCTCGGTGGCTTGATGCAGGGCGTCGACGGAGGGGAGCAGGACCTGCTGCCGCAGCACCGCGGATTCGACTTCGCGGAGGACGCACGGCGCATCCTTCTCCACACGGTCCCGCCCGCCGAGCTGGTGCGCAACACCATGGCCGTCACGGCCCGGATGGCCGAACTCGCCGACGGCACCGCGCACTTCCCCGCCTGGCTGCCGCATCCCACCGGCGGGGACGAGGTGGCATCCGGTGCACGACCGTTCGGGTGGCTGGACGACCGGTTGCTGCGCCGCCTCGGCATGCCGGTGGCCCGTGCACCGGCCGGTACCGGCGAGCCGCTCGCGGCAGCGGCCACCGCTCCCCCGGCATCCGTGGAACCGCAGGGAGCGACGGGGGTGGCGGGCGTCGCCGCGGCGTCCCCGCACGCCGCGGGACCGTCCGACGGCACCGAGCCGTCCGACCCGGCGGCGCGCCCGCCCGCGGACGAGCTCTGTCGGGCCTCCGCCCCCGAAGTCCGCCCGGTGCGCGCTGCGCCGCCCCCGCTCCCCCTGGGCCGCGACGACGCGGGCGGTGTGGTGTCGCTCGACCTGAACGGTCCGGAACACGGCGGTACGGGACCGCACGGGCTGCTGCACGGGGGCACGGACCCCGAACGCGGCGCGCTGCTCTCCGGACTCGTGCAGCGGCTCGCCGAAACCGCCGGCGCAGCCGGCCTCGCGGTCGTCTGCGCGGACCACGACGGTGCACTGCGCCGCTCCGGGCTCGCCTCACTACCGCAGGTCCTGTGGTGCGAGGCGGTCGGCGGCCGTCCCGAACTGCTGCGCGAGCTAGCGGCCCTGCTGGCCGGGGAACGGCGGCGGCGCGCCACGACGCCCCCGAACGCGGAGCCGCCCCGGCTGCTCGTCGTCCTCGGTGACCTCGACCGCACGGCCGGCAACGAGGAGCCCTTCTTCACCCTCGTCGACGAGGTCACGTCCCTCGGCAGGTGCGCGGGGGTCCACGTGCTCGTCTCGCAGCGCGTCTCCCGGAGTCCGCTGGTCGACCTGCTGGCCCCGTCGTTCACGATCGATCTCGAGCCCCCACGGGCGAGACTGCTCCGCAACAGAGGCGCGCCGGTCGCCTTCGACCCCCTACCCGTCCGCACCCAGCCGGCCCGTGAGCACGACCACGACGCACGGTACGCACACGGCGTCGAGCTGCTGCGCGACGGCCGTCCCGAACTCGCTCTGCGGGTCCTCGGCGAGGTCGTCGCCACCCGCAACCAGGTGCTGGGAGCCGGTCACGCGGCCACGCTCACGTCCCGCTACGCACTGGCCGCGGCACTGCTCGCACTGGCCAGGTACGCCGAGGCCCTCACCGAGTACCGGCAGGTGGCACAGTCCCGGTCGCGCCTCCTGGGCACCGACCACCCCGACACGCTGGACGCACGCCAGCGGACGGCCCTGGCCCTCGGACTGCTCGGCCGCCACAGCGAGGCCCTGACCCAGTACCTCGACGTGCTCTCCAAGCGCGAACGACGACAGGGCACGGCACACGAGGACACCTTGGGCTGCCGTCACGGGGTGGCGTCCACGCTCAGCGCCATGGGCCGCCTCGTGGAAGCCTCCAAGGTGGCGCTTGAAACGTACCGGGCGCGCAGCGAGGTGCTGGGCGAGCTGCACACCGACACGCTGGACACCCTCCATGAACTGGCGCGCACCACGGCCCGCATGGAGGACTGGGCCGAGGCGGCCGCACTGTTCGAGAAGGTGGCGGCGGGCAGGGCCCGGACGCTCGGTCCTGGCCATCCCGATACCGTCACCGCCGCGCGCAACGCCGCCTCGGCACGCCGGCGGCGCCCTTCGGAACGGACTCCCCTCCCCCCTGGACGCTGACGGCGGGATCGGACCGCCCGATTTTCACTCGCAGAACCGACGCTGCGGTGCGTACGCTCGCGGCATGACTCTCCTCGCCATCCTCAGCGGCGCAGGCATCTCCACCGACTCCGGCATCCCCGACTACCGTGGTCCGAACGGACTGTGGCGGCGCGATCCGGAGGCCGAGAAGCTCGTCACCTACGAGTACTACATGGGCGATCCGGAGATCCGGCGGCGCTCATGGCGGATGCGCCGCGACGCCCCGACGCTCCGTGCCGAGCCGAACCCGGCGCACCGGGCGGTCGCACGACTGGAGCGCGAGCAGAACGGCGTCGCCGTGCGGGTGATCACCCAGAACGTGGACGGGCTGCACCAGCTGGCGGGCGTGCCGGCGCGCAAGGTCCTCGAACTCCACGGCACCGCACGGTCGGTGGTGTGCACCCGCTGCCAGGAGCAGTCCTCGATGGCGGACGCGCTCGCCCGGGTCGCCGCGGGCGAGGACGATCCCGCCTGCCTGAGCTGCGGCGGGATCCTGAAGTCGGCCACGGTGATGTTCGGGCAGCGACTCGATCCCGTGCTGCTCGGCGAGGCGATGGGGATCGCCAAGGCGTGCGAGCTGTTCATCGCGGTGGGCTCCAGCCTCCAGGTGCAGCCGGCCGCGTCGCTCGCCGGGATCGCCGCGGACGGCGGCGCACGGCTCGTCGTCGTGAACGCCGAACCGACGCCGTACGACGAGCTCGCCGCCGAGGTCATCCGCGAACCGATCGGCACCGCCCTGCCCGCCCTGTTGGAGCGGATCGCCGCGGAGGGCTAGAAGACGCCGTCGGTGCGTCAGGGCCGACGGGCTGTACACCGGGGGCCGGCAGGATGGCGCCGGCCGTGCCGGCGGTCCGGTGGCGAGGGCTGGTGTCCGGGCCCGGCGGGTCTCAGAAGAGCGCGTCGTCCGGCGTACCGCTCTCGAACGCCAGCAGGCGCTGCTTGCGGTCCAGGCCGCCGCCGTAGCCCGTGAGACCGCCGGTGGAGCCGATCACCCGGTGGCAGGGCACGATGATGCCGATGGGGTTGCGGCCGTTGGCGAGGCCGACGGCCCGGGAGGCCCCGGGGCTGCCGAGAGCCTGTGCGAGCTCTCCGTAGCTGCGGGTCTCGCCGTAGGGGATCAGGCACAGTTGGTCCCACACACTGCGCTGGAACGGGGTGCCCGCCAGGTGCATCGGCAGGTCGAATCTCCTGAGCTCCCCGGCGAAGTAGGCCTCCAGCTGGCTGATCACTTCGCCGAAGGGGCGCGGGTCGGGTTCGCCGAACGTCTCCTCGGCCGGCCTGTGGCGTTGTCCCACCATGTACAGGCCGCTGAGTACGGAGTCGGTGGCGACCAGGGTGAGCGGGCCGTAGGGGCTGTCGGTGACGATGTGCGTGCGTTTCACGGTGCGGGTTCCTCAGCTGGGCAGACGGTTGATGGGGTGGTCGCCGGTGGCCCACAGGTACTGGACCGCGTAGGCGCGCCACGGGCGCCACACCGCCGCACGGGCGGTGAGCGCGGAGGGCGACGACGGCAGGCCGAGTTCCTGGGCAGCACGGCGGATGCCCAGGTCGGTGGCGAGGAACGCGTCCGGGTCGCCCAGCCCGCGCATAGCGATGACCTCGACGGTCCAGGGTCCGAAACCGGGCAGGGCGGAGAGCCGGGCGCGGGCTTCGTTCCAGTCGCTGTCGACGCCGAGGCTGAGCGAGCCGTCGGCGAGTGCAGCGAAGAGCGTGGTGAGGGTCGCGCGCCGGCTTCGCGGGAAGGCGAGGGTTTCCGGGTCGACCTCGGCCAGTGCCTCCGGCGACGGGAACAGGTGGGTGAGGCCGCCTTCGGGGTCGTCCACGGGGGCGCCGTGGGCGACCACCAGACGGGCCGCGTGGGTACGGGCCGCGGCCGTGGACACCTGCTGGCCGAGGACGGCCCGTACGGCGAATTCCGCCGCGTCGACGGTGCGCGGGACGCGTCTGCCCGGCGCCTTGTCGACGAGGGGCGCGAGCAGCGGATCGGTCCGGAGCTGTTCGTCGACGGCCACGGGGTCGGCGTCCAGGTCGAGTAGACGGCGGCAGCGGCTGATGGCGAGGGTCAGGTCGCGCGGGTCGGTGAGCGAGAGTCGGCAGGCGATGTGGTCCGGGTGGGGGGAGAGGGCGACGACGCCGTGCCCGTTGGGGAGGGTCAGGGTGCGCCGGTACGCTCCGTCGCGCCACTCCTCGACCCCCGGGACGGCGGTGGCGGCGAGGTGCCCGAACAGGTTGTCGGGGTTGAGCGGCGCGCGGTACGGCAGACGCAGGGCGAGCACCCCCGGAGTCGCGGTCCGCGGGTACGTCGACCGGCCGGCCACGCGGGTCCGCAGCTGGCTCGGTGACAGTGCGAAGACCTCGCGGACCGTGTCGTTGAAGGTCCGGATGGAGGAGAAGCCCGCGGCGAAGGCGACCTGCGCCATCGGCAGGTCCGTGGTCTCGACGAGCAGCCGGGCGGTCTGCGCGCGCTGTGCGCGCGCCAGGGCCAGTGGTCCGGCACCTACCTCGGCGAGCAGTTGGCGTTCGATCTGCCGGGTGGAGTAGCCGAGCCGTGCGGCCAGCCCGGGGACGCCTTCGCGGTCGACGACGCCGTCCTGGATGAGGCGCATGGCCCGGGCGACGGCGTCGGCACGGGCGTTCCACTCCGGGGAGCCGGGGCTGGTGTCGGGACGGCACCGCTTGCAGGCCCGGAACCCTGCTTGCTGGCAGGCCGCCGCACTCGGGTAGAACGTCATGTTCTGCGCCTTGGGCGGGACGGCGGGGCAGCTCGGCCTGCAGTAGATCCGGGTGGTCAGCACCGCTGTGAAGAACCAGCCGTCGAAGCGGGCGTCCTTGGACTGGACGGCCCGCAGACAACGCTCGGTGTCGGTGTGCATGGCGGAATGCATGGATCAAGCATCGGGCAGCGCGGCCGGGGGCGCTGGCGAAAAAGCGACATCAACCCGAAGGGGCCGGTGCATCCCCGGATCACCGGCAGGCACCCGCCGCCGACGCCGGCGCCTCGGACCGTTGCCCCGCTGCGCGGACGAGGCCCCCGCGCGGAGGCGGTCCGGGACGGGGACACGCCCGTCCCGGACCGGACGAGGGTCCCGCGCGGGGGCGGTCCGGGGCCGGTGTCCACGCACGCCGGCCGGGGCGGCATCAGGAGAGGGCGCCGCCGTGGGAGGGAAGCAGGAAGCCCCTTTCGCAGGAGCCGCCCTCGAAGTCGCTCGGGTTGTTGCCGATGTTGGCGGTGATCGTGTACCCGCTCCGGGTGAGCCCGACCCGGCAGCGCTTCTTGCCCTCGACGTTGCCCTCCCCGTGCTTCCGCGTGCACACGGCGTCCACGGCGTAGCCCGCGTCCCGCAGTCGTCCACGGACGGAGGACGAGGAGGTGCGGGCGGTGACGAACAGGACGGCAACGTCGTGTCCGGCCGCCCAACGGGCCACCTCGAGCACCGGTTTGTTGGCTCGCCCCGGGTGGTGGTGGGTCTCCAGGGCCGTGTTGTCGATGTCCAGTACGGCGGCGAGCTTCCGGCCGTCCTGTGCGGTCCGTCCGCGCAGCCACGGGATCACCGGGGCGACGGTCCGCTTCACGTCCGCCTGCCACGTTGCGTAGCCGGGTGCGTCGCGGACGGCCGAAGCGTGGACGGGCGTGGCGGCGGTCGGCGACGCACCGGAAGCGCGACGGCGGCTGGGAGGGCGGTACGAAGCGTCCTGACGGGTCTCACTGCTTCTTCCTTCCAGTGGGTGACGTTACGTCAGGAGACCAGCGGGTCCCGGGGGCGCCCCGGGGACGACGAGGTGGCGCAGACGGGAAGAGTGCGGGTCCCACGGCCAACTGACACGCGTCAAAGCCCGATTACCTCCGGGCCGGCGCGTCCCCAGCCGTCCGGCTCCGGACGGTCGACCATGCCACGGCTCGGCCCTCAACCCAGCTGCGCCGCGAACACCTCGTACGCCCGCTCGTCGAAGAGCACGAAACGCACTTCTTCCACGTCCGTCTGCGTCCGGCGGACCGTCTCGACGGCGATCCGCGCCGCGTCCTCCAACGGCCAGCCGTAGATGCCGGTGGAGACCGCCGGGAAGGCCACGCTCCTCGCACCGAGCTCGTCGGCCACCCTGAGCGCTTCACGGTGGCAGGACGCCAGTAGCTGCGAGCGGTCCTCGTGCGCGCTGTACACCGGGCCCACCGTGTGGATGACCCACTGTGCGGGGAGGTTCCCCGCCGTCGTGGCCACCGCCTGACCGGTCGGCAGGCCCTTTCCGTAGTGCGAGGCCCGCAGCCGGCGACATGCTCCGAGGATCTCCGGTCCACCACGCCGGTGGATCGCCCCGTCGACGCCCCCGCCACCGAGGAGTGAGGAATTCGCCGCGTTGACCACGGCGTCCGCGTGCTGCTCGGTGATGTCACCGCGGACCAGGGTGATGTCGGTGCTCATGCCCCCATGATGACCGCAGGGGCCGAGCGGCGCGGCACGGGCAGAGGGCGTCCGGGCAGCGGACGCCGGGAACACGGGCAGCCGCGGCGGCCCCGCGTCAGCGCGTGGCCCGCAGGTGCCGCCACACCGCCTTGGCCGCGTTGTGCCCCGACATTCCGTGGACCCCCGGCCCGGGGGGCGTGGCGGACGAGCAGAGGAACACCGCCGGATGCGCCGTGGAGTACGGGAAGAGGGACGGCTTGGGCCGCAGCAGCAGCTGGAGACCGCTCGCCGCGCCGCACGCGATGTCTCCGCCGACGTAGTTGGCGTTGCGTGCGGCGAGCTCCGGCGGGCCTGCGGTCGCCCGGGCGAGCACGCGGTCTCGGAATCCGGGTGCGAAGCGTTCCAGCTGGCGCTCGATCGCTTCCGTCAGATCGCCCTTCCATGCGTGCGGAACGTGGCCGTACACCCAGAAGACGTGCTTGCCCTCGGGCGCTCGGGACGGGTCGACCAGGCTGGGCTGGGCGCTGATCAGGAAGGGCGTCATCGGGGGGGTACCTCCGGACGCCTGGCGGAGCGCGGTGTCGATCTCCCTGCTGCTGGGGCCGACCTGCACGGTCCCGGCCCGACGCGGCTCCTCCGCCGTCCAGGGCACGGGGCCGTCCAAGGCATAGTCGATCTTGAAGACGCTCGCGCCGTACCGGTAGCCCTCGTAAGCCCTGCCGAGGCCGGCGATACGGGCCAGCGCGGTCGGTGAGGTGTCGAAGACGTAGGCGCGGGCGGGCGGCAGGTCGTCGAGGCGTTTGATCTCGGACCCGGTGTGGATCGTGCCGCCGAGGTCCCGCACGTAGGCGGCGAGGGCGTCGGAGATGGACTGCGAACCGCCGCGGGGCAGTGGCCAGCCGCCGGCGTGCGCAGCGAGGGCGAAGACCAGGCCGACGGCACCGGTTCCGATGCCGTGCAGCGGGGCGATGACGTGGGCGACCAGTCCGGCGAACAACGCGCGGGCCCGATCGTCGCGGAACCGTCGCAGCAGCCAGCTGGACGGCGGGAGTCCGGTGAGGCCGAAGCGGGCGAGGGTGACGGGGTCCCGGGGCAACGCCGTGAGTGGCAGGGACATGAAGTCCCGGGCGAGGGAGTCCCACTTGCCCAGGTACGGGGCGACCAGCCGGCGGTACGCACCGGCGTCCCGCGGGCCGAAGGACGCCGCGGTCTCGGCGACGGAACGGGAGAGCACGGCCGCACTGCCGTCGTCGAACGGGTGTGCCATGGGAAGGGGTGGGTGCAGCCACTCCAGCCCGTACCGCGCCAGCGGCATGGCCGTGAACGCGGGCGAGCCCGCGCCGAGCGGATGGACGGCGGAACACGGATCGTGGCGGAAGCCGGGCAGCGTGAGCTCCTCGGTCCTCGCTCCGCCGCCGACGGTGTCGAGAGCCTCGAACACCGCGACCGCGAAGCCGCGGCGCGCCAACTCGGCGGCCGCGGTGAGTCCGTTGGGCCCCGCCCCCACGACGACGGCATCGAGCATCGACGGCACCTTCGGACTCCTTCGTCAGCCGGTGGCAGGAGATCCAGCATATTCGGCCCCGCCGACGGCGGAGCCAGTGACTACGACACAGCCGTCCCACCGGCCCCTGCCGGACACCATCGTCCTCGCCCGGCAGGGGCCGGCCGGGGCGTCCCCCAGCGGGTGCAGCCGGGTGCCGCGCCCCCGGCGGCCCGCGGACGCACGGCGACGGGCGGCTGCAGGGCACCTGCTGCCGTCCCGATCGGTCCCGGGGGCGGGACGCCCGGCCGGCAAGCCCCCACGGAGCGCACTCGGGCCGCACACGGGTCCGGGCCCCGCCGACGGGAGCAGTCGCGCAGGACTCACCGGTCTTCCCCTGGCCGGCCGGATGCTAGTCGGCCTGGGGGGACAACAGGAGGGAACGGATGCGTCGCGCCGTGGCCCCGTCACGCGCGGCGGTGAAGGGCAGGGCGTTGCCCCCCGTGATGCGGAAGGGTTCTCCGGAGAGGGTGAGATGGGCTCCGCCCGCCTCGGTGACCAGCAGCAGGCCCGCCGCGTGGTCCCAGGCGTTCTCCCAGGAGAACGCGGTCCCGTCGAGCTCTCCGCGGGCCACCGCGAGGTACTCCAGGCCCGCGGATCCACAGGGGCGGGGGTGGATCCCGTCGGTGCGCAGCGAGAGGAGTGCCTCCTTCTGCGCGGGCGTGGTGAAGTCCGGGTGGGACGTGGCGACTTCGAGATCCGCACCGGGTGCGGGCGAGCCGGATCGTATCGGCGTGCCGTTCACCCGCGCGCCGTGACCCCGCACGGCGACGGCCATCTCGTCCAGCGCAGGGGCGTACGTCCAGGAGGCGAGCAGCTCCCCGTGCCGGGCGAGGGCGATCAGGGTACAGAAGCCCGGGTCGCCGTGGACGAACTGCCGGGTGCCGTCGACCGGGTCGACGATCCACACCGGGGCATCGCCCTGAAGCGCGTCGTACACCGCGGGGTCGGCGTGCACCGCCTCCTCGCCGACCACCACGGAGCCGGGCAGGAGCGTGGTGAGGGACGCCGTCAGATGCTCTTCGGCACTGCGGTCGGCAACCGTCACCAGGTCGTGCGGGCCGTTCTTCTCGACGATCTCGTGGGCGGCGAGCTGACGGAAGCGCGGCATGATCTCCACGGCGGCCGCCTTGCGGACGGCTTCCTCGACCTGGGCGAGGGACGCCGACTCCCACGGGTCACCCGTCGTCCCGGACAGAAACTCTTCGGTCATGCGTCCAGCAAAGCACGCCCCACTGACATCGCGGCCGCCGCCCGGTGACGCGTTGCTGGACGCCCAGCTTCCGCTTGGTGGACGTCCGATGGCCGCACGGTGTCCGGTCAGCGGCCCGCGGCGTAACCCCGTACACCGCGGGCGTTCGCGGCGGAGGACGGGACCGTTGCCTCCGGGTCCCGCCCGACCGGCCACGACCGGCCCGCCCGCCACGCCTCCCCGGTCGAGTAGCGAGGGCCGCATCGCCGCAGTTCCACGGTCACCACCGGGTCGGTGCGCGCCTCCACGGTGACGGCGGCCAGGTGCATCCGACGGGGCCGGAAGGAGCCGGGAAACCCGTCGTCGTGCCGGTTCGACGCGCGATCGCACCCCGGCGGTCGAGCCCGTCAGCACCGGCAGCACCAGGTGGCGGCCGGCCATTCGGGGGACCCGACGCGTGCCGCCGCGGTCGCGCCGGTCCTGCGGCGGGTCCGTCCGGCGCGCCCACCGGTGCCGGGCTTGCCCCGCATTCCGGTCGCACCGCCCGGACTTCCGGCCGCACCGCCTGCGCTTCCGGGTACCCACCTGGCGATCGGGCGGCCCCGGACGCGGCGGTCAGGCCGCGCCGCGGGCCAGGAGCAGCAGCGCGTCCGTGAGGTCCTCCGCCGGTGATCCCGTGGCCAACCGGCGCAGCTGCAGGCCGGTGACGAGGGCGACCGTGGTCGCGGCCAGGCGCTCGGCGTCGCGCACCCCGAGCGCCGTGAGGATCTGGACGGCGAGCCGGTCGTACGCCGTGAAGCACTCGGAGGCCGCCTCGCGCAGCCGCTCGTCCCGGCCCGCCTGGATGTACAGCTCGAAGGGGGCGATGCGCTCGCTGTCGAACGCCATCCCGCCCGCGACCTCGCCCGCCAGGACGGCCGCTCCGTCCACGTCGAACCCGTCGGCCCGGCACTCCTCCGCCAGCTCGGTGAAGCGTCGGGTCTCCTCGCGCACGAAGTACAGCAGGGACTCGCGCAGCAGCTCGTGCTGGCTCGTGAAGTGGTAGGTCACCGAACCCAGCGAGACGCCGGCCTCCTTCGCGATCCGCCGGTTGGTGACGGCCGCGATGCCGTCCTGGCCGATGATGCGCAGGACGGCGCCGATGATGCGCTGCCGCGTCGACGGAGCAGGTATGGCCGGCGCGGAGGACTCGCTTGACATGTGCGTCATTGTTCCACCGGCGCGCCTCCGACGATCACGGGGCCGGGGTGGCGCTCGTACCAGCGGCGCTCGGCCTCCAGCTGGGCGGCGAGCGAGATCAATCGTTCCTCCCCGCCGGCCGGGCCGAGCAGCTGGGCGCCGACGGGCAGCCCGTCTCCGGTGAACCCGGCGGGGACGCTCACCCCGGGCCAGCCCAGGACGTTCCACGGCCAGGCGTAGGGACAGGCGGCGGCCATGGTGGCGTTGGTGCGCCAGGCGCTGAGGCCGTCGAAGGTGCCGACCGTCGGTGGAGGCGCTGCGGTGGTGGGGGTGAGGACGACGTCATAGGTGTCGAACAGGGCTCCGACGCGGGCGTGCTGGCGGGCTTCCCGGGCGCGTGCGGCACGCACGATCCTGCCGCCGAGCAGCCTTCCGTTGCGCAGGGCCGTCCGGGTGCGGGGGTCGAGCAGCGAGGGCTCCGGGTGGAGGGCGGCGAGCTCGGCGATCCCGGCGGTTCCCCGGGGGACGAATCCGAGGCCGATCAGTCCGTAGCGCGGCCGTGCCTCCTCGACGTGGTGGCCGAGGCGGGCCAGGGCTTCGGCGATCTCGGTGACGGCGCGGCGCACGTCGGGATGGGGCCTGGTCCCGGTGAGGGTGAGCGGCGGGCGCCAGGCCAGGGCGATCCGCAGGACGCCGGGGTCACGGCGCGCGGCGGCCGAGGCGTCGATGGCGTCCGGCCGGTGCAGGTCCTCGGGATGGGGTCCCTGGACGACGTCGAGCAGCAGCGCCGCGTCGGCCACGGTACGAGCCAGCGGACCGTTGACGGTGAGGCCCTGGAAGGCATCCGTGTGCGGGTGGACGGACACCCGGTCGCGCTGCGGCTTGATGCCGACCAGATGGGTCCAGGCCGCGGGGATCCGGATGGAACCGGCGCCGTCCGAACCGAGGGCGGCGGGTACGATCCCGGCGGCGACGGCGGCCGCGGAGCCGCCCGAGGAGCCGCCCGGCGTGTGGTCCGTGGACCAGGGGTTCCGGGTGGCGCCGAAGGCGGGGCCTTCGGTGAACGCCCACTGGCCCAGCTCGCACGAGTTGGTCTTGCCGACGATCACGGCACCCGCGAGGCGAAGCCGGCGCACCACCTCGCCGTCGGCGGGGGCGGGCGCGAGATCGCCCTGGCAGCCGAAGTGCGTCGGCAGCCCGGCCACGTTCGTGTCGTCCTTCACCGCCACGGGCACGCCCAGCAGGGGCAGCTGCTCCCCCGACGCGAGACGCAGGTCGGCTTCGGCGGCCTCGGCGAGTGCCTGTTCGGCGCGTACGTGCCGGAACGCGTTGAGGGTGGGTTGGCTCGCCTCGATGCGCTCCAGGGACGTCCGGACGAGCTCCGCGGACGTGACCCGGCCGGCTCTGAGTGCGGCCGCCTGGTCGACGAGTCCCGCGAATTCCCCTGTGGACATGACCACCCTCGCTCCCTATTGTTCGTTCGAACGAACAGAACTGGAGGGTAACCAGATGCGCATCACCGGATCAACCGTTCTGCTTACCGGTGTCACGGGTGGCATAGGCGCCGCGCTGGCCGCCGAACTCGCCGACCGGGGCGCCCGGTTGATTTTGACGGGCCGCCGCGCGGACGCCCTCGACCCCCTCGTCTCGGCCTACGGCGCCCGGGGGATCGTCGCCGACCTCGCCGACGCGGACGACGTCGAGCGGCTCGCCCGCGAGGCTGTCGGCACGGAGATCCTGATCGCCAATGCGGCCCTGCCCTCCAGCGGCGCGCTCCTCGACTACACGCCCGAACAGATGGACCGCGCCCTCGCCGTGAACCTCCGGGCCCCGGCGATGCTCGCTCGGCTGCTCGCCCCGGCGATGGTCGAGGCGGGACGGGGCCACCTGGCCTTCGTCGGCTCGATCTCCGGCAAGACGGCGACCAAGTATTCGGCGCTGTACAACGCGACCAAGTTCGGACTGCGCGGCTTCGCCCTCGGCCTGCGCCAGGACCTGCACGAACACGGGGTCGGCGTGTCGGTCGTGCAGCCCGGTTTCGTACGGGAAGCGGGCATGTTCGCGGCCACGGGGGCCGAGCCCCCGGCAGGGCTGCGCACGGTCTCACCGCGGCAGGTGGTCGAGGGCGTCGTCCGGGCGGTGGAGCAGAACCGGGCCGAAGTCAACGTCGCACCGCCCGAGATGAAGGTGCTCAGTGCGATCGGCGGTCAGTTCCCCGGCTTCGCGGAGCGCGTCCAGCGCCGCTCGGGGGCGGCCGACCGCACCCTGGGCAAGGTCGTCGAAGCCCAGCGCAGAAGCCGCTGACCCGTCCGGCGGACGGGCCCGGCCGGACGGCTTCGGGGGCGCCGGCCGGGGTCCCGCCCGGCCCGCTTGCACGTCACGGGGCCCCGCCGGGCCTGGCGCCTGGCCGGGGTTCAGTGCTCCTTCTCGCGGGACGGCAGCATCAGCAGGGCGTAGAGCAGCATCGACGCCGCGAGTCCCACGGCCCAGCCGTAGTTCGCGAGGGGCTTCAGCACCGGGATCAGCCCGTTCTCGGGGAAGGGGCCCTTCCCGGGTTCGGAGTGCGAGCCGCCCACGGCCAGCACCCCACCCACCACGAAGGCGAGGACCGCTCGCCAGTTCCAGCCGGCCGCGTACCAGTACTGGCCGCCGGGCCGGTAGAGGTCCGCCAGTCGGAGGCGGGTGCGGCGGATGATCCAGTAGTCGGCGATGAGGATGCCCGCGACGGTGCCGAGCAGCCCGCCCACCAGACCCAGCCAGGTGAAGATGTACAGCTGGGGGGTCGCGGTGAGGTGCCACGGCATGATGAGGACGCCGACGACGGCCGTGATCACCGCACCCCTGCGGAAGTTGATGTGCTTGGGCGCGAGATTCGCGAGGTCGTAGGCGGGCGAGACCACGTTCGCCGCGATGTTCACGGAGATCGTCGCGACCAGCACGGTGATCAGGGCGTACAGGAGACCGAACACGCTGTCGGCCTTGCCCGCGAGCTCGACCGGGTCCCAGATCGGCGCGCCGTACACCGCCTGGGATCCGGAGGTGACGAACACCGACAGCAGGGCGAACAGGGTCATGGTCGTCGGCAGGCCCAGCGTCTGGCCCCAGACCTGGGCCCGCTGACCGGCACCGAACCGGGTGAAGTCCGGGATGTTCAGCGACAGGGTCGACCAGAAGGCGATCATCCCCATGAGGGAGGGGAAGAAGACGGCCCAGAAGTCGGGGCCCCAGCCGAGCGCGGAGGGCTGGTCGAGGAGCGGGCCGAAACCGCCCGCCTTGGCCGCGATCCATCCCAGCAGCACGAACGCACCCACGATGACGAACGGCGCCGCCCAGTTCTCGAACCGCCGCAGGGTCTCCATCCCGCGGTAGATGATGGCCAGTTCGAGTGCCCAGAACAGGATGAAGCAGACCCACAGGGTCCACGGCTGGCCCGCCACCTCCGCGGCCTTCGCCCAGCCGCCGAAGATGTTGCCGAGCAGGATGAAGACGCCCTGGCCGCCGATCCAGGTCTGGATGCCGAACCAGGCGCACGCGACCGCGGCACGGGTGAGCGCCGGGAGGTTCGCACCGCGCAAGCCGAACGAGGCGCGGGCGAGCACCGGGAACGGGATGCCGTACTTGGGCCCGGCGTGCCCGGTGAGCAGCATCGGCGCCAACACGATCACGTTCGCGAGGGCGATCGTGAAGACGGACTGCTTCCAGTCCATGCCGAGCGCCACGAGCCCGGAGGCCAGCAACCAGGAGGGGATGTTGTGGGCCATCCCGACCCACAGCGCACAGAAGTTGTACGTCGTCCAGCGGCGCCGGGCGACCGGGACGGGCAGCAGGTCGCCGTTCACGAAGCGGCTGCTGCCTTCGGGAAGCACGCCGGGGGCGAGTTCCACCCGGCCCTCGGCATCGGTCACCTGGTCGGAGGATTGCGGAGACGGGGGAACGGTCGCGGTCATGGCTGCTGGACCCTTCGGCGGTAGGGGGCCGGTTCAGCGGTGGGGCTCGGTCAGCCGCTGAGTTCGGGGATGATCTCGGCGCCGTACGCGTCGATCGTCTCCTCCCTCGCGTCGTGCATGTTGTAGACGGCGAACTGGTCGACGCCGAGGTCGCGCAGTGCCGTCAGCTTCTCGATGTGCGCGGACGCCGGGCCCAGCAGGCAGAACCGGTCGACGATCTCGTCGGGCACGAAGTCCGTGGACGGGTTCCCCGCCCGGCCGTGGTGGCTGTAGTCGTAACCGTGCCGTTCCTTGATGTACGCGGTGAGGGCCTCCGGCACCATGTCCGAGTGTTCGCCGTAGCGCGCGACCAGGTCGGCGACGTGGTTGCCGACCATGCCGCCGAACCAGCGGCACTGCTCGCGGGCATGGGCCACGTCGTCGCCGACGTAGGCGGGGGCCGCGACGCAGATGGTGATCGCGTCCGGATCGCGCCCCGCCTCGACGGCGGCGGTCCGCACGGCCTTGACCATCCATTCGGTCAGGAACGGGTCGGCGAGTTGGAGGATGAAGCCGTCTGCCTTCCGGCCGGCGAGGGCGAGCGCTTTCGGGCCGTACGCCGCCATCCACACCGGCAGCCGACCCTCACGGATCCACGGGATCCGCAGGGGTTGGCCGTCGACGACGGCCTCCCGCCCCTCGGCGAGGTCCCTGATGACGTCCATCGCCTCGCCCAACCGGGCCAGGGTGTTGGGTTTGCGGCCGGCCACCCGCATCGCGGAGTCGCCCCGCCCGATGCCGCACACGGTGCGGTTGCCGTACATGTCGTTGAGGGTGGCGAAGGTGGAGGCGGTGACCTCCCAGGTCCGGGTCCCCGGGTTGGTGACCATCGGACCCACGTGCATCCGCTCCGTGTGTTCCAGGATCTGGCTGTAGATCACGAACGGTTCCTGCCAGAGGACCGCCGAGTCGAAGGTCCAGCCGTAGCGGAATCCGTTGCGTTCCGCGCGCCGCATCAAGCCGACCACCGCCGACGCGGGCGGGTCGGTCTGCAGGACGAGTCCGAAGTCCACCGGGTCCTCCTAGTTCAAGTACTGGCACGTGGAGCGCGGGGTGAAGACCCCGTGGCCGGCTCTGCCGGTGAACTCCCGCTGGTCGATGACGACTTCGCCCCGGGAGAGCACGGTGTCGACCCGTCCCGTGATCCGTTTGCCCTCGTAGGCCGAATAGTCGACGTTCATGTGGTGGGTCCGGGCCGACAGCACCTGCTCGGCGTGCGGGTCGTACACGACGACGTCCGCGTCGGCGCCCGGCGCGATGGTGCCCTTCTTCGGGTAGAGGCCGAACATCCTGGCGGGTGCGGCACAGGCGATCTCGATCCAGCGGCGGCGCGAGATGTGCCCGTCGATCACCGCTTGGTGCAGCAGGTCCATCCGGTTCTCCACCCCGGGGAGCCCGTTGGGGATCTTGGAGAAGTCGCCCCGGCCCAGCTCCTTCTGGCCGCTGAAGCAGAACGGGCAGTGGTCGGTCGAGACGACCTGGAGGTCGTTGGTCCGCAGTCCCCGCCACAGTGCGGCCTGGTGTTCCCTGGGCCTGAGCGGGGTGCTGCAGACGTACTTCGCCCCTTCGAAGTCCGGCTCGGCGAGATTCTCGGTGGAGAGGAACAGGTACTGGGGACAGGTCTCCCCGAAGACCGGCAGTCCCTTCCCGCGCGCCTCGGCGATCTCGTCGACGGCTTCCTCGGCCGAGACGTGGACGACGTACAGGGGCGCTCCGGCGACCCGCGCGAGCTGGATGGCGCGGTGCGTGGCCTCGGCCTCCAGCAGCACCTTGCGGACCTCGCCGTGGTAGCGGGGGTCGGTCTCGCCGCGTGCCAGGGCCTGTTCGACGAGCACGTCGATCGCGATGCCGTTCTCGGCGTGCATCATGATGAGCCCGCCGTTGGCGGTGCCGCGCTGCATGGCCCGCAGGACCTGTCCGTCGTCGCTGTAGAAGACGCCGGGATAGGCCATGAAGAGCTTGAAGGAGGTGACGCCCTCCTCGACGAGTTGGTCCATCTCCTTCAGCGAGGCTTCGTTGACGTCGGAGAGGATCATGTGGAAGGCGTAGTCGACGGCGCAGTTGCCGTCGGCCTTCGTGTACCAGGCGTCGAGCCCTTCGCGGAGCGTGTGGCCCTTCGACTGCACGGCGAAGTCCACGATGGTGGTGGTGCCGCCCCAGGCGGCGGCACGGGTACCCGTCTCGAAGGTGTCGGAGGCGGACGTCCCACCGAACGGCAGCTCCATGTGGGTGTGCGCGTCCACGCCGCCAGGGAGGACGTACTTCCCGGTGGCGTCGATGGTGCGGTCGGCGGTCCACCCCCCGGCGACCGCGGAGCCATGCGCGGCCAGGGCGGCGATCCTGCCGTCCTCGATCAGTACGTCGGCGTGGGTCTCCTCGGCCGCGGTGACGACGAGTCCGCCGCGGATCAGGGTGCGGTTGCTCATGGTTTCCCCTTGCGTGGGATGGATCAGACGCTGCGCAGGGCCCGTTCGAGGATCGCTGCGCCTTCCTCCGCCTCCGCGACGGTGAGCGACAGCGGCGGCGCGATCCGCAGCACGCTGGTGTTGTGCCCACCGCCCTTGCCGATGAGCAGACCGCCCTCGCGGGCGGCCTCGAGGACGGTCGTGGCGGCCTCGGGGGACGCGTCGTCCGTACCGGGCCGGACCAGTTCGATGCCGATCATCAGTCCGCGACCTCGTACCTCGCGAACGGCGGGAACCGCGGCCGCGACGGCCCTCAGCCGCTCGATGAGGAGTCCGCCGACCCGGCGCGCGTTGCCCTGCAGATCGTGTTCCAGCAGGTACGAGAGGTTCGCCAGGCCCGCGGCCATGGTGACGGGCGAACCGCCGAAGGTGGAGATGGAGTTGGCGTCGAGGCAGTTCATGATGTCAGCACGGCCGACGACACCTCCGATGGACATGCCGTTGCCGATGCCCTTGGCGAAGGTGAGCAGGTCCGGGGGGCCGTTGTCAGCATGGGCCTGCCAGCCCCAGAAGTGGTCTCCCGTCCTGCCCCAACCGGTCTGTACCTCGTCGGCGATCCACAGGATGCCGTGCCGGTCCAGCACCTCGCGGAACGCGGCGTACAGCCCGTCCGGCGGCGAGGTGAAACCGCCGACACCCTGGACCGGTTCGGCGATCAGTGCGGCGACGTCGTGGGGGTGGCCCAGCAGGTCCTCCAGGTCCGCCACGCACGCCTCGGTGAACTGCGCGTCGGTGAACGACGCGAAGGGACCGCGGGTCCTGACTCCGCCGTGCACGTACAGCGTCTGCACCGGGGAGAGTCCGGTCGGGGACCAGGCCCGGTTCCCGGTGATGGAGACGGCCGAGAAGGAGCGACCGTGGTAGCTGTTGCGCATCGCCAGGATCTGGCCGGAGTTGCGGTGGGCGGTGGCCAGCAGCAGCGCCGTGTCGTTGGCCTCGGTGCCCGAGGTGGTGAAGAAGACGCGGGCGTCGGGGATGCCGGAGAGCGCGGCGACGCGCTCCGCCAACTCGACCATGGGACGGTTGAGGTACAGCGTCGAGGAGTGGATGATCCGCGCGGCCTGCTCGCTGACCGCCTTGGTGACCTCGGGCAGGGCGTGGGCCGTCATGGTGGTGAGGATGCCGCCGAAGAAGTCGAGGTAGCGGTTGCCGTCCGCGTCCCAGACGTGCCGTCCCTCGCCGTGGGTGATCTCGATGGGCTGCCGGTAGTAGAGGGCGACCCAGTCCGGGATCACGGCGCGGTGCCGGTCGTGGAGGTCCGGGCGGCCTTCGCGCGGAGGCAGCGGGCTCACGGCTGCACCAGCCCGTCGTAGGCGTCGGGCCTGCGATCTCGGTAGAACGCCCACTGCTGGCGGACCTGCTCGATCAGACCGAAGTCCAGGTCCCTGACGACGAGTTCTTCCCGCTTGTCGCTGGCGACGTCGCCGACGAACTGGCCTCGCGGGTCGACGAAGTAGCTGGTGCCGTAGAAGTCGTTGTCGCCGTACTCCTCCTGGCCGACCCGGTTGATGGCGGCGATGAAGTACTCGTTGGCGACGGCCGCGGCCGGCTGCTCCAACTGCCAGAGGTACGCGGAGAGACCACGCGAAGTGGCCGACGGGTTGTAGACCAACTGGGCTCCGTTGAGGCCGAGTTGCCGCCAACCCTCGGGGAAGTGCCGGTCGTAGCAGATGTAGACGCCGACCTTGCCGACGGCGGTGTCGAAAACCGGCCAACCGGCGTTGCCGGGCTTGAAGTAGTACTTCTCCCAGAAGCCCTTGACCTGGGGGATGTGGTGCTTGCGGTATTTGCCGAGGTAGGTGCCGTCGGCGTCGATCACAGCGGCGGTGTTGTAGTAGAAACCGGTCGTCTCGACCTCGAAGACGGGGACGACGACCACCATGCCGGTCTCCCGGGCCAGGTCGCGCATGCGCAGGACGGTGGGCCCGTCGGGGACCGGCTCCGCCCAGCGGTAGTGCTCCGGATCCTGCACCTGGCAGAAGTACGGCGCGTTGAAGACTTCCTGGAATCCGATGACCTTGGCGCCCTGTCGAGCCGCCTCACGGGCGTGCTCCTCGTGCTTGGCGATCATCGACTCGGTGTCGCCCGTCCATGTGGCCTGGACGAGGGCGGCACGTACGACATGTGTCATGAGCTGCTCCTTCGACAAGACGTCAGAGCCTCTACGCACGTAGATATTCTGCGTAGGAGGAGAAGGTAAGCCCCGTCACACACGGGGGCAAGACCATCGCCGTCAACCGGCAGTGTCGATCATGTTTCGCACTCAAGCGGTCGAGACACAGCGCGTAGCGTATGTTTTCAGCCGGAGATGAGTCGGGCGGCACGCAGGGCGAGCACCAGGTCCCTCTCGCGCCCGGCGGAGACGACACGGGCCGCGGACAGCAGTTGCGGAACGAGGCGGTGCGGGTCGGCGGTGGCGATCCGGGCGCTCTCCTCGGGCGGGTGCACCCGCACGAAAGCCTCGACCAGCACAGCCGCCTCGCGGGCGGCTCCGGCCTCGTGCAGCACGAGCACGGCGTCGGCGATCTCCTCGGCCGGGCGGGCAACGCCCTGACGCAGCAACTGCCCGCAGTCCGCTTCCCTGCCCGCCGCCGCAAGCGCCACCGCCGCGGCGGCCAACCGCCCGGGCGGCAGGGACGCGACCTCCCAGAGCAGGGTCGCCCAGTCGGCGTCGAGCGCGGCGCGGTGCAACTGGGCCGCGAGGACGGGAAGGCGTCCGGCAGGGCCCGCGGCCGCCTGGCACAGCAGCGCGTGCGCCTCACCGCTGCGACCCTCGCCCCTCAGCCGAACCAGCGCGGCGACGGTCCGCACGGCCTCGCGGCCGGCCTCGGCGTCCTCCGGAGCATCCGCGTCCCCCGCACGCGTCCCGGCGGGGTCCTTGCCGCCGCCCCCGGGGAACCTGGCCCCCCGCGGCTGGGCCTCGGCGACGGGGAGCACGGGACCCGGCGGCTCCGATGCGCCGACGGATTCCTCCGCGTCCTCGTCGAGCCATGCGTACCGAGCGCCGCGCGGTCGTCGCTTCCCGCCTCCGAGGCCCCGGCGTGACCGCGGGGTGCGCGTCGTCGGCGCCTCTTCCCGTTCCCGCCCGTCCACCCGGCGATCGGCGACGTCCGGACCACCACCGACAGGCCGGAACCACGAGTCCCGCGGCTCGGACTCCGGCGCCGCCCCCCGCTCCTCGACGGCTCCCTTCGCAGCGGCCGGCGGCTCCCCTCGGGCGTCCGGTGCCGCACGTCCACCGGGCCCGTCCTGCGGGCCGTCGACCCGCCGGCTTCCGCCGCCGGCGGGGTACGCCGTCACGCCGGGGCCCAGCGAGCCGAGACGGCCGGTCAGTTCGGCGCACCGCGCGGACGCGCGGGCGTAGTCGTCCTTCGCCCAGGACAGCTGATGGGCGAGACGCGCGTGCGTCGGGGCGTTCTCGGGCAGGGCTGCCAACTGCCGCACCAGTGCCTCACCGCGCTCCGCCGCACGCGCCTGCTCGCCGCGCAACACGCCCAAGCGCTCCCGGAGGGCGGCCCCACCGAGGCGGCGGTCGTGCGCGGCGGCCGCGGCGAAGTGCAGCGCCCGGGCCCGCGCGACCTCGTCACCGTCGGCGGCGAGGTCGTCCAGCAGGGACTCCACCACGTCCCACGGCGGCACCTCGAAGCCGTCGAGACACGCGCGCATCCCTTCCGGGTCACGCTGCGAGAAGACCCCGTACCAGCCGCCGCCCCGGTCGAGCCGTCCGGCCAGCCCCCTGAAGTACTCTGCGAACACCCCTGCTTCCGCCGGGAGTTGAGGTCCCACCATCGCCGCCCCGCCTCTGCCTTCCGTTGCAGGCATTCGACCCCAGGCGTGTTACGGGACGGCTACGCGGAGTTTTCGCCGATGGTGCCGATGGCTCAACGTGTCCGAACGGTGACGGCGATGCCCGTGTGCGGGCGGCTGCCGAGCCGAAACACGGCGGCAGGTCGGTCGACGAGCCAGAACTGCCAGGTGTACTTGCGGGCGAGGAGCTTCCTCACCTTCGCCAGTTCCGGCCCCTGAAGCAGCCGCGCGTCCCCGTCGGCGGACTCGGCACCGTCCGCCACCCGGCCCCGGACGTCGCACGGGGTCACGGTGACCTTCGGATCTCGGCGGAGCCGCTTGACCTTCCATGAGTCCGAGCGGGTCCAGACGAACAGTTCGTCTCCGTCGACGGCGAACCACACGGGTGTGGCCACGCCCGTCCCGTCCTTCCGGAACGTGGTGAGGCTGATGTACTTGGCACGGTCCAACTCTTGGAGGTCCACAGGCGCGAGACTACGCCCCGCCCCGGCCACCGGCATCCCTGGAACCCGCATCCCGCCCGCGTCCGCGGCGAAGAGACCGGCGCCTGCCGCGGCCCGGCCCCGACCGGTTCCCGGGTCGGGGCCGGGCGCGGGGTACGGAGGGGAAGCGAGGTGCCCGGCGATGCCGGCTGCGCCGGACACCGCCCCGACCCGGACGGCTCCCCCGGGGACCCGCCCCGGGCCCTCCCCGCGACGGGCGCCTCAGGGGAGGATGTCGTCGCAGGCGATGGGCAGGTGCCGGGGCCCGCGCAGGACGGCGTTCTGGCGGTACTCCGGGGGGTCCTCCAGGAGCCTCGGGTTGACCAGTCGGCGTGCGAGCTCGCTCAGCGCGACCTGTGCCTCGAGCCGGGCCAGGGGCGCGCCGAAGCAGCTGTGGATGCCGCTCCCGAAGCCCAGGTGCTGGATGTCCTTGCGGTCCGGGTCGAAGGTGTCCGGGTCGGCGAACCGCTGCGGATCGCGGTTGCCCGCGGCGACCACGAGCCAGAGCGAAGCGCCCTTGGGAATGGTGACGCCGCCGATGTCGATGTCCGCGAGCGTGGTGCGATTCGGCATCAGCTGCACCGGCGGCTCGTACCGCAGCAGTTCCTCCACGATGGGGACGGCCAACTCGGGTCGGTCCCGGAGCCGTTCGAGGACATTCGGGTGGCGGAGCAGAGTGAGCATCCCGTTGGTGATGAGGTTGACGGTCGTTTCGTGGCCGGCGATCAGCAACAGGGCGGCGGTGCTGAGCACCTCCATCGTCGTCATCGTGCCGTCGGCGCCCTGCCCGCGCGCCAGTTCCGACAGCATGTCGTTCCCGGGGTTCTTGCGGCGCTCCTCGACCAGGCCGGCCAGGTACATGCCGAGCTGGGTACGGGCCTCCTGCGTCAGGCGGTTCCGTTCCGTAGGGTCCTCCCCCGGCATGGGGTCGAGGCTCGCGGCGAGGGTGTCGGCCCAGGTGTGGAAGCGGGCCTCGTCCTCCCGGGGGACGCCCAGCAGCCGGCAGATCACGGTCACCGGGAACGGGTAGGAGAACTGATCGACCAGATCGATGCGCTCGGTGCTCCCGATGCCGTCGATGAGTCCTCCCACGATCGTGCGGAGCTCGCCCTGCATGTCGTGGATGCGGCGGGGGCTGTGCGGCGGCCCGAAGGAGCCGTTCGCCATCCGGCGCAGCCGGTCGTGCTCCGGCGGGTCCAACCGGATGAAGCTGGGTGGCAGGGCCGACTCCTCTTCCGCATCCGACACGTCGGGGCCGCCCTGCACCGTCATGTTGCGGGAGTCGGAGCTGACCCTCGGGTCGTGCAGCAGGCTCTGGATCTCGTGGTACGTGCTGACGACGAAGGCGCCGTCGCCCTCGTTGTGCACGGGCGCCTTGCGGAGCTCCGCGTACAGCGGATAGGGGTTCGGACGGCTCTTGTAGTCGATGATCTGCCGCAGGAGCGTGGGTTGGGTCATGACGAGTCCTCGTGGGTAGCCCGCGGCTCAGTGCCGGGCAGGGGTGAAGGTCATCCGCCGGTCCGCCGGCGAGTAGCCGCTGAGCGTCACGGTGGGGCCGTGGGTGGGGACCGAAGGGTCGGGGAACTCGGCGGGAACCGGTCGCTGCCCTTCGGGACGACGGTCCACCGTCGGGTACGCCGGCGGGAACGACGCGGTCGTCTCGATCAGCTGCTGGTAGAACTGCAACCAGCGCGTCTGGTCGAAGGTGACGGCACCGATGACGCGCCCCTGGTAGCCGTAGACGGCGGCGAACCGGTGCTCGGCGAGCGAGCCCTGGGTCACCAGGATCTCCTCGCCCATCGACGGGACGCCGACGGACTTGATGTTGATCCCGAACTGCGAGGACCAGAAGGACGGCATGCTCAGGTGCGGCCGCCGGTCCGCGCTCTCGCTCAGCATGTTGTGCGCGGCGGTCTCTGCCTGGGTCACGGCGTTGCCCCAGTGCTCCAGGGACAGGAACTGGTAGCCGAACAGCGCGTGCGGGGAGCGGGCCACGTCACCGGCCACGAAGACGTCGTCGGTGACGATGCCCCGGAAGTCGAAGGCGCGGCAGCCCGCGTCACAGGCGATGCCCCGCGGCCCGGCACCGAGCCCCGACCCGTTGAGCCATTCCGTGTTGCGGGTCGCACCGAGGCACACGACCACCACGTCGGCCTCGATGGTGGAACCGTCGGACAGGTGGGCGGTCCGCACCCGCCCGGCGCTGTCCCCCTCCAGTCCGGTGACCATGACGCCGGTGCGCAGGTCCACGCCGTTCTCGTGGTGCAGGTCGGCGGCGACCCGTCCGATGACGCCGCCGAGCGCCCCGACGAGGGGCGCGTCCCCGCGCTCGGCGACGGTGACCGTGATCCCGCGTTCCCGGCAGGCCGAGGCGATCTCGGAGCCGGTGAATCCGGCACCGATCACCAGCACCCGGCGCGGCCCTTCGGACAGTCGCCGCTGGAACGCCGCCGCGTCGTCCCTCGTGCGCAGCACGAAGACCCCGTCCAGCTCTGCTTCCTGCTCGTTCGGCCACGGACGCGCCCGCACGCCGGTGGCGATCAGCAGCCGGTCGTAGTCGACTTCCTCACCGTCGGCGAGCCGGACCTGCTTCGCGGACATGTCGAGCCCCGTGGCCGGCAGGCCGAGGCGCCACTCCGCGTCCAGTTTCCGCTTCCGGGGCAGCGCGGTGCGCTCGGCCGTCGCCTTGCCCAGCAGGACCTGCTTGGACAGCGGGGGTCGGTCGTACGGCTCGTAGGGCTCGTCGCCGATCATCGTCAACGAACCGGCGAAGCCCTCCTCCCGAAGCACCTCCGCGCCCCTGAGCCCGGCGAGTGAGGCTCCCACGACCACGATGCGCCCTTCGCGCTTGAGCCACTCCACGTATCCGTCACTACGCACGGGACGCCTCCTCCAGCGGTGCGTCCCCGTCGGCATAGTCGACGAGGATGGCCTGCACGGGACACGCGGACACGGCCCGCGCCACGTTCTCCCGCTGTTCCTCATCGGCGTGGGGGTTGTAGAGCAGCGCCTCGTCGCCGTGCATGGCGAAGACGTCGGGCGCGAGAAAGGCGCACTGCGCGTACCCCTGACATCGGTTGAGATCGACGACAAGCCTCACCGGGATCCGCCCTTCCATGGACTGGTCATTCCTCGTCATCAGCATGGAAGAGCGGGCGGGGTACCGCGCGTCGGGACGGCCGTCGGAGTGACGGTCAGGTGGCGTTGACGGGGTCAGGGCCGGCATCGGGATCGGGCTGGATCCGGAAGCCCACGCGGAGGATGTACAGGCTCACCATGAGCGCCCAGAACGGGAAGACCAGTTCGGACCAGGGCACGCTGGGCCCGGCGAACAGCAGGATCAGGCCGGCGATGTAGCCCAGCACGGTCAACTGTCGCGGCAGGACGCCGAGGCGGCGCCCGATCGCTGAGGTCGCGAACGTGAACACGGCAGCCATCCGCATCGCGTACGTCGTCATCAGGGTGTAGGCGAAGTGCTGGCCGAAGACGCCGCTCTGCTGCCCCGAGGACCTCCCGGTGTCCAGGACCCCGCCGGCGGCCGCGGCGGCGCCGAAGAGGGACGCGACGAAGAGCAGTCCACTGCCCAGGAACACGGTGGCGATGAACTTGTCCTCGCGCTCGCCGGTCAGCGAGCGCAGGGCGCCCATGAACCACAGGAAGAAGATCCCGGCGAACGGGACGATTCCGAGGGCCGCGCTCACCGCCTTCTTCGCCTCGGGGCTCACGGCGGCGTTCACGTCGTCTGCGCCCTGTGGGAGCCCGACCCGGACCAGCACGATCGCAGCGGTGAGAAGCAGGGCGAACACCACCCCGGCCGCTCCCGCCGCCCGGGGCGTCTTGAGTTGCTGTTCCCTCGACTCCATGGGACGGCTCGCTTTCTCCCCCCTACCAGCAAGCCGCCCAGCTGAGGGGCTCGCCACCGGGATCACCCGCGAGGGTGACCGTGCGGGGGCGATCACCGCCCCCGCACCGGGGATCGCGCCGCGTGCGGAGCAGAGATCAGGGCAGCCGGGGCGAGCCCGCCGGACGGACCACCATCGCCGAGCCGCCGCCCCTGCGGACCTTCTCCGCGGCGGCGAGCCAGCGGCCGTCGGGGAGGCGCTGGACGCCCGTTGCCGCGCCGATCTCCGGGTTCTGGCGGAACGCGTGTCCCAACGACTCCAGTTGCGCCCGCAGGGGGCTGTTCCACAGGCCCGGTTCGAGCTCGGTGGTGGGCTGGTTGCGCTGGCTGGCCCGCGGGGCCGCGATCGCCTCGACGAGGGGCAGGCCGCGGTCGAGGACTCCGGTGAGGGTCTGGAGGACGGTGGTGATGATCGTCGCGCCACCGGGGGAACCGACGGCGAGTACGGGCCGCTGGTGGCGGTCGAGGACGATCGTCGGGGAGATCGAGGAGCGCGGGCGCTTACCGGGACCCGGGAGGTTGGGGTCGTGCACCGCCGGGTTCGCCGGCGTGAAGGAGAAGTCGGTCAGCTCGTTGTTGAGCAGGAAGCCGCGTCCCGGAACGGTGATCCCACTGCCGCCCGTCTGTTCGATGGTGAGGGTGTACGCAACGACGTTGCCCCACTTGTCGGCCGCCGTCAGGTGCGTGGTGTTCTCACCCTCGTACGTCGTCGGCGCCGCCGGGCCGACGCCGGCGCACGGTGCGGGGTTGCGCGGGTCACCGGGCGGGAGCGGACTGGTCAGGACGGTGTCGTCGTGGATCAGGCAGGCGCGTGAGTCGGCGTAGCGCTGGGACAGCAGCTCCCGCACCGGCACGTCCTCGAACGCCGGGTCGCCGACCCACCGTCCACGGTCCGCGAAGGCGATCCGGCCGGCCTCGATGAAGCGGTGCAGGTACGCCGCCTGCGGGGCGGCGGACAGATCCGTCCGCTCCAGGATGTTGAGTGCCTCGCCCACGGTCGTGCCGCCTGAGGACGCGGGCCCCATGCCGAACACGTCGAGGCCCCGGTACGAGGTCTTCGTCGGGCGCCGCCGCTCCGTCCGGTACCCCGCGAGATCGCGGAGTGTCAGGTCACCGGGCCGCACGATGCGCGTCGCCCCCTCCCGGACGGGTGGTTTGCGCACGGTGTTCACGATGTCGCGGGCGATGCGGCCGCGGTACAGCGCTCGGGTGCCGTGGCGGCCGAGCTCCGCATAGGTGCGGGCCAGGTCGGGGTTCTTGAAGACGGATCCGACCACCGGCAGCTGTCCGCCGGGGAGGAAGAGCTGCGAGGTCGCGGGGAAGTCCCGGAACCGCGCCTCGTTCGCCTGGGTCTGGGAACGGAAGGTGTCGTCGACGGTGAAACCGTCCTTCGCGAGCCGCTCCGCGGGTTTCAGCAGTTGCCCGAGCGGCCTGCTCCCCCAGGCGTCGAGCGCGGTCTGCCAGGTCGCGGGCGTGCCGGGCGTTCCCACGCCGAGGCCGCTGGTCACGCCCTCCTCGAAGGGGATGGGCTTGCCGTTCTCGGTGAACAGGGAGGCGTCGGCGGAGCGGGGTGCGGTCTCGCGGCCGTCGATCGTGTGCACGGTGCGGGACCCGGCGTCGTAGTAGACGAAGAAGCCTCCCCCGCCGATGCCTGCCGAATACGGCTCGGTGACGCCGAGTGCCGCGGCCGTCGCGACCGCGGCGTCCACCGCGTTGCCGCCGCGTCGGAGCACCTCGATGCCGGCGGCCGACGCATCGGCGTCGACGCTCGCGACGGCGCCCCCGTACCCGACCGCCACCGGTGCTTTGACGGGCACGCCGGTCGCCCCGTCGGACGTCGGTGGCGCGGCGGCGCCGGCCGACAGTACGACCAGGACGACGGCGGGAACCGAGACATGACGGGCGATCCTGCGACGCATGTGCACCTCCAGCCAACGGACGTCCGCGCAGCGTAACTTCACCGCAGCCTCGCCGTCAGGACCGCGTCGAACACCGGCCTGTCTGCCACGGTCGTGCGCACCCGCGAACGGAGGGCCTGGTACAGCGTTCGACGGGTATTGCCGAAAGGCCGTCGACACCGAGGCGTGCGGCCCCGCCGTCGGCTGCTCGTCGCGGACGTGACCCGCCCGGCGCGGACGCCGCTGACCGCCGTGGGAGGTGCGGACCAGCCGGCGGGCTAGGGCCGGGTGGAGCCGTGCGCTCGCGGGCGGATCGGCTCCAGATGCACCGGCAGCGATTTGAGGCCGTTGATGAAGTTGGAGACGAGCCGTCGGGGTGGCGCTGCCACGGTCCAGGAGGGCAACAGCACCATCGCCTCCTCGTGGAGGACGCGCAGTTGGAGCCGGGCGAAGTGCGCACCGAGGCAGACGTGCGGTCCGTCTCCGAAGGACACATGGGGGTTCGGGGTTCGGGACAGGTCGAGCCGGTGGGGAGCGGTGAAGACCCGCTCGTCGTAGTTGGCCGAGGCGTGGAAGACGACGACCTTGTCGCCCGTGCGCACCCCGCAGCCGCCGAGGGTGACGTCGCGGGTCGCGGTGCGTCGGAAGGAGAGCACGGGCGGGTGCCAGCGCAGCAGTTCCTCGACCGCGGTACCGACGGCGACCTCTCCTGCACGCAGCCGGCTCTGTTCGTCGGGGTGCTCGGCCAGTGCGAGGAGTCCACCGGGTGCGGCGCTGCGGACGGTGTCGTTCCCGGCGACGGTGAGGAGGAAGAAGAACATCTCCAGTTCGGCGTCCGACAGTCCGGACACCGCGAGCCCGGTCATCACGTCGTCGGCCGGGTTCCGGCGCTTGTACGAGGCGAGCTCCTGGGCGTAGTCGAACATCTCCCGCAGCATCGCGGGCGACCGCGGATCGACGGGTCTGCCGTCTTCCCCGAGAACCGGCGGTTCGTCCGGGTCCTGGTAGCCGATGACGCGTTCCGTCCAGGACAGCAGCAATCCGCGATCGCTCTCGGGCACGCCGAGCAGATCGGTGAGGTTCAGCAGGGCGTAGTCGTCGGTGACGGTGGCGACGAGGTCGGTGACGGGGCCCGCCGCACGGGCTGCGCCGAGGAGTTCGCGGGCGCGGGTGCGTGCGGCGGCGGTGAAGCGGTGGACGCGGCCTGGCGTAAAGGCGCGGCTGACGAGGCGGCGCAGCCGTCCGTGGTCCGGCCGGGGCTCCCCAGGGCCCGGTGGTGCTCCGGCCGGGTGCGAAGCCGGGTCCTGGTTGAGCATCATCCGGCGGATGAAGGGCAGATCGGCCGGATCGGGGTCGCGGATCTGGGTCGCCCCGATCCAGGAGGAGTAGGTAGCTGCGTCCTTGAGGACCCGGACGACGTCGGCGTGCCGGGTCACCGCCCAGAATCCCGGCCCGGCGGGCCAGCCGAGGACGGCGTACTCGTCCTGCCACGCCACCGGGTGGTGGTCGCGCAGCGTTCGGAAGTCCTCCTGGGGCAACCCGTCGGCGTAGCGTCGGGGGTCGAACACATCGGGAACGGCGGCGGTGCTCACCCGTCGGCCCGCAGGAAGTCCTCGACGGCGCGGATCAGCTGGAGGGGGGTCTCGTCCATGGCGTGGTGCCCCGCCCCGGTCAGCTCGGTGAGTTCACCGCAGGCGTAGGTCCGCAGCCAGGTCTCCCGCATCAGTTCCGCGGTGACGGCCGGGTCCAGCACACCGGTCAGGGCCAGGGCCGGGACGGCCGATCCGGCGACGTCGGCGTGGAAGTCCTCCACCGCCCAGGAGTCCAGCCAGGCGCGGAACGCCTTGGGGTCGCTGCGCCGCACCGACCGCAGCACCATGCGGTCGAGCCACGCGGCCGGCCGCACGGAGCCGGTGGTGAGGTCGATGATGGTGCGGCGGTTGGCCGGCCGGTCGGCCGAATCGGCGAAGAGCCCCCATTGGTCGGGGGGCATGGGCAGCCCGTTCGCCGGTACCGGGGAGATCCCGACGAGCCGCCGCACCCGCCCGGGAGCGAGGACGGGCACCCGCTGGATCACCGCACCGCCCATGGAGTGCCCGATGAGGGAGAAGCGGTCCCAGCCGAGGTGGCCGGCGAGCACGAGGACGTCGGCGGCTCCTTCACCAGTGGTGTACGCGCCGGGCATGCCCATGGCTTCCCCGTAGCCGCGCAGATCGACGAAGGCATAGGTGAACGATTCCAGGTCGAGGTCGGGGCGTACGACGGCGTAGGCGTCGCGGTCGGCGAGCCAGCCGTGGACGGCGATCACCCGGTGCGGGCCGTCGCCGAGCACCGTGTGCGGAAGCACGAAGGGAGTCACGTCTTCTCCGTTCACAGGACGGCGGAGTCCGGAGTTCGGCCGTACGGCACAACGTTGGCTCCGGTCCGATGGAAACGCCAGGGGGCAGAACCGGCGCACAGTCGCCACCCGCCGCAACCGGAACGGGGTGGTGGTCCGCGCGGCGGGCCGGCGGGACGGAGCGCCCCCGCGCCGGCAGCCTCCCCTCGGGGGCTGCGGGCCGAGGAGCCGGTGATCAGCCAACTCGACTGCCGGGAAACGGAATTCGGCCCTGCACAGCGGTGCAGCACACGTGCGGCCCGCGGGGGGACTACGGAACCTCCCCGTCCAACAATCGTTACTTTCACGTAACTTACTAAACAGTTACCCGAGGTAAGCCCAGCCGGTTACCGTCGGGTCACTTTGACACTGGCACGAGTCAGGAGTGACCGATGGGACACCCCCGCAAGGCCCTGCGCACCACGACGATCGGGACCGTCTCCGCGGCCCTCCTGGCCGGCACCGTCCTCGGACTGGCACCGGCGGTTCCGGCGGCGGCCGCCGACAGGGCGGGGATACGCTTCGTCGACATCACCGGCGACGGCGGCACCGTGCTCAAGGCCAACGTCGTCACCCCCGCGGGCTCGGACGGCTCCCGCACCTACCCCGTGATCGTGCTGCCGACCAGCTGGTCCGTGCCGCAGGTCGAGTACCTCGCCCAGGCGAAGAAGCTCGCCGACTCGGGCTATGTGGTGGTCACGTACAACGTGCGCGGCTTCTGGCAGTCCGGCGGGGAGATCGAGGTGGCGGGCCCGCCGGACGTGGCCGACGCCTCCCACGTGATCGACTGGACGCTGGCCCACACCCCCGCCGACCCCGACCGCGTAGGCATGGCCGGCATGTCGTACGGCGCGGGCATCAGCCTGCTGGCCGCGGCGCACGACAAGCGGGTCAAGGCAGTGGCCGCCCTCAGCGGCTGGGCCGACCTGATCGAATCCATCTACAGCGAGCGGACCCAGCACATCCAGGCGGTCAGCCTGCTCGGCAGCACCGGATACCTGACCGGCCGCCCCAGCGCCGAACTCCGACAGATCCTGAAGGACTTCGCGGCGTCCAACCTGACCAACGAGAAGGAGATGATCGCCTGGGGCAAGCGGCGCTCGCCGGCAACCTACCTCGACGACATCAACAGGAACGGCACCGCCGTCATGCTCGGCAACGCCTGGGGCGACACCATCTTCCCGCCCAACCAGTACGCCGACTTCTACGAGCGGCTCACCGTGCCCAAGCGGCTGGAGTTCCGCCCCGGCGACCACGCCACCGCCGAGGGCACCGGCCTGCTCGGACTGCCCAACGACACCTGGACCAGCGCCCACCGCTGGTTCGACCACTACCTCAAGGGCGACGACAACGGCGTGAACCGCGAGCAGCCCGTCCGCATCAAATCCCGGTCCACCAGAGGCTACGAGACCTACCCGGACTGGAAGTCGGTGGGCGCGGACTCCCGGAAGATCGCCCTGGGCGGCACCAAGAAGATCCACGCGAACGTCAACTCCGGTGCCGACGGCGGGTTCGTGGTGCTCTCCAGCGCCCTGGACCAGTTCCTGAAGCTGCCGCCGATGGCCTCGATCCCGCTGCTGCCCCGGTCGTTCGCCGCCGTCTGGCAGTCCGGGCGACACGGCTCGACCCAGCACATCAGGGGAACGACGAAGCTGCACACGACCGTCACCAGCACCAAGGCGAGCGGCACCCTCGTCGCCTACCTCTACGACGTGGGCCCGCTCGGCCTCGGCAAGCTGGTCAGCAACGCGCCGTACACGTTCTACGACAAGACCCCGGGCAAGCCGTTCGCCGTGGACCTGGACCTGTTCTCCACGGCCTACGACGTCCCGGCCGGCCACCGTCTGGCCCTGGTCGTCGACACGGTCGACCCGCTGTACATCGAGCACAACCCGTCCGGCGCGCAGCTGACCTTCTCCTCGCCGAAGACCGACCCGTCGTACGTGTCGGTTCCACTGCGCAAGGAGTGATCTCCGGCCGCTGCCGGGCCGGGCACGGCTCTACGAACTGTCGCCCGGCCCTGCCGTCCTCGTGTACGGCACGCCGTACACCTCGACGTCGTCCAGCCCGGTCGGGAGATCGACTGCCATACGCTGCCCTGCCCCATTCTCAGCGGTGTCCCGGTCAGCGCAAACTATCCAGGCCGGTAGGGCACTTCACGCCCGACACGCATAAATAGGGCATAAGCCGCATTTAACATCTGAACGGTACAGTCGTACGCTCAGGCCTCTGCCGCCTCCGCGTACACCTGCGACAGCTCGGGCGCCCCCTGGACAGCCCAGTCCAGACCCGCCTCCACCACATTGATCTCGCGACCGGACGCGAGACGGACGACGGGGTGGCCACCCGGCCAAACGTGCCAGGTGGCCCCCCGAACGGTCCGGACGATCACCGTGCCCAGGTAGAGGCCCGCGTCGTTGCCGAGCCAGGGCAGTTCCTCCGGGTCTTCCCGCCAACGCGGCGGCAACTGGTCGAGGGCTTCCAACGACGCCGGGCTGTCGTCCAGTTCAAGCCCCTGCTGTCCCACCCGGACCCGTAGCAGCTCGCACTCGGAGAGCAGTTCGGCCACACCCTCCGGATCGCCTCCGACGGCGGAGGCCAGCGGCTGCGTCCGTGCACCACCGTGCCTCTTGCGCCAGCTGTCCAAGAAAGGGATGTTCATACGGATCAGACTCGCATTCCCGAGGACGGACGCACCACTGGGCGCGCGGAACGCACTCCGGAGGCCGTGCCCCCGGAGCGGAACGGCTCAGAGGTCGACGTCGACCACGACCGGTGCGTGGTCCGAGGCTCCCTTGCCCTTGCGCTCTTCACGGTCGACATAGCAGTCCTTGACGGCTTCGGTGAACGCCTCGTTGCCGTACACCAGGTCGATGCGCATCCCCCGGTTCTTGGGGAAGCACAACTGACGGTAATCCCAGTACGTGAACGGATGGTCGTACTTCAACGGACGAGGAACGACGTCGGCGAGCCCGGTCCCGCGCAGCGCCTCCAGCGCGGCCCGCTCCGGAGCGGTCACGTGCGTCATGCCGTCGAAGAAGGACGGATCCCACACGTCGTCGTCGGTCGGAGCGATGTTGTAGTCGCCGAGCACCGCGAACGGTCGCTCACCCACGGCGTCCTCGGCGACGGCTGCCTTCAGCGCCTCGAGCCACTCCAGCTTGTACGCGTAGTGGTCATGGGTGACCTCGCGGCCGTTGGGCACGTAGACCGACCACACGCGGACCGGGCCGCAGGTCGCGCTCAGCGCACGCGGCTCCTGGACACCGCCGTAGCCCGGGCCACCGGGAAGCCCCCTGACCACGTCCTCCAGGCCCACCCGCGAGACGACCGCCACGCCGTTCCACCTGCCGTCGGCGTTGACCGCGCTCTCGTAGCCGACCTCCTTGAGCGCGTCGACGGGGAACTGCTCCGCGGTGCACTTGGTCTCCTGGACGCACAGCACGTCGGTGCCGCTGCTCTCCAGCCACGCGAGCAGCCGCGGCAGCCGGGCGGTGATCGAATTGACGTTGAACGTGGCGATGCGCATGCGGCAAGCCTAACCGCGGGGTGTGACAGTCAGGGAAGGGTCACAGGTCCGTGCACTCTCCGGGCGCGAGCCTGCGGTGCTCCGCACCGCCCAGGTTGCCGATGTGGGTGTCGTAGATCGGGCGTGCGAGATCGGTCAGCAGCGCGTCGTGGATGTCGATCGCGCGCCGTGGGCCCACCTCGCGAACGTAGTCGATGACCTCGGAGACCTTGCTCCACGGGGCCATCACGGGGAGCATCAGCGTGTCCACGGGGGTGCCGGGCACCGTCAGCGCGTCGCCGGGGTGGAACACCGAACCGTCCACGAGGAAACCGACGTTGGTGATCCGCGGCAGCTCCGGGTGGATCACCGCGTGCAGCTCGCCGAACACCTGCACGGCGAAGCCGGCCGCCGTGAAGGCGTCGCCGTTCCCGACGGTGTGCACCCGGCCGGGGTAGGCCGTCGAGACCCGGTCGGCGACGCTCCGCAGCGTCCAGACCTCGACGGCCGGATCGGCTTCCAGGGCGGCCCGAAGCCGCGCCTCGTCGAAGTGGTCGGGGTGCTCGTGGGTGACGAGAACGGCGTCGGCACCGACCGCCGCGTCCACCTCGCTGAAGGCCCCGGGGTCGATGACGAGCGTCCGCCCGTCCTTCTCCAGCCTGATGCATGCGTGCGACTTCTTGGTCAGCTTCACTGGCGGCCTCCTCCGGTGTCTACCACGCCGCGCCCGCGGCCGGCGGGCTCCCCCGTGATCGCGACCCTACCGCCGACGGCGCCGGCGGCCGCCCGGACACCGGACCTCACTCCCGGGGCGTGGTCTCCTCGCGTATGACGGCCTGGGCGACGCGGAAGGCGGAGTTGGCTGCGGGGACGCCGCAGTAGACGGCAGCCTGGATCAGCACCTCTCGTATCTCTGCCGGGGTGAGCCCGTTGCGCAGGGCCGCCCGGGTGTGGAGGGCCAGCTCCTCCAGGTGCCCGCCCGAAACCAGGGCGGTGAGGGTGACGACGCTCCGGGTACGGCGGTCCAGGCCCTCACGGGCCCAGACCTCGCCCCACGCGTACCGGGTGACCAGCTCCTGGAAGCCCGTGGTGAAGTCATCGGCGGCCGCCATGGCCCGGTCGACGTGCGCGTCGCCCAGGACCTCGCGGCGGACCTTCATCCCTTCCTCGTACGGGTCCGGCCGGGTCACCCCGACCGCCCGGGGCTGTGCGGCGGCCGGGGCGATCTCAGCCGCCGGGGTGACCGGCACGGAGACGAGGGGCACCTGCGGGGCGGGGATCGCGTGGAGCGTGTCCTGCCACGCCAGGGAGAAGTGCCGCACGAGCAGATCCGTCACGGCCGCGGGCTGCTCGACGGGGGCGAGGTGCGAAGCGCCGGGCACCAGGGCGAGTCTCGCGTCGGGTATGCCCGCGACCAGGGTGCGGGCCTCGGCGGGCCCGGTGAGCTGGTCCTCGGAGCCGACCAGTACCAGGGTGGGGACGCCGACCCGCCCCAGATCGGCCCGTACGTCGAACGCGGCGAGCGCCTCACAGGCCGCGATGTAGCAACCGGGGTCGGTGGTCCGCACCATCTGGACGGCCCATTCGACGATCGCGGGCTGAGCGGCGGCGAAGGCGGGGGTGAACCAGTGCTCCGGCGCGCTGCGGGCCATCGGGTCGAGGCCGTTGGTGCGGACGATGACACCGCGCTGGCGGAACTCGTCGGCGGTGGCGAACCGGGGCGAGGCGGCGACCACCGCGAGCGAGGCCACGCGGTGCGGAAGCCGCAGGGCGAGGTCGATGCCGACTGCCGCGCCGATGGAGCAGCCGGCGAAACCGAAGCGCTGCACCCCCAGCGCATCGAGCGTGGTGACCAGGCGACCAGCGAGCTCGGACACCGCGTCGGCGGGGTGCGCGGGGGCGCCCCCGTGGCCGGGCAGGTCGAACCGCAGGACGCGCCACTGCCGGGACAACTCGGGTATCTGCCGGTCCCACATGTGCCAGGTGGTGCCGAGGGACGGCCCGAGGACGAGGACGGGTGCGTCGTCGGGGCCGTCGATCCGGTACTGCAAGGTCTTCGCGTGCGTCGGCATGTGCGTCTCACTCACCCGCTCCACAGTAGCGAGCGGAGGGGTCTGCTCCGGATCAGGGGGTCGCGGTCGAGACGACGAACACCACGGGCGAGGACGGGTCGGCCAGGTCCGCGGTGATGTCCTGGGTGGGCCGGGGATCGGCCTGTTTGTGGGTGGTGCCCGCCCAGGCCGCGCGGGCCCCGAAGGCCCAGCCGACGGTGTCGGCGTCTCGTGCGCTGATGGTGACCTCACTGGTCGTCAGCCTGGACCGGCTGGTGCCGACGTCTGCGAGGAAGGAGTCCAGTCCCGTGGCGGTGGTACGGAACTTGACGTACAGCCTGCTGGACTTCCAGTTGCTGGTCTCGTAGTAGGCGACCTCGGTGGCCCTGGCCGGGATCGGCACCTCGAAGACGCGGCGCTTCATCTTGGAGGGCCAGCCGTTCCGCAGTCCGGTGGCGGACGACTCGGCCTCCTTGTCCCGGCCGCTGTCCCTGCTCTGCTCCGCGGAGATCACCAGGTACCCCGCGGGGATGCCGATGAGCAGCACGATCACGATCGCCGTGAGCCAGCGGCGACGGATCATATGGCGCCGGTCCTCGGTCGGCGGCAGCGTCTCGTCCGGGGGCGTGGACTGTCGGGGCACGGTCATGTCGATGGGTCCTGGGGGGTGGTGCGGGTGATGGTGCCGGTACGGAGGGCCTGGGCATAGCGCTCGTACCTCTCGTAGCGCTCGACGCGACGGCGCTTGGCGCGCCGGAAGCGCCGGGCCACCAGCCGGGCCAGATCGGCAGCGCCGACCATACCGGCCTCCGGACCGAGCTGCGCCTTCGCGATGCTTGCCTCCGGCCGGTAGCCGCGGCCGGTGAGGTGCCGTCGGAAGGCGTCCCGGGCGGGGCCGATCAGCAGGTCGTCGGCGGCGCTCACACCGCCGCCGATGACGAAGCAGGAGGGGTCGAGGGCGGCCGCGAGGTTGGCGATGCCGACGCCGAGCCACTGGCCGATGTCCTGGAGCAATTCGACGCACATCGCGTCGCCCTCACGGGCCAGTTCGGTGATCAGCGGTCCGGTGATGTCGGGGATGTTCCCCTTGACCCGTTCGATGATGTTGTACGCCACCGGGGAGTCGGCGGCGGCCAGCTCGCGCGCCTCGCGGACCAGGGCGTTCCCCGAGCTGTACTGCTCCCAGCACCCGCGGTTGCCGCACGGACAGCGGTGCCCGCCGGGCACGACCTGCATATGACCGAACTCACCCGCGACGCCGTACTTGCCGCGCTTGACCTGGCCGTCCTCCAGGATGGCCCCGCCGATACCGGTCCCCAGCGTGATCATGACGAGGTGGTCCTCGCCGCGGCCCGCGCCGAAGCGCCACTCGGCCCAGGCTGCGGTATTGGCGTCGTTGTCGACCATGACGGGGACGGCGAGGCGGTTCTGCAGGGAGTCGCGCAGCGGTTCGTTTCGCCAGGCGAGGTGCGGCGCGAAGAGCACCTTGGACCGGTCTGCGTCGACCCAGCCGGCCGCGCCGATGCCCACGGCGTGCACGTCGTGCCGGTCGGAGAGGTCGAGCACCAGGTCGACGATGGTGTCCTCGACGACCTTCGGACTCTTGGACTTGTCGGGCGTCTCGGTGCGGACCTTCTCCAGGATGACGCCGTCCGCATCGACGACTCCGGCCATCACCTTCGTGCCGCCGATGTCGATGCCCACGGTCGGGACCCGGGGGGCGGTCAGGTGGGAGCGGCGCTCCCGGGTGCCGACGGTCCGCAGGACGGTGGCGCGGGCGGAGCCTCGATGGGCGAAGTCGCGGTACGTGCTCAAGGCGTCCCTGCGGGGTGTACGGGCGGTCCGGATCACCGGAGGCGGGCGGCGCCCGCCGAGCCCGATTCTGCCATCCGGGCAGCCGGCCGTCCCTTCGCGGCTACCGGCGCACGCCGGGCGCGCCGCGGGCGGCCCTCAGGCCGGGGCGTGGTCGTGACCGCTGCCGATGCCTTGGCGGTCGGGGATGAGCGCCGTCGCCCTGCGCACGGGGTCGGGGAAGGAACGCGCCACAGCTCCGTCCAGCAGACGCAGCTCCGTGTGCACGGCGGCGTGCTGCCGCTCGGGGAGTGCCGGGAGGAGGCCCTCCAGCAGGGCGCGCAGCCGTCGGCAGACCTGCAGGGAGCCGGCTCCGTACTCGCGGATCTCGGCCACGGCCAGCTGCAGGAAGTCCTCCCAGGCCCGTCCGGGGAGGACGAGTCTGGGCAGTCCGCGCTCGTCGTACAGGGTGTAGCTGCGGCTCAGCTCGAGCCTGCCGATGGTGTGCAGGAAGGCTTCGATGTGGTTGAGGACCTGCACGGCGGTCGTGGGGTCGTTCACGGCGGGCGACAGTGCCCTGATGGCGACGTCGACCAGGACGCGCAGGGCGTAGGCGGGATCTTGCTCGATGGTGCGCTCGATGCCGAGGGCGACGAGTCCCGCCAGAGCCCGGGGATCGGGGGGTGACGCCCCGTGCACCTCGATCAGGCGGGCCCCGGGGGGCACGAAGTCGCCGATCGGGTGCGCGAGCACCAGCAAGCAGTCGTGCCGCTCGGCGGCTGCCCTCAACCGCTCCACGTGGATGCCCTGGATCGCTCCGCCGCGCCCCGCACGGACCACGCTCACCTTCCCGCCGGGCGGCCGCTGTGCGGATTCCGCGCCGCGCAGTTCCCCCCGCGCGACCAGTGCGCTCCCCCGGGCGACCAGCCGCTCGCCCGCGCGCACCACCAGGGAGGCGATGGCCACCGGCCTGAGGTTGTGGATGAAGCGGTTCAGGTAGATCAGCAGGAGCACGAGGCTGACGGCGACCGCCGCACCGGCCGTGGTGATGCCGATGTCGGGCACGAAGTCCGTCTCGATGCTGCGCAGCAGGGAGAAGGCGAAGGCGAAGGTGCCCGTGAAGGTCGCGAGCACGGCCTTCTGCAGCCGGTCCCGGTACCACAGCCGCATGTAGCGGGGTGACAGCGTCCCCGTCGCCTGCTGGACGACGAGGATGCCGATGGTCACGACGAAGCCGAGGAGCGCGATCATGGCGCCGACGATGGAGCTGAGGATACTGCTCGCCGTCGCCGCGGAGTACTTCCAGCCCGACGGCGGGTCCACCGTCTCGTCGACCCACACGGCCGCATCGGCGAGGACCGTGCCGAGGACGATGCCGAGGAGCGGGACGATCCAGAGGCTCGCCTTGGCGTACTGCCGCAGTTGGAAGGCCGTCGCCCAGGACATCATCGCGTGCGCCCCCAGGTTCCGGTCGGGCGTTCTCCGTTCGCCTCCCACGCTAAGGCCGGGCAAGGTTATGCACGAATCATCATGAAAAGCCTGTAATGCACTGTTTGCTCGGCTCACGGCGGTGATACCCCGGGACCCGGGATGAAAGGGGCACGCGATGGGCGACTACGCACTCATCGAGGACCACGGACTGATCGGCGACCTACAGACCGCTGCGCTGGTCACCAACCACGGCACCGTCGACTGGTTCTGCTGCCCGCGTTTCGATTCGCCGAGCATCTTCGGCAGCCTCCTGGACAGCGAGAAGGGCGGCTACTTCAAGATCGCACCGACGGACGCGACGTACTCCACCAAGCAGTTGTACCTGCCGGACACCGCGGTGCTCGTCACCCGTTTCATGACGGAGGCGGGCGCCGGGGAGGTCGTCGACTTCATGCCGGTCACCGGGACGAAGGCCACCGACCGTCACCGTCTCGTACGGCTACTGCGGTGCGTACGGGGGAGCCTGCAGTTCCAGGTGGACATCGTTCCGCGTTTCAACTACGGCCGCACGCCACACGAGCTGCACTACACCGAGCACGGAGCCGTCTTCGTGACGGACGACCTGCAACTGACCGTCCACGCGGTCCGCGAGACGTCCGACGTACGGCTGGTCCCCAGCGACCTGGGCGACCACGACGTGCACTTCACCCTGACCCTCCAGGCGGGCCAGGAACGCGGCGTCATCATCGAGTCCGCCGCGGACGGCCCGCCGCGGCAGATCCACCACGCCGAGTACGTGGAGCTCTTCGACCAGACGGTGCAGTACTGGCGCAACTGGCTCGGCCAATCGGGTTACGCCGGCCGGTGGCGCGAAGCCGTGGAACGGTCGGCGGTGACGCTGAAGCTCATGACGTACGCACCGAGCGGTGCGCTGGTGGCGGCCCCGACCGCGGGGCTGCCCGAGCAGCTCGGTGGCGAACGCAACTGGGACTACCGGTTCACCTGGATCCGCGACGCCTCCTTCTCCGTGTACGCGCTGCTCGGACTCGGGTTCACCGAGGAGGCCGGCGCGTTCATCGGCTGGCTGCGCGACCGGGTGCACGAGGAGGCCGCGGGGACCGGCCGCGACTCCGGCCCGCTCAACATCATGTACCGGGTCGACGGCTCCTCCGACCTGTCCGAGGAGGTCCTCGACCACTGGGAGGGCTACCAAGGATCCAACCCGGTGCGCATCGGCAACGGCGCGGCGAGCCAGCTCCAACTGGACATCTACGGCGAGGCGCTGGACAGCATCTACTTCGCCCACCAGCGGGGCATCCAGCTGGACCACCGTGGCTGGACGTCGCTGCGGACCCTCCTCGACTGGCTCAGCGACCACTGGGACCAGGCCGAGGAGGGACTGTGGGAGACCCGGGGCGGACGCCAGGACTTCACCTACGGCCGGGTGATGTCCTGGGTCGCCTTCGACCGGGCGCTGCGGCTCGCGACGGCGAGCGGCCGCCCGTCCTCGCTCACCCGGTGGAACAGCGAGCGGGACAGGATCTACGAGCAGGTGATGACGCGTGGCTGGGACGCCAAGAGGCGGGCTTTCGTCCAGCACTACGGCAGCGACGTACTCGACTCGTCGCTGCTGCGGATGTCCACGGTCGGCTTCATCACCCCGGACGACCCGATGTGGACCTCCACGCTGAACGCGATGGACAAGGAGCTCGTAACGGACAGTCTGGTCTACCGCTACAACCCGGAGGCGTCACCCGACGGTCTGCGTGGCTCCGAAGGCACCTTCTCGCTCTGCACGTTCACCTACGTGGACGCGCTCGCACGGGCGGGTCGTCTGAACCAGTCGCGACTCGTGTTGGAGAAGATGCTGACGTACGCCAACCACCTCGGTCTGTACTCCGAGGAGATCGACCTGACCGGACGGCAACTGGGCAACTTCCCGCAGGCCTTCACCCACCTCGCCTTCATCGACACGGCGATCACGCTGGACGCCGCACTCAACAAGATCAAGACGAACGGGTCTCGGGAGGTCCGGGAGCTGTCCCGCATCGTCTGACGGCCGAGACCTCACCCCCCGGCCGGGAGGGGGGTCGCGGCGACCGGGGCGGGGCCGAGCGTCACGACCCTGTCCGCGGGTCCCGGGACCACGGGGCGTGCGCCGGTGACGGCCTCCAGCCGGCCGTCAGCGCCCACGACGAACAGGGCGTCGTGTCCGGCCGGGACGCCACCACCCGGCGCGGTCAGCATGAAGCGCGCCCCTTGCTCGTAGCGCAGGGCCAGGGCCTGCCGCACGAGGTCCCCGCCGAACAAGACGTCCCGGTCCGAGCAGTGGGCGACGGCGCCGGGGCTGTCCTCCGGCGGGCCGACCCGGTGGACCGGCCCGTCGACGCTGTCCTCGACCACGATCGAGAGCAGGGCGTTGAAGTCGTCGTCGTCCGTGAGCAGGAAGACGGCGGTCACGCCTTCCAGTTGCGCCCCCGGGGCCGTGGCCGTGGCCAAGAGCTCCCCCGGCGCCAGGGCGATCCCGGCCTCCGTGATGCGCTCGCGCTGTTCGTCGGGTCCGGCCCACATCAGCACGTCCAGACCCGCCGACTGGAGGCAGCTCCCGAGCGCCACGACCCAGGGTTCGCCGCCCACCAGCAGGGGCCTCGTCCGCGCCGACCGCACGACGCCGAGCCGCCGCGCCACGGGCACCGCCGTCAGCGCGTACACGACGACCGTGCCGACGATGACCAGGAAGGTGATCGGAAGGATCGCCGACGCACCGTCAAGGCCCGCACCGGCCAGGGTCCCGGAGAAGGCCGACGCGGTGGAGGCGGCGACAATGCCGCGCGGGGCCATCCAGCCGATGAACGCACGTTCCCCGCCGGCCAGTTCGCTCCTGGAGGTCGAGAGGAAGGCGACCAACGGACGCACGACCAGGACGAGCAGCGCAATGAGCACGAGCGACGGCAGCAGTACGGGCTTCACCGTCGACAGGGCGACACCGGCCGAGATGGACACGAACAGCAGACCGATGATCAATTGCACGAGGGTCTCGAAGAACGGCCGACGGGCTGGCATGTCGAGACCGCGCAGGTTGGCGACGGCCATGCCGGTGACGATCGCCGCGATCAGGCCCGTGTCGTCCCGCAGGACGTCGCAACAGGCCGATACGGCCACGACGGTAGCCAGCTGGGCCAGGGTACCGAGGGTCTCGCCGAGCCGCAGCGTATGCAGGGCGAGCCACAACAGCGCCGCGCCCACCACTCCGCCCGCCAGCCCGACGGCCGCACTGATGCAGAACTCCCCCAGGTGGAAGGCCCACCCGGCCTTGAAGTCACCGGACATGAGCGAGTGGAAGACCAGCGCCCCGAGGATGGCTCCCACCGGATCGACGAGCGTGCCCTCCCAGATGAGGACGCGCCGCACCTCCTCCGACGGCCGGATGTAGTCGAGGAGCGGCCCGACCACCGTCGGACCCGACACGACGAGGATGACGCCCAGCATCACGGCAACGGCGACCGGAACGCCGAACAGCACGGGCCCGACCCCGCAGACAGCAGCCCAGGTGATCGCTACCCCGAGCACCAGCAGCCTGCCGACCACCGCGCGCCTGCCGCGCGGCAGATGTCGAAGATCGAGGCCGAGACCGGCGTCGTAGAGGATCACCGCGACGGACAGCGAGACCAGCGAGGAGAAGTGCTCCGGCACCAGGTTGCCCGGCCGGACGACGTCGGTGAGCGCACCCGCGATGAACCCGGCGGGCAGGAGCACGATCAGCGCGGGGACGCGCAGCCGGTTCGCCAGGACCTGCGAGCCGACGGCGAGCGCCACGGTCAGGGCGATGCCCAGGAGGAACTCGTCGTCGGTCAGCACGGCTGCGGCCCGTCACTCACCGTCGGGCGGGCCCTCGGCGCCGGCCTGTCCCAGCTCCGCGTCGGAGAGGGATTCCAACTCGCCGTGCGTGTCCAGCCAGTACAGCAGGAAGACGGCGGGGCCCACGAGAATCACCGCGACGAGCGTGACGAAGGCGAGCCAGACCAGGGTCGTGGGATCGCCCGCGGCTTCCGACACCGTCAGCGACCTGGGGACGAGGTAGGGACGCTGGGCGACGCCCCACGCAATGACGGCTGCGGCAACCGCACCGACCGCGGTCGTACGGGCGCCCCGTCCGTCGGCCCCGAGCAGCAACCAGCCGGTGGCCACGGCGAACGCAGCCGCCACGATCACGAGCGCGAGCCCCGCACCACTGGTCAGCCCGCGCCACACGTGGGGGGCGTCGCCACGGGTGACGGCGAGCGCGGCCAACCCGAGCAGCACCGCGACGACGAGGCTCGCGAGGGCACGGACGCGGAAGTACCCGACGAGGTCGGGTGCGTCGAAGCGCGCCGCGTCCGAGGTGAGGAACACGGCCCCGAGGAATGCGGTGGCGCCGATCGTGAGCAGCCCGAAGAAGATGGAGGTCGGATTGGCCCAGACCTCGGCCGAGGCCTCCGTTCCCGGCGCCGCACGACCGGAGGCGACACCGCCGACCGCAGCCCCGAGGAAGAACGGGGTGAGCAGCGAGGCGACCGCGAAGAGGGCCCCGTACACACGGCGCCCGGCCACCCGGCGCATGGGCTTGCGCAGGGCGAATCCGGCTCCCCGGAGGACGAGGCCGACCGCGGCGAGCGCCAGCGGCAGCCACATCGCGGAGAACACCGTCTGGAACAGCACTGGGAATCCGGTCCACATGATGACCAGGATGAAGATCAGCCAGACGTTGTTGACCTCCCACACGGGCGCCATCGCGTGGTCGATCAACCAGCGGGGCCGCTTCCCGCGTTCCGCGCCGCCCGCGAAGAGGTCCCAGAAGCCCGCTCCGTAGTCGGTGCCGCCCGCACAGGCGTAGGCGGCGACCGCGAGCAGCAGGACGAAGGCGATGAGGTCCGCGGTCGTCACGGCGCACCCCCCTGGTCCGGTCCCCCGCGCCCGGAGGCCGTCGCTGCCGGAACACCGCTGTCCGGGGTCTTCGGGCGGGGCCCGTACGGGGTGTCCGTCTCCGGTCCTTCCACCGGGTGCCCCTTGGCCCGTTCGACGTCGGCGAGCCTCCAGCGCGTGCGCATCTTGAGCAGCAGCGCGAGGAACGAGCAGAAGATGACCACGTAGACGGCGATGACCAGGGCGAACATCGTCCACAGGGTGGAGGACCGGGTCGCGGTCACGGCCTCGGCGACGCGCATGTTCTGGTAGACGATCCACGGCTGGCGTCCCACCTCCGTGGCGATCCAGCCGCATTCGACCGCCGCGACCGAGGCCACGCCGGCGCACGCCGCGCCGCGGTAGAACCAGCGGGAGACCGGCATCCGGTGGCCCCGCAGGCGGTACCAGGCGTACCACAGCGCGAGGAGCAGCAGGAGCGAGCCCAGCACGACCATGATGTCGAAGGCCCAGTGGACGATGGTGGCCTGCATGGCGTTCGGCCGGTCCGAGGCGGGCACCGACGTCAGCCCGGTGACCTCGGTCGACGGGCTGAACCCGGCCAGGATCGAGTCGAACTGGGGGATCTTGATGCCGCCGGAGATGCTCCCGTCGGGGTGGAGCCGGCCGAAGATGTACTCCGGCACGTGGGTGTCCGTCTTCCAGACGATCTCCATGGCCGCGAACTTGATCGGCTGCTTGTGGAAGACCGACCGCGCGATGGCATCGCCGAGCACGAACTGCACGGGGGTGAGCACCGCGGCCAAGGCGAACGGGACGGTGAACCCGAGCCGGTGGTAGTGGTTCCTGCGGCCGCGGAGCCATCCGACGGCGTAGACGCCCGCCACGACGTATCCGGCCGTGAGGAACATCGCCACCACGAAGTGCCAGTACTCGGGCCCGAACATCGGCGTGAAGATCGCCTTCCAGACGTCGACGTCCACCGGGTTGCCCGCGTCATCAAGGGTGAATCCCCGAGGCGTGTTCATCCACGAGTTGGCGGCGATGATGCCGAACGCGCCGAGCAGCGCGGCCAGCGGCAGCGGCACGCCGAGCAGGAAGTGGGTGCGCGGCTTCAACCGCCGCCAGCCGTAGAGGTAGATGGCGATCAGGACGGCCTCGAGGAAGAACGCCCAGGCCTCGACGCCGAACCCGATGCCGAAGACGTCCCCCCACGTGCCCATGAGTCCCGGCCAGAGCAGGCCGAACTCGAAGGAGAGGACCGTGCCGGTCACCACGCCGACGGCGAACTGGATCGCCATCACGGCCGACCAGCGGCGGGCCAGCAGCAGCGCCACCGGATCCTTCGTCCGCAGACCGCGGTAATGCATGATCAGAGTGATCAGCGGAAGCGCGACCCCCATCGGCACCAGCAGGATGTGGGAGGCCAGGGTGAACGCCATGAGTTCCCTGGCGGGGAGCAGTTGCGCGGGGGCGTCGGCGAGCAGGTGGACCGAACTGTGCATGCGTGCCTTCGGTGGTCGGGGCCCTGGGGATGCGGACGCGGGTCAGCCGCCCGTGGCGAATCCCGGGAACAGCGTCATCCCCCCGTCGACGTAGAGGGTGGCCCCCACGACGTAGTCCATGAGGTCCGAGGCCAGGGCCACTGCGGCCTTGGCGATGTCCTCGGGCTCGCCCACCCGGCCGTAGGGAATGAGCCTCAACAGGTCCTTCTCTGCCTGTGGGGTCTCCCAGGCACTCGTGTTGATCGGGGTCTTGATGGCTCCCGGCCCGATGGCGTTCACCCTGATCTTCTTCGGCGCCAGTTCCTGGGCCAGGGTCTCCATGAGCATCTGCACGCCCCCCTTGGAGGAGGCGTAGTTCACGTGACCGGACCAAGGGACGATCTGGTGCACGGAGCTCATGCAGATGATCTTCCCCGCGGAGCACGACACCTCGGGGACCACGCCGCGGCGCAGGAACTCCTTGGTCGCTTCCCTGGCGCAGAGGAACTGGCCGGTGAGGTTGACGTCGAGCACCTTCTGCCACTGGGCGACCGTCATCTCGGGGAACGGCGCATCCCGCTGGAGCCCGGCATTGGCGACCATGATGTCGATGGTCCCGAACTCCGCGACCATGCGGTCGACCATCGCCACGACCTGGTCCTCCTGGGACACGTCAGCCTCGTAGGCCGCGGCACGCACGCCGAGCCCCGCGATCTCCTCGACGACCTGCTCTGCTGCTTCCGGCCCCGCGACGTAGTTCACCACCACATCGGCACCGGCACGGCCCAGAGCGATCGCGGTGGCTTTGCCGATACCGGAGTTGGCTCCAGTGACCAGGGCTTTCTGTCCTTTGAGCAGCGGGGGCACCGGGTACGACGCCGTGGCGGCCTGGGAATTCACGATGCCTCCTGGGTACGAGCCTCGGGTCCCGCGGGGCCGGAGCGAGTGGCGCTCGGCGGCCCGCGCGCCACGGAACCACCGCGAGACGTCGTGAGGCGGGGCAGCGCACGGGCCGTTGGTCCATTGGGCGGCCGATCTTCCCCCGGTCGGCTCAGCCTCGCAGTCGCTGGAGGATGTGGTCCCCGACACGCAAGGCGTTGGCCATGGCGGTGAGCGACGGATTGACCGCGCCGATGCTCGGGAAGAAGCTCGTGTCGACCACGTACAGGTTGTCGAGGTCGTGAGCCTTGCAGTTGACGTCCAGCGCGGAATGGGCGGGGTCCTCTCCGAAGCGCACCGTGCCGGCCTGGTGCGCGGTCGCCCCGATGGGCATGCCCTTGTGCAGGTAGATGCTGTGCGGGAGCAGATGGTGCTCGTGCATACCGAGACGGCCCAGCATGTGCTGCAGCTTGTGGCGGAGCCGGTTCAGCCCGGCGATGTTGTTCTTCTCGTCGAGGGCGAGGTGGATCCCGCCGTCCTTGTCGAGGGTGACGCGGTTGTCGGGTGCGGGGAGGTCCTCCCCGCAGAGCCAGAAGTCCACCGCGTGGTGCGCCAGCACCTCGAACGGCATGTTGGGTGACACGGCGCCGGCCCAGCGGGGGGCCTCGCCGTGGATCTGTTCGGCGTCCGACTTGCCGAGCATCTGGATGCCGCCCAGCGGATAGTCCCAGTCGTCGGCGCCGAGGTACCAGTCGTGCAGCGCGAGCGTCTTCTGGAACTGGGTGTCGTTGGGTTCCTTCGAAATCGCCATGAGGGCGAGGTTGTTGTGCCGCATGTAGTGGCGGCCGACGACGTCCGAGCTGTTGGCGAGCCCGCGCGGGTGCCGGTCGTTCGCCGAGGCCAGCAGCAGTACCGCGGAGTTGACGGCGCCGCAGGCGACGACGACGACGTCGGCGGAGAAGCGGGCCGGCGAGCCGTCGCCGACCTCGGCCACAACCGTGCTGACGGTGCGTCCGGTGGAGTCGGTTTCCAAACGCACCACGCGGGCGTTGGTGATCATCTCGACGTTGGCGTGCTCGAGTGCGGGTTCGACACAGATCACCTGGGCGTCCGACTTGCCGCGGACCAGGCAGGGGAAGCCGTCCACCCGGTTGCAGCGGATGCAGACGCTGGAGTGGGTGGCGCGCCCCACGGCGTCCTGCTGCAGATCGACGCCGATGGGGAGGTGGAAGGGGTGCAACCCCTGCTTCTCGAGATCGTCGCTCAACTGCTGGATGCGCGGCTCGTGCTCGACCGGCGGGTACGCGTACTGGCGGCTCGCGGGCCCCTCCGTGGGGTCCTCTCCGTGCCTGCCGTGGACGAGGTACAGGTGTTCGGCCTCGGTGTAGTACGGCTCCAGGTCCTCGTAGCGCAGCGGCCACGCGGGCGACAGGCCGTCGTGGTGGCGCAGTTCCCCGAAGTCCTCGGGGCGCAGCCGGAACAGGGCCGCTCCGTAGAACTTGGTGTTGCCGCCGACGTAGTAGTTGACCTCGGGCGGGAAGGAAGTACCGTGCCGGTCGAACCAGAACTCCGGAGCACGGTACTTGCCCTTGACGAAGACGGCGGTGGAGTCCCAGTTGTCGCGCTCCCTGGGCAGGAAGTCACCGCGTTCCAGCAGAAGAACCCTCTTGCCCGACGGTGCGAGCCGGTGGGCGAGGGTGCCTCCGCCCGCGCCGGTGCCGATGATGATGACGTCGTAGTGGGGGGAGTCGCCCACGGCAGCCACCGTCCTCACGGTTGCGGGCCCGGGTCCGCGCCGTCGGGCCGCCCCACCCACGGAAAACCACTGATCATGTCGAACATAACCGGGGTTCGGGTGCGCGGCGACCGGGGCCACCTTCCCGGGGCTCCGCCACCGTGCCCGTACCGCGGACCGCGGCACGGGGTCACAGCACGGCGATCGGGTTCACCGGGGAGCCGGTGGCCCTCGGGACCCGGAGCGGCGCGACCACGCACAGGAAGCTCCAGCGGCCCTCCCGTTCGCACACCGGAAGGAGCTCCTCGAACTGCAGGTAGTCCATCAGGTGCATGCCCATCGCTTGGACGGCGAGGACGTGCACGGGGAAGTCGACCCCGTGCACCGCGCTGGGCGCGGTGTCGTTGTTGCTGTCGCTGCCGAGCACCGCGACCTGCCGGTCGGCCAGGAATTCCATCGCCTCCGGGTGGAGGCCGGCTCGGGTCCGTGCGGCGTCCCAGGCCCCGCGTTCCCGACGGCGGCGACGGTGACCCACCCGGACCAGCAACAGGTCACCCGCACCGACGCGGACGCCCTGCCGTGCCTCGGCCGCGGCGAGTTCGGCTGCCGTGACCTGGTCACCGGGCTCGAGCCAGGGCACGCCACGCAGTCCGGGGACGTCCAGGAGCACCCCACGGCCCACGATGCCGTCCCGCACGAGATCGACGGTCAGTGCCGTGGCGCCCTCGGCCGTCACACTGCGCGCCGGTACGCCGTTGTAGAGGGCGCCGTCGTACAGCACATGGCAGAGCGCGTCGAGGTGGCTGTCCGCGTTCCCGTGCACGTTCATGGCGATGCGGTCGAGGGCGAAGTGCAGCCCGTCCGCGTCGACATCGGCGGCTGCCGGGCCCGTCATCCGGTGGGCCGCAGGATCCGGGCTGTCCGGGCCCTTCCGCAACTCCACGGGTGCCGCGAGCGACACGGACCGTCCCGACCTGACCTCGCGGGCCGCGGCCGCCACCCGGGCCGGTGTGATGTGGTTCAACGTACCGCGCCGGTCGTCCGGCGCCTGCCGGGACCTCTCACGCAAACGCTCGTAGAGGGCCCGGAATGCCTCCGGGGACATCCGCGCGCTCACGGCCGGCCCTGCTGCGTCGCCGCTGCCGGTTGCGGGTGCCGCTCCCGGGCCGGGACGCCGGGCCCCGGCGGGAGCAGTTCGGTGGTGATGAACGCGACGACCGCCGCGAGGATCACGACGGGCACCATGCTGATGCTGCCCAGCAGCATCACCACGAGCACCACGCTGCTGACCGGCAGCCGGAGCGCAGCGGCCGAAGCCGCCGCCATTCCGGCGGCCATCCCGGGGATGATGCCGAAGCCCGGGAGCGGCGCGACCAGCACTCCGGCCGCCGCACCGAGGAACAGGGTGGGGAAGACGGGGCCGCCGCGCAGGCCGGCGAGGCACAGGGCGAACGCGGCGCCCTTGAACACGAGGACGGCGATCAGTGCTCCGACCCCGAAAGCGTGGGGTGTCTCGGACAACTGCACCATCGTCGCCTGGCCCGAGGATGCGACGTCCTCCGGCGTCCTACCCGTGATCACCGTGTAGAGCGCCGCGCAGACCCCGGCGCCCAGCGCGCACAGAACGGTCGTACGGAAGGTCTTCGCCGCGACCAGGACGGCGAGGAACCGTCCCGCCGCGAAGACGTAGTGGACCAGGACGCCGATCACGAGGGCGATGAGCAGCGACCACACCACGTCACCGGCGTCCAGGCGGGGGAACGGCTGGGTCAGGTTCAGCCGGAGGCTCGCGGTGTCCAGCCCCGTCCAGCGGCCGAAGCCCGTGAACACCAGGGCCCCGACGCCGCTGGAGAGCAGGGCCGGCAGCATGATGGCGAAGAGTTGCGGTCCGCCCACCCCGACGACTTCCATCAACAGCACGGCGCCGATGAGCGGATTGCCGAAGATCGCCGCGATCGCCGCCGCGGCACCGGCCGAACCGAGCAGCACGATGCCCTGCGGGGTGGCTGGTGCCCGGGTGAGTTCGCGGAAGAGCAGTGCGAGGCCGCCGCCGAGGGCGATCAGGGGTGCCTCCGGGCCGAGGGTCGCACCGAGCGGCAGGCTCGCCAGCGCCGCGATGATCACGCCGGGCAGGGCCTTCGACGTGGCGCCGCCCGGCTGCAGGCCGTACGCGGGGACGTGCCCTCCCGCGCCCGGCAGGTGGATGACGACGAGAGCGACCACGACGCCCGCGACGGGGAGCAGCACCAGCGGCCACCACCAGGGCGGGACCGACCAACCGAGGGTTTCCGGCAGGGTCGCCCACATGAGATGTTCCAGTTGGTGCAGCGCGACGAGGAACCAGAAGGCGGCAAGCGACACGGGGATACCGACGAGGGCGCTGAGACCGAGCGACTTCAGATAGCCGGGACTGCGCAGCATGTCGCGCAGCCGGTCCGCCTCGGGGGGCTGCGTACCACCGGCGCCGGAGGCGGCCGAGCCGGCGGCCCGTGGCTTTGGCTGCGGCTGTGTCATGGAGGCTCGTCCCTTCGCGGCTCCCCGCATGCGGTGTCGGGCCTGGAGGCACCGTTCGCCGGCCTCGTGTCGGTGTCCCACTCCCGTGAAGCACCGGGGAGGGGCTCCGGTTCAGCCGAGCACCTTCCTCTTCTCGGCCGCGAACTCCTCTTCGGTGAGGATCCCCTGGTCCTTCAGCTCACCCAGCTCCTTGAGCTTGTCGATCTTGCTCGTCATCTCGTCCTCGGGTGTGAGCACGGTCTCGCTCGCCGCCGCGGCCTGCGGCTGCTGCGGCTGCGGCTGCGCGTCCGGCTGCTGCGCTTCCTGCTGCGCCCACCGGCCCTGCTGACGCCGCGACACGCGGTTGGACACCGCGGTGGCGGTCCCGGCGATGACGGCCGTGCGGGCAACACCACGGATGAGGCCTGGCATGGTCTTCTCCCAGTCGTGTGAAGGGGGCGTCCCTGGCGGTCGTGTGATGAGGGGGCGGCCCTCCTACCGGGACCGGTTCACGCCGCGGACGTCGTGCCCTGGTCCGTCATGCCTTCGACGGCGTCGAGTGACGCGAGCAGCGCCTGCACGGGAATGCGGCCGCCCGCGACCAGTTGCGCACCGCTGCGGCGCATCGCGCGTGCGAGCGGGGCGGCCCAGGTGTTCTCGTACACCAGGATCGCTGCCGAGTTGCCCGGCTCGATGACTGCCCCGGCCTCCTCCAGGTCGTCCGGGCCGAGCAGGCCGGAAGAGACCCCCTCGAAGACGGTCAGGTCGAGTTCCCCGTCACTCGCCTCGGACAACTCCATGACCGTGATGGATCCGTCGGTGTCCTTGCGGACGAAGAGCAGGTCGAGGATGCGGATGATGTTGCGGTCGACCAGATCGACCAACAGGGGGAACCCCTCCCCCGTCATACGGTTGCCGGGAAACTCCACGACCAGGTAGTCGACGGGTCCCATTTCTTCCACGTCATTGGCCATGACCACTCCTTGCCAGCGCGTCGGCGGTCCGGGGCGCCTTCCGTGGCCACGGCGCGGCCCCTCTGCGGACGCGCGGCCCCTGGAGTCATTGCAGCACTCGGTGGGAGGCTTCGCACCTTCGGCATCCGGCGGGGCGCCCCCGACCGGCGCGCCCCGCCGAACGGGTGAACGCGGCCGGGCGGAGGCTCAACTCGTCAGTTGGTAGATGCTGTTGCCGGTCAGCCACAGCCCCAGGAGGAGACAGCCGAGGACGATGGCCTGCTCCTGGTGGCGTTGCAGCCACGCCCGCAACCGCTTCAGGCGAACCTCGGCCGCCGCAGGCGCGAACACCATGTACAACTCGGCCGTCAGCAGGCTCGAGGTGGCGAGGAGACAGAAGCCGAACAGGGCCGCGTACGTCGCGACGTGGGACAGGTCGGCGTCGACGACCACGGTGGCCGCCGCGGCGACCGCACCCCAGGGCTGCAGGAGGACGGCGACGCCCGCCGCCGACCACGGCGACGCCCGGTCCATACGGGAGGTGATCGACGACGACTGCTTGGCGGGGTGCTTGTGCGGCACGCCGTGCCGGCGCTGCCGATGGGCCCCGTACAAGATCAGGCCGACCCCGATCAGCAGTTTCGCCGCGAGGGCGCCCGTCGAGGGCGGTGACCTCGGAGGTGGCGGATTGCCGCCGGTGAGCAGCAGCACCACGGCGATCACCGCCACCAGGCCGGCGAGCCAGGACAGGATGAAGGCGAGGCCCTTCCAGAGCCCCTTGTCCGTCGCCAGCACCAGGACGATGGCCATGATGGGCAGCGGGTAGAGCGTGATGGCCAAACCGATGAGGAGCAAGTCGAGGACCATGACGCTCCCCTCCGCAGGGTTTCCCGCCCCGACCCGGCGGCCGGGGTCGGGCGGCGCTCCGGTGCCGGTGCCCGTCGCCCGTCCATGGTCGCTCCCGGTGACCACGCCCCGCAAACACAGCGGACCTTCGAGCACACGACCGGCGGTACTCCGAGATGCCGGGGCTGGGTCCGTCCCCCACGCTGGGGTCCAGGGAAGGAGCACCGCCATGACGACCACCGTACGGGTGCCGCCGGCCGAGCTCGGTGCCCCGCGGGATCCGGGTGCCGCAGCGGTCCACTGATGCCGCCGTCCCCCGGGGGAACCGGATCACCGCCGCACCGCCGGGCATTCCTCCGCGCGTCGTGGTGGACGGCCTGGCTCGCGGCACGCCGTGACGGCGCACGCTCCTGGGCCGCACGCGCGGAGACCCGCTTCCCCGTCGTGACCCACCTGACAGCACGCATGATCACGGTCAACATCTTCGACTCCGCCACCCGACTGGCCGCCCAGTGCTTCCTGACCGCAGTCCCCCTGGTGTTCGTCGTGGGCTCCTTCGCGCCGCAGGCCGTACGGAGCCAGCTGATCAGCTCCGTGAAGGCGGTCTTCGGTATCACGGGTGCGACCGCGGAACAGTTGGAGGCGGTGTACAAGTCCACCGACGGGGGGCTGCGCGAGGTCACCGGCGTCGTCGGTGGCCTGATGGTGCTGCTTTCCGCCACCGCCGTCAGCCGAGCCATGCAACGGCTCTGCAAACGCGCCTGGTTGATCCCGCGGACCGGCGTGCGGATCGCCCCGTGGCGCTGGCTGGCATGGATCGTCGTCTGGCTGTGCGCCCTTATCGTGCAAGGTCCGGTCCGGGACGGATTCGGTGTCGGACTGTGGCTGGGGGTGCCGGTCACGCTGCTGACGCAGAGCGCGCTGTGGTGGTGGTCCCAACACCTGCTGCTCGGCCGGCTGGTCCCCTGGCTTCCGCTGCTGCCGGGGGCGTTGCTCACCGGCCTGGCCGCCACCGCGATGTCGGTCGGCAGCCGGTACTACATGCCCCGGGCGCTGGACCGCAGTCTGTCCGAGTACGGATCCCTCGGGCCGGTGTTCACCCTCCTGTCCTGGCTGATCGTGCTCTGCGTGACCATCGCCGTCGGGATCACCGTGGGCGCCGTCCTGGCGAAGGAACCCTGGCTGGCCCGGCGCCTCGGCACCCCCGAGCACCTCGGATCCGGCTCGCTGGGCCGTCCGGATCCGGGCGACTAGGACGGGCAACGGTGCCGGCGCAGGCGCCGGGTGGTTTCAGGGCTGCTTCCGCGTCGTTCGCCGTGGACGGTGCGGGCTTGGCGTCGGCGTCGGCGGGGTGACCGGTGTCAGCGGTCCTCCACCGGTGCCGGTCGGGGTGCGTCGGTTCCCGCCGGGTGTGAAGTCGACCGGACACCACAGCCACCTAGCACACGGCTCCCCGCAGTGGACGTCCGCCGCTCCGCAAGTCGGTGCATGTTCGGTGACCGCGGCTCGGCGGTAAGGCTGCCTGGTATCGACGTCCGATACCGAAGCCGATGAACTCTTCAGGAGGACGCATGTCACAGGCCGTCAACTCCCCCTCGTCCCGGCAGTCCTTCCGGCACCGCTCGGTGGACACCCCGGGTGGGCGCATCCATCTGGTGGAGCAGGGCACCGGTCCCTTGGTCCTGATGGTCCATGGGTTCCCCGAATCCTGGTACTCCTGGAGGAACCAGCTTCCGGTGCTCGCCGAGGCGGGGTACCGCGCTGTCGCCATCGACGTGCGCGGCTACGGACGGTCGTCCAAACCGGTCGAGCCGGCGGCGTACGGGATGTTGGCGCACGTCGCCGACAACGTGGCGGTGGTGAAGGCACTCGGCGCGGAGACCGCGGTGATCGTGGGCCACGACTGGGGTTCGCCCATCGCCGCCAACACCGCCCTGCTGCGTCCCGACCTCTTCAGCGCGGTGGCACTGCTCAGCGTGCCCTATTCGCCCCGCGGCGGGACCCGTCCCACGGATACCTTCGCCCGGCTCGGGGGGACCGAAGAGTTCTACATCAGCTACTTCCAGGAACCCGGCCGGGCGGAGGCGGAGATCGAACCGGACGTCCGTTCCTGGCTGGCGGGCTTCTACGCCGGGGCGTCGGGTGGTGCGGAGCCCCCTGCAGACGGCGGCTTCCGCCACTCCGTCGCTCCGGGAGGGCGGCTGTCCGACCGCTTTCCCCGTGGCCCGCTCCCGGCCTGGCTGACCGAGGAGGACCTCGACTTCTACACGGGCGAGTTCGAGCACGGGGGCCTGACCGGGCCGCTCAACCGCTACCGCAACGTCGACCGGGACTGGGTGGATCTCGCGGCCTGGGACGGGGCGCCCATCACCCAGCCCTCGCTGTTCATCGGCGGCGAGCACGACGGCCCGACCCTGTGGGCGGCGGACGCCATCAAGGCCTACCCCACCACGCTCCCCCGCCTGGTCTCCTCCCACATCCTCGACGGATGTGGCCATTGGCTCCAGCAGGAGCGGCCCGACGAGGTCAACGCACTCCTGGTCGACTGGTTGCAGGCGTTGCCGGGCACTCCTTCCCGGAGTCGGTGAACGGGGCCCGTCGGGGAGCCACGCCCCGGCCGGGCACCGCCGCGGGCGGAGCACCCACCGTCGGCGCCCGCCCCCCGAACGCCGCCGACGGCCGTGCGCTCTGCGGCGGCCCCGCCCGTGCGCAAGCGCCCCAGCTCATCGGGGCCGCCCGCGAGCAGCGGCGGCGCGGACGGCCGCCCCTGCCCGCGGCCCCGGACGACCGGTGCCTCAGGGGCGGGGGTGACCGGGCCGGCCGCCGTGGTCTCCGGGCAGGACACCGTTCTCCGCCGCCTTGAGTATGGCGTCGGCCTGCTCCTGGGTGAGCTTCTTCTCGGACACCGCCTTCTTGAGACGCTCCGACAGCCGCTTCTCGCGCTCCGCCTTGTGCTCCTGCTGCTTCTCGCTCCGGATCTTCTCCAGCGCGGTCTTCACCTTGTCCTCGGACACGCCCAGTTCCTTCGCAAGGGCGGCGGCGAGGTCGTCCTGCCGCTCCTCCAGACGGTCCTGCCTGTGCTCCCGGCGGTTTTCCCGCTGGTCCGCCTTGTCACCGGACGACGCGGTCGCCCCGGTCACGGTCGCCGAGCCGCTGTCCTCCGCCAGGGCCACGGCCGGGAACAACAACCCCACGCTCGCGACTCCTGCGAGGGCAAGGCCCACTCGGGCTCTCTTCGTCATCATCGAACTCTCCTCCGGATCCGGATTCAGCGACGTGATCGACGATGGGGTACCGGGCTGTGCTGGGGGTGGGAATGACATGAGAATCCCCTGTGAATCTCCGCCGCGTCCGTGGCGGGGTCGCACCGTCGCACACGAACGGCTTCGGGCGCGCCCGCTCCGGAAGGAAGCGAAGAGCGCACGATTCATTCGTCTTCACGCTCGAATCGTTTGATTTTGGGTTTCTAAGCAGCGCAATCGACTGTATGCTCAAACAGATCCGCTGCTGAGGAGGCCGCACCCATGTCCATCGACCGCACCCGACTCCAGGAACTGCTCGCCCGCGAGACCGCCGAGGCGACGTCCGGCAACCCGCGCTCGAAGGCCGCGTACGAGGCCGCCGAACACCTCTTCGGACGAGTACCGATGACGTGGATGAACAAGAACGCGGGCGCCTTCCCCCGCTACCTCGCCGGCGCCGGAGGCGCTCGGGTGACCGACATCGACGGCCACGAGTACATCGACTTCTGCCTCGGCGACACCGGCGCCATGGCCGGTCATTCCCCGGCACCCGTGGCCGACGCCGTCGAGCGCCGATTCCGCGAGCAGGGCGGAGCCACCGCGATGCTGCCCACCGAGGACGCCGCATGGGTGGGCGCCGAGCTCACCCGCCGCTTCGGGCTGTCGCGCTGGTCCTTCTCGCTCACCGCGACCGACGCCAACCGCTGGGCCATCCGACTCGCCCGAGCCGTCACGGGCCGCCAGAAGATCCTCTTCAACAGCTACTGCTACCACGGAAGCGTCGACGAGTCCCTCATCGTCACCGGCCCCGACGGACGCGGGGGCACCAGCCGGCCCGGCAACGTCGGCGCCCCCTGTGACGTGACTCTGACCAGCCGCGTCGCCGAGTTCAACGACCTGGATGCCTTGGAGCGGGAGCTGGCGCACGGCGACGTCGCCGCCGTCCTCATGGAGCCGGCGCTCACCAACATCGGCATCGTCCTGCCCGAGCCCGGCTACCTCGACGGCGTGCGCGAACTGACCCGCAGGCACGGCGTGCTGCTCATCAACGACGAGACCCACACCTTCTCCGCCGGCCCGGGCGGAGCGACTGCCGCCTGGGCCCTGGAACCCGACGTCCTCACCATCGGCAAGGCCATCGCCGGCGGTGTCCCTGCCGGTGCCTACGGGCTGTCCGCAGACCTCGCCGACCGCCTCCTCCGCCGCGGCGACCTCGACCTCGTCGACATGGGCGGTGTCGGGGGCACCCTGGCGGGCAACGCCCTGTCCGTCGCTGCCATGCGCGCCACTCTGGAGCACGTGCTCACCGAAAGCGCCTTCGCGGCCATGTCCGCGCTCTCCGCCCGATTCGAGCGCGGCGTCCTGGACGGGATCGCCAAGCACGGCCTGCCCTGGTCGGTCAGCCGTCTCGGCGCGCGCACGGAATACCGCTTCGCGTCGCCCGCGCCACGCACCGGCACCGAATCCGCCGCCGTATCCGACCCGGAGCTCGAAGACTTCCTGCACCTGTGGATGGCCAACCGCGGCGTCCTCATGACGCCGTTCCACAACATGGCATTGATGTGTCCCGCCACCACCGAGGCCGACGTCGACACCCACACGACCCTCTTCGCCGACGCCCTGACGGAACTGGCAGGCTGACACCCGTGGACGACATCGACCGCGCCATCCTCCGCGAACTCCAGACCGACGGCCGCATCCCCTACGCCGACCTCGGCCCCAAGGTGGGACTCTCCGCGTCCGCCGCGCGGCAGCGCCTGCAGCGACTCATCGACGCGAAGGCCGTCCAGGTCGTGGGCGTCACCGACCCGATGGCCATGGGCGGCCAAACCATGGCCCTGCTCGGCATCCGGGTCGACGGCGACCCGCGAGCGGTCGCGGACATCCTCTCGGGCCGCGACGAAGTCGTCTACGCCGTCCTCACCGCCGGGGACTACGCCCTGTTCGCCGAGGTCGTCAGTCCCGGGCCGCCCGACCTGCTCGACTTCGTCAACGACGTCGTCCGCCCCATCGAGGGCGTGGCGGGCGTCGACACCTTCCCGTACTTCGGCATCCACACCCACCGCTTCCTGTGGGACGTCGGCTGACGGTCGGCCGACGCACGGGGGCACCGGACCCGAGAGGCGGTGGTCCCGACGGTGAGGGGCGGTCAACACGGGCCGCCGGCCTCCCGATCGCTCGATCCACTCCTCACGCACCCGGGAGACCTCAACCTCCCAGCCCGGTTCCGGACCCGGCTACATCCTTCGATGCAGCGGAGGTTCGTCCTTCGTCAGGACGATCGGCGGACCGGTCACGCCGACCATGAAGTACATGACGACGAGGGTGGGCGCTCCCGCGATCACCGCGGGTGGGAAGCGGGTGCCGTTACTGGACGTGCTGCGAGGGGTGGCGATCCTCGGCACGCTGATGACGAACGTGTGGGTCTTCACCGGTCCCGGTTCCGAGTGGGGCGTCGTGGAGGTCGGCGGGTGGGGAGACTTCTCCTCCGGGTCGTTCGGGGCCGTCGCCGAGAGGGCGTTCCGACTGGCCGCGGACGGCAAGTTCTTCTCGCTGCTGACGATCCTCTTCGGCGCCGGGATCGCCATCCAGTACGGGGCTGCCGAGCGTCGCGGGCAGCCGTGGCCGGGGCGGTACCGTCGGCGGGCACTGTTCCTGTTCGCCGAGGGCACCGTCCACTTCGTGCTGGTCTTCGCGTTCGACGTGCTGATGGGGTACGCGGTGACCGCGCTCTACGTGGCCTGGCTGCTGACCCGCCCGGAGCGGACCAGGTGCAGGGTCATGGCGTGGGCGATCGGACTCCACCTGACCGCGATGGGCCTGCTCACCGCAGCACTCGCCCTGGACGACGCGGCTGACGCGGAGGGTCGGGTACCGCAGCGGGTCGTGGACCTGTACGCACACGGGAGTTGGTTGGACCAGATCGGGTTCCGCCTGGAGAACGCCGGCGCCCTGCGCATCGAGCCGGTGCTGTCGTTCGGTCTGATGGTCTTCCTGTTCCTGCTGGGCGTTCGGTTGCTGCGGTCGGGGGCGTTCGAGGCGAGCGGGACCGGGCGGCACATCCGGGCGCGCATGCTGGCGTGGGGCCTCGGCCTGGGTGTACCGCTGAACGCGGCGTGCGCGGTCGGCGGCGCGGACTGGTTCCTGATGGGCCGGTACGTGGCCGCCCCGCTCGTCGCGATCGGGTACGCGGGTCTGGTCGGCGCCCTGGTCGACCGGGTCCGACGGCCCGGCGCGCTGATGGGCGCACTGACCTCGCTGGGGAGGATGTCCCTGACCGGGTACGTGCTCCAGAACGTACTGTGCGTCCTCGTCTCGTACGGCATCGGGCTGAATCTTGCCACCCGATTGGGTGACACATGGCACCCATGGTGGGTGATGGGGCTGTGGGCGGCGGTGTCCGCGGTCCTGTTGGTGGGCTCGACCCTGTGGCTGCGCCACTTCACGGCAGGGCCGCTGGAGTCGGTGCAGCGGTGGGCACTGCGGCACTGACGCAGGTCCGAAGGGTGTTCTCGCCACTCGCCACTCGCAGCTCGGTTTGCGACGGCGCGGCACCGTGGTCGTGCCGGGTGGAGCGGGTGCCCGCACGGCTCTGCGCTACGGCTACGGCCCCGTCCCGTTCGCCTCCGGCGCCAGGATCCCGCGCTCCAGGGTGCGGATGACATGCGCGGTCACGCCGTGCCGCGGCACCGTGCCCCGCTGGGCCGCCTCCGCGCCCGCGTACACCATCGCCCACAACACCTGCATGATCCACTCGGCGGACACTCCGGAGTCGAAGACACCCTCGAGCTGGCCGCGCGAGATGAGGGCAAGGACGAGGGGCTCGACATCGCCCTCGCCACCCTCCTCCGCGGCGACCTCCTCGATGAGCTGCGGGTCGCCGAAGACGAACAGCAGCCTGTCGCCCAGGCCGACCAGTGCGGTGGTGAGCCTGCGCATCGCCTCCGCCGGCGCGCCTTCGTCGGTAGCGGCGTCACGAACGGCCCTGTCGATCATCTCAAGCGAGTCCAGGGCTGCGGTGAGGACGAGCTGCTCGCGGTCCGGGAAGTAGCGGTGCAGGGTACTGCGGCCCACGTCGGCGGCCTTGGCGATGGCGGCGACGGGGGCTCGACGGTCGCGCGCCAGGACCGAAGCTGCGGCGTCAAGGATCGCGCGGCGGGTGCGACTGCGAGTGCCGGATTCCGCGTTCATGTCCCAAATATAGCAGTTGACTGCTCACCATGGAACTTTCATACTCAGAAATGGGACATCAGAGTCCCAAAAATAAAAACAACTGACCCATCGAAAGGGTCCACCGTGCCGAACCTTCGTCTTCTCTGGCCCTTCGTCCGCCCCCACCGCCGCACGCTCGCGCTCGGCCTCCTCCTCGGACTCCTCGTCACCGCAGCCACCCTCGCGACCCCGCTCGTCACCAAATGGGTCCTCGACGGACTGGCCGACTCGCGCTCGATCGCCCCGGCGGTCGTCGTGCTGTCCGGACTGCTCGTGGCCGGTTCGGGTGTGCAGGCCGTGCAGTGGATCCTGCTCGGACGCATGGGAGAACGGGTGGTGCGCGACGCCCGCGTGACGTTGGTCCGACGCCTCCTGCGCCTGAAACTCGGCGAACACGGCGCCCGGACGAACGGCGAACTCGTCGCCCGCGTCACCTCCGACACCGTGCTGATGCGCGAGGCCGCCGCGTCGAGTCTGACCCAGTTGGTCAACGGCACGATCGGGCTGTTCGGCGCCCTTGTACTGATGGCGCTGCTCGACTGGGTGCTGTTCGCCGTCACCCTCGGCAGCCTCGCCGTGGTCGCCGCGCTGGTCGCCGCCCTGATGCCGCGCCTCGCCACGGCCCAGCGCTCCGCGCAGGAGTCGGTCGGCCGCCTGGGCGCGGCGCTCGACGGTACGCTGCGCGCGATACGCACGGTCAAGTCCGCGCGCGCCGAGGAGCGGGAGTCCCTACGGATCGCGGCCGAGGCGGACGCCTCCGCGCAGCACAGCGTCAGGGCAGTGCGCATCGAAGCGGTGGTCTGGTCGGCCACCATGGCCGGAGTACAGCTGGCGATCCTGCTGATCCTGGCGATCGGGGCCATCCGCGTGGACGCCGGCGCGCTGCCGGTGTCCAGCCTGATCGCCTTCCTGCTGTACGCCTTCCAGTTGATCGACCCGGCCACGGAACTCGCCCAGGAGTTCGCGCAGTTGCAGTCCGGCGTCACCGCCGCCACGCGAATCGCAGAACTTCAGGAACTGGAGCTGGAGGTCGGCCACGCCCGCCAGGCCGTACCGCGCCCGGCCCGCCCGGCCGCAGCGCCCGCCGACGAGCACGTCCTGACCTTCGAGGACGTGACCGCGCGCCACACCCCCGACGGCCCCCCGGTTCTCGACGGCATCAGCTTCGGCGTACCGCGCCGCGGTCACACCGCGATCGTCGGACCCTCCGGTGCGGGCAAGACCACCGTCTTCTCCCTCATGCTGGAGTTCCTGCACCCGGAGAGCGGCCTGCTACGCCTCGACGGCATCCCGCTCGACGCCTGGCCGGCGTACGAGTCCCGCCGCCGCATCGCCTACGTCGAGCAGGACGCTCCGCTGCTGCCCGGCACCCTCGCCGACAACCTGCGTTATCTGCGCCCGGAGGCCACCGACGCCGAGCTGTGGGCCGCTCTGGACGCGGTCGGCCTGACCCGCCGCGCCGAGGCACTGCCCGAAGGACTCGACACGGTCCTCACCGACACCGCGGTCTCCGGTGGCGAACGCCAGCGTGTGGCACTCGCCCGCGCTTTCGTCGCCGACCCGGAGGTCCTGCTGCTCGACGAGGCCACCGCACAGCTCGACGGGCTGGCTGAGGCAGCGGTCCAGGCTTTCGTCCGCGACCGTGCCGAGCGGGCAGCCGTGGTGACGATCGCGCACCGGCTGTCCACGGTCGTGGAGGCGGACCGGATCGTCGTCCTGGAGCAGGGCCGGATCCGCGCCACGGGAACCCACGCCGACCTGCTGACGACCGACTCGCTCTACCGCGACATGGTCAGGGCCCTGCGCGTGGCGACGACAGCGGACCGCACGGACGAGCCCGCTCGGAGCGGGGATCCGTCAGCCGTCGGCTGAGGTGAGCCGGACGGGAGGCAGCAGATCCCCCTCGGGACGCCCGGCGCACTGCCCCGGACCCCCACGCGGCCGATGCGGCAGACCTGGCGCACACCGGACCCGAGGGGCAGTGGCCGCGACGGTGAGCGGGCAGGCGGGCAGGCGGGCAGGCGGGCAGGCGGGCAGGCGGGCAGGCGGGCAGCACGAGCGCTACCGGACGGCAACGCCGGTTGGAGCCACCACCGGCATCGAGGTCCTCATCGGCCACGGGTTCCCGACGACCAGCCCCAACCGCAGCCCTCACGGCCCCGGTGCTAGCCGTGTCCCAGGTCATGACCGCCGACATGACGCGGGGCCGGTGCCCGTTCCAGTTCGTGCCGCAGGTCGTCGAGTTCGCTGCCGCCCGCCATCTGACGGGTGAGCTCGTCGAGGGTGATCTGCTGCTTGGTGTACCCGCCGACCATGGTGCCGCGCTTGAGCAGCACGAACCGGTCGCCGACCAGATAGGCGTGGTGCGGGTTGTGGGTGATCAGGACCACGCCCAGTCCGGCGTCACGGGCAGCAGCCACGTACTTGAGCACGACGCCGGACTGCTTGACGCCGAGCGCCGCGGTGGGCTCGTCGAGGACCAGTACCTTCGCACCGAAGTAGACGGCCCTGGCGATGGCCACGCACTGCCGCTCACCACCGGAAAGGGTACCGATGGGCTGGTCGACGTCGCGCAGGTCGATGCCCATCCGCAGGAGTTCGGCGCGAGTGGTCTCACGCATCATCTGAACGTCCAGGCGCCGCAGCGGCCCCCGGCCCTTCGTCGGCTCGGACCCGAGGAAGAAATTGCGCCAGACCGGCATCAGCGGAACGACGGCGAGGTCCTGGTAGACCGTGGCGATCCCCCTGTCGAGGGCCTCACGCGGCGAGGTGAGGGTCGTCTCCTCCCCCTCGATGGAGAACCGGCCCGCGTCGTGCTGGTGGAGCCCAGCGATGATCTTGATGAGGGTGGACTTCCCTGCGCCGTTGTCTCCGAGGACGCAGGTGATCCCGCCGGCGTGCACGTCGAGGGAGACGCCCTCCAGTGCACGGATGTTGCCGTAGTACTTGCTGACGTTGTCGAGCTCGACGAGAGCAGTCACTGTGCCTCCTGGTTCTCTGCCGGGGCCACCGAACCGGGGCCACCCCCAACTCCGCCCACACGGCGCAGCAGTGCAGGCACCACACCCGTCCGCGGCCCGGCGGCCGCGTGCGCGTCGCTCACCACACCCCCATTCGCTTCTCCGCCCACACGGCGCAGCAGTGCAGGCACCACACCCGTCCGCGGCCCGGCGGCCGCGTGCGCGTCGCTCATGCCGTCGCCTCCGCCCGCTTGCGCACCCACGCGTTGAGCAGGGTGGCCAGCAGGAGCATGGCGCCCAGGAAGAACTTGAACCAATCGGGGTTCCACTCGGCGTACACGATGCCCTTGCTGGTCATTCCGAAGATGAAGGCGCCCACCGCGGAGCCGATCGCCGAGCCGTAGCCGCCGGTGATCAGACAGCCGCCGATGACGGCCGCGATGATGTAGATCAGCTCGTTGCCCACGCCCTCGCCGGACTGGACGACGTCGAAGGAGAAGAGCAGGTGCTGGCCGCTGATCCAGGCGCAGAGGGCCACCCCCATGTAGAGGCCGACCTTGGTCCTCGCGACCGGCACGCCGACCGCGCGAGCCGCACCCGAACCGCCGCCGCTTGCGAAGATCCAGTTGCCGGACCGGGTGCGCAGCAGGATCCAGGTGGCCACGGAGACCAGTCCGAACCACCACAGGATGGTGACTTTGAGATCGACGCCGCCGATGGTGAGCTGGGACGCGAACACCGCCTTGGCCGAGTCGAAGCCTTCCATGTCGGCGATGGTCTTGGTGGAAACCGTGCCACTGATCAGTTTGGTGAAGCCGAGGTTCAGCCCCGTCAGCATCAGGAAGGTGCCCAGCGTGATGATGAAGCTCGGCAGCTTGGTCCTGATCAGCATGAAGCCGTTGAAGGAGCCGATGGCCAGTGTGGCCAGCAGCGAGACGAGGACGCCCACCCAGACGTTCGTCGTCATCTGGTAGCTGAACATCGAGGAGATCAACGCGGAGCTGGTGACCAGCACCCCGGCCGACAGATCGAACTCCCCGCCGATCATCAGCAGCGCCACGGGCACGGCCATGATGCCGATCGTGGAGGCGGCGTAGAGGATCGTGCCGAGGCTGGACGCCTGGAGAAAACTGTCGGCGACGACGGAGAAGAAGAGGAAGACGGCCGCGGCGCCGACGACGGAGCCGAGCTCCGGGCGGCCGAGGAGCTTCTTCAGCGGCGACGTGTGCAGCAGCCTCTCGTCGGCCGCCCCGGTCTTGTCGTTCGCGGGTGGTGCGGTCGCGGTCATCGGGTCCCCCGCTCCGTGTAGTCCAGCAGTTCGGCGGCGTCCTCGCCGGTGATGATCTGAGGTCCGGTGAGGACGGGTCGTCCGCCGCCGAGGACATCGGCGTTGAAGCGGTAGAGCCAGAGCAGGTCAACGGCCTCGTAGCCCTGGAGATAGGGCTGCTGGTCGACGGCGAAACCGAGCCTGCCGTCCTTCAGGGCGGTGGCGACCTTGGCGTTCAGGTCGAAGGTGTCGATCTCGGCCTTGCTCCCCGCGGTCTGTCTGGCCTGCACCGCGGCGTCCGCGAACGGCGCACCGAGGGTGACCACCGCGTCGATCGAATCGTCGGTCTGTAGCTTCGCCTCGATGGACGCCTGCACGTCGGGCATGTTGGTGCCGTCGACGTACAGGTTCTCCATCGACCCGTCGAAGGTCTTCTTCGCCCCTGCGCAGCGCTGCTCGTGGCCCACGTTGCCCTGCTCGTGCAGTACGCACAGGGCCTTTTTCTTGCCGCGCTTGTCGAGCTCGTCGCCGACGGCCTCGCCCGCGACCGTCTCGTCCTGGCCGATGTGGGTCAGGGCGCCGTAGGCCTTGGACTGCTCGGAGCCGGAGTTCACGGTGATCACCGGGATGCCTGCCCTGGTCGCCTTGGCCACGGCGGCCTTCATCGCATCGGGCTTGGCGAGGGTGACGATGAGCCCGTCGACCTTCTTGTCGACGTAGGTATCGACGAGCTGGGCCTGCTGCTGGCCCTCGTCGCTGTTGGCGTACAGGAAGTTGATGTTGTCCTTGTCGGCAGCCTGCCGGGCGCCCTTCTGGACGATGTCCCAGAACGTGTCGCCGGCGCCGGAGTGGGTGACCATGGCGAAGGTCCAGCGCGGCGTGCTGACGGCCGGGCGGCCCTCTTCAGCGGCGGCCTTCCGGGCGTCCTCGGCCCGCTTTCCGCCGGTGGCGCTGCACCCCGCGAGCGAGGCTCCGAGCACCGCCGCCAGCAGCGCACCGACCGTGCGTACACCTGTCCCAACCCTTGCCACGACGCCGTGCCCTTCTCGCTGTGCTCGCCTGACTCCGGGGTAAGTATCCCTGAGTCCGATCACGGGGGCGGTGGCCAGGTAGGTGTTCGTGTTCGTCATCGGGTGCCGTCGGCCGTGAGCTTCTCCAGCGCGGGGACGTCCTTCTCCGCCACCAGAGCAGGTCCCGTGAGCACCGGCTTGCCGCCGCCGATGACGTTACCGTTCGTCTTGTTGAGCCAGAGCTCGTCGATGGCGAGGTAACCCTGGAGGTACGGCTGCTGGTCGACGGCGAAACCGACCTCCTTGGCCTTGAGCCGCTTGACGACCTCGGCGTTCAGGTCGAAGGTGTCGATCTCGGCCTTGCTCCCCGCGGTCTGTCTGGCCTGCACCGACGCCGCGGCGAAGGGGGCACCCAGGGTGACCACCGCGTCGATGTCCTTGCTGCTCTGCAGTTTCGCCTCGACGGAGGAAGTGGTGCCCGGCATGTTGGTGCCGTCGACATTGAGGTTCTCGACGGACCCCTTGAAGGTCTTCCTGACCCCCGCGCAGCGCTCCTCGAGCGAGACGTTGCCCTGCTCGTGGATGACACAGACCGCCTTCTTCTTGCCCCGCCTGTTGAGCTCCTCGCCGACGGCCTCGCCCGCCACGGACTCGTCCTGGCCGATGTGGCTGAGCGCACCGACCTCGGCCGAGAACTGTCCGCCGGAATTGATGGTGACGACGGGGATGCCGGCCGCAACGGCCTTCTTGACCACGGCCTTCACGGCTTCCGGCTTGGCCAGCGTGACGACGATGCCGTCGACCTTCTGGTCGATGTACGCCTGGACCAGACTGGCCTGTTCCTTGCCTTCCTTGTTCGCCGCGTAGAGGAACTCGGCGTTGTCCTTCGCCGCGGCGTCCTTGGCGCCGCGCTGGACGATGTCCCAGAAGGTGTCGCCCTCGCCGGAGTGGGTGACCATGGCGAGCTTCAGCCGTGGCGTCGACGCCGCCTTGCCGCCGCCAGAGGCGCCGTCGGCCTTCTCCTGTGAGCCCTTGCCGCCGGTGCTGCTGCATCCGGCTGCGGCGAGTGCGATCGCGGCAAGCAGGACTGCTGCCGTGCGGGGTGTGCGCATGGTGGGTCCGCCTTACTCTCCCGGCCGCCCGATTGCGGCTGGGTGAGTTTCTACGGGGGCACAACGAGCCCGTCAATACTTTGTCCGAACATTCTTACGCAGGGCTTGCCCCGCAAGATCCTTTACGGACGGACCAGCAGCTGGAATTCGAAGGCGTAACGCGACGCCCGGTAGACGTGGGAACCGAACTCGACCGGTCGCCCCGTGTCGTCGAACGTGGTGCGCTGCATCGTCAGCAGCGGGGCGCCCTCGACCTCGGCCAGCAGCCCGGCCTCGTCGGCGGTGGCGGCGCGGGCCCCGACCGACTGACGGGCACTGTGCAGGGTGATCCCGGCAGCCCTCATCATGCGGTACAGCCCGGTGGACTCCAGCTCCTCCGAGTCGAGCGGCAGCAGCCCGGCAGGCAGGTGGTTGCGCAGGTGGGCCATCGGCTCACCGTGCGCGGACCGCAGCCGTTCGACCAGATGGACCTCGCTGCCCTCGGCGATCCCCAGGGCGGCCGCCACCTCGGCGGTGGCGGGCTCGATGACATTGCCGAGCACCCGGGTGGCGGGGCGCTGACCGGCCGCCTCCAGGTCGTCGTAGAGACTGCTGAGCTCCAGCGGACGCTTGACCTGACTGTGCACGACCTGGGTCCCGACGCCTCGCCTGCGCACCAGGAGCCCCTTGTCCACCAGCGACTGGATGGCCTGTCGCACGGTCGGCCGGGAGAGCCCGAGCCGCCCCGCCAGCTCTATCTCGTTGCCGAGCAGACTGCCGGGCGTGAGCGTTCCGCATTCGATCGCCGCCTCCAGCTGCTGGGACAGCTGGAAGTACAGCGGGACCGGACTCGTCCGGTCCACGCTCAGCTGGAGCGACACCGTGGCTTCCGTGATTCCTCTGGGCTGCTTGGGCACGCTGCGAGAGTAGTCGCCGGGCCTGTTGACGGGAAGTTGTGTCGTTCGATTGTCAGGACAAATGCTTGACAGGGCTACGGGGTGCACCTCACCTTGGGGCCATGCGCATCGGACTCATCGGAACCGGACGTATCGGCGCCTTCCACGCTGACGTCCTCAGTCGCCACCGCGAGGTCGGCGCCCTGGTGGTCGCGGACACCGACGCCCAGCGGGCGCGGGAGGTCGCGGCCCGTATCGACGCCACCGCGGCCCCTTCCGTCGACGAGGTCTTCAAGTGGGGCGTCGACGCCGTCGTCATCGCCTCCGCCACCTCGGCCCACGCCGATCTGATCAGCCGGGCCGCCCGCGCCGGGCTCCCCGCCTTCTGCGAGAAGCCGATCGCGCTGGACCTGAACGGCACGCTCGGTGCGCTGCGCGAGGTGGAGAGCGCGGGCACCGTACTCCAGCTCGGCTTCATGCGCCGCTTCGACGCGGGCTACGCCAACGCCCGTGACCTGGTCCGCTCGGGCCGGCTCGGTCGTCTGCACACCGTCCGGGCCATCACCTCCGACCCGGCTCCCCCACCGGCCGCCTACCTGCCGCTGTCGGGCGGGCTCTACCGCGACTGCCTGGTCCACGATTTCGACGTCCTGCGGTGGATCACGGGGCGCGAGGTCGTGGAGGTGTACGCAACCGGGTCGGACGCCGGGCCCGGGATGTTCCGGGAGGCGGGCGACGTCGACACGGCGGCGGCCGTACTGACGCTGGACGACGGGGTCCTGGCCTCGGCCACGGCCACCCGCTGCAACGGCGCGGGCTACGACGTGCGGATGGAGCTGTGCGGAGAAGCAGACACCGTGGCCGTGGGGCTGGACGACCACACGCCCATCACCTCCACCGAGCCCAAGGGCCCGCCGCCCGCGGACAAGCCGTGGCCCGGATTCCTGGAACGCTTCGCCCCGGCCTACGAGGCCGAACTCGACGCGTTCATCCAGGTCGCGAGCGGGGAACGGGACAACCCGTGTGACGGGCGCGAAGCCCTGGAAGCCCTGCGCATCGCCGAGGCCTGCGAGCTGTCGCGGCGGGAGCACCGCCCGGTGCGGCTCGAGGAGATCCCCGGCGTCTGAGCCGGTGCGCACCCCGGGCGCCGGACTCCCGGTGCCCGGGGCCGTCACCAGCGGCGCCCGGGGCCGTCACCAGCGGACGGGCAGCCGGCGCACCCCCCGCATCAGCATCCCCGGCAGCCACTCGGGCCGTTCGCCCGAGTCGAGGGCGAGCCCGGGAAGGCGCTCGAGAAGCGTGCGGACCGCGACAGTGCCTTCCAACCGGGCGAGCGGTGCGCCCAGGCAGTAGTGGATGCCGTGTCCGAACGCGAGGTGCCCCCCACCCCGAGCACCCGTTCCGGCGCGGCGGATGTCGAAGTGGTCCGGGTCGGGGAAGCGGGTGGGGTCGCGGTCGGCGGACGCGAGACCGACGAGGACCACCGCGCCCTGCGGGACGACCACGTCTCCGTAGGGGACGGGTTCCCGGGTGAAACGCAGGGTGGCGTTCTCCACCGGGCCCTCGTAGCGCAGCATCTCCTCGACGGCGCCGTCGATCAGGCCGAAGTCGGCGCGCAGGGCGGCCAGCTGGTCCGGATGGCGGAGCAGTGCCCGCATCCCGCCCGCGATCAGGTTGACCGTGGTCTCGTGGCCCGCGATGAGCAGCAGGTGGGCCATGGCCCGCAGTTCGGACGCCGACAGCCGGTCCCCGTCCTCGGACCGGGACCGCAGCAGGGCCGAGACCAGGTCGTCAGTCGGCGGGGCGCAGCGCTTGTCCTCGATTAACTCATCGAGATAGCAGGCGAGTTCACGGCGGGCGGCGTTCCGGCTCGCGGGACCGGTCGGGGCCACGATCTCGTTGGACCACCGCCTGAACCGGTCGCGGTCCGCCGCCGGGACGCCCAGGAGCTCGCAGATGACGATGACGGGCAGGGGGAAGGCGAGTGCATCGACCAGGTCGGCGCGCCGGGCGGGGAGCATGCCGTCGATCATCTCGTCCGTGATCTGCTGGACGCGCGGTCGCAGTGCCTCGATCCGGCGCCCGGTGAACTCCTTGGCGACGAGCCGCCGCAGTCTGGTGTGGTCCGGCGGGTCGGCGAACAGCATGTGCCGTTCGACCAGCTCCCTGTCGGGAAAATACACCCCCGGGGTGTCGGGTGACTTCACCAGCCGGGGGTCGGTGAGCGCCGCCCGGGCCTCCGCATGACCGACCACGAGCCACACCCGGTCGCCCTCCGGTGTGATCACCTCGTGGACGGGACCGGCGTCGCGCAGCTTCGCGTAGTAGGGGTAAGGGTCGGCGGTGAAGTCCGCCCCGAACTGCCTGAGATCGATGACCGGCATCACGTCACCCTAGGACGCGGCCCCTTCGTCGAGGAACCCGGCGTCGTGGACCAGCAGCGCGATCTGGACACGGTTGTTGAGGCCGAGTTTGGCCAGGATCCGCGACACATGGGTCTTCACGGTCGGCACGCTCATGTACAGGGTCGTCGCGATCTCGGCGTTGGATCGGCCGCGGCCGACGGCTCTGGCGACCTCCCGCTCTCGACCGGCGAGGACGGCGAGCCGCTCGCGGGCCCTCTCGGGCCGGTCTCCGGGTACGGGCCCTGCGACGTGCGTCATCAACTGCCGGGTGATGGCCGGTGAGAGCACGGGATCGCCGGCGGCAACCCGGCGCACGGCGGCGACGATCTCGGCGGGCGGGGTGTCCTTGAGGACGAATCCGGCCGCCCCCGCCCGCAGCGCGCGCAGCACCTGCTCGTCGGCGTGGAAGGTGGTCAGGACGATCACTTCGGCGGTCTCGGGGCCGTTCCGCAGCCGCTCGGTGGCGGTGAGCCCGTCCACGTGCGGCATCCGGATGTCCATCAGGACGACGTCGGGCCGCAAGCGGTCCACCAGTTCGGGGACTTCGAAGCCGTCGGTTCCCTCACCCACGATCTCGATGTCTTCGGCTCCGCCGAGCATGAAGGTGAGTCCAGCACGGACGAGTGGGTCGTCGTCGACGATGAGCAGCCGGATGGTCATGCAGGCCACGGTAGCCAGGATCGTACGGCGAACCCACCGTCGCCCGTCGGCCCGTGCTCCAGCCGGCCGCCCGCGAGCATGGCGCGTTCGGTCAGTCCGATCAGGCCCTGACCGGAGCCGGGGACCCCACCGCCCGGGCCGGCGGGGGCTGGATTCCATACGGCGACGGTGACTCCCTCGCCGGGGCCACCGGTCACGGTGACGGTGACTTCGGCACCCGGCGCGTGCTTGCGTGCGTTGGTGAGGCCCTCCTGTGCGATGCGGTAGACGGTGCGGCCAGTGGACGCGGGGACCGCGGTCGATTCCTCGATGGAGTTGTCGAGGGCCACGTCCATGCCCGCCAGGCGGGACTCGTCGACGAGCGCACCCAGCGTGGCGAGGGTGGGCTGCGGTCGGTCGGCGTCCTCCCGGTCGTCGTCCGAGCGGCGCAACACGCCGATGATCTCGCGCAGGTCCTGGAGCGCCTCGTGGGCGCTGTCCCGGATGACGCCCGCCGCGCGGGCGATCTCTGCGGTGGGTGCGTCGGGGCGGAACTCCAGGGCGCCGGCGTGGACGCTGAGCAGGGTCAGCCGGTGGGCGAGCACGTCGTGCATCTCGCGCGCGATGGCCTCACGGGCGAGCCGCTGGGCCTGCTGGGCGCGCAGTTCCGCCTCGGCTTCGGCACGGCGGGCCCGTTCGCGGAGGGCCACCACGAGTTGGCGCCGGGAGCGCACGAGCATGCCCCAGCCCAGGACGAGCAGGAGCAGCACGATACCGCCGACGATCTCCGCCAGCACGGCAGCACCCGTCTCGGGCCGTACGAACGGCTGGGCGACGGAGGACACCACGGCCAGCGCGGCGACGGCGGCGACCGGTCGGAACGGCCGGTGCACGGCCAGGCTGAACAGGCTGAACAGGAACGCGCCCCCGGCGAGCGGCACCAGCATGGACGCCACACTCAGCGCCACGGCGAGCTGCACGGGCCACCGGCGCCGCAACCACACCGCGCAGCAGGCCGCAGCGCCGACCAGTTGGTCGGCCACCGCCATCACCGTGTGGGTACCGCCCTGTTCGGCGGCGTCGACCACGAGCATCCAGACGCCGACCGAGAAGAGGAAGGCGATCGTGTCCACGATCCAGTCGCGCACGGTACGCCGTGGCCGCTCCCTGCCCCGGTCGCCGGGCAGCTCCTGGGTCAGTGGATCGGCGATGGCCGACGGCAGCAGCCAGGGGTATTCCGTGCTGGTCATGGCGTCCCACCCTACGCAGCCCGGGACGGCTCGGCCGCCCCGCGCCGGCAGACGGCTACCTAAGCGGCGGCAGGGGCTACCAAAGTCGCAGGTGCCGGGACTTCCGTCGCGGCGGAAACGGTCCGCCGACGGTCACGGGGCCCGGCCCTCGGTTGGCGACGATCGCGCCGTGCGGAGGATTCTCGAGCCCATCGGTCCGGCCCTGCTCGTCACGGACGGCTTTGGCGTGATCCGCGAGCTGTCCGACGGCCGGTTGGCCTTCCCGGGGTCTCCGCTGCGATCACGCACTCACCCGGCTTGGCCGGCCGGGAGGTCTTCGTCCGCCTGGTCCCCCGCCTCCTCGCCTCCCCGGTGGTCGCGGACCGCAGCCGGAGGGGCTGCGGACCCGAGGCGCGCGAGCTGTCCCGCGGCGCTGTCGATGAGCATGTCGAGGGTCGCCGGATAGGCGCTGACGTTCATCTCCTCGATCAGGTGCGGTGCTGCCGGGGCGATGTGCGGATGGGTGTCGGCCGGCAGTGCGGCGTACGTCGCCCGCCACACGGTCTCGTCCGACCGGCGGGCCGCCTCCGGCAGCGCCAGCGTCGCGGCGTCCAGAGCGGCGAAGGCCAGTGCCTGGTCGATGAAGCAGTGGTAGACGCGGACCGCGACCGGCGTGGGGAATCCCGCCCCGTGCAGCACGCCGAGGATGGTCTCGTCCGCCGCGATCTCGTGGGCGCGGCCCGAGACCCTGCTCGCCGTGAGCACGGCGGCCTGCGGGTGGGCCAGGTACGCCGCGTGGATGCGCAGGCCCAGCTCGCGCAGGTCACGCTGCCAGTCGCCGGTGGCTGCCCAACCGCGCAGGGCGCGGCCGATCAGCTCGTCACCGACCGCCAGGGTCAGCTCGTCCATGCCGCGGAAGTAGCGGTACAGCGTGCTGGGATCGGCGCCGAGGGCGACGCCGAGCCGGCGTGCGGTCAGCCCGTCTGCGCCGTGCTCACGCAGCATCCGCAGCGCCGTCGTCACGATCAGCTGCTCCGAAAGGACCACACCCGTCTTGGTGGGACGACGGCGACGGCGCTCGGACTCTGCGACCACCTTCTTCGGCATTGGCCTGGCCTTTCTCCGTCACGCGATTCTTACGCCAACAGCATTGACGATACCAGTCGCCGGTGAGTTTCATCGGTGCACCGGGAGAGTCCTCGGAACACAGGGAAGGGACCTGGTTATGCGCATCTTGCTGATCGGCGCCGGTGGTGTGGGTTCGGCCATCACCCGGATCGCCGCCCGCCGCGGATTCTTCGAGCGGATGGTCGTCGCCGACTACGACGAGGCCCGTGCCGAAGCCGCGGTGGCCGCCGTGGCCGGCACCGCGACGGGCGGGGGCGACCGGTTCACCGCCGCCCGCGTCGACGCGTCGGACGAGGCCGCGGTCACCGCACTGCTGGAACAGGAACGCTGCGACGTCCTGCTCAACGCGACGGACCCGCGGTTCGTCATGCCGCTGTTCCGCGCCTCGCTCGCCGCCGGCGCCCACTACGTGGACATGGCCATGTCCCTGTCCCGCCCACATGCGGAGCGCCCGTACGAGGAGTGCGGGGTCAAGCTCGGCGACGAGCAGTTCGAACTGGCCGGCAGGTGGGAGGAGTCCGGGCGGCTGGCCCTGGTGGGCATGGGGGTGGAGCCTGGTCTGTCCGACGTCTTCGCCCGGTACGCCGCCGACGAGCTCTTCGACTCCATCGAGGAGATCGGGGTCCGGGACGGCGCCAACCTCACCGTCGAGGGCTACGACTTCGCACCCTCGTTCAGTATCTGGACCACGATCGAGGAGTGTCTCAACCCTCCGGTGGTCTACGAGACCGGCCGCGGCTGGTTCACGACGCCGCCGTTCAGCGAACCGGAGGTCTTCGACTTCCCGGAGGGCATCGGACCGGTCGAGTGCGTCAACGTCGAGCACGAGGAAGTACTGCTGATCCCCCGCTGGGTCGAAGCGGAGCGCGTCACGTTCAAGTACGGACTCGGCTCCGACTTCATCAACACCCTGCAGGTCCTGCACCAGGTGGGCCTGGACAAGACCGATCCGGTCACGGTGCGCAGCGAGGGGGGACCGGTCCGGGTCTCACCCCGCGACGTCGTCGCGGCCTGTCTACCCGACCCGGCCACGCTCGGCGACCGGATGCGCGGCAAGACCTGCGCGGGCACCTGGGTCAAGGGCACCAAGGACGGCGAGTCGCGCGAGGTCTACCTGTACCACGTCGTCGACAACGAGTGGTCGATGCGGGAGTACGGCAGCCAGGCCGTCGTCTGGCAAACGGCCGTCAACCCGGTGGTCGCCCTCGAGCTCGTCGCGACCGGGGCGTGGGCGGGGAAGGGCATCCTGGGCCCGGAGGCCTTCGAGGCGCGTCCGTTCCTCGACATGCTGGAGGCGTACGGCTCCCCGTGGGGCATGCGCGAGCAGTAGGACACGGCACGGGGCGGCCCGCACCAGGGCCGCCCCGTGCCCACCCGCCCGGCGGGGCGCGCCGCTCCCTGCGCTCCCCGTGGCGTCAGACCAGCACGTTGAGCGCGCCGGGCTGCACCCGCACCGTCACCGGGAGCGTGGCGTCCACCTCGCCGTCCGCGCCGTAGGGCACGGGCCGGTCTGCTTCGATGCGGACCTCCTTGCCGCGGAGCACCTCCACCTCCGGGCGCCTGAGGTGCTCGCCGGTCCTCAACTCGTTCATCATGGCGAAGAACAGCCGCTTGGGTGCCTGCCGGATCACCACGACGTCCAGCACGCCGTCGTCGAGACGGGCGCCGGGCGCGATGTTGCGACCGAAGCCGTAGTAACCGGAGTTGGCGGCGACCACGGTGTAGCCGCGGCGCTCGTACTCCTCGCCGTCCACCGTGATGCGGTACGCCGCGGCCCGCCAGCCCACCACCGCCCGCAGGCCGCCCGCGTAGTACGAGGCGGCGCCGCGCAGCAACCGGGAGGTGTTGGCGTACCGGTTGGCGACCGCGTCGACACCCGCGTAGACGCTGCCCAGCACGGACGTCTTCGCGTGCACGGCCGATTCGACCTCGATGGCGTCGACGGCGCGGGGCGCGCCGTTCAGCAGCACCTCGGCAAGGGACGGGGCATCGGTGGGAAGCCCCAGCGCCCGGGCGAAGTCGTTGCCCCGCCCGGCGGGAACCAGGCCGAGCACGGTGTCCGTGCCGCTGAGCGCCCCGCCGACCCCGCCGGCGATGCCGTCGCCGCCCACGGCCAGCACGACGTGTCCGCGCTGACCGGCCTCCCGTGCCAGCTCCCGGGCGTGCTCCAGGCTCCTGCTGTACTGCGTGTCGAGCGGGGCTCCGGCCTCCCTGAGGAGTCGGGCAAGCGGAAGCAGGGCCGCCGTACCGCTGGACCCGCCCGCTGTGGGGTTGACGACGGCGGTGAACTGTCGCATGTGCGCGCCTTTCGGAAGGCAGGAGCCGGTCAGCGGACGGGGATGAGCACGCCGGGATTGAGGGTCCCGGACGGGTCGATCTCGGCCTTGACGGCCTGCAGCATACGGATCCCGAGCGGGCCGACCTCACGGGTGTACCAGTCGCGGTGGTCGGTGCCGACGCCGTGGTGGTGGCTGATGGTGCCGCCGGCTGCAAGGATCGCGTCGTTGGCGGCCGCCTTCGCCGGGGCCCAGTGCGCGACGGGATCCTCGCCCTGCGCTGAGACGACGGTGAAGTACAGCGAAGCGCCGTTCTCGTAGACGTGTGAGATGTGGCACATGACCAGCGGCGGCGTACCCGTGTCGGTCAGCGTGGTGGTGAGCGCCTGGCGCACCGACGCGTACAGCTCCGGCAGGGCGGACCAGAAGGCCGCGGTCTCCAGGGTCTCGGCGAAGGCGCCCGCGTCGAGCAACGCGTCACGCAGGTAGGGGGCGTTGTAACGGCCGTGGGCCCACCGTTCGCCGGGCTCCTCGCCGACGAACTCGCCGCCGCAGGCGAGGAGCACCTCGCGAGCGCGGGCCCGGCGGTCCGCGGTGTCCTCGGGCGTGCCCTCGTAGCCGGCAATGGCCATGCACCCCGCTGCCTGGGGCGCGTCCGAGCTTCCGATCTCGTCGGGCTGCGCGAGGCCGATGAAGGTCTCGGTCTCGTCGGACAGCCGCAGAACCGTGGGGCGCGGTCCGTCCTGGGCCAGCGCACGCAGGGCCGCTGCGCCCGCCTCGAAGGACGCGAAGCGCCAGCCCTCGTAGACGCGGGTCTCGGGCAGCGGGCGGATCCGGACGGTCACGGAGGTGATCACCCCGAGGGCGCCCTCGGAGCCGAGGACCAGCTGTCGCAGGTCGGGGCCGGCCGCCGAGCGGGGTGCGCGACCCGTCTCCAGCGTCCCCTCGGGCGTGGCGACCGTCAGCCCCAGCACCATCTCGTCGAAGCGCCCGTATCCCGCCGAGGCCTGACCGCTGGAGCGGGCCGCGGCGAAGCCGCCGATCGAGGCCCATTCGAAGGACTGCGGGAAGTGGCCCAGGGTGAAGCCCCGCTCGTTGAGCAGTGCTTCGGCCCGGGGCGCTCGCAGACCGGGCTGCAGGGTGGCGGTGCGCGAGACCTCGTCGAGGTCGAGCAACTGGTCGAGCCGGCGCAGGTCCAGTGCGACGAAGGAGCGCTTGCCCTGCGGGGCGAGCCCGCCGACGACGGAGGTTCCGCCGCCGAAGGGCACCGCGGCCAAGCCGTGGTCCGCGAGGACGCGCAGGACGGCAAGCACCTCGTCGTGGCTTCCCGGGAGCACCACGGCGGCCGGGACGTCCGCCACCTCGCCCGCGCGGATGCGCAACAGGTCGGGGGTGGACTTGCCCCGGGTATGGCGGATGCGGCTCTCCGCGTCGGTCCGCACGTGGGCCTCGTCACCGAGGCAGTCGGACAGTGCCTGGCGGGCGTCGTCGGCCAGCGGGGACTCGGGCACCTCGATGGCGTCGATGGAGGCCGGACCCGTCTTTCGCGGGATGACGCCGAGCAGGTCGCGCAGCAGGCCGATCACCGAATCGGGCAGCGGGGTCGCCTTGGCCGGGTCGCCCCAGCCGCTCCACAACATGTCCACTTGGGTTGTTTCCTCACCGTCGGTTTCGCGGGCGCCGCGCCACGCGGCCTGCACTGGCATTACACTGTGACAGATGACGCCCATTCGTCACAACCATTCGGACGGAGATGCCGTGCTCGACGCGGCACGCGACTGCGTCCTGGCCGTCGGAGTCCGCCGGACCACGCTGACCGACGTGGCCCGGCGCGCCGGGGTGTCCCGGATGACCCTCTACCGCCGCTGGCCCGACGTACGGACCCTGGTCGGCGATCTGATGACGCGGGAGTGGATCGCCCTCGCCGTCGGCACCATGCAGGAACGCGTCCCGGGCGAACCGACCCGGGCGCGGTTGGTGGACGGCCTCGTCGCCGGGGTCGCGGCGTTCCGCGCCCATCCGCTCTTCCACAAGATCCTGGACGTGGACCCCGAGCTGCTCCTGCCGTACGTGCTCGACCGGCGGGGCGCCAGCCAGGACGCCCTCCTGGGGCTCATCACCGGCGCCCTGGAAGAGGGGCACTCCGACGGTTCTGTCCGCGCGGTCCACCCCGACCTGCAGGCGCGCTCCCTGCTGCTGATCGTGCAGTCCTTCACCCTCTCGCTGCGCACCATGACCGACGAGGCGGACCCCGAACTCACCGACGCGGCCTTCCTCGAAGAGCTGCGGACCCTTCTGGAGAGGACCCTTTCGCCATGAGCCGCCCGAGCCGCCCCTCCCGGGCCACGTCTTCGCTGAACGCCTCCCGCCGTACCGAGGAGTTGTCCGGACTCGCCGACGGCACGCAGGTCGACGTCCTCGTCGTCGGCCTCGGTGCGACGGGCGCCGGAGCCGCCCTCGACGCCGCCTCGCGCGGACTGACCGTCGCCGCGATCGACGCGCACGACATGGCGTTCGGCACGTCCCGGTGGAGCTCCAAACTCATCCACGGAGGGCTGCGCTACCTGGCCAACGCCCAGCTCGACGTGGCACACGAGAGCGCCGTGGAGCGCGGTGTGCTGATGGAGCGCACCGCCCCGCACCTGGTGCGCGCCCAGCCGTTCGTCCTGCCGCTCACCCCGCTCGTCCCCCGCGCCCAGGCCGCGCTGGCCTGGGCGGGCTTCCGGGCCGGCGATCTCCTGCGGGTCGCCGCCCGTACCTCACGCTCGACGCTGCCCGCGCCGCGCACGCTCTCCGCGGTGGAGACCCGGCACATGGCACCCGCGCTGCGGCCGTCGGGGTTGCGCGGGGGCCTGCTCTCGTGGGACGGACAGCTCACCGACGACGCCCGGCTGGTCACCGCCGTGGCACGGACCGCCGCCTCGCACGGCGCCCGGATCCTGACCCGGGTGCGCGCCCTGTCCCTCCACGGGGCGGGGGCCCGGGTGCGCGACGAACTCACCGGCGAGGAGCTGGACATCAGGGCACGCGCCGTCGTCAACGCCACCGGGGTCTGGGCCGGCGGGCTCGTCGAGGACATCAGGCTCCGGCCGTCCAGGGGCACGCACCTGGTCCTGCGCTCGGAGGCGTTCGGGGGCCTGACGGCGGGCCTGCACATCCCCGTCCCCGGGGAGACCAACCGCTTCGTCCTCGTCCTGCCCCAGGGAGACGGACGGGTGTACGTCGGGCTCACGGACGAGCCCGTCGACGGACCGGTGCCGGACGTCCCCGAAGTGCCCGAGACGGACATCGGCTTCCTGCTCGACGTCCTCGGCTCGGCACTCGACGTCTCCGTGGGCCGTGACGACGTGGTGGGGGCGTTCGCCGGGCTGCGGCCGCTCCTGGACGCCTCGGGTCCGGAAGGCTCCGGCCGCACGGCGGACATCTCGCGCAAACACGCCGTGCTGACGTCGCCGGACGGCGTCGTCACCATCGTCGGAGGGAAGCTGACCACGTACCGGCGAATGGCCCAGGACGCGCTGGACGCCGCAGTCGCCGCACGCGGACTGGGCGCCGGACCGTGCCGCACGGCGTCACTGCCGCTGGTCGGGGCCGCCCGGCCCGGCACGCTCGCGACGCTCGACGCGCCCCGGCGCCTGGTGCGCCGCTACGGAGCCGAGGCTCCGGCCGTCCACGCGCTCGGCCTCGAGGACCCTGCCCTGGCCGAGCCCGTGGTGCCCGGTCACCCGGTCACCGGCGCCGAACTGGTCTGGGCCGTCCGCCACGAGGGGGCGCTCGACGTGTCCGACGTCCTGGATCGGCGCACGCGCATCGGTGTGGTCCCGCGTGACCGCGAAGCGGCCGCCGCGGCCGCCCGCGAGGCACTGGACCGGTGCTCCTGACGGACCGGCAGGCACAGGGCGCCGGCGCTGCGCGCAGCACCGGGCGGCGGGGCGGAACGGGGTCGGGCGCGCCCCGCTCCGCCCTCACTCGCCGGGTGCGAACGTCCCGTACTCGGGCCGGCCCGCGGTCCGGTAGGTGTGGATGGCGACGCCCTTGCCCGTGGTCGACGACGAGATGGATGCGAAGCGGGTGGGCGGCGTGCCGTCCGTGAACAGCCGCATCCCGCTGCCCAGCACGACCGGGAAGACGAGCAGGTTGAGCTCGTCGATGAGGCCGTGGGTCATCAGCGACCTGGCGAGCGCGCCACTCCCGTGGATCTGCAACTCCCCTCCGGTCCGCTCCTTGATCCGGGCGACTTCCTCGGCGACGTCGCCGGAGACGACCGTCGAGTTGTTCCAGTCCGCCTTCCTGAGGGTCCTGGAGACCACGTACTTGGGGAGCGCGTTGAGGCGCGCTGCCACCGGGTCCGTCTCGTCCGTCACCTTGGGCCAGTACGCAGCGAAGATCTCGTACGTGCGGCGGCCCAGGAGGAACGCCCCCACACGGTCGAAAACCCCGGAGACGAAGCGACCGAAGTCCTCGTCCGCGAAGGGGAAGCTCCAGCCGCCGTGCTCGAACCCTCCCCGCCGGTCCTCGTCCGGACCGCCGGGCGCCTGGTACACGCCGTCCAGGGTCAGGAACTGGGTGAAGGTGAGCTTTGCCATGGTGGTCGCCTTTCCGTCGGTGCCGGCGGACGCCGTCGCTCCGGACGGCCCGGCCTGCGTCGCCCCGGTGCACTCTCGTTCGCTGACTCCCCCGCCCCGCAGGAGTCATCGGTGACCGGTCACCGCCAGCGTGCCCTCCCCGGCCCGGCCGGCACGGGTGCCACGGCGACGCGTCGACGGCAGACGGCCGAACGAGGGGGGTGACGGACAGGCAAGGGGGGCGGACGCCGAGGTGGCACGGGTGACCGCCGGAAACGGGGTACGCGGGGCGTTCGCCCCGCGGGACCCCCGCCGGGTTCGGACGCGATCACCTGCGGGCGGGCGAGGTGGGCCGTGCAGAAGATCGGGCGACGAACGACCGGCCGCGCGCACAGCGGGCCCTCCCGACGGAATCCGTCGAAGCCGCGGACGCGGCTCTCGGCACCGCCGAAGGGGCCGGACGGCCGGGCCTCCGCCGGTGCTGCGCGCGCCGACAGCGCTGACCGCGCGGGACCGGTTCCGCGCCCCCCGGGGAGGCGACGCACGTGGTGGCGCCCCCGATGAGCACCGGGTCGTCGTGGCGGCCCGGGCACGGAGTCGCCCGTCGACGACCGTCACGCTGCCCTGACGGTTGCGCGGGGTGCCCCGGCCACGGGTCCGGAACACCCCCGCACGTCACCTCTCGTGGTGCGCTCGTCGCCTGCGACGGTTCAGCCGCCGAGCTCTTGATGACGGGCGGTCAGGCGCGCCGCGCCCTCCTCGGTGAGCGAACCGTGCAGTCGCAGCCGTGAGAAACCGCCGTCGGGGAAGATGTCGATCCGCACGTGGGTACCGGCCACCGGCGCGTCCAGCACGAAGCGGTGGTTGGTGTCCGGCTGGAGGCGGGTGCGCGGCAGGAACTCCGTCCACTGCGTGTTCTCGCCCGCTCCCTCGTCCCGGATCGACAGGGATGCCCAGCCCGCCGCGTTCCCCTTGAGGTACGCGGTGTCGATCTCGACGGCACGAATCTCGGAACGGGCGACCAGCTGGTAGCGGATCCAGTCGTTGCCCCGGTCCCGACGGCGGGCGGTCTCCCAGCCGTCGTCCATCTTGCGGGAGCGTCCCGGGCCGATGGTGTTGGCGGGAGGCGAGTAGAAGCGGTTGGAGGCGTCCTCGACCGAGCCCCCGTTCTCCAGCGCGACCACGTCGAAGGTGCCCAGCGCGGCGAGCCACCGGGGGTCCGGTACGACCTCGCCGTACACCCGCAGCCGCGCGATGCCGCCGTCGGGGTGCTGGCGGAGACGGAGGTGGGTGAAACGCTGTTCGACGGTGACCTCGAATCCGTTCGCCGCATGCCCGCCGACCGGAGTGCGCGGGACCAGGGTCGTCCACTTGACCTCGTCGGAGAGCAGCTCGTGTGAGGTGGGGGTCCCCTCGACACAGGCGCCTTCGACCGACACGGCCTGCGGCATGTTGCCCCGGAAGTGGGCGGTGTCGACGACGATGCCGCGGACCACGCCGGGTGCACCGAGGCGGATCAGGGCCCAGTCGTGGTCGTCGTCCGTGGGCCACGGCTGCTCCGCCGAGGCCCCGCGGCGCCGGCGTGTCTCCCAGCCGTCCATGACCTTGCCCTTGTGACCGAAGTGTTCGGGGTCGAACACGGCCGGCTCGGGGATCAGGAGGTTCTCCCGCTGGGCGAAGAACTCGTCGTTGGCGGCGATGACGGCCGCGCCCAGCCGGCGGTCGGCGAGGTTGGCGCAGTCCGCGAACGGGAAGTCCGCGGTGCGGTAGTCGGCGTACGGGTCGCCGCCGCCGTAGGGCTTCGCGTTGCCGGAGAAGGACGGTATCGCCACGATGTCAGTCGTTCCTTTCGAGGAGCCGGCCGGTGGGCTCGGCGAGGGTCCCGTTCTCCACGATCCGCTCGCCGCGCAGCCATGTCGACTTCACGACGCCGTGCAGGGTCTTCCCCGCGTAGGCGGTGACCTGGTTGCGGTGGTGGAGTTCGGTGGGGTCGACGGTGAAGGTCTCGTCGGGGGCGAGGACCACGAAGTCGGCGTCCCGGCCCGCCTCGACGGCCCCCTTCCGGGCGAGGCCCGCGAGCCTGGCCGGAGCGTCCGACATCCAGCGGGCGACGTCCTCCAGGGTGTGTCCGCGTCCACGGGCTTCGGTCCAGACGGCCGGGAGTCCCAGCTGGAGCGAGGAGATTCCGCCCCAGGCCGAGGCGAAGTCGGCGGTCTTGAGGTCGGTGGTGCACGGCGAGTGGTCGGACACGATGCAGTCGATCGTTCCGTCGGCCAACCCCTGCCAGAGGGCGTCCCGGTTCGCCGCCTCGCGGATCGGCGGGCAGCACTTGAACTCGGTGGCACCGTCGGGGACTTCCTCTGCCGTGAGGGTGAGGAAGTGGGGGCACGATTCGACGGTGATCCGCACGCCCTCCGCCTTCGCGGCGGCGATCAGCGGCAATGCATCGGAGGACGAGAGGTGGAGCACGTGCACCCGGGCATCCAGCCGCCTTGCCTGGGCGATCAGGTGGGCGATCGCGGTGTTCTCGGCGTCGCGGGGGCGGGAGGCGAGGAAGTCGGCGTACTTGGGGCCCTGGCGCTGCGGCGCGGCGGCCAGCTGGTGCGGGTCCTCGGCGTGCACGATCAGCAGACCGCCGAAGCCCGCGATCTCCGTCATGGAGCGTGCGAGTTGTTCCCGGTCGAGCTCGGGGAACTCGTCGACGCCGGACGGCGACAGGAAGCACTTGAAGCCGAAGACCCCCGCCTCGTGCAGCCCACGCAGATCCTTGGTGTTGCCGGGGACGGCACCTCCCCAGAAGCCGGTGTCGATGTGTGCCTTCGGCCGGGCCACCTCCTGCTTGGTGCGCAGGTTGGCGACCGTGGTGGTCGGCGGGAGGGAGTTCAGGGGCATGTCGAGCAGCGTGGTGATCCCGCCGGCCGCGGCGGCACGGGTGGCCGTCCAGAACCCCTCCCACTCGGCGCGGCCGGGATCGTTCACGTGGACGTGCGTGTCGACGAGGCCGGGGAGGACCACGTGGTCACCGACGTCCTCGATCCGTGCCCCGGCCGGGATCGCGGCGTCGTGCGGCAGCACGGCCGAGATCCTCCCGCCGGCGACGGCGACCGATGCGGCGCGCGTGCCCCCGGGGGTGATGACACGCGTCGAGCGCAGTACGAGGTCCACGTCCGGATCGGACACGCTGCCCCTCACTTCCGTCACGTCCGCACCAGCGGAATTCAACGAACTGTTGAAGAAGTCTTCTCCTCGGGCCCCACCCCGTCAAGGCCCCACCCCTTCGAGCGGGCCGCTGCGCACAAACCTTGGACAGTTCCACAAAGTGGAATGTAGATTCCGAAGAAAGAGACGTAGCTCCGTACGGCGGACCGCCAGGAGGCTCTGCCCCGGGGAGTGTGTGACACCGGGACCGGCTTCGCTGACCGGCGAGGACGGGCCCAGCACGAGCGGTGTGCACCCCACCCCTGCCCGGTAGGCTGCTGCCTCGCCCGCCCGCCTGAAAGGACCGTTGACGTGTCGACGTCCAGCGCCAGCACCCCCGACGCCGCCAAGCCCGCCGCCAACAGCGGCGGAGTGCAGTCCCTCGAGCGTGCCTTCGACCTGCTCGAGCGGATGGCCGACGCCGGGGGCGAGGTCGGATTGAGCGAGCTCTCCGCGAGCAGCGGACTCCCGCTGCCCACCATCCACCGGCTCATGCGCACACTCGTCGCCTGCGGATACGTGCGCCAGCAGCCGAACCGGCGCTACGCCCTCGGGCCCCGGCTGATCCGTCTCGGCGAATCCGCTTCCCGGCTGCTCGGCACCTGGGCGCGCCCCTACCTGGCCCGGCTCGTGGAGGAGACGGGGGAGACGGCGAACATGGCGCTCCTCGACGGCGACGAGATCGTCTACGTGGCACAGGTGCCCTCGAAACACTCGATGCGGATGTTCACCGAGGTCGGTCGACGGGTGCTGCCGCACTCGACCGGTGTGGGCAAGGCGCTCCTCGCCCACACGCCGCCCGAGGAGGTGCGCGCCCTGCTGGCGCGCACCGGCATGCCGGCCGCCACCGAGAAGACGATCACCACTCCTGAGGAGTTCCTCGGCGCCCTGGAGCAGGTCCGCCGCGCCGGCTACGCGGTGGACGACAACGAGCAGGAGATCGGCGTCCGTTGCCTGGCGGTCTCGGTGCCCGACTCTCCCACCGCCGCGGCGATCTCCATCTCCGGCCCGGCGGGCCGGGTCACGGAGGCGGCGACGGAGAAGATCGTCCCCGTGCTACAGACGGTGGCCAAGGAACTGTCCGCGGCACTGGCGAGCACGACGGCGCCACAAGGCTGAGGCCGTAGCGGCCGGACCGGGCCGGATGGCGCGGACCGCACAAGGCCGGCGCCGGACCCGACGGCCCACGCCGCTGCAGGGCCGGGTTCAGGACGCAGCAGGCCGGCGCAGGCGCCCGTCCGCCATCGTCACCACCTGGTCGGCCCGGGCGGGGTGGCTCGGGTCGTGGGTGACCAGGACCGTCGCCGTGCTCCGTTCCCTGGTCAGGGTGGCCAGCAGATCGAGGACCGCAGCACCCCGCTCGTGGTCGAGGGCGCTGGTCGGCTCGTCGACGAGGAGCACCGACGGGTCGTTCATCAGGGCGCGGGCGATGTTGACGCGCTGGCGCTGACCGCCCGAGAGCTGGTGGGGGCGGCGGTGCGCCTGCCCGGCCAGGCCGACCGCGGCCAGCAACTCCCGTGCCCGGTCAGCCGCCCGACGGGGTTTGCGGCCGGAGAGGTGGGCCATCACCAGGAGTTGTTCCACGGCCGTGAGCGCGGGCAGCAGATGGGGCTGCTGGAAGACGATCCCGATGTGCTCGCGGCGCAGTACGGCCCGGTCCGCCCGGCTCAGCACGGTGGCATCCGTACCGGCCACGACGACGCGTCCGGCGTCGGGGGTGACGAGTGTGGCCGCGACAGCGAGCAGGCTGGACTTGCCGGAACCCGAGGGGCCCACGACAGCGGTGAGCGAACCGGGCGGGACGTCCAGGGCGACCGAGTCGAGCGCGGTCAGTCTCCCCTCGCCGTCCGGGTAGGTGAGGGTGATGCCGTCGAGCAGCAGGGTCATCGGGCGCTCCCCAGGGCGGTCAGCGGGTCGACGGCGGTGATCCGCCGCACGGACAGGGCGGCCCCGAGCATTCCCAGGACGATCATCACCAGTGCCGGCAGCAGGACCGTCGACGTTTCCTGGACGAACGGCACGTCCCCGCCGCCGACCAGGGCACCGGCCCCCAGGGCCAGCGCCGTTCCGGTCAGCGTGCCGGCGCCCAACATCACTGCCGCCTGCCCGAGTGCGTCCCGCAGCAGGTACGGCGTCGGTGCACCGAGCGCCTTCAGCACCGCGACGTCGGCGCTCCGCTGGATGGTCCAGACGGTGAAGAACGCGCCGATGACGAGGGCGGAGATCGCGAACAGGAAGCCGCGCATCAGTTGGAGCGAGCCGTTCTCGGCCTGGTAGGACCCGATCGCGGTGAGCGCCTCGTCGAGGGCCAGGGTCCGGGTTCCCGCGGCCCGGTCCGCGGCCCCGAGGTCGGCGCTGCCGTCCGTGCGCAGGGCGACGACGGTGGCCTGCCCTGCGGGGACCGTCCCCCCGTCGGTGCCGCCGCCACGACCGAGCGCCTGCCAGTCCTCGAGGGAGGTCCACACGACGGGGGTGTGGCTGTACGAGGCGTCGCCGGACACGTCCGCCACGATCACGGTCCGCGGACCGAGCCGTACCGCGTCACCGACGACGACCCCGAGGTCCGCTGCGGCCCGCGCGGAGAGCACGGCCCGGCCGGGGGCCAGCCGGCCGGGGGCGATCATGCCGTGCGGCTCCACCCCGAAGGCCGACACGGCCGCGGTACGGTCGTCCGAGGTCGCGTCGAGCGTTCGGATCCCGACCGGTTCGGCCGCACGTACGCCGGGCTGTCCCGCCCAGGTGCGCCACGCGCCCTCGCCGACCACCGAGTTGGTGAACGACACCGCGCGGCCGGACGGCGGCGCCGCGAAGGCGAGGTGGTCGACCGGGAGGCCGGTGACGGCCGAGACGTTCTCCCGGGCCAGCCCCGCCGTCAGCCCGGACAGCAGCCCGACGAGCAGCGTGATCAGCACGATCACGCTGCCCATCAGGGCAAACCGCCCCTTGGCGAATCTCAGGTCTCTCAATGCCACGAACATGGCGACCAGCCTGCCTGCCGGGGGCTGCGACGGGCATCGCGCAAGGGTTTGCTCAGGAATCAACCTTTCGATGGATCCCGAGGCGACGTGTCGCCCCGGACGCGCCGGACGGCAGCGGCGAGCCCTGTCGGCGCACCGGGACGTGGGACCGCTCGACCGGCGGCACCGACCGCGATTGCGGCGCGCCCTCCTCCCCGACCTCCCCGACCCCCGCGTGGACGACGCCGCAGGTCGGTCGGGTCGGCTGGTTGTCGTCGCGGGCTGCCCTCCCGCCCGGTCCGCCGCGAACGGCCCGTCCTACGAGGACCGCACCGCGCAGGAGCGTTCGGGGTCGTACTCCGCGTCGTTCCAGGCGTAGTCGGCGAAGGTGCGCGGACCGTGCGGTGCGCCCCACGCGTCACGCACGGCCTCGGCGGCGACCCCGACGGCCACGCCCGGGCGGCCGGGCGCGGCGAGGCCGGCATCCCGTCCGGTGTACGGGCGGGGCAGTCGGCGTCGGGGAGCAGGGCCGTCGGCAGGGGGGCCGTTCCGGAGCAACAGGGCATGACCCAGCACCGCGCGGGCGGCGGCCACCTCGGCGCGGGTCACCGGCCGCGCGGCGCCCCCGACGGCCCAGTGGACGGTGACCGACGCGTCGAGGTCCCTCGCCAGGCGCAGGGCATAGTCGGGCCCGGCCGCGTCCCAACTCTCGCTCGGCACCACGTCCGGTGCCGCGGCGCCGGGGTGCGCGGCGGCGAACTCCCTGAGGACCGCGTTGGCGAAGTACGCCTGCGCGGCCGCCGCCGCGGCGGGTCCCGTACCGAAGGCTCTGCGGTCGGACCCGTTGCATCCGACCAGTGGATCCGCGCGGTCGAACGACACCGCGAAGGTACGCACGCCGATCCCCCACAGTGCGCCGAACTTGGCGCTGAGGGCTGCTGCCTCGGCGGGGTCCGAGCAGCGGAGGGAAGGCCCAGGGGACACGACGCAGCGGACGTCGATGTGATGGGAGCCGGCCCGGCGGACGAGCTCTCCGAGCCGCGCCAGCTCGTGCGCGGGATACGGTGTGCGCCACGCGGCGTGCAGGTACGGGTCGTCCTGCGGCGCGTGGACGTAGAGGTTCAGCTTGTTCCGGCCCATCCAGTCGAGGCAGGCGAGACGCTCGGCGTGCGACCTGGGCGGGCCGGGTGGGCCTTCGGTGATGCCGCGCAGCCGCATCCCCGGCCAGTCCCGGATCTCGACGGCGGGGAGCCGACCGCGGGTCCCCGCGGGCCGGCTCCGCAGCAGAGTCCTGAGGGTCTGGGCGGCGTAGTACGTGCCCGCGGCATCTGCTCCCGCGAGGACGATGCGGTCGTTCCGGACGACGAGGACGTAGCCTTCCGCGGCCATGGCCTCCGCCCCTTGCACCCCGAGCGCGTCGAGGGACGCGCGCGTGGCGGCGTTCTCCTTCGCCCCGCCCACGAGGACGGCGAGGCCGGGCCCCGGATCCGTACGGTCGTCGATTCGGCGGACCACCCGTACCCCCGCGGCGTGCAACGCGTCCTGGAGCACGTCCAGCGCGGGAGCGTCGGTGGCGGATCCGACCACCGCGGTGACGCGCTCGGGAACGGGCACGGTGCCCGGGAGCCAGCGCACCGAACGCGGCCTGGGCACCAGGCTCGAAGGATCGGAAGGCGACGCCGGCGACGCGGTGGGGCCATCCGCTTCGCGGGCCGCGGGATCGGCGCGGGAGGTCACGGCTGCGGAGCGGGACGCTCCGCCGTGCCTCGGCGGATTCAGCAGCAGGGCCATTGCTCGGGCGGCGCGCGTGCGCCACGTGGCTTTCGTGTTCGGGGAGATCGAGCCGAAGGTCATCGACGCGCGGCCTCCTCCCGCCGACCGACCGGCGGCGGTACGAATGGGGATGGCCAGAGGACTCGACCATGAACGAGACATCGTTGTCAACGCCCTGTTCCGACATTCCCCCAGATCCTGCACATCCGGACGCCTCCGTACTGCTTCGGCACAGCAAGGTCGATCAGGACCGGTCATCGCCGAACCGACCGGGCGGCCCCGCACCGCGCCGTGCTGCCCCGTGCCGTGCTGCCCCGCACCATGCCGTGCCGTGCGCCGACGAGTGCCCTCGCCGGGGCGGAGCGACCACCGGACCACCGGCACGACGTGCGCCGACCCGTTGGTCCCCGGCCCGGCCCCGGCCGGGCAGCGGCGCTGCCTCGGCTGCGCGGTGCCTCGCGCGGACCGGTTGCGCACGCCACGCACGGGAACGCTCCTGGGGCGGGCCGCCGCCCAGGTGCGCGGACGGATCCAGCGGCGACCACGGCGGGCCCAGCGGCCCGAACCACCGCCCACGGGTCCGCCACCGCCGCGGACGAACCGGACCGGAGGGGATTCGCCGGCAGCATGCGGCCTACCCTGGAGCGGCCATGGATCCCCGCACTCTGACCCCCGCCCTCCGCGTCCTCCGCGTCTGTCTGCACCTGCTGCTCGCTTGCCTCCTCGTACTCGCCGCCCTACGTGCCGTCGCCGTCCGGGCACCGGACACCGCGGCCGTCGTCGCCGTCGCCGCGGTGACCGGCGCCGTCTACGCGGCCGGATCCTTCCTGCCGACCGTGCGTACATCCCGGTCCGGCGCCGCACGGTGGCTCGCCGCCCTGTGTTCCGCGTGGCTGCTCCTCCTGTGGCTCACCCCCGACGCCCTCTGGTTGGCGTTCCCGCTGTACTTCCTCCAGTTGCACCTGCTACCCGTCCGCTGGTCCCTGCCCGCCGTCACCGCGACCGCGGGCGCCGCGATCCTGTCGTACGTACGGCACGGCGGGCCGCTCAGTCCGGGCGCCTTCATCGGGCCGCTGCTCGGGGCGGCCGTCGCGGTGGCGACCGTGCTCGGCTACCAGGCCCTGTACCGGGAGAGCGAGCGGCGCCGCGAACTCATCGACGAATTGGTCGCGACCCGGGCGGAACTCGCCGCGGCGGAGCGGCACGCGGGTACCCTCGCCGAGCGGGAACGGCTGGCCCGCGAGATCCACGACACCCTCGCCCAGGGGCTTTCCTCCATCCATCTGCTGCTGGGGGCGGCCGAACGGGTCCTGCCGCAGGGTTCGCCCGCGGCGGAGCACATCGGGCAGGCCCGGCGGGCCGCCCGGGACAACCTCGCGGAAGCACGGCGGTTCGTGCGCGCCCTGACGCCGCCCGACCTGGAACACGGCTCACTCGCCGGTGCGCTGGAGCGGCTCGCCCGATCCGGTTCGGGCGCAGGTGCGGGTCCCGGTCCCCTGGTCAGGTTCTCCGTCAGCGGCACTCCCGCCCCGCTGCCCACCCCGTACGAGGTGGCCCTGCTGAGGATCGCCCAGTCGGCCCTCGCCAACACCGTCCGCCACGCGTCCGCCGGGCGCGCCGAGATCACCCTGACCTTCATGCAGGACTCGGTGACCCTGGACGTAGTGGATGACGGCAAGGGCTTCGCCGCCGCGCCGCACCCGGCGGACGGCCTACCGGCGGGCGCGGCGGCGGACACGGACCCGCTGCGTCCGGCGGACGGGGGCTTCGGCCTCCCGGCCATGCGCTCCCGAGCGCAATCGCTCAACGGCACCTTCACCGTCGAATCGGCACCCGGCCACGGCACCGCAGTGGCGGTCACCCTGCCGCTCGCCCCCGCGACGCCGACGCCGTCCGCGGTGCCGCCCTCCCCGGCCGCCGCTCCACCAGCGGGCCGGCCGCCCGCCCCCGTGCCCCGTTCTCTCGGAGAAGCCTCATGACGATCCGCCTCCTGCTGGCCGACGACCATCCCGTGGTGCGGGCCGGGCTCCGTGCGGTCCTCGACACCGAGCCCGGACTCCGCGTCGTCGCCGAGGCTGCCACCGCGGAGGACGCGGTCGCTCAGGTCGGCGCCGGAGACTTCGACGTCGTGCTGATGGACCTGCAGTTCGGCTCCGGCATGCACGGGTGCGAAGCGACCGCCGCGATCACGGCCCTGCCGGATGCGCCCCGCGTCCTCGTCCTCACCACGTACGACACGGATGCGGACATCCTCGCCGCGGTCGAGGCCGGCGCGAGCGGCTACCTGCTCAAGGACGCGCCGCCGGAGGAGTTGGCCGCCGCCGTACGAACGGCCGCGGCGGGACGGTCCGCGCTGGCCCCGACGGTGGCACACCGTCTGATGGACCGGATGCGGGCGCCCGAGCAGGCACTGACCAAGCGCGAGCTGGAGGTGCTGCACCTGGTGAGCGAGGGTCTGTCCAACCAGCAGATCAGCAAACGGCTGTTCCTCAGCCAGGCCACGGTCAAGTCCCACCTGGTCCACGTCTACGCGAAGCTGGGCGTGGAGTCCCGGACCGCGGCCGTGGCGGCGGCCACGGAGCGTCGGCTGATCAGGCGCTGATCCCCATGGCCTTGCCGGGGCCGCACCGCCGGTGGCTGCCCTCAGTCCCGACGGCGGGCGGCGACCACCGCGCAGCGCGGACTCCCGTCGGGCCTGCGGCCGAGTCCGTCGAGGGGGAGCAGTTCCACCGCAAAGCCGGTCCGGTCCAGTTCGGCCAGGACCTCGCGGAGCGCGAAGGTGCGGTAGTACATGACGAAGGGGGGCCGCCACAGCAGGTTGCGCACGCGCATCGCCGTGTCGAACCCGAGCGTCGCCCAGTACCCGGGGGATCCGGGGCGGGGCGGGGCGCCGACCGGGAAGGCGAACAGGCCGCCCGGCCGCAGCGCCGCGTGCACCTGCGCGAAGAGCCCGGGCCGCTCCTTCGGCAGGAAGTGCCCGAACGCCCCGAAGCTCACGGCCAGGTCGAAGCACGGCCGGAACGGGAGTGACCGTACGTCGGCCCGCACCCAGTCCGCCGACGGGTGCGCGGACCGGGCCTCGGCGAGCATCCCCGCGCTGAAGTCGACGCCGACGACCCGCCCCGTGCACAACCGGCCCAGAACACCAGTGCCCGCACCCGTCCCGCAGCACAGGTCGAGCCCCGCGACGAACGGCCCGGACGGCTGCAGCGCGCCGACGAACTCGTCGAGGATCCGCTCAGGCGTACGGAAGGGAGTCTGGTCGAACTTCGGTGCGAGAAGGTCGTAGCCGTGCTCGACCGATGACAGCGCCTGAACGGCGAGTTCGCGAAGGGTGGGTCCCTGGGAGGTGAACATCGCCTCCAGCGTAGCCACGGGGCGAGCCGTGCGGTGATGCCGTTCGTCTCTTCCGCGACGGTCGCGTGACCGGCCGGCATGCGAACGCGCGCGCACGCCGGCACCGGATCGCGCCGCGGACCCTGGGCCCGCAGCCCCGGCTTTCGCCGGGCGGCGACGGGCCGTACGGAGCTCGCGGGCGGCCGTCGTCCGGAGCTGCCGTCCGGCGTGCAGGAGCCGGGGTCAGGACCTCGGCTCGCCGAACAGTTCCACCGCCTTCCTCACCTTCGACAGTCCGCCCGCCAGTGCACTCACCGAGCCGATGGATCCGGCGACCAGCAGGAGCGAGCGGCTGAGGCGCCGGATCTCCGGCATCCCGCTCACCGCCATCTCGGCCATCGCCGCGAGCTCGTCCTCCGCGATCCCGCGGTCGGCGAACTCGGACGGAAGACCCGCCAGTTCACGGCGGAGCCGGGAGACGGCAGCGCGCAGCTCCGTCACCCTCGGGTCCTCACCGCTTTCCGTCACCCGTGTCTGCCCCACGCTCCGCAGCAAGCTTCTCCCCCCTCGCTCGTCGTAGTTCCGCCTGGTGCGCGACCCGCGGGAAAGTGGTCGATTCCCCGGGGGCGCACGCGAGTTGCGGGTCAGTTAACGTCATGGCGTAGCCGCTTCGCTACTCCGCGGTACGAAATTCAGTTGGTCGTGTCCACTTCCCACGCCTGCCGCCCGAGCCGTGGGGTCGAGCACCACGTACCTGGTGGGGCCGGATGCGTCGCGGAATGCCCCCACCGCGAAGAGCCCGGCGCGCCCGGCGTTCGTCAGCACGAGGAGACGGGATTTGGCGGCAATCGTGCCCCAGCGGACCTACGTCGCGGAGGGTGTCTGCGACGTGCAGGTGTCGGACGACCCCGGTCGCCCGCCGTGAACAGCAGGGCCCCGGCCGCCGCCGGTCGCGAAGCCCGGGCGGTCACCGGATGTCGCCGTCCGCCCCTTCGTCCCGACCGGATCACCATCGAGCGGCTGCCGTACCGGTCCGCCAGGTCGACACCCCCGGCGCCGGCACCGGGCTCCCCGGGCGGCGCGGAACCGCGGGACGGGGACGAGACAGAGGCGGGAGGCGACGCCTCGGCGGAGACGGGCCCGGGCGCACGGTCGCGGGGCCGCGACCCGGCGGCGGGGCCACCCGAGTCGTGCGGCGATCAGGTAAACGGCGACCGGCTGCGGTTCGTCACCCTCCAACGGCGGGAAAGTGCCGTCGGGTTCCGGCGACGCCGACCGTGCGCACGAGGTCCCCCGTAGTGAACTCCGATATCGGAACGGCACCCTGCCCTAGGTCATCACCCCATCCGGCGGCTCGATGGGGTAAGCAGGGTACATGGCTCACACTTCACAAAAACCGCAGGTGGCTGGGCTGGTTCTGGCAGCGGGCGGGGGCCGGCGCCTGGGTGGCCGTCCGAAGGCCCTGCTGGAGCACCGCGGCCGCCCGCTGGTGGAGAACGCGGTGCGGGTCCTACGGGCGGGCGGCTGCCGGTCCGTGCACGTCGTCCTCGGGGCGGCGGCCGACGAGGTGCTACGGCTGGCCGACCTGTCGGGCTGCGTGGTCTCCGTCAACCCCGAATGGGAAGAAGGCATGGGCTCGTCGCTGCGCGCGGGGCTCGACTCCCTGACGGCGGCGGGCGGCGGTCCGGACGCCGTGCTGGTGTACCTGGTGGACCAGCCGGGCATCGGTGCCGCGGCCGTGGCCCGGGTGGTCGCGGCCTGTGACTCCTCGTCGGCCCTCGTGTCCGCGGCGTACCGGGGCGAGCGGGGCCATCCGGTGCTGTTCGGCTCGCGGCGCTGGGACGCCGTGGCGCGCAGCGCGTCGGGGGACCGCGGCGCCCGGGACTACCTTCGGGAGCACGAGAAGGACATCGTGCTCGTCGAGTGCGGGGACGCGGCCGAGCCGTACGACATCGACACCCCCGAGGACTTGGCGCACCTGGAGTGAGTCCGAGTCGCCCCGCGGGGGCGGCTCCCCGGGGGACCCGGTGATCGGCTGCCCACTCCCGCCACCCTGGATCCGGCCCCTCTCCCCCGCACCCCGGCCCCCTCTGCCGGTCGTCCGGTGCAGCAGCCACCACCACACACTCGCGGGGCGTGAACGGGCTGGCACCGAGCGCCACGATATGTCGACTCGGAGATTCTCGACATCAACAAACCATTGAACTTCCACTATGCGGTAACTATTATCCACAGATCAGAAGCGCACCCAGACGACAAGGCGCCCCCGGCCACATCCCGGAGCCCATGGCACCGAGTGCCGATCGACGAAGACCGGCGGCCGTCCGGCACCGACCGCGAAGCTCGCTGAAGGAAGTGACAGCTCATGTCCGCACCAGCGCCGTCCCCGCTGGCCACCGTCGAAGCCGACCCGCTGCCGCGGCAGGACGAGGTCCTCACCGACGCGGCCCTCGCCTTCGTGGCCGAGCTGCACCGGCGGTTCACGCCCCGGCGCGACGAACTCCTCGCCCGCCGGGTGCAGCGCCGCACGGAGATCGCCCGCACCAGCAGCCTGGACTTCCTTCCGGAGACCGCCGGGATCCGCGAGGACGAGGGCTGGCGGGTCGCGCCCGCGCCGGCCCCCCTCGACGACCGCCGCGTCGAGATCACCGGTCCGACCGACCGCAAGATGACCATCAACGCCCTGAACTCGGGTGCGAAGGTCTGGCTTGCCGACTTCGAGGACGCGTCCGCCCCCACCTGGGAGAACGTCGTCCTCGGCCAGCTCAATCTGATCGACGCCTACGAACGGCGCATCGACTTCACCGATGCCCGCACCGGCAAGTCGTACGCCCTCAGGCCCTCCGAAGAACTGGCGACGGTGGTGATGCGGCCCCGCGGCTGGCACCTCGACGAACGCCACGTCCGTGTCGAAGGACGCGCCGTCCCCGGCGCGCTCGTCGACTTCGGCCTCTACTTCTTCCACAACGCCCAGCGATTGATCGACCTCGGCAAGGGACCGTACTTCTACCTCCCGAAAACCGAATCCCACCTGGAAGCCCGCCTCTGGAACGACGTCTTCGTCTTCGCACAGGACTACGTGGGCGTCCCCCAGGGCACGGTCCGCGCCACGGTCCTGATCGAGACGATCACGGCGGCGTACGAGATGGAGGAGATCCTCTACGAGCTCCGCGACCACGCCTCAGGACTCAACGCGGGCCGATGGGACTACCTCTTCTCGATCGTCAAGAACTTCCGTGACGGCGGCACCAAGTTCGTCCTCCCGGACCGCAACGCGGTCACCATGACGGCCCCGTTCATGCGCGCGTACACCGAGCTCCTGGTCCGCACGTGCCACAAGCGCGGCGCCCACGCCATCGGCGGCATGGCGGCCTTCATCCCGTCCCGGAAGGACCCCGAGGTCAACAAGGTGGCCTTCGAGAAGGTCAAGGCCGACAAGGACCGCGAGGCCGCCGACGGCTTCGACGGCTCCTGGGTGGCCCACCCCGACCTGGTCCCGATCGCCATGGCCTCCTTCGACGCCGTCCTCGGCGACCGCCCCAACCAGAAGGACCGCCTGCGCGAAGACGTCTCCGTGGCCCCCGGAGACCTGATCGCGATCGATTCGCTGGATGCGAAGCCCACGTACGAGGGGCTCCGCAACGCCGTCCAGGTCGGCATGCGGTACATCGAGGCATGGCTGCGCGGACTCGGCGCCGTCGCCATCTTCAACCTGATGGAGGACGCGGCCACGGCCGAGATCTCCCGCTCGCAGATCTGGCAGTGGATCAACGCGGGCGTCGTCTTCGAGAACGGCGAACGCGCCACGCCCGAGTTGGCACGCGAAGTCGCCGCCGAGGAACTGGCGGCGATCCGGGAGGAGATCGGCGAGGACGCCTTCGCGGCGGGCAGCTGGCAGCAGGCCCACGACCTGCTGCTCCACGTGTCCCTGGACGCTGACTACGCCGACTTCCTGACCCTCCCGGCGTACGAACAGTTGGTGGACTGACCGTCTGCCCACGGCCCTCGGTTCCCCCCGTCCGCCCCCGGTACCGCCGCACAGCGCCGGGGGCGGATCGCCGCCCGCCCGCCGGGACCGGTACCGACGACCGCGCGACCGTCGCATTTCGTTGACGCCAACGGGTGAACGGCGGGTGCGCGGTAGTTGATCTCCCCGCCACACCTGTCCACCGGTGACCTGCTCGGCGGCGGTCTCCCGTCCCCGCCGTGTTTCCCGTGCCCATGTCTTCCAGTCCCCTGTGTCGCTGTCCACGAGCGCTGTCAACCACCTCGCCGGCCTGCTGCGGCGCCCCCTGCCCCCGCTCGGCCTCGACTCGCCTCCGACGGAGCCCTCTTCAGCCCGACTTCACCGGCGACCCCACTTCACCGGTGCGCTTGAGCTTCTGCCAGCGCAACCGGCCGCCGGAAAGCGCGGTGACGCAGGAGTGGATGAGGACGAGGTACATCATCTGGCGGTAGGCCAGTTGCTGCAGCGGCATCATCAGCAGATAGCGGTACTGCTCCCGATCCAGGCGGAACGCGTAAGCGGCGCACGTCATCTGGACGGTCAGCACCGCCAACCACGCCAGCAGGGCGGCCCGGAAGTCCACGAAGATCATCGAGTAGACGGTGAAGACGTCGATCAGCGGGGCGAAGACCGGTGTGACGATCTGGAAGAGGACCACGAGAGGCATGCCCACCCGGCCGAATCGGCCCGAGGCGCCTTTGTCCGTCAGGCATCTGCGGTGCTTCCACAGGGCCTGCATCGTCCCGTAGGACCACCTGTACCGCTGCGACCACAGCTGCCTGAGCGAACCCGGCGCCTCCGTCCAGGCCCTGGCGTGCTCCTGATAGACGATCCGCCAGCCCGCGCGGTGCATCGCGATGGTGATGTCGGTGTCCTCGGCGAGCGTGTCCTCGCTCATGCCGCCCACGCCGAGCACCGCGTCCCGGCGGAACGCGCCGATCGCGCCCGGGATCGTCGGCATGCAGCGCAGCAGGTCGTACATGCGCCGGTCCAGGTTGAAGCCCATCACGTACTCGATGTGCTGCCAGGCACCGATGACGGTCCTGCGGTTGCCGACCTTGGCGTTGCCCGCGACCGCGCCCACCTCAGGATCGGCGAAGGGCTGCACCAGGAGCCGCACCGTGTCCGGCTCGAAGACGGTGTCGCCGTCCATCATCACGACGATGTCGTGTCGCGCACTGCGCACGCCGTTGTTCAGCGCGGCCGGCTTGCCCGCGTTCTCCTGGCGGATGACGCGCACGTTCGGAAGCCCGAGGCTCTCGGCGATGTCCGCGGTGCCGTCGGTCGAGCCGTCGTCGACCACGATGATCTCGATCGGATGAGTGCTCCGGGCGAGGGAGCGGAGCGTGTTGGCGATGCATTCCTTCTCGTTGTACGCGGGCACGATCACGCTCACCGGCCGGGTCACCGGTGACCCCCAGGTGAATCGGCGGCCGTTGCGGCTTCTGTCGTGGCGGCGGGCCAGGACCAGCATCATCGCGAACCGGCCCAGCACGGCGACCCCGACCACCGCGAGACCCGTCGCGAGGACCGGCACGGTACGGTCGGCGACGGCGACCGCCCATACGAGGGCCTTGCCTTCGTAGAGCATGACGCCGGTGGCGGTGCGGTGCGCGGCCTGGGCGGCCGTTCGGCCCGGCCCCGCCCGATGGACACCCCCGCCACCCGGCGCGGCATCCTCGGCCGGCTGCGTGCCGGTTGTGGCCCCGAGGTCTCCGCCGGCCCCCCTGCGTGCACCGGTCTTGGCGAGGGCACCGCTGATGGTGGTGAAGGTGTACCCCTTCTCCTTCATCATCTCGATGTACCGCGGCAACGCCTCGATGGTCTGCGAGCGTTCCCCACCGGCATCGTGGAAGAGGACCGAGGCACCCTTCCCCTCCTCTGGCGTGGCCCCTTCGATGATCTTCGAGACGCCGGGTCGCTTCCAGTCGCCGCTGTCATTGTCGATGAAGGCACTGGTGTAGCCCTGCTCGCCCAGTTCCTTGTAGACGGGCCAGCTGTAGTCGTCGATGGCGTCCGGTCGTGAGGAGTACGGCGCACGGAACAGGGTCGTGGTGATGCCGGCCGCCCCCGCGAGGGCGAGCTGCGTCTGCTCCATCTCGCGATGGATGCGGCTCGCGCTCTGATACGACAGGTCCACGTGGGAGAAGGTGTGAACACCCACCTCGTTACCCTGCTCGACCATCGTCCGCACGATGTCCGGATACCGCGAGACCATGGTGCCGGTCACGAAGAACGTGCCCGGGACGTCGTTCTCCCGGAGGATCTCCAGGACCTGGGGTGTCCACGTCGGTGTGGGCCCGTCGTCGAAGGTGAGTGCGATCGTCTTGTCGGGCAGGGACCGTGCCACTGCCTCTCCGTCCCGGAAGGTGAGGACGGGACCTCCGTCCAGTACCGCGTCAGGGACGGTGTCGGAGTCCGCGCCGGTGCGCACACGCTGATCACCTCCCACCTCCGCTCGTAGATAGCCGTGGAGCAGCATCACGCTGGTCAGGGCAAGCAGGATCATTCCTGCCAGGGCGACTCGTGGCTTCTGGATCGCGGCGGCCCTGCCCGCGGCTCGCTCGATCCTCGAGGGAGCACGTCGGCGGCCTTTGGTGGAGGTCTTCGTCATGACTGTGTCCGCGCTCCGGTCAGCCGGCTTCGGAGGCGGACACGGACGCGGACAGGGACGGGGAGGAAGACGGGGGCGCGTTCGGAGGCCTGGTGGCGGCGGGCTTGCCGGCCGGCCTGACCTTGCCGAGGTGGCCCCGGGGGCCGTGGCCACCCTCGGGAGTGCTCTTCTCGCCCTGGACCGGCAGTACCGACGACGGGGCGAGCCACGTGCCCCAGCCGAGGAACACCAGGCCGAGTACGGCCGCGTATCCGAGGCAGAGAACTCCGACGAGGATGCCGGCCCGGCGCAGGGTCTTGGCCCTGCGTCCGGAGGCGTCCACGAACACGGGTCCCTTCGCGGCCCTGCGTCCACGCCTGCGGCGGCGACCCTGAGCGGCAGCTGGGGAATCAACGCTTTTTTCGATGACGGTTCGGGATGGCATTCCCCGGATGCTAGTGGTGCTTCATAGAGGAACCTCTCGTTTTCCTGTGGGCCACCTATGAGAAACGCGCGAAGCTGTGAAGTTGCTGAGATTTTCCCCGAGGGGCTGCACAGCACGGCCTGACCATAACGCCCGGAAATGCCTGACATTCCGCATCGCAATGCCCCTTATACCCCCTTCCTCTGGGGTGTGCATGGACAATATCGCCGACAGGAAACACATCCTGAATGTGTTTCCTTTCTTGCCGGAAAACACCTTCGACCTCCGCCCTCGACGGGACGTCTCGAAAGCAGGTGCATGTGCAATGAGGAGTTTCCTGAGGCCGATGGTCGGGCTCATCTGCCTGTCCGCCCTGGTCGCCACGGGCTGTTCGCCGGCCATCGGCAGCTCCTCGAACGCGGCATCGTCGGTCCCGTCGGCGAAGCCGTCGGCAACGGCACTGTCGACCGCCTACCAGCCCTACGTGAGTGCCACGGATTCCTCGGCAACGGACACGGCCGGCTCACCGTCGGTGTACAACCTCGCCTTCGTGATCTCGGACGGCACCAGCTGCACTCCGAAGTGGTACGGCAGCGAGGCCGTGGACGACCCGGCGGTGACGGCCCGTATCGCGGCGCTCACAAAGGACGGCGCGTCGGTGCGGGTCTCTTTCGGGGGCGCCTCGGGAGAGGAGCTGGCGTCGGTCTGCGGCAGTCCGAGTACGCTGGCGGCCGCGTATGCGAAGGCACTGGACACGGCGGGCTCCGCCCAGGCCGACTTCGACGTGGAGGGCAGCCAACTGGCGGATCCGGCCTCGGTCGCGTTGCGCTCCGAGGCGATCGCCCTGTTGCAGCGCGAGCGCGCCGGCCTGGAGGTGTCGTTCACGCTGCCTGTGATGCCCTCGGGCTTGGACGCCCACGGCAGGGCGCTGCTGGAATCGGCGAACGACCACGGGGTGCGGGTCTCCACCGTGAACATCATGACGATGAACTACGGAGAGTCGTACGCCGGGGACATGGGCGACTACGCGATCACCTCTGCCGAAGCGACCCATGACCAGCTCGCTGAACTCTTCGGTCTGAGCTCCCAGGGTGCGTGGCAGGGGATGGCGCTGACCTCGATGATCGGCGTGAACGACGTCCCGGGCGAGACGTTCACCCTCTCCGACGCCGCCCAGGTGCGGTCGTTCGCGGAGGCGCGGGGACTGTCCTGGGTGTCGATGTGGTCGACGTTCCGCGACCGGCAGTGCGCGGACGACGACCCCTCAGGCGGCGACGCGGCGACGAACTGCAGTGGCGTGCAGCAGGGACCGGGAGCGTTCGGACGGGCGCTTGCGGGCTGAGGTGCCGGCGCCGGTGCACGGCCGCGGTTCCGTCACTGAGTCTCCGCCATCCTGATTGCGGCTGGTCACGGCCGCGTCGAGCAGCTTCGTCCGGACGTGCTCCTGCAAGACCCAACAGCGCATGGTGGCCGCCCCACCGTCCGGAGTCCTCACCGGGACGTCGGCGGCCCGGCACATCGCGCTGGGCGAGTGCGCCGGACATGTGGGCGGGATCGACGACATGCCGTCCCGGGCGTACCGGGGTGCCCCGACCGTCCGGCCGGAGCCCCGGTGCCGTGCGGCGACCGGTCGGTGCGAGTCGTTGCCGGGGTGGCACGGGCCGCAGTCGGCGGCGTCCGCCCGCAGCGACGGCTCATCTTCCCGCACCTGGCGGGAAGGCGTGGCGTACACCGTCCGTGCGTACGGCAAGACGGTTCAGCGGCGGCGCCTGGCCCGGCCTCCCGACCGCACCGAGGCGGCTGCGCGAGCCGCCAGATCCGCCACCCGGCTGTCCGGATGACGGTCCCTCAGTGCATCGAGGACGCGGCGAGCGAGGGACGGGTCGGCGGCTGCGAGGGCGGGGAGCAGGGCGGCGGCACCACCCGGCCAGCCGGCGGCGGCCGCGTCGAAGGCGGCGGGGAGGGACGCGGGAGCGGGCCCGTGCTGCGCGGCGGCGGTATCCGGAGAGACGCGCAGGTCCTCGCTCGCACGGGTCGCCAGCTCGTCGAGGACCAGTGCTGCCCGGGCCGTCAACGGCACGTGGTCCTCGGGAACGTGTTCGCCTCGGGCCAGGAGCACCCTGCGGGCACAACCGCCGGTCTTGGGATCGTTGAGGGCGGCGCGCAGGACGGGTACGGGAACGGCGGCACGGCCGAGGTGGGCGAAGAGCACCGGGGCGGACGTGGCCGGGAGGGCGGTGGAGACCGCGGCGACGAGCTCGCTCCAGGACGCATCGGTGGCGCCGCGTGCTGCTGCCCAGTGGCTGAGGGACGCTGCCGCGATGTCCGGCGGCCAGTGTTCGGCCGCGGCCACGATCTGCGCGGCGTCCCAGCCCGTCACCGTCTCCCCGTCGGGCGCGGCGACGTGCCCCACGGACAGCGCGTGGCGCACGACGGCGTTGCCGAGCGGCGTGAGGCCGTAGGCGTCGCCGGTGCGGAAGACGCACCCGGTCGGCGCCAGCCGATCGAGGACCGCGGCGAGGGCGAGGGCGTGGCTGTCGAGGTCCGCGCGATCGGCCTCGGTCAGGCCCGGCAGTCCGAGCAGGTCGGACAGCTCGGCCGGAACGGGGGTGGTGTACGCGGCAGGGGCCGTTTCGGGGACGGGGACGGGAGCGTCCTCGAGTTCGGGGGCGATCTTCCAGTCGGCGTGGTCCGCGGCTTTGCGAGCCACCGAGTCGGGGGTGCCGCCGCGCTCGTACAGCGCGTAGAGCACGTGCGCGGCATCGAGCGCGTACTCCTCGTCCGGGCCGGAGCCGGAAGCGATCCGTTCGACGACCGCGGCCAGCACGTCGGCCCCGAGTTCGAGGAGTTCCCCGGGCGTCCCGTCCGTCCAGACGGCGTCGGCGGGCCCGGGGAATCCGCACTGTTCGGCGAGCTCCCGCACGTCGTCCGCCTGTGCCGCGAGGGCTGCGGGCAGCGGCGCGCCGTGGAGTAGGCCCTTGATGTCGCCGGGGTCGGGAAACGCGGCGGGGGGAGGCAGGGGTACGGCGGGGTCGCCGTAGTAGTCGAGGTGTTCGTCGAGGAACCTGTCCGCGAGGACGACGTGGGGCAGGGCCTCCGGCCCCGGGGCGAGTCCTTCGTGGGGGCCCGCCAGGGCCGCACTGAGGCCCTCGGCGGTCCAGCGGTCGGTCAGGTCGGCGGCGAGGTCCTCCAGCTCGGCGGTGAGGGCCTCCTCCGGGCGGGCGGCGGACAGGGCGGGCGTCGCGGGCAGCAGCGGACCGGTCGACGACGGGCCCTGGACGTCGCGGGCGAAAGCGGCCAGCAAGGCTTCGGTGAGCCGGACGCGTGCCGCGAAGGTGCAGGCCGTGACATCGGAGCGGTGCAACGGTTCGGGGAGCACGGGGCGGTCGGCGCGCGGTGCGGCGTCCAGCGCGCCGAGCCACTCCCGTACGGCCCCGGCGTCGTCGGCGTCGACGCCGTCGGCGCGGAGCAGCGACGCGTACCAGCGGGGCCACGTCAGGTTGCGGGGGTCGTTCATGGCCCGCTCGAACTCCGGCATGGCGTCGTCGACGGCCGCGGCGAGCCGCGCCTGCCGCTTGGCATTGAGACGCCCCGCGGTGCGCACGTAGTCCGCGAGCGCGGTGAGCACGCCCGGCACCGCGGCGAGCTCGGTCGGACTCGCCCAGAGCAGGATCGGCAGGTCCTCGACGAGGACCCGACGCAGCAGCTCCGGGGTCGGTTCGGGCACGCCGGCGCGGCGGTCGGCACCGCGCAGGGCCAGCAGCGCGAGGAGTGCGTCCGCGGGCCGTGCGGGCAACGCGGCCCCCCGCTCCTTCTGCGCCCAGGCGAGGAAGTCGTCACGTCCGGTGTTCAGGGCAGTGGTACGGGTCACCCCGGGAGCGTATGGTCGCCCCGCGCGGGGCACCGGCCTTGCCACGGACGGAAGGCCCGATCGGGCGATCGGCCGAACGGTGCACGTCTCGACGTGCCGTCGGGTCCGGGGCCCGTGCCCGCGGGCCCCGAGGGGTCGCACGGGGCGGCTTCCCCCGGCAGACGGGGCATGGTGTCGCCGGGGCCGCGGTGCCGGGCGACCGATGAGTTTCCGGCTCCGGACGAGTCCGCACGGTCATGGAGACGAACACAGGAGGAATGCCGGACCTGGGGCCCGTGGCCGCAGGCATGGCCCGGCTCGCACGACACGTCGACGACGCCCGGCTGGGGGACCCGACTCCCTGCCCCGAGTACGCCGTACGGGAGCTGCTCGCTCATGTCGTCGGGCTCTCCGCAGCCTTCCGCGACGCCGCGCGCAAGGACTTCGGGGCGACGACGGACAAGGACCCCGGCACGGTCACATGGGTGCTCGGGGAGGACTGGCGGTCACGACTGCCCGAGCTCCTCGACGACCTGGTGGCGGCCTGGCGCCACCCGGAGGCGTGGGACGGCGACACGCGTGCCGGGGGCATCGCGCTCCCGGCCGCGCTCGCGGGCCGGGTCGCCCTCAACGAGCTGCTGGTGCACGGCTGGGACCTGGCCCGTTCCACCGGGCAGTCCTACGATCCGGACGAGCGGGAACTCCGGGTGTCGTACGCCCTGATGGCCCCGGCGGCTCAAGACCCGGGGCGGGGCGGCATGTTCGGCCCGGTGGTTGCGGTACCGGATGACGCGCCGCTGCTCGACCGGGTGGTGGCACTGAGCGGCCGGCGCCCGGACTGGACGCCCGGACCCTGACGCCCGCCGGGCGCGTGCCGACGCCCCGACCGGCCGGCCCGGCAGGCGGCCGGCACGGGCGGGGTGACCTGGTGTGCGGTGGAAGATCCGCACACGGAAGCCTTGGTGGGCGGGCTGGTCGCGAGTCGTACCGGATGCGGCTGACCGAGCCGGGGTGAGCCCTCAGACAGTGCCGAGCCGGGGTGAGCCCCCAGCACAGTGCCGAGCCCGCGAACAGGCCGAAAGTCTCGGAGTGATCCAACGACCTGGGAGATCATTTTGTTAGGAGTTCTTGCTGAACGCCAAGGTGAAAAAGATTCCCCCACCCCGCACGGCAGGCTCCATCGCAGGCCGTTTGCCGCGCCGGAGCAGCCGATGAACAACGCAATGAACACTCCGGTCGCGATAGCTACCCGAACCACCTGAGAAAGAGTCAGATATCGAACGACCCCTTCGCTCAACCGGATAGACGGTCGCTTCACTTGTCTCTCCACTCATGTGGTCACCTCGAAGCCCATTCGCGTGACCTCTGGCTGACGTTTCCTCCACCTGACCATGAGCTATGCACCCCGAACGCCGACAGAAACAGCCACGTCCGCAGCCGGCGGCGCCTCCTGCGCCGACGGCGACAATTGCCGCGCATCCCCCATCAGATCGCTCACACCCCCCAACGCCCCAGAGCCAACAGTTTATGATCAACAGGTGCATCCTCACCGAAGCGTCACCGCACGGCTCTCGGCCCTCGCCGCGGCGGTGCTCGGGCTCGCCGGCAACGCCCTGTCGGACACCGCGGGCGGGGCCGAAGCCCCCTACTCCGCGGGACTCGACTCCCCGGCCAAGAAGGAGATCGCCATGAAGCTGGTCTCCAGTGCCGAGAACTCCTCGCTGGACTGGAAGGCCCAGTACGCGTACATCGAGGACATCGCCGACGGTCGCGGGTACACCGCGGGCATCATCGGCTTCTGTTCCGGCACCGGTGACCTGCTCGACGTCGTCGAGCGCTACACCGACCGGAGACCGGGCAACGTCCTCGCCCCGTACCTCCCCGCCCTGCGCCGGGTGAACGGAACCGCGTCGCACGAGGGGCTCGACCCGCAGTTCCCCGCGGATTGGCGTCGGGCTGCCCGGGACGCGGAGTTCACCAGGGCGCAGGACGACGAACGCGACCGCGTCTACTTCGACCCCGCCGTGAGCCGCGCGAAGGGCGACGGCCTCGGCGTGCTGGGACAGTTCGTCTACTACGACGCCTTCGTCATGCACGGTGACGGGGATGACAGCGCGAGTTTCGGCAGCATCCGCGGGAGGGCGGTCTCCCGGGTCAGGCCACCGGCCCAGGGCGGCGACGAGGTCGCGTACCTCCACGCGTTCCTCGACGCCCGGGTGTGGGCGATGAAGCAGGAGGCAGCTCACGAGGACACCAGCCGCGTCGACACCGCTCAACGGGTCTTCCTCGAACGGGGCAACCTCGGGCTGGACACCCCGCTGGACTGGGCGGTGTACGGAGACCGTTACCGCATCGAATGACCCGGCGTCGCGAGGCGGATCGGACGGCGTCCCGTACGACACCTGCGGTCCTGGTGCCGCACGGGACGCCCCTCGCGTCAGTGGACGGCGGCGGGCTGTGCCTCCTGCACGGTCGGCTCCGGACTGCGGCTGCCACCGAGGTGGTCGAAGGCCAGGTTCAACACGATCTCCTCTCGGCTGCCACGGCGGTTCCTCCGGACGGTCGACACGTCGGCGGAGACGTGAATGTCAGGGAGGCGCTGCGGAACGGTGCGTGATGCAGGTTGTTGTGGTGCGTCGTGCGCCCGAGAACCGTGTGCCGTTGGGGTGGCCGCACACTCACACCGCCCCGGGAGGTTCGTACGCCGTTGCGTACGCACCTCCCGGCGACGGCTGCCGTGGACCCCGCTCGGGTCCGCGGCGGCCGGTCGAGGGCCGTCCCCCTCGGCCGGACTCCTTGGGGGGGTCAGGCCCGCGCCGCGATCCGGGCGAGGCGCTGGGCCTCCTCCCGGGTGGCACGGGCGATGGCGTCCTCGTCGGCGTGCAGCAGTCGGCCGTGCTCGACGACGGGCCGCCCGTCGACCAGGGAGAGGGTGACCGGCGCGGCCGCGCCGAACACCAGGGCCGTCACCGGATCGGCGATGGAGGCGTGGGCCAGGGTGTCCATCTTCCAGAGCACCAGGTCGGCGAGCTTGCCGGGTTCCAGCGACCCGATCTGGTCGGCCCGCCCGAGGACCTGGGCGCCGCCGTAGGTGCCGAGTCGCAGGGCCTGACGTGCGTTCAACGCGGCTTCGCGGTGTACGGGACTCAGCCGGTTGATCAGCAGTGCGTTCCGCAGTTCGGTGTGCAGTTCGCCGGATTCGTTGGAGGCCGTGCCGTCGACGCCGAGTCCGACCGGGACGCCGGCCTTCAGCATGTCGGGGACGCGTGCGATGCCGGCGGCCAGGCGGGCGTTGGAGGACGGGCAGTGGGCGACACCGGTCTTCGTCCGGGCGAAGGCCTCGATGTCGGAGTCGTTCATGTGGACGCAGTGGGCCATCCACACGTCCTCGCCGAGCCAGCCGGTGGAGGCGAAGTAGTCGGTCGGGCCCATGCCGAACAGTTCGTGGCAGAACTTCTCCTCTTCCACGGTCTCACTGCCATGGGTGTGCAGGCGCACGCCCTTGCGCCGCGCCAGCTCGGCACCCTGCTTGAGCAGTTCGGTCGAGACCGAGAACGGGGAGCAGGGGGCGACGGCGATCTGCGTCATCGAGTCGAACGACGCGTCGTGGTGCTCGTCGATGGTCGCCTCGGTGGCGGCGAGCGCGCCTTCGAGGGTTTCGACGGCGAAGTCCGGCGGAAGCCCGCCGTCCTTCTCGCTCCGGTCCATGGAGCCCCGGGCGAGGGTGAAGCGCACTCCCATCCCGGAGGCGGCCCGGATGATGGCGCCGGACAGGTCACCGGAGCCCTGGGGGAAGACGTAGTGGTGGTCCATCGCGGTGGTGACGCCGCCACGGGCCATCATCGCGAGCGAACCCTGCGCCGCGGAGTGCACCATCTGCTCGTCGATCCGCGCCCACGTCGGGTACAGGGCAACGAGCCACTCGAAGAGGTTGTGGTCGGTGGCGAGACCGCGGGTGATCCACTGGTAGAAGTGGTGGTGCGTGTTGACCAGGCCCGGGGTGACCAGGTGACCGGTGCCGTCGATGCGGCGGGCCACGTTCTCCAGGTTCCCCGGTGCCCTGCCCGCGCCGACCGCCTCGATCCTGTTGCCGGCGACGACGACGTACCCGGAGGCGTACTCGGTGTCGTCGGCGTCCACTGTCGCGATCGCGCAGTTCTCGATGACGATGCGCTGGGCTGCTGCCGGTGCTGCCATGGCGGTGCGTCCTTATGTCTGGTGGCGGGAATTCCCCCGGGAGGGGCTCGCGGGGGCCGTCGCGTACGACGGTCTCGCAGCTTCCTCGGGGGAGGGCACGGCAGGACCCTGGGATGTTTTGAGTGCCACAGCCGCACTGCTGTGGGTGCCGAAGTGGTGTGGGTACGGGGGGACCGGGACCGCGGCGCGCGCCGGTGCCGTCCGGGAGGCGGGCGCGATAGGCGCGCCCGACGTGGTGTCAGAGGGACGGGGACAGGAGCACCGCGCCGCGGGGGTGCCGGGAGCGTCCGGGCCCGCCGGCCGGTGCACGGTGTTCGGGGTGGGGGTCCCGGGGCCCCGGGGTGCGGGCTGTCCCATGGTGGTTCCCTCCGGTCCGGGCGGCTCCGCCCGCGTGGGGCGGACGGGGCCGTCACCGGTCCGCGTCAGAGGTTGGTCAGGTCGACCGGGATCTTCGGCTCGACGCCGTCCCGCAGGATGGTGGCCTCGATCAGGCCGTACGGGCGGTCGGCGGCGAAGTAGACCTCGTTGTCGTTCTTCAGGCCGAAGGGCTCCAGGTCGACGAGGAAGTGGTGCTTGTTCGGCAGGGAGAAGCGGACCTCGTCGATCTCCGCGCGGTTGTTGATGATGCGCGCGCCCATCTGGTAGAGCGTCTGCTGCAGGGACAGCGAGTACGTTTCCGCGAAGGCCTGGAGCATGTGCTTCCTGACCTGCTCGTAGGACTTGTCCCAGTGCGGCATGCGCTGCTCGTCGTCCGTCCAGTTGAACCGCCAGCGGCCGGAGACCTCAGTGGCCAGGATCCGGTCGTAGGCCTCGGGCAGCGTCGTGTACTTGTCCTTGACGTAGCCCCAGAACTCGGAGTTCGTCGAGTTCATCACGACCAGGTCCTTCAGGCCGGAGACGACCTCCCACGACGTGCCGTCGTAGGTGATCTGGGTGACGCGGGTCTCCTGGCCCTTGCGGACGAAGGAGTGCTGCACCTCGTCGGCGCCGATGAACTTGGAATGGGCGTCGGCGGCGGCGATGCGCTCCCAGGAGTACTCCTCGATGCGGATGCGGGCCCGGTGGATCGGCTCCTGCGAGGTCACGAAGTGACGAGCGAGATGGATGCCGAACTGCTCGGCGGACTCGATGCCGTGCTCCTTGGCGAACGCGAACACCGTGTTCTTGGTGGTGTCGGTCGGCAGGACGTGGGCGTTGGAGCCTGAGTAGTGGACGTCGTCCATGTCGCCGGAGAGCGCGACCGAGACGTTCAGGTCCTTGATGTGGTGGGTGTCGCCGTCCCGCGTGATCTTTACGACGCGGTTCTCCGCCTTGCCGTACTGGTTCTGTCCGAGCAGCACGGGGCGGCCGGGTCGGGAACGATCTGTCATGTCTGCTAGCTCCCTCGGTAAACGGAGTAGCCGAACGGGTTGAGCAGCAGCGGTACGTGGTAGTGCTCGCCCGGCACGACGGCGAACGTGATCGCCACCTCGGGGAAGAACACACTGGCCGCATCGCTGTCCCGATTCGCGGGGGCGTCCTGCTGCGCATCGGCTTGCTTCTTGGAGAAGTACGCCTCGGTCTCGAATTCGAGGCGCACGTGGGTGGTGCCCTGCGGCAGTGCCGGCAGGTCCTTGCAGCGCCCGTCCTGGTCGGTCGCCGATCCCCCGAGGGCCGCCCACGGTGCGTCGGGCCCGCTGCGCGCCGCCAGGGAGACGGGGACGCCTTCCGCGGGGCGCCCGATGCTGGTGTCCAGGATGTGGGTGGACACGGACGCGGTGGTTGCGGTGCTCATGCGTTCACTTCTTCCACGAGACGGCTCAGCCGGATGCGGTTGATCTTGCCCAGTTCGGTGCGGACGATCTCCCGCTCCTGTTCGGGGGTGTTGTCGAACCGCTCGCGGACGGCGTCCCTCATCTGCTCTCCGGTTCGGCCGGTCGCACAGATCAGGAAGACGTGACCGAACTTCTCCTGGTAGGCCAGGTTGAGTTCGAGCATCTCGGCCTTGAGCTCGGCGGTGGCTCCGGCCATTCCCCGCTGCTCGCGGGAGGAGGTCGGGTCGCCGGGCTTGGGCCGGCCGATCGGCGGGTGACCCGCCATCGCTTCGGCCAGGTCGTCTGCGGACAACGCGGCGGTCGCCGCATCGCCCGCGGCGAGCAGGGCTTCCACGGTGGTGTACGGGCGCTGGGCGAGGAGTCGATTGCCCCACGCCGCGCTGGCGCACACCTCGTGCAGCGCGGCCTGGGCCTCGCTGTCCTCAAGGGTGTTGAACCGGGTGAGGCCCGGAACGGAAGACGAAGTCACGGGAGCCTCCGTGGCTGTGCTGCAAGGTGCGTCGGACGGGCTGCGGATAGCTAACGCCCTCTACCACCACTCCGTCAACACTTTGTTGAATTCCGCTCGGATACAGGAGTCGTCGTCCCGGCATCCGGACGGTGGCCACCCGCGTGGAGCCACCGATCACTCACCCTTCGTGGCGTTCTCGCGGTTCAGGTAGTTGTAGACGGTGAAGCGGCTGACGCCGAGGGCCCCGGCGACGGTCTCCACGCCGTGTCGCACGGAGAAGGCCCCGCGCGCCTCCAGCGTACGCACGACCGACTGCTTGAGCTTGCGGTCCAGGGCGGACAGCGGCATGCCGTGCTGGCGCTCCATGGCGGCCAGGATGTGGTCGAGGGAGTCCCCGAGCTGAGGCAGCCGTACGGCGATGACCTGCTCGCCCTCCCAGGCGAGCACGACGTCATCGGGCTTCGCCTGCTCCGGCGGCAGCACCTGCGCACCCATCGCGTCGACCAGCGGCTTCACCGCAGCGATCAAGGGGTGCTCCCCGGACCCCAACCCCGTCACAGCTCCTCCCCGATCACGTTGACCTGCAACGAGACCCGGGTGGCACCCGCGCCCAGCGCTTGGCGCAGCAGCAGGTCGACCGCCGTGAGCACGGCGTCGGCGGAGCCCTCCGCCGTGTTGCCGAACGGCCCCACGTCCACGGCGTCCAGGTCGGCGGCCTGGATGACCTCGCGGGCGACCAACGCGTGCGCCGGCGCCTCGTCGAGGTCGAACGGCTCGGTCGTGAACTCCACTCTCAGTCGCACCATGCCCCCACGTTAGCCGTGCCCTTCCCCTCGCCCGAGACCCTCCCCGCGGGACGGGACCCGCCCGCCCGGGACGCACCGGACGCCCGGGGAGTCCCGAGCCCGTACGGCGCGACGCAGGAACGGACTCGCCGCGCAGCACCGCAGCCGGAAAGGGGACTGCATCATGACAGGACGGGATCACGACGGGGCAGGGCGGGGCACATCGAGGCGAGGGGCGCGAGGCGGGGCGGGCCCGTGGCGGCGCCGGCCCCGCACCCGGCGTGACGGTCGCACGCACCCCGACCGACAGGGGACCCGCGCCCCGCTGGACGCGTCCGGCCACCGCCGCCCGTCCCACGCGGCCTTGGGCACCCCCGGCCTCCGCGGCCAATCGGCCGACCCGGCAACGGCGAGGCCGTCGCCAGAGCCCGTAGCGGAGGGAGCGTCGGACGTCAGTCGACCGGTAGGCGCGCCACGACCCCCTCGCGGCGAGCCGGCGAGCATCGCCCGGGCGGCGACGGCAGCGTCCTGAACAGGGCTTCTGACCCCAACACGGGAGGTGCTCCGTTTCGAGGTCGCCCTTGACAGCCCGAACCACCACAGGCATTCTTCCATCAAGCAGAAATTAACTTCCGCAATACGGAAGGAGCGTCCCTCCTGATGGCCCCTCCCTTCACCCACAAGCGCGGCACGGACCAGCGCTTCGACGTGAACCTCTCGATCCTCTTCACGGAACTCCCACTGCTGGAGCGACCCGCCGCCGCTGCTGCCGCGGGATTCGCCGCGGTCGAGCTGTGGTGGCCCTGGATCGAGACGCCCACCCCGCCGCAGGCCGAGCTCGAAGCCCTCCGGAAGGCGCTCGACGACGCGGGCACCCAGCTCGTGGGCCTGAACTTCTACGCCGGACGGCTACCGGGACCGGACCGCGGCGCGCTGTCCGTACCCGGCGGGGAGTCGGAGCGGTTCCGCGCCAACATCGAGGTGGCGACCGAGTTCGCGGCCTCCGTCGGCTGCACGGCGCTCAACGCGCTGTACGGCAACCGCATCGAGGGCGTCGACCCGGCGTCCCAGGATGCACTCGCCCTCGAGAACCTGGCCCTGGCGGCCGAGGCGGCACACCGGATCGGGGCCACCTTGCTCGTCGAAGCGCTCAACGCGCCGGAGTCCCCGCACTACCCGCTGGTGAGCGCCCCGTCCGCGATCGAGGTCGTGGACAAGGTGAACGAGGCGACCGGCCTCGACAACGCCAGGTTCCTGCTCGACGTCTACCACCTGTCGATGAACGGCGAGGACGTCAGCCAGGTCATCGAGGCGTACACCGCGAAGACCGGCCACGTCCAGATCGCCGACAACCCGGGCCGCGGCGCACCGGGCACCGGAGCACTGCCGCTGGAGCAGCTGCTCGACGAGCTGCGGAAGGCCGGCTACGACGGCTGGATCGGCCTGGAGTACAAGGCCGGCGACCGCCCGAGTGCGGAGTCCTTCGACTGGCTCCCGGCCGAAGCCCGCGCGGCCCGTTGAACCCGCTCGACCCGTTGAACCCGCTCGGCCCAACCCGCTGACGCACCACAGCCGTGAGGAAGGCACCCCCATGAGCACCACTGACTCAACCCGCCCCACCCTGCCGGACCTTCCCAGGGTCGCCTGGATCGGGCTCGGCATCATGGGCTCCCCCATGTCCGAGAACCTCCTGAAGGCCGGCTACCACGTCACGGGCTACACCCTGGAGCAGGACAAGCTCGACCGCCTGGCGGCGGCGGGCGGCACCACTGCCGGCTCGATCGCCGAGGCCGTCAGGGACGCCGACGTCGTGATCACGATGGTCCCCGCCTCACCGCAGGTCGAGGCGATCGCGTACGGCCCCGACGGCATCCTGGAGAACGCCAGGCCGGGGGCGCTGCTCATCGACATGTCCTCGATCACCCCGCAGACCTCGATCGACCTGGCGAAGGCCGCCGCCGAGAAGGGGATCCGGGTCCTCGACGCCCCGGTCTCCGGGGGCGAGGCCGGCGCCGTCGAGGCGGTACTCTCGATCATGGTCGGCGGCGGCCAGGAGGACTTCGACGAAGCCCTGCCGCTCCTCGGAGCGCTCGGCAAGACCATCGTGCTCTGCGGCCCGCACGGTTCGGGCCAGACGGTGAAGGCCGCGAACCAGCTGATCGTCGCCGTCAACATCCAGGCGTGCGCCGAGGCCGTCGTCTTCCTCGAGAAGTCCGGCGTGGACCTGCGGGCCGCACTGGACGTCCTGAACGGCGGTTTGGCCGGCTCCACCGTCCTGACCCGCAAGAAGGACAACTTCCTGGCACGGGACTTCGCCCCGGGCTTCCGCATCGACCTGCACCACAAGGACATGGGCATCGTCACCGACGCCGCCCGCAACGTCGGAGCCGCACTGCCCGTCGGAGCCGTGGTGGCCCAGCTGGTGGCCTCCCTCCGGGCCCAGGGAGACGGCGGCCTGGACCACTCCGCCCTGCTGCGCGCGGTGGAGCGGCTGTCCGGCCACCAGTCGGCCTGACACAAGTCCCCACAGACCCCGCTCTCCGGTCCCACCGGCCGGACGACTGAGGTCCGCACCCCCATGAACGTCCGGGCCGTGGCTGCGCCGACACCTGTCCTGTCGCGCCCAGGCGCAGCCGCGGTCCGGATCCCCCTCCACTTCAACAAACTGTTGACGTTTTCTCCGGGGCGAACCTACGCTCCAGACACTCCCCCAGCTACCGCTGGGAGGTGCCCCGGCAGCTCCCGCACGGAAGGCCAGACCCGCCACCCATGACACAGCGCGTGCTTACGACCGAGTCCGGCGCCCCGGTCGCCGACAACCAGAACTCCGCCGCCGCCGGTGTCGGCGGCCCGCTCCTCCTCCAGGACCAGCACCTCCTGGAGAAGCTCGCCCGGTTCAACCGTGAGCGCATCCCCGAGCGCGTGGTCCACGCCCGGGGGTCCGGCGCCTACGGCTACTTCGAGGTGACCGACGACGTCACGGGCTTCACCGGTGCCGACTTCCTCAACGCCATCGGCAAGCGCACCGAGGTCTTCCTGCGTTTCTCGACGGTGGCCGACTCGCTCGGCGGTGCGGACGCCGTCCGCGATCCGCGCGGCTTCGCCGTGAAGTTCTACACCGAGGAGGGCAATTACGACCTCGTCGGCAACAACACCCCGGTGTTCTTCATCAAGGACCCCATCAAGTTCCCCGACTTCATCCACTCGCAGAAGCGCGACCCGTTCACGGGTCGGCAGGAACCGGACAACGTCTGGGACTTCTGGGCGCACGCTCCCGAGGCCACGCACCAGATCACCTGGCTGATGGGCGACCGCGGCATCCCCGCCTCCTACCGCCACATGAACGGCTACGGATCCCACACCTACCAGTGGACCAACGCCGCGGGCGAGGCCTTCTTCGTCAAGTACCACTTCAAGACCAACCAGGGCGTCCGCTGCCTGTCGTCCGAGCAGGCCGCCGAGACCGCGGGCAAGGACGCGAACTCGCACCAAACCGACCTGCTCCAGGCCATCGAGCGCGGGGTGAACCCGTCCTGGACCTTGTACGTGCAGGTCATGCCCGCGGCCGAGGCTGCGGACTACCGCTTCAATCCCTTCGACCTGACCAAGGTGTGGCCGCACCGGGACTACCCGCTGCAGCGCGTGGGTCGGTTGGTCCTCGACCGCAACCCCGACAACGTCTTCGCCGAGGTCGAACAAGCCGCGTTCTCCCCGAACAACTTCGTGCCGGGCATCGGTCCATCGCCGGACAAGATGCTCCAGGGCCGGCTCTTCGCCTACGCGGACGCCCACCGCTACCGGCTCGGCGTGAACCACACCCACCTGCCGGTCAACTCCCCCCGGGCCGTTGCCGGAGGGAGTGCGGACAACTACGGCCGCGACGGCTTCATGGCCACGCGCAACGGGTCGCGGACGGACAAGAACTACGAGCCCAACTCGTACTCCGGACCGACCCAGACGGACACCCCCCTGTCCGCACCTCTCGCCGTCCACGGCTGGACGGGCACCCACGCCGCCCCGCAAGCCTCCAAGGACGACGACTTCTTCCAGGCCGGCGAGCTGTACCGGCTGATGTCGGACGACGAGAAGTCCCGCCTGATCGCGAACATCGCGGGCGGCCTGTCCCAGGTATCCCGCGACGACGTCATCGAGAAGAACCTCGCCCACTTCCACGCTGCCGACCCGGAGTACGGCAAGCGCGTCGAGGAAGCGGTCCGCGCTCTGCGCGAGGACTGAACGAGCGGGGACCAATCCCAGGCCGCGTACGGGAGCCGACTCGGAGGTCCGTCTCCCGTACGCCGTCCGAACCGCATGCCCGAATGAGGGGTGGCCTGCGGCGAGGACACGGCGCCGGAGAAATCGTCGGCGCCGGGCGTACGGACCGCGGCGGCGTGCGAGCCAGTGCGGTGGTAAGGGCCACCGGGCCCCTTCCCGACCCGAGGGAAGGGCTCGGCCGAAGCCCATCGCCCCCGCCGCGGTCCCGGCCCACCACCGGGGCACCGGGCCATGACGCCCACCCCCACGACTCCGCCCGGCGGCGCGAACGTCCTGTCGCGCCAGCCTCGCCCGCCGGGCGGCCAGTCCACGGCGTCACGCACCGGACGTGAACGCGGTGCGATGGATGCTCCCGCACCGCATGCCCGGCCGGCTTGACCCACGGGTGCGAACCACGGGGCGGTCTCGCGCGACGTCGTGACGACACCGCCGAACACGGGCGGGACGAAGCCGCCCACGCGTCGGCCCGCACCACCTGCGGACCGTCCCGCACCCAGGACGGCACCAGCGGCGGAACCACGCAGCACTGCGGGGACACAGCGCCCCGATCGCCGTCCCTCCGGCCGCCCCTGGAGCCGATCCCGAACGCCCCGTAGGCAGCAATACGAAACCCGGTAGGCACCGTCCGGCGGCCGCTGCGTCTCGGTGTCACCTTGCAGTGGACTCTCTGCCCCGCCTCAATCGCTGCCGCGACGTGGTTCTCGTAGTTCTTCATGGTGTTGTCGTCCTGCCGAGAACCGGTCTGCCAAGCGTTGGCCCCCGCGCGCACGTTGCAAGGGTCCGCAAGTCGGTTCCGGATCCGCCCAGCCGATTGCCGACAGGACGGCAGACTTGATGTTGGTCTTCGGGTACCTCGACAGAGTGGAGTTCACGTCGCAGGTCACGCCGCAGCAACCTCACGGAGGGCGCCGCCCACGCGAAGCCGGACGCGTCGTCGGGTGCGGGTGAGCCGCCGTCGACCCGGCATGGACCAGAGGGGCGATACTCCGCCCGAGTTCGTCACAGCCTGAATCCAGCTCAGTCCACCGTTTCCCGGGGCGTATACGAACGGGGATCATTCGCGTACCCCAGCAAATCGGCAAAGTTCCCGAAGAACATGCTGTCACCTTCCCCTAGCCACCAAATTCGCTCGGGCAACACATCAGGACAATCGATCATGAAGATCGCTTGAGAGACGTCCCTATTCACCGAAACCGGAAACAGCACGACATCGCCCGGCAGACCTACGTCAGCAGGAGTCCCGTCTTCTCGCGCCCCATCACGGAACTGGAGGGCACCGGTCCCTCTAGCGCCGGAACGGTTCCGGCAACCGAGCACACAATGGGACAGGTAGAAGCCATCCATGCCGTCTGTCACCGAAAGGAAATCCCGGTAATAGCGATCCAGCGACTGCCCCGCAGTCACCTCCAGTCGGGAGACCTCCCGCTGGCTGGCCGGAGGGTAGATACGGGGAATCGCAGATGCCTCGAACGGATCAGCCAGATGCTCGTCGACCCTCCTCGCCATCAACTCACTGACCAGTCGACGCATTTCCATGTGATACCCCACCCCTATGGACGACCGATCCGGCGTATGCCGTGTCTGCCGGACGAAACTGAACCAGTGACACGTTCAGTAGTGTACGTACCAGCTTCACCATCCACTCCCGCATAGGAGAAGCCAGTCGGCTCGTACGCCATGTTGCACTTCAGCGCATAGCGGCCGACCTTGGAGTTGACGAAACCATCCCGCTGATGCCAGCAGTACGGACTATGCCTCCCGGACCAGTTTGTGTCGGGGAGATGTCCGGCCGCATTTCCGGTGTACTGGTACGGGGTGCCGGCAACTTCGCGGATATGACTGGCCTTGATCTTCTCTGCGATCTTGCCAAGCGAATCGACCATACCGTCGGATCCAACAGCGTTCTCGTTCGGCGGTGACACGTCCTCCGCCAAGGCCGACAAGCAACTGGCCGTGAAGAAGTGCGGGACGCGGCGAGTTCCGATCCGGACCGTGGGAGGCGGAGTTGCCCCGCCGCCGGCGCCGGTATCGCCTGCGCGCTCCGACCGCCCGAGCTCCCGTCCACGTCCGGGCTCCCGTGGCGCACCGCCGTGGGCACGGCAGTGCGCCACGGGCAGGGAGCGCCACGCCCACGCATAGCCGAATCCTGTTGCCGGGCCCTCCAACTCGTGTTTGAGTCAAGGAAGTTGTTTGTCCTGTCGACGAACTCTTCGTGAAGAGGGTGGTGCGTGTGGCACGCAGACTGATGAGCGCAGCGGTCACGGCAACAGCGGGTTTCGCACTGGTCGTGGCCGTGCCGGGCTCGGCCTCCGCGGCCTCGGTGTCCGTGTCCAACTCCTACGGTACGGCGCATTTCGAGGCCAACGGAGAAGTTCTCAAGATCACCGATTACGCCGCCGACGGCTACTCCGTGCACGCGAATCTCGAGCGCTACTACAAGCCCAACATCTCTTTCCCCGTGGGCTGGTACAACCTGCGGTCCGGCTGCTATGACACCACGGGCAAGGGCGATCCCGAGACAACCTGCAACTACTCGTTCGACGAGGGCTACAAAGTGCGGATCTACCTGTGGGCGGAGAAGAACGGCCGCCGCGTCGGCACGAAGTACAGCGCGAGCATCAGGTCCTGAGGAACCGCCGCCCGGGCGGGCCGGACGGAACCCCGAGGGCCGGGCGCTCCCTTCGCCGTCGCCCGACGTCGGGCACGCACGTCGGCCCTCGCACCGATCCGTCCATCGGTGCGAGGGCCGTCGGCCCCGGTGGGTTCCTGGGTCCTGACCGGCGGTCAGCCCTTGAGAGGCAGGATCGCGGTGGGGGCGTGACCGGGCTCGGTCGCGACCTCCTCGAACTCGGTGACGTCGCTGATGTCCATGGTGCGACTCATCGAGATGTTGGTGATCCTCTCCAGAATGGCTTCGACGACCACCGGAACCCGGTACTCGGCGGCGAGCTTCTTCGCCTGTTCGAAGGCGGCGCCCAGCTCACCCGGGTCCGTGACACGGATCGCCTTGCAGCCGAGCCCCTCGGCGACCTTCACGTGGTCCACGCCGTAGACGCCGAGCTCGGGTGAGTTGATGTTCTCGAATTCGAGGTTGACTTCGAAGTTGAGGTCCAGCCCGAGCTGCGCCTGGCGGATCAGGCCCAGGTAGGAGTTGTTCACCAGCACGTGGACGTACGGGATCCTGTGCTGTGCCCCGACGGCCAACTCCTCGATCATGAACTGGAAGTCGTAGTCACCGGAGAGGGCGACGACCGGTGTGTCGGGATCGGCTGTGGCGACGCCCAGCGCGGCCGGGATGGTCCATCCGAGCGGCCCCGCCTGACCGCAGTTGATCCAGTGACGCGGCTTGTAGACGTGCAGCATCTGGGCACCGGCGATCTGTGACAGCCCGATGGTGGTGACGTAGCGCGTATCGGGCCCGAACGCCCTGTTCATCTCCTCGTAGACGCGTTGCGGCTTCATCGGGACGTCGTCGAAGTGCGTACGGCGCTGAAGGGTCGCCTTGCGCTCCTGGGTGGCGTCGATCCACCCACGGCGATCGGGCAACCGGCCGGCGGCCTTCAGTTCCCTGGCGACCTCGACGAACAGCTCCAGCGCCGCCCGTGCGTCGGATGCGATGCCGTAGTCGGGCGCAAAGATCTTGCCGATCTGAGTGGGCTCGACGTCGACGTGGACGAAGGTGCGGCCGCGCGTGTAGACGTCGAGCTTGTAGCCGGTGTGGCGGTTGGCCCAACGGTTGCCGATACCGAGGACGAAGTCGGAGTCCAAGAAGTTGGCGTTGCCGTAGCGGTGGGCCGTCTGGAGGCCGACCATGCCCGCGTTCAGCTCGTGGTCGTCGGGCAGGGTCCCCCAGCCCATCAGGGTCGGGATGACGGGGGTGCCGGTGATCTCGGCGAACTCCACGAGGAGGTCCGACGCGTCGGCGTTGATGATGCCGCCGCCCGCGACGATCAGGGGGCGCTCCGAGTCCAGCAGGAGCGAGAGCGCCTTCTCGATCTGCGCCCGCGTCGCGGCGGGCTTGTAGACCGGCAGCGGCTCGTACGTCTCGGGGTCGAACTCGATCTCGGTGAGCTGGACGTCGATCGGCAGGTCGATGAGGACGGGGCCCGGCCTTCCGGAGCGCATGAGGTGGAACGCCTGCTGGAAGACCCCCGGCACCTGCGCGGCTTCCAGGACGGTCGTCGCCGCCTTCGTGACGGGCCCGGCGATGGCGGTGATGTCGACGGCCTGGAAGTCCTCCTTGTGGATCACGGACGTGGGGGCTTGGCCCGTGATGCAGAGGATCGGAATCGAGTCACCGATGGCGGAGTACAGCCCGGTGATCATGTCCGTACCTGCGGGGCCGGAGGTACCGATGCAGACGCCGATGTTGCCCGGCGCGGTCCGGGTGTAGCCCTCCGCCATGTGCGAGGCGCCCTCGACGTGCCGCGCCAGGGTGTGGTCGATGCCTCCGCCCTCTTTGAGGGCCTTGTAGAAGGGGTTGATCGCCGCGCCCGGCACACCGAACGCCTGGGTGACGCCTTCACGCTTGAGGATCTCAACTGCCGCTCGGGCTGCGGTCATACGAGGCATGGTGTGCTCCTGCTTCGGGCCTGGTGGATCGGGCTCTGTCGCGCCACCTGAGAGCGTCGATTCCTGACGGGTTCCCTGACTTCCGCTTGTTTTCCATAATGCGGAATTCATATTCTGCGATTCGGAAGCAATCTACGATGCGTCGCCGAAGGCGTCAAGGGAACGGGCCGCGAGCGATGGCCGAACTCCCTCCCCAAGGAGTCGCGGTTGGTGGACGATGGACCACGTGGCGTGGCCGAGCGCGCCCGAAGGGGGATGGGCATGGGAGATCACGTACCGGTGCGCTGCCCGGTCTGTCGGCGTGCACACACGTTCGCGTCGCCCGTCTATCCGTGTGCGTGCGGGGCGCCGCTCGCGCCGCCGCTGCTCCGGGGGGCTCCCCCCGTGCCGATACGACACCGCAACTGGACCGACGAATGGGTCGGCGTCCGCTGCCAGGCGTGCGGGCGCGAGGGCGAGTGGCCCCAGCCGGAGCTGGGCTGCCCCTGCGGTACGGTCCTGCGCATTCCCGTGCGACCGGTGACAGCGGCACCGACGTCCTCGGCCGGCGCCGCGGCGGCACCGCGGAGCGCCACCGCCGCCTCCGGGAGTGCCGTCCCGGGAGCCGTGGGACCGGGCGGTGCCGGTACGGGACCCGGCGGTGCCGGCTTAGGCGCGCCCGGCTTCGGCACGCCCGCCCCGGACACGGCGGATCCGCTCGCGCAGCCGGCTCGCCCTGCTGCAGCGGACGCGGACCCCGCCGAGCCCTGCTGCCACCCTTCGGGGTGCCCCTCGCACCTCCCGGTGCCCGCAGCGGCGTCCGGTCCGCGGCCGGCCTTCCGCCCGGTGGCGATCCGCACCGCCCGGGACGTGGTGACGGCCGCAGCGCACTACCTGCGCTGGCTCGGCTTCCAGGATGTCGTCCAGCCCGAGGAACAGCCGGAGTCGGGGATCGATCTGTGGGCACCAGGACTGGTCGCCCAGGTCGACCCGAGCACGAGCCCCGCCACCGTGCGCGCCGTCGAATGCCTGTGGCTGAACGGACTGAGCGCGTCCGCGACGAGCGTCTTCTTCGCCCTGGCGGGGTACGAGGACGAGGCTCGGCGCCGGGCGGACGAACTCGTCGTGCCGTTGTTCGTCATGGACCTCACCGGCACACCGCAACCGGTGAACGGTCCCGCCGAAGAGCTGCTCGAGACGGGCGCCCCGCCGGCGACCGCTCCGTAGAGCGGCCACCGGGCACCGACCGCCGATCCGCAACGCCCTCCACGGCCGCGCTCGGCGACGTCCTCCGTACCCGACGTACCCGAGCACGGCGTGACGGGTCCGCTCGCCACGGGTGCGCGGGGCCGGGAGCCGGGGGCGGCCGCGTCCGCAGCGCCCCCTCGTCTCAGCCGAAGCGCTCCCGCAACTCGACCTTGCGCACCTTGCCGCTCACCGTCATCGGGAAGACGTCGAGGACCTCCAGCCGCCTGGGGACCTTGTAGTGCGCGAGTTGCTCCCGGCAGTACGAGACGAGCTCGTCGAGCGTCGGCGGATCGGCCGGGTCGCGGGGGACGACGCAGGCCAGGATCTCCTCGCCGTACTTCTCGTCCGGCACGCCGACCACCTGGATGTCGGCGACCTTCGGATGGCCGTACAGGAACTCCTCGATCTCCCGCGGGTACACGTTCTCCCCGCCCCGGATGATCATGTCCTTGATCCGACCGACGATCTGCACGTAGCCGTCCTCCCGGATCACCGCGAGGTCGCCCGTGTGCATCCAGCGACCGGCGTCGATCGCCTCCGCGGTCTTCTCGGGCTCGTTCCAGTACCCGAGCATCACGCCGTAGCCACGGGTGCAGAGCTCGCCCGCCTCGCCCCGCGGCAGCACCACCCCGGTGACCGGGTCGGTGACCTTGACCTCGACGTGCGGAAGGGCCCTGCCGACCGTGCCGGTGCGACGTTCCAGGTCGTCGTCGCGCCGCGTCTGGGTGGACACGGGTGCAGTTTCCGTCATGCCGTAGCAGATGGAGACCTCCCTCATGTTCATCTCGGACACCACCCGCTTCATCACCTCCACCGGGCAGGGCGAACCCGCCATGATTCCGGTGCGCAGCGAACCGAGGTCGAAGTCGGCGAAGTCGGGGAGGTTGAGCTCGGCGATGAACATCGTCGGTACGCCGTAGAGGCTGGTGCAGCTTTCCTGTTGCACGGCCCGCAGCGTGGCGGCCGGTTCGAAGGACGGCGCGGGGATGACGATGCACGCCCCGTGAGACGTCGCCGCGAGGTTTCCCATCACCATGCCGAAGCAGTGGTAGAAGGGCACGGGCAGGCACACCCGGTCCTGCTCCGTGTAGCCGATCATCTCCCCCACGAAGTAGCCGTTGTTGAGGATGTTGTGGTGGGAGAGGGTGGCCCCCTTGGGGAACCCCGTGGTGCCGGAGGTGTACTGGATGTTGACCGGATCGTCGCTGGTCAACTCCGCTTCACGTGCTTCCAGTTCGTCAGTCCCGGCGTGCTGGGCCGCTGCCAGTAGTTCCGTCCAGCTGGCATCGCCGATGTAGTGGACCGACCGCAGTGATGGGCAGCTGCCGCGGACCTGGTCGACCAGTGCCCGGTAGTCGCTCGACTTGTGGGTGAGGGAGGCGACGAGGACGCTCACCCCCGCCTGGTTGAGCACGTAGGCCAGCTCATGGGCCCGGTAGGCGGGGTTGATGTTCACCATGACGGCACCGATGCGGGCGGTCGCGTACTGGACGAGCACCCACTCCGGACAGTTCACCGCCCAGATGCCGACGCGGTCGCCCCTGGCCACTCCGCGCGCCAGCAGCGCCCGGGCCAACTCGTCGACGGCCGTGCCGAACTGCGCGTACGTCCATCGCCGCCCCGAGGACACGTCGACGAGCGCCTCGCGGTCCGGGTGCTCCGTGACGGCCCGGTCCAGGTTGCGGCCGATGGTGTCCCCGAGCAGCGGCGTCGTACCGGTGCCGTGGAGGTACGAAAGCCCGGTCATCCAAGATCCCCCTCGTCGTACTCGGCGCCCGAGCCCGCGGCTGTCGCTTCGCGCAGCTCGATACGGCGGATCTTGCCCGAGACCGTCTTCGGTAGTTCACCGAACTCCAGCCGGCGGATGCGCTTGTACGGCGCGAGCGCCGAGCGGGAGTGCGCGAAGATCTGCTTCGCCGTGTCGGGTCCCGGCTCCCAGCCGTCGGCGAGCGCCACGTAGGCCTTGGGTACGGCGAGCCGCAGCGGATCGGGCGCGGGCACCACCGCGGCCTCGGCGACCGCCGGGTGCTCCAGCAGCGCGCTCTCCAGCTCGAAGGGGGAGATCTTGTAGTCGGATGCCTTGAAGACGTCGTCGGCACGGCCCACGTAGGTGATGTACCCGTCCGCGTCGCGCGATCCGATGTCGCCGGTGCGGTAGTAGCCGTCCGCCATCGCCTCGGCCGTGCGCTCCCGATCGCCGTGGTACCCGGTCATCAGGCCCACCGGAGCAGTCGACAGGTCGAGGCAGATCTCCCCTTCGTCGGCGCCCGGCTTCCCGCTGGTCGGGTCGAGGAGCTCGACCCGGAAGCCCGGGCTGGGCCGGCCCATCGAACCGACCTTCAGCAGTTGCCCGGGACTGTTCGAGACCTGCACCGCCGTCTCGGTCTGCCCGAAGCCGTCCCGGATCGTCACGCCCCAGGCGCGCCGCACGCTCTCGATCACCTCGGGGTTGAGCGGCTCGCCGGCCGCGACGACTTCCCGCGGCGGCGTGCGCAGGGCGCTCAGGTCCGCTTGGATCAGCATCCGCCACACCGTCGGAGGGGCACAGAAGCTGGTGACGCCCACCGCGTCCATCTCCGCCATCAGCCGGCCCGCGTCGAAGCGCGAGTAATTGTGGACGAAGACGGTCGCTTCCGCGTTCCACGGCGCGAAGAGGTTCGACCAGGCGTGCTTGGCCCATCCCGGCGAGGAGATGTTGAGGTGGACGTCGCCCGGGCGGAGGCCGATCCAGAACATCGTGGCCAGATGACCGACGGGGTACGAGACGTGGGTGTGCTCGACGAGCTTGGGCCGGGCGGTGGTGCCGGAGGTGAAGTACAGCATCAGCGGGTCATCGGCACGCGTGGGGCCGTCGGGCTCGAAGGAGTCCGCAGCACCGTACGCCTCCTCGTACCCGAGCCACCCCCGGGGCGCACCCCCCACGGCCACGCGGGTGTACTCCCCCGGGACCTCGTCGAACTTCCCGACGTCCGCGGCCCGTACGACCACGTGCCGCACCTGGCCGCGCTGCACCCGGTCCCGCAGGTCGGCCGGGCCCAGCAGCGGGGTCGCGGGGATGACGACGGCGCGCAGTTTCATCGCGGCGAGGGCCGTCTCCCAGAGCTCGGTCTGGTTGCCGAGCATCACCAGGACGCGGTCGCCCGCGCGGACGCCCAGCCCGCGCAACCAGTTCGCCACGCGGTTCGACCTCGACGCCGTTTCGGCGAACGTCAGCCGGGTCGCCGTGCCGTCCTCCTCGACGATGTGCAGCGCGGTGCGTTCGTTGCCGGCGGCGATCGCGTCGAACCAGTCCAGGGCCCAGTTGAACCGCTCGAACCGGGGCCAGGCGAACCCCTCGTACGCCGCGGTGTAGTCGTCACGGTGCCGCAGCAGGAAGTCCCGGGCGGCCCGGAACCTCTCCGTCGCGCTGCCAACCGTCATGTGCCCTCCTCATTGCGGGACCGGTCACCGACATCGTGTAATCAGTGACGCAGGTCTCACTACCCCCGTACGGGGGTGCTGTGCTGTCGGGAGGACGGGAACACATGAACCCAACGGCCCAGACGATGGAGATACGCACGGCGCTGCTGCGCCTCCGCCGTGCCACCGGGCTGCCGGTCGCCTTCGGCGGGCTGCTGCACGAACCGCGCCGGATGCGGATCGCCGAGCTGAGCGGCGCGGCCACGGGCGCGCTGCGCGGACTGGCGGTCTGCTCGGGCAGCGGCCTCGGCGGGAAGGCGATCGCCGTGTCGCGGCCGTGTGCGGTGACCGACTACCCGGCGGCCCGGCACATCAGCCACGAGTACGACACGGCGGTGGCGGCCGAGGGACTGAGATCGGTCCTCGCGGTGCCGGTGGTGGTGCGCCGCAGGGTACGCGGCGTGCTCTACGGCGCGCTGCGGCAGCCACTGCCGCTGGGAGAACGCACCCTCGACGCCGCGGTGGCCGCGGCACGGGACGTGGAACAGTCCCTCGTCGTGCAGGACGAGGTGCAACGGCTGCTCACGGTGGTGCGCGAGCCCGTGACGGGTCCGGGCGGGCTGCGGTGCTGGGAGGAGGTGCGGGAGGTCCACGGCGAGCTGCGCGCACTGGCTGCCCGGGCCTCCGACCCGTCGGTCCGCGACGAGCTGCTGGCCGTCTGTGTGCGGCTGGCCGCCGCGGGCGACCCGGGCCGTGGTCCGATGCCGACGGCACCGGACGTCGCCCTGGCCCCGCGGGAACTGGACGTGCTGGCCTGCGTCGCCGTGGGCGCGACCAATGCGGCCGCGGCCGAACGGCTGGGCTTGCGCCCGGAGACGGTCAAGGGCTACCTGCGCGCGGCCATGCGCAAGCTGGGCGCGCACACCCGGACGGAGGCCGTGGTGGCGGCCAGGCGGGCGGGGTTGCTGCCGTAGTCACCGTGCGCGCGTCACGGGGCGCCGACGGTGACGCGATCGAGGTCCCCCTTGGCGTGCCCGCCGGTCCGTCGTACCGTGACGCGTCGTCGCAGCGGGTCACTGACCGGCGGCGCGTCGGGCGCGTACCGGCTGGGCGAACTGCCCGAACCGAACCTGGCGGTTCGTAGCCGGGGCCATGCGCGTGAGGAGCCGCTCGCCCTCTTCGGCCAGGGCCGCCCGCTCCGCCCGCGTGAGCGTGCCGAAGCTCTGCACGGTCAGCACGGCCGCGTCCGCGGTCTCGTCCAGCTGCCAGATCCCGGCGAGGAAACCGTCGACGAGGAAGACGCGGTAGGGCTGATTCCCCTTCCACGTGCGCCCCTTGGCGTCCCCGGGGACGATGCGGGAGCGGTCGGCATGGGAGAGCAGCACGTTGTCGAATTCCGGGAGGAAGCGCGGCGGTGCGGGAGTGTCGGGGTCGGGGCGGGGTGCATCGGGGAGGTCGAACAGGTCGACGCCCTTCTCGTCCTGGAAGGTGAGCAGTTCGGGGCGCAACCGGTCGAACGCCGGGCGCAGTCTGGTGAGTCCTGACCAGGTCTGCATGTCCTTGACCGAAGCGGGCCCGAAGGCAGCGAGGTAGCGCAGGACCATCGTGTCGGAGGAGGGGGCCTGTTCCACTGCCCGGCCGAACCACCGCTCCGCGGTGGTCAGCGTGACCTGGCCGCTCCTGCCCCAGAGCCCTCGCGGAGTGACCTGCACGAGTGGCAGGAGGCACCGTGCGGCGACGGTGAGGGCGAGCGGGTCGGCGTCCGGCCACTGGGCGACCAGGGCCGCCCTGAGGTCACCGATCGGGCGGGGACGCTCGTCGAGGAGCTCCCGGGTGACGGCTGCGAGCCTGTCGAGGTCGACGCCGTCCAGCCGCTTGGCGAATACCGCCAGCTCCCGCTCCGGGCCTCCTGGCTGGGCGAACGGACGCAGGGACAGGCAGTCGTCCGCGGTGTGGGTGTGGATCGTGGACCTGAGGGTGACCGTGCGTGCGACCTCGCGCGCTTCCATGAGCGCCGCGAGCTCCTGCGGATCGAAGTCGTGCAATCGGGCGGCGAGGGCGTAATAGGGAGGCTTCACGTTCTGCGCCTGCAGCCCGACCAGGCGCGCGACGGCCGCCCGTGCGGTGGTCCGGTGCTCCGCGTCCCGGTACAGCAGGAGCTGACGGGCCAGGGTGGCGCGGTTGAGGGCACGGAGTCCGAGTACGGGGGACGTCTGCGAGGCCATGACGGTACGCTATCCCTGGTTGCGGACAGTTTCTGTCCGCAACCAGGCCGCGGGCTGCGATGCCGGTGGGATCCGGCCCGTATATCCTGCTCCGTGGCCGATCAGGGCCGCATGCACGCATGCGAGGACGTCGCGCGGGAGGTGACCTGGATGTCCGACCGACGAGCGCAGCCGGCCCCCACACCGAAGAAGCACGCGTGGCGCCACCGCTTCACCGCTTCCGGATCTCCGCCCGCCCAGCCGGGCCCCGAAGCCACGCCCGCCGCGTCCGGGCGGGTACAGAAGGACCAGGGCAGCATCGTGCAGGCCGCGCTCTACCGCGACGGCCGCCGGGTCTCGTCCCCCGCCTCGCTCGCCGAGACGTTCCGACAGCTGCGCGAGCAACCGGCCGGCATGGCCTGGATCGGCCTGCACCGACCGTCCGAAGCCGAGCTGGTGTCGCTGGCGGAGGAGTTCGACCTGCACGAACTGGCGGTCGAAGATGCCATGGAGGCACATCAGCGGCCGAAGCTGGAACGTTACGGCGAGACCCTCTTCGTCGTCCTGCGTGCCGCCCGGTACCTCGACGCCCAGGAAGAGGTCGACTTCGGCGAGCTCCACGTCTTCGTCGGCAGCGACTTCGTCATCACGGTCCGCCACGGCGCCGCCCCCGATCTGTCGGCGGTCCGTCGCCGGATGGAGGACACCCCGGAACTGCTCGCCCTCGGTCCCGAGGCCGTGCTGTACGCCATCCTCGACGCGGTCGTCGACGGGTACGCCCCTGTTGTCGCGGGCGTACAGAACGACATCGACGAGATCGAAACCGAGGTCTTCGGCGGGGACCCCGCGGTGTCCCGGCGCATCTACGAACTCGCCCGTGAGATGGTCGAGTTCCAGCGGGCCACCCGCCCCCTGGTCGGCATGCTCCACGGGCTGATGGCCGGCTTCGCCAAGTACGGGACCGACGAGGAGCTCCAGAGCTACCTCCGCGACGTCGCCGACCACGTGACCCACACCAGCGAGCGCGTGGACGGCTTCCGCCAGGCCCTGGCCGACATCCTGACGGTCAACACGACCCTGGTGACGCAGCAGCAGAACGCGGAGATGCGGGCGCTGGCGGAGGCGGGCTTCGAACAGAACGAGGAGGTCAAGAAGATCTCCGCGTGGGCCGCCATCCTGTTTGCACCCACTTTGGTGGGAACGATCTACGGCATGAACTTCCAGGAAATGCCCGAGCTGCACTGGGCGTTCGGCTACCCGTTCGCGATCGGCTTGATGGCAGTGGTTTGCGTCAGTCTGTACGTGGTTTTCAAGCGTCGGGATTGGCTTTAGGGGTCGGCCGACTCCGCCCGCGCGGCACGCTTGGTTTGCTCGCGCATCCTCCGAGTGGACCGTCATGAGGCGTGCTGCGGAGTCCCCGGGAGAAGTGACGCAAGGGGTCTCGTCCACCACACGCCCCGCAAAGTGAACTTCCGTGCACACGTCTGCCCGTTTGCCGAACCAGTCAGTAGTCTGACGGGCCGTGACTAACAGAGTCCGTACGACTGCCAGCCGGCGCTCGGTCGTCAAGGCTGCTGCCGCCACCGCTCTCGCCGGATCCGTGATGGCCGGCACCATATCCTCCTCTTCCGCCTCCGCCGCCGAGCAGGCTCCCGCCTTCCTCCACGGTGTCGCTTCGGGTGACCCGCTCCCCGACGGGGTGCTGCTCTGGACGCGGGTCACCCCCTCCCCGGACGCCGTGCCGGGCTCCGGCAGGGGCCCCGCCACGGAGGTGAACTGGGAGGTCGCCGAGGACAAGGGCTTCTCCCGGATCGTGGCCGGCGGCCAGACCACCGCCACCGCCGCGAACGACCACACCGTCAAGGTCGACGTGCGCGGTCTGCACCCCTCCACCGCCTACTACTTCCGCTTCAGCTCCGGCACCGCCCTCTCCCCCGTCGGCCGCACCCGCACCGCCCCCGCCGTGGAGGCGAGCGCGTCCGGCGTGCGCTTCGGCGTCGTCTCCTGCGCCAACTGGGAGAACGGCTACTTCTCCGCGTACCGTCACCTGGCCGCCCGCGCCGACCTGGACGCGGTCCTCCACCTCGGTGACTACATCTACGAGTACGGGACGGGCCGCATCCCGGAGGCGAAGTACGTCGTACGCCAGCACGAACCCAAGCACGAGATCCTCACCCTCGCCGACTACCGCACCCGCCACGGCACGTACAAGACCGACACCGACCTCCAGGCGATGCACGCCGCCCACCCGGTCATCGCGATCTGGGACGACCACGAGATAGCCAACAACGCCTGGTCCGGCGGCGCCGAGAACCACACCCCGGGCACCGAGGGCGACTACGCCACCCGTGCCGCAGCGGCCAAGCAGGCGTACTTCGAGTGGATGCCGGTCCGCACCGCCACCGAAGGCACCGTCTACCGCCGCCTACGCTTCGGCAAGCTGGCCGATCTGCACCTGCTGGACCTGCGGTCCTTCCGCTCGGAGCAGGTGAAGGTGGGCAGCAGCAAGGTCGACGACCCCGACCGCACCATCACCGGTCGCGCCCAACTCGACTGGCTCAAGTCCGGCCTCGCGGCGTCCGACGCGGCCTGGAAGCTGGTCGGCACCTCGGTGATGATCTCGCCGGTCGCCTTCGGTTCCCTTCCTGCCTATCTGTTGGGGCCACTCGCCGAGCTGCTCGGTCTCCCCAAGGAAGGCCTCGCGGTCAACGTCGACCAGTGGGACGGCTACACGGACGACCGCAAGGAACTGCTGCACCACCTGACGGACCGGGGCATCAAGAACACCGTCTTCCTCACCGGCGACATCCACACGGCCTGGGCCAACGACGTTCCGGTGACGGCCGCCACGTACCCGCTGTCGCAGTCGGCCGCCACCGAGTTCGTGGTGGCGTCCGTCACCACCGACAACCTGGACGACATCCTGCATGTCCCCCCGGGCACGGTGTCCTTGCTCGCGCAGGGCGCGGTCAAGCTCGCCAACCGCCATGTGAAGTGGGTCGACATGGACCACCACGGCTACGGCGTCCTCGACGTGACCGCCGAGCGCACTCAGATGGACTACTACACGCTGTCCGACCGGACGAAGCAGGACGCGACGTCCACTTGGGCCCGTTCCTACCGGACCCTGAACGGGACCCAGAAGGTCGAGAAGGTGAACCAACCGGTGCGCTGACGTCGCGTCCCGGCCGCCCAGCGGAGACCGGCACCCGGCCCGACCGGGCCGGGTGCCCACACCGAGGACGTCTCCGCCGAGACCCAGTCCGGCCGGGTCACCGGATTCCGGCCGGACTGGCCGTTCCTGGTCGAGGTGCGACCTGGCTGGTCCGTGTCCGGGTACCCGTACGCGCCTCACGGGCGCACGGACCGCAGGGGAGGACCGGTGCCCCACTCGGACCGCGCGGGCTTCCTGCGCGGCCCCCGGGGATGGACGGCGCAACGTCGCACAGGTTGGGCACCACCGTGCCGATCCTCCCCGGCGAGCGCTGCTTCGCGAGGCGCATCGCACGAACCGGGGGCTCGTGGACGATCAACTCCCGGGCGCCGGCGTTCCATGGACAATCAGCCAATAACACCTATGACCCACGTCACATACGCCTCGCCCTCGCCCGGCGCTCCGCGCACCGACCGACCGCGTCGCGCGGCTCGTTCCCAGCCAACCGGGCCGGACGTGCGCGTCCCCCGCGTCGCAGGAAGCCGGAAGCATCCACTCGCCCCGGGACCCCTCGCACCACCCGCATGGGACCGCAGTCCGTCGAATCCCGAGGAGGAAGTGGTGCATTGATACACAAGTCGACATAGATGGAATGTTGACAAATCTATGCGGACGAAAGCAGCTGACTCCGTATCTCCGGCCGATGGCTCGAACACGTGGGCGCCTTCTGATAGTCCTGGCGAGGGCAGGTGGGCCCGATTTAACCTTGCACCGGAAGTGAAGACGACGGGGGGTCGGCCATGCACATGAGGAGCCACTGTGCTTCCGCCGGCTCTCCGGGGCCGCCCCGACGCACTGACGACGAGCAAGGGGAACGGAGTCCCCGATGACGGTGTTCGACCCCTGACGACGTTCCCTCGCGCCCGCTCGCGCATTCCCTGCGACCAGCGCCCCCGTGCTGCCCGGAGCACACTTCCCCGCGGCGCCGATCAGACGTTCTCCAGACGCACGAGGGCCGACCGGAAAGCGGCCCGACATGTGTACCATCCCGCCCGCACAGGGGTTGCGCCACGCCCTATCCCTGACGACGGATCACTTCAAGCTCGACATGCGCTTGCACGGGGGAGAAGATGAACAGCTCCATGATCAAGGGAGATCGCGGTTCCAGGAGAACGCCCGAGTGGCGCGTGCCGAGAATCACCACCGTCGGCGACGTGCTCTACCTCATCAGTTCCCAGCACTCATGGGAACTGGGAACCGATGCCCTGAGGAAACTCGACGACGCCAAGATCTGGTTCATCCGCGGCCACAGCGGCCCGGCCCTGGACTCCATCGACGCAGCGCTCCGGGAACTGGACGACACGACGGCCGCCCGCCGTGACGTGATCGCCTTCCGCCACCTGGTCGCGACCCTGGCCGGCGAGGACGTCCTGCGCTCGCTGATCGAGGCGGATGCAGGGAGCGTTTCCCCACCCGACGCGCTCAGCGTCATGTCGCTGTGCCTCAGTTCGGTCGAGCGCTGGCACTCCGGGGACCTGACCCAGGGACTGTGGCTCAACCAGTCGGCGGTCCAACACGCCAAGGACGCGGCGCCGATGTGGCGGTTCTACGCCGACTTCCTGCTTGCGAAGAAGCTGATCGACATTCATGTCTCCTACCAGGCGGAGCGCGTCATCCGCGACATGCGCGGGATGGTGCGGAGTGCCGGGCTCCTCGCGTTCGGGTCGGTGCCGGAGGCCCTCAATTCACTCCTCCAGTGGCAGACGGGCCGTTTCGACGAGGCCATGCACTCGATACGCCTGGCCATGAGGATGAGCCAGCAGTACGACTCGGCCTTCGGGATGAAGATCGCCCTGTCGGTCGCGGCGATGGTGCACGTGAGCCGGGCGGAGTGGGACGAGGCCGCCGAGGACCTCGAGCTGTTCCACGCGAGATCCGACTACTACTCCATGCCGGACTCCCACTTCCGCGCCGCGTTCGCGGAGGTCGTCCTGCTCCTGGCTCGTCAGGGCCCCCGTGCGGCCGCCGACCGCATCCGCGCCAAGTGGCACTTGCTGGGCACCCGTTCAGGGTCCTTCATCGAGGATCCGGGCCGGCCGGCCTGGCTGGTCAGTGTCGCGCGGCAAGCCGGCGACACCGACTTGGCCGAGCGGTCGGTGCGGGAGATCGAGCAGTTGGCGGAACGCAATCGCGGCGTCGCCCTGCTGGAGGTGGCCGCGCTCCACGCACGCACGGCGCTGGCCGGCGGAACCCCCGACCCGGCGTCCTCCTGCGAGTTCGGCCGGCCACTGGTCGCCGTGCCGGAAGACCCCCCGGGGCCGGCGGAGTCCACCGCCACGGTGCCCCGGCCGGACGTTCCACCCGACGACGCGGGCACGACGCCCCCGGCCCGTCCGGCCTCGCTGGGATCACTCACGCTCCGGGAGACCGAGATCGCCCGTCTCGTGGGGCAGGGCATGACGAACGAGCAAGTGGCGCAGCGGCTCGGACTCTCTCCGCACACGGTGAACTTCCACCTGCGCAACATCTTCCGGAAACTCTCGATATCGACGCGCGTCAAACTCGGTTCGATCATCGGGCAGCTCGAGCGCGGGCGCGCGGTGTGAGGCGGAGGCGGAGGCGGGAACGGCGGGTACGGTCACGGCCGAAGGAGGGCCCCTCGCCCCACCGGACGGCGGCTTCGGGTACCGGCCCCGCGTCCCGTAGGCACGGGGCCGCCCGCACGAACCGTCAGTCCGCGCCGCCGCGCACCGCTCGGCCCAGCACGTCGGCCGTCCGAGCCGGGTCCAGGTGCTCGATGCGTTCGAGCTCGGACAGGACCTCTTCGCAGCCGCCGACGGCGAGGAACTTCCGTCGCACGAGGGTCCCGTGCCCCCGTCGGGTCTGCGGACCCGCAGACCCGGTGAACGACTCGCACTCCTCGCTCATCACGGTGCCGTCGGAGCATTCCAGGTCGACCCGTGCGCCGATGGCCATCGTCGCGTCCTCGAAGGTCTCCTCGGGCTCCCCCAGGGAAGCCAGGATGTGGGGCGCGTCCCGGCCCGTCCACGTCAGCAGCTCGGGCCACTCCAACGCCCGTCGCCCCGCCTGGCGCAACGCCTCGCCCAGGGGGGACGTGGCCCTGGCCATGCGCAACGACAACTGCATGTCGTGCTCCACCGCCACCTTGTCCGCCAGGGCCCACCGGGCCTCGTCGGCCAGCGCCCCGGGGGTGAAGTCGGCCACCCCGAGCTCCCCCGTCAGCAAGAGCGTCGCCACCCCGTACCCGACCGAGAGCGTGGCTGCCGAGACTCCGGTGCGGGGGCCGTCGAGGGCGGGGGCGACCTTCCGTTGCATCTGCCAGGTGAGCAACGAGCCGTGGACGGTGATGCGCCGCACCCGTGAGGCGTCCACGGACCCCAACCGTGCGTACAGCCGCTCCGCGCAGTCGAAGGCGGCGTGCAGGTAGGCGCTTCCCGGGAAGCGCTTGTAGGTCAGCGTGTCGGTGTGCCAGCGGCGCCCGAGGCCCTCGGTGACCGCGTCGGGAAGCGGCACCGCGGACAGGTGGGCCAGCAGGCCTTCCGGGTGTTCCAGGATCGCCTCGGGACCCCGGAGCCCCTGCGCCGCCGCATCGCACGCGTCGAGCGCGAGCCGGACGGGTGCGGCCGCGCTGAGGGCCTTGCCGTCCCCGGCCACGACGCCGTGGTGCAGCGGCACCGCCAGGATGCCGAGAGCCAGGCCGAGCCCCGCCGTCCACTGCTCCAGCGGCGCACGGCGGGCGTGCAGCCGGGCGACCGCGGCGCTCGCGAGGTGGCAGTGGGTGTTGGTCTGCCCGCGGAAGAAGGGGCTGAGGATCGTCGCGGCCGAGATGCGCGCCGCGCACTCGTTGGCGGTGACGATCGTCGTGAGCAGCGACCTGCCGTCGAGCCCGCCGCGCAGCGCCTCCGCCACCGCCACGTTCACGGCGCCCGTCGACACGTGCCCCGAGTAGGCCACCTCGTCGAAGTCGAGGACCGTCGCCAGCGCCGCCAGGACGTGGCCGGCTTGCTTGGGGTCCGTCTGGTCCGGTGGCCCGAACGCGGCGACGACGCGCCGGCCCACCGGGTGGTCCAGCGACCCGCGGACCGCGGCCAGGTTCGAGATGAGCTGGCTGCGTGCCGCCGCCAGGGTGTCCGGAGGGATGTCGTCGTGGGTGACCGACCGCGCCCAGCCGGCGAGCTCGGCCGTCAGACTCGGGGTGGGTTCGCCGGCGGGGTGCACCGGTGCGTCGGCGGACGTGGTGGTCGTCATGGCGGACTTCCTCGTTGGGCGACGGTGGTCGGGGGCCGGCGTCATGCCAGGGCGCTCATCGCAGCAGCCCGTTCCTCGACGGTCCGGTAGGAGCGGTCGTGCCACAGCAGCGGGCGCCCGCTGGCGACCCGTACCGCGGTCAGCCGCCCGTACACGACGACGTGGTCGCCCACCTCGTGCAGGGCCGCCACGTCGCACCACCCCAAGGCCAGCGTTCCGGTGATCGCCGGGACACCGCGCACGAGGCGGACCTCGTGTCCCAGGTCCTCGAAGCGCGCGCCGTCACTGGGCGGCCGGCTGAAGCGGTCGGCCAGGTGCGCCTGGTCTTCGGACAGCAGATGGACCCCGAAGCGTCCGGCGTGCCGGACGGCCGCCAGGGTCCGCGAACCGCGCGACAGGCAACACAGGATCACGGGCGGCGACAGCGACACGCTCGTCAGGGTGCTCACCGTCGTTCCCGACCACCCCGACGCGCCGCACGCGGTCACCACGGCGACACCGGCGGCCAGCCTGCGGTAGTACGTCCGGCAAGCGGCCGCGTCCGGCGCCCGCTCGCCCGTGCCGGGAGGAGCGACATCGACCACGATCATCCCTCCCCGAACCACGGCGGCGCGTCCTTCGCCGTGAGCACGGTCAGTGCCCCGGGCAGGACGCGGACGTCGTACGCGGGCGTGTCCTCGGGCATGACCTCGCCGTCGTGCTCGTACAGCACCGGCTGTCCGTCGGTGCGCTCGACGGTGATGCACCGGCCCCGCCCCCACCGGATGCCGGGAACGGCGTACACGTCGCCCTGCACGGCCGCCGCGGCGAACGCGTTCATGTCCGCCGCAGACGTGACGACGGTGATGTCCAGCAGCCGGTCGTCCAGCACGGATCGCGGCACCAGGTTCAGCAGCCCTCCCCGGTAGCGGAATCCGCCCACGATCGTCTCGACGATGCCGCCTTCGTACAGCACGTCACCGTCGATCGAGACGCGCCCCGGGTAGGGCTCGTGCGACTCCATGGCGGCCAGCGCGGCCGCCATCAGCAGGTCGCGCCCCCGCTCCGGGCGGTTCCTGGCGGCCACCAGCGTCGCCGCGAACAGGCCGCTTCCCGAACCGAGTACCACCAGGTCGCCGGTCTGCTCGACACGGGCCAGGTCGATCGTCCGGACCTCGGTCTGCCCGGCCAGCACGCGTCCCGCAACGTCGTCCCACGGTGCGTCGTCCCACAACCCGCGGTAGACCGAGTTGCCCGTGCCGCCGGGTGCGACCAGCAGCGGCGGCACGGCGGGGGTCGCCGACGACTCCCCGGACCGGTGCAGGCCGGTGACCACTTCGAGGACCGTGCCGTCGCCGCCGACGGCGACGATGACGTCCGGCGGCTCCGGGTCGGACGCCAGCTTGTACGCGATGTCGGTGGCGTCGCCCGGGGCCGCCGTCCTGAAGGTGTGCATCTCGGTGGCCGCCGCCTCCAGCACGGCGACCATCCGGTCACCGTCGCCGCCGGCCGCCGGGTTGACGATGGCGGCCACGCGCTGACCTCGTGTCACGTTTCCTCTCCCTCTGCCGATGCCGTTCCTCGAACGCGTCCGCCCCGCGCCCCGAGCCGACGCACGGCGACGACCCGGGCTCCTCGCTTGGGGACCATGGTGATGTGGTTCATGGCGCTGCCCTCGTCGCCCGGGTCGACGGCCCTGAGTTCAACGGCGCGCAGCACGCCCGCGAGCACCGTCTCGACCTCCACCTGGGCGAACATCGCACCCAGGCAACGCCGTGCTCCGCCGCCGAAGGGGATCCAGGCGTTCTGCGGCGGGGTGGACTCCAACCAGCGCTCCGGGCGGAACAGCCGGGCGTCGGGGCCCCACAACCGCGGGTCGGACTGGACCGCCCCGACGGAAGGGAGCACCGAGACACCTGCGGGCAGCCGGTAGCCCCCGAGCTCGATCGGCTCCGTCAGTCGCCGCGCGACGTTGTGGATCACGGGCCGGACCCGCAACGCCTCCTTGAAGACCGCGGTGCGGTACGGGTCCTTCGGCTCGTCGATGCCCTCGCGCACCCGGGCCAGTGCCCGGGGATGGCGCAGCAGGCGCTCGAAGAGCCAGGCCAGCGCGACGGCTGTGGTCTCGTGGCCTGCCACCAGGAGGGTCATCACCTCGTCGCGGACGATCTCGTCGGAGGGCTGGTCCGCCAGCAGCATGGACAACACGTCCGATCGCATCGCCCGCTGCGGGTCCTTACGGCGGCGGGCGATCTCGGCGTAGATCAGCTCGTCGGCGTGCTCCAGGTTGCGCACCACGTTGCGCCAGGGCCACACCTTGCCCAGCTCCGGGCGGATCCACACCAGGATGTCCGTCAGTCCGATGTCGGCGACGCGGCGCAGGGCACGGCCCAGAGCGGCCGCGCGGACCGGGTCATCGACGCCGAACACCACCCGGATCATGATGTCCAGGGTGAGCGCGTAGGCCCGGTCCAGGAGTCTGACCGGTGTACCGAGGGGCCAACTGCGTGCCTCCTGCTCGGCGATGTCCCGCATGGTCGCGGTCAGGGCCGCGATGCGCTCGTGGTGGAACGGCGGCATCATCCGCTTGCGTGCCGGCCGGTGCTCGGGCGCGTCCAGGGTCAGTACGGAGTGGCGGCCGACGATCGGTACCAGGAGCGCGTTGCCCTCGCCGGCGTGGAAGACTTCCGGCGCGCCCTTGAACACCTCCTTGATGTGCTCGGGGTTGCGCAGGATCACGAACGGCCCGCCGGGCACCACCCGGAGGGTGACGATGTCCCCGAACCGGTCGTGCATCTCGGGCAGGTAGTGCTGGCGGCCGCGCCGGAAGCGGATCGTCTGCCGCAGTACCGACTCCGGCGGCCCGGGCGGCATCCCGTCCATCGGCTCGGAGATCGACACGCTGTTGATCGACGCCGATGTCGCCAGCCGCTGGTTGGCGTTCGCGGTGTCCCGTCCGACGCCGCTCATGGTCGTCCCTCCGTCGGTCGTACGTGGCTGCCGGTCGCCGCCGGCTCCGTGTCGGTCACCCGACCCGGTGCGTGACGCGGGTCGGACTCGTCCGCGAGACGGGCGAGGTAGCGGTCGAGCACGCGGTCCACGAGGCGCCCGCGCGGGATCCACGGGCCCTTCGGGCGCATCCAGGGCAGCGCGGAGGTCAGCGGGTCCCTGTCCCCGTCGGCGATCCACCGCGCCAGATAGGCGCCGTGGTGGACGGAGATGGCGAGCCCGTGACCGTTGCACCCCGCTGCGTGGAACAGCCTGGGGTCGTCGGGGTGGTGGCCGACGACCGGGAGGCCGTCGCGGGTGACGGCGACGGGTCCCGCCCAGGTCGCCTCGACCTGGGCGTCGGACAGTGCCGGTGACAGCGCGCGTACCGCCGCGCCGAGCCTGCCCGGACTGGGCGCGAGCGACCCGTGGGGACCGCGCCGTACGTCGCGTCCGCCGACCACGAGCCGCCCGTCAGCCGTGAGCCGGAAGTACGGTGACAGCTCACCGTGCTCGATCAGTGGTTCGGTGTGCAGCCCCGCCAGCGCAGCGAGGGCGTCGTCGGTGAGCTTCCGCGTGACTCCGGCTTGTACGCGTACGCCGACCACGCCCGTCGGCGCCTTCAGCGCCCCGCCGTACGCGTTGACGGCGACGACGACGTGATCGGCGACGACTTCGCCGTCGTCCGTGGACACCGTCAACAGCAGGCCGCGCCGCACGCCGCGCACCCGGCTGCGTTCGAAGACGGTCAGGCCGCGCTGTTCCCCGATCCGTGCGAGCTGTTCCGTGAGCGCGGCGGGATCGAGGGTGGCGGCGTGGGAGTAGCGCAGGCCGCTGGCGTACCGGGCCGCTACCGGTGGCAGCGCGTCGGGGCCGACGAACGACACGGGTACGCCGAGCGCACGGGCGGCGTCCGCCTCCCGCCACTGCTGCTCGGCGGCCCTTTCGCCGGTGGCGACGACGAGTTGGCTGCCGGGGGTCAGGTCGCAGCTGATCCGGTGGCGCTCCACGAGGTCGAGCACGTGCTGCACCGCGGCGAGCGACCAGAGGTAAGTGGCACGCGCGAGGTCGTCGCCGTACCTGCGGCGCACGGTGGTGAGTGCCGGGCCCAGCCTGGGGCCGAGCAGCCCGGTTCCCCGGCCGCTGGCACCCGCCGCCACGTGGTCCGCCTCCAGGACCGTCACCCTCAACTCAGGCTTGTGCTCCAGCAGTTCGACCGCGGTGGACAAGCCCGCGAGACCTGCGCCGATGACCGCGACGTCGCAGCGGTGGGTACCGTGCAGCCGGGGTCGGGGCGCGGTGAAGCCGCTGCTCGCCCAGGGCGTTCCGGGTGCCGTCATCGCCTGCTCCTGAGGACGTGGGGCAGCGCGAACCGGCGGCTGCCGGTGATGTCCCGGGCGATCGCCCGGGCGTCGACAGCCATGTCGGGCAGCTGTCCGGGCGGCAGCCGGTAGCCCTGGAAGTAGAGCCCGGGGGCGTGCGGCACGGTCCGACCGCCATGGACGATCGGCCGGCCGCCCGGCTGCGACAGGACACCCAGGTGTCCTACGAGCGGCTCCATGCCCGGCCGTTGTCCCGTGGCGGCGATGACGACGTCCGGCTTGATGCTCGTGCCGTCCTCCAGCAGTACGGCCTTCTTGTTGAAGCCCGTGACCCCGGGCACGATGCCGATGGTCCCTTCGCGGACGGCGGGCACCAGCCCCCGGTCGATGGCGCCGTAGGCGTGGCCGATGCGGGCCGTGCCCGCCATCGTGCCCTCCTTCGGCATGGGCAGCCCGTACCGCGACAGGTCGCCCCACTGCATCCGGTGCATCAGCAGGCTGGCGCGGTTGACCAGCCAGTGCGGCAGCGGGCCGTGCTTGATGGCCTGGCACAGCAGTGACGTGGACGGACTGAGCTTGAACAGCACCGGCATGTTGCGGATGGACATGCGCACGCGGGAGGCTCCCGCGTGCGCCATCGCCACCGCGATGTCGATCCCCGTCGGCCCGCAACCGACGACGAGGACGTCCTTGCCGACGAACGGGTCCGGCACCTCGTAGTCGCGCGCGTGCAGCAGTTCACCCTCGAACTCGTCCAACCCCGGCCAGTCCGGGATGAAGGGCTTGCGGTGCAGGCCACTGGCGACGACGACGTGCCTGGACGTCAGGTCCCCGATGGAGGTCCGCACCACCCATCGGCCGGCTTCGCGGTCGACGCGGTGGACCTCGGTCTCGTAGCGGACGTCGGGATCGAGGACCTCGATGTACTTCTTCATGTACGCGAGGAAGTCGTTGCGCATCGGCCACGGGCCGTACTCCGAGGACAGCCGCATGCCGGGCAGCGAGCTCAGCCGGCGCCACGAGTTCATCCGCAGCGACGGGTAATAGGAGTGCCAGCTGGAGCAGGCGATCTTCTCCCGGTCCAGGAGAAGGGGGTCGAGGCCGGCTTCCTTGAGCGTCCACGCGACCGCGAGACCTCCCGGGCCCGCGCCGATGATGATGGGGCGTTCCGTGTTCCCGGACATCAGTTCCTCACCTCAGACCCGCTCGGGAAGCGGGTGATCTCCGTGACTGCGCCGGGCGGCACGTTCGTCGAACTCGACGAACGTCGGCAGTGCCACCGGTTCGAAGCGCACCCGGAATGACTTCAGGAAGTTGCCGAACAAGGCCCGGTCGCCGCACAGGTGGATGGGCACGGCGAGCATGGCCCACTCGAAACCGTGCACCGCCGCCCACGCGGCGAGGACCACCGCCTGCGTGACGAGGCTGTGCATCGTGTTGTAGAGGACGTAGTAGACCTTGGGGATGCGGCCGTCCTCGGAGCGCCGGTAGGCGATGGCGCCCGGGATGTAGCCGATCACGTCGATGTAGGCGAAGAGCACCAGCGCCGGCAGCCAGCGCACCTCGGAGAGGTGCAGCAGGAAGAGCGCCGAGCACACGACGAGCGCGACACCGTACTCCAGGCGCAGCAACCGGAACGTCACCTTGCTCTCGAAGCGGTTCAGGTGGTCCATCGTCAGCCCCGTGTCACGCCGAGAGGACGGTGTCGGCCTCCCGGGGGCGGCCGAGTCGTGCGTTCATCGCCGCCTCGGTCGCCGGGTCGCCCACCACGGTCGCCCCTCCGAGCAGGCGGTACACGATGGTGGCGATGGCTTCCTTGAGTACTTTCGTCGCAATGGGTTCGAGCACGCCGGCGAGGCTCGGGATCCCGAAGTCGAAGCTGGCCTCGAAGGTCACCTCGCAGCCGCCCGGAACGGGTTCCACCCGCCACGAGCCGCGGAAGACCTCGAAGTCCCCCGTCTTCTGCTCGAAGACGATGCGTCGTTGGCCGGGCTGGAGGTAGTCGACTTCGGACCAGCGCAACGGGCCGTTCCGGAAGAGGATGTCCCATTCGCTGACCAGGGGACCGTCACCGTCGTTGGGGTGCACCACGACGGATCGGACCTCGTCCACGAACTCCGGGTAGCTCGCGAAATCGGTGATCCGCTGGTACGCCAGATCGGCGTCCGCGGTGGAGGAACGCAACGTCAGTTCCAGACTACGCATCGGCAAGCACCTCGTGTTCGGGGTTCCGCTCGGCGACCACGCTGGCCGCCTGTTCGAACCGGTCGACAAGAAACTCCACGTCGGAATCCGTCATCGTCGCGGGCGGCGTGAGCCGGACGACGTGGTCCGAGTTGAGCGAAAGGTTCGCGACGACGCCGTTGGCGACGAGCGCGATGAACAGGTCGGCCGCCATGGCCGGATCGGCGAACTCGATGCCGATGAGCAGGCCCGCTCCGCGCACCTCGTGCGGATGGTGCGCCAAGTGCGTTCCGACGATGCGCTCCAGCGCCGGCGTGAGCAGGGCCCCCAGCGCCGCGGCACGTGCGACCAGACCGTCCTCCTGGATGGCTCGGATCGCCCCGCACACGGCGGCCATGGCGATCGGCGCCGCCGAGAACGTCGAGGTGTGCAGGACCGGGTCGCGGTCGAGCACCGCGAACACCTCTGATGTGGCGATGGTCGCGGCGACCGGCATCACACCGCCGCCGAGGGCCTTCCCGGAGCACAGGACATCGGGGCTGACCCCGGCGGCTTCGCAGCCCCACCAGGAGCCGAGCCGGCCGAGGCCCGTCTGCACCTCGTCCACGACGAGCAGGGCACCGTACTGCGAACACACTGCCCGTACGGAGGCCAGGTACCCCGGTGGGGGGATCACCACGCCGCCCTCGCCCTGCACCGGCTCGACGATCACACAGGCCTCGCCCGGATGGCGCTCCAACTCGGCTGCGAGCGCCGGGACGTCGCCGAACGGCACGTGGCCGACGTCGGGCAGCAACGGCTTGAACGGATCCTGGAACGTCGGCTTCGCGGTCACCGACAGGGCGCCCAGCGTCTTGCCGTGGTAGCCGCCGACCATGGACACCAGACGGCGACGCCCGTTGAGGCGGGCGAGCTTGATCGCGGCTTCGACCGCCTCCGTGCCCGACCCCGAGAAGTGCACGCGTTCCAGGCCCGGCGGCATCACGGAGGTCAGCAGTTCGCCCGCTCGCGCGGCAGCGGGATCGAGGAAGATCCGGGTGCCGATCGGATGCGTGTGCAGTTGCCGCTCGACCTCATGCACCACGGTGGGGTGGCGGGCGCCGGTGATGAAGACGCCGTACCCGCCGACGTTGAGGATCTTCTCGCCGGTGCTGGTGGTGATCCACGCGCCGGAGGACTCCACTTCCACCTGGCCACCGAGTACCTCGGCGAGGCGGGCGCGCCCCGAACTCATGGTGCGCCGGTACGCCGCCGAGACGCGCGCGTCGTCCGTCACGAACTCCTCACGTTTCATCGGGCCTCACTCGAATCGCAGGACGTCACCGGCGAAGTTCGCTGCGAGCGCACGGCCGGAGCTGGACAACGACGGTGGGTGGAAGTTGACGCAGTGGCAGGCCGCGGCGAGGTAGGCGACGTCGGGCGATGAGATGAAGCCCATGCCACCGATCGCCTCGACCGCCGTGCGGGCGGCGTCCACGATCGCCTCCTGAGCGCCGTACCGCGCGATCATGGCCTTGGTGAGAGCTGCGTTGTCGCCCTCCTTCACCATCAGCTGCCGGGCGATGCCCTCGAGCAGCAGCGTCGCCGTCTCCAGTCGGACGCCCAGCTCCGCAGTCGACCGCGCGTCGGTCCTCCCGCCGGCGAAGGACCGCTCCACCAGCGCGCTGGCCATGCCCAGGTAGCAGGAGGTGATCAGCATCTCGAACCACATGAAGCCCACGGTCTGCAGTTCGTCCAGCTCCCCCTGCTCCCCCACCTCGGTGGGCACGAGCAGTCGGTCGTCGACGAAGACGTCCGTGAGTCGGACCTCGTCGCTCTCCGCTCCCGCGAGCACGTTGCTACGCCAGAACGGGTGGACGGACACGCCCGGGGTTTCCGCCGGTACGAGCATCAGGACCGTCTCGTTCCCACCGTCCTCCCGCGGCACCGAGACGCTCGCAGACAGCAGGTCCATGGAACGTGACATGCTGCACGGACGCTTCGAGCCGTTGACGACGATGCCGCCGTCCTTGCGCACGCCGCCGACGGTCGGGGACAGGATGCCCTGCCCGGGGTTGCCCTCGGCGAATCCGGAGGACACCAGAAGGTTCTGGGTGGCGATGCCCTCCAGCAGCGCCCACTCGACACCACTGGACCGCAGGCTCTCGGCGAGGGTGAAGACGGTCGCCACCGAGAAGTGGTGCATCGTCGAGGCGACGGACAGGGAGGGCGCTGCAGCGCCGATCGCGCGGGTGACCTGGATCGCCTCCAGGGGGCTCGCGCCGGCGCCCGAGTAGCTCTTGGGGATGACCAGGCCGGGGCCGCCACTGGCCCGGAAGAGTTCGAGGCCGCGGTTGCCCGGCTTCTCGAGCTCGGCGAACGGGACGCCGGACAGCTCGGACAACAGTCCTGGCAGGTACGTCTCGCAGACCGCGCGTGCTTCGTCAAGAGTGCGCATCGTGCCCGTCCTTTGCCGAGGGTCGCGAGGAACCGCTCGCAACGATGGAGATTCCCTGGAGGTGAGTGGTGCGCAGCAGCGGGTAGTTGGCCTCGCCGAACGCGCCGCCGGTGAGGCCGGTGCCCCCGTGCGAGGGCAGCGGTGCGGTGAAGGCGATGTGCGAGTCGTTCACCTTGAGCAGCCCGCCGGTGACGGTCTCCGCGACGAACCTGTCGATCACCGAGGGGTCCTGCGCCCACACGGAGTTGCGCAGCCCGTAGAGGTTGGTGTTCACGAACTCGATGAGGTCGTCGAGGAGCGCGTCGTCGTCGGCAGGTGCGGGGACGATGACGGGCAGCAGCGGGAAGAAGGTCTCGTGCTTGACCGCGTCGAGGTCTCGGGCGCCGGCCAGGCCCTCGACGCGCAGCACCGTCGGCTCCAGGAAGAACCCGGAGCTGTCCCGGGTCCCGTCGAGCTGCATCCCGTGGCCGCCGGTGACCAGCGTGGCACCGCCGTCGACCGCGTCGGTGAGGAACTGGTTGAACTTGTCGTGGCGCAGGACGGGAGAGAGCAGCACACCGTCCTCGTCCGGGTAGCCGGGACGCAGGGCAAGGGCCCGCTCGGTGAGGCGCTCGATCAGGTCCTCCGCCACGGCCGGATGTACGACCGCCTGGTTGGGGATCATGCAGAGCTGGCCCGAGCCGTAGAAGCTCTCGGCGAGCGCATCGGCGGCCCGGTCGAGATCCGCGTCCTTCCAGACCACGACGACGTCGTTGCCGGCGAGTTCGAGGATCGGCTTCTTCCCCGCCTCGACGCACCTGCGCTCCAGCTTCAAACCGCTCGGTACGTCACCGAAGTACATGATGTCGTCGACGAGCGGGCTGTTGATCCAGGTATCCAGCATCGGGCCCGGGTGGCCGCACACGATGTTGAGCAGACCGGGTGGGGCGCCGAGTTCGTCGAGGATCGGCACGATGAGGTGGCGCAGCGCGTAGGTCACCCCGTAGGGGGCCGTGCGCGGTGCCCGCACGACGACGGCGTTGCCTCCCGGGAGGCACATGGTGCCCAGGAGCGCACTGACCAGCGGCGCGTTCGCGGGCGGGGTCACGCAGACCACTCCGTCGGCCTGCCGGCGGATGATGTTGCGGCGGCCGTCGACGGAGAACTCCTGCCACAGCTGGCCGCGCAGGTAGTCCGCCGACTCCTTCCTGGAGAGCTCGAGCATCCCCGAGATCTCCCACTGCGCAAGCTCCTGCGGGTGACCTTCGAGCATCAGTAGGTGGACGAGCTCGTCCCGGTGCTCGGTGACGGTCCGGCGCAGCAGCTCCATCCAGCCGTCGAAACGGGTGGAGAGGGGGGCTGCGCGCCAGGTCTTCGTCGCTTCGGCGGCGGCGTCGAGTGCGTCCTCGACGGTCTCCGGTTCGGCCACGGCCACCCGGCCGACGACCACGCCCTCGGGCGCGTCGGCGGGCGAGAGGGTTCCGGACTCCAGCTTGCGCTTGAGGCTGAGGCTGGCGAACGAGTCGTCCAGGACCGCCCGTGCGGACAGCACGTAGACCCACTGGCCGCTCTCCACGTCCTTGCCCCGGACGTAACTGCTCAGCGAGGGTATTCGATGGGCTCCGTCGTTCAGTGTCAAAGTGACCCCTGCAATCTCGATTCCGATTCTGGTTGGGCGGGCCGCACCGTCACCAGGTATGCCGACGAGTATCGACAGCGGCTCTGAAACGGCGCTGACGTCGCTCGGGGTGTGGAATCGGTCCGATGTCAGACGGGACCGCTAGCGTCTGCACCACTGAATTCCGAACGTGGGGGACAGCGCATGAAGGTGCCCGATTCGCTCCGCACGGAAGGCCCTGCCTCGGTGGTGGCCGCTCTTCAGCGGTACGCGGACAACCCGAGTGGATTCCTCGCCCTCAACGAGGGGAACGAGTACTTCACCCATCCCGGGGTCGACGGATTCGTCTGCTACCGACGCCAAGGTCGGCGGCTGATCCAGTTCGGAGGGCCGTTCACCGGTGGGGACAGCAGGGAACGGTTGCAGTCGGCGTTCCTGGCGCACGCGCACGACCGCAGGTTCCGCATCGTGGGGGTGCAACTCCAGCGTGCGGACGCGGAACTCTTCGCCGGTCTCGGACTGACCGTCAATCAGGTGGGTGCCTCGTACGCCGTTGACCTCACGGACTTCAGTCTCCGCGGAAAGAGGTTCGTCCGGCTGCGGAACAAGATATCCAGGGCTCTTCGGGCCGGCCTCGACGTTTCGGAGGCGGACGCCGGGGAGGTCGCCGACGACATTCGGCGGATCGACGGGCAGTGGCTGCGGGACAAGGGCCGGCACACCAAGGAACTCGCCTTCCTCATCGGTGAGATCGGCGGTTCCTGGCAGGCGCTGCGCAAGCTCTTCGTGGGCAGGATCGACGGCCGGGTGGTCGCCTACATCTCCTTCGTGCCCGTGTACGGTTCACGGCCCGGCTGGCTGCACGACCTGAGTCGACGCCTGCCCGACTGCCCTCCCGGTGTCATGGAGGCCATCAACTCGCGTGCCATCGAGCACATGCGGGAGCTGGGGGCGACCTGGCTGCACTTCGGGTTCACGCCCTTCACCGGACTCGACGAGGGCCACCAGCTGGCCACCGCGAGCGGGACGGCCACACGCATCGTCCGGCTCGTCGCCGACCGCGGAGACCGCCTGTATCCCGCGAAGAGCCAGCTCGAATACAAGTCGAAATGGTGTCCGACGGAAGTGATGCCGGAGTACTTCGCCTTCGACGGCGGGATATCGCCCCGCTCGTTGTGGAGCGTGGCGAGGGCCACGAACATCATCTGAGCGGACCGGATCCGAGCATCGCGCCGGAGAAGCAGGAACCAGGAAGGGTACTCGAAGCGGCCTAACGAGGACCGGGTGATCCCGGTCGGGTTCACGCCCGCGCAGGTTCGAATCCTGCCCCTTCCGCTCCACCCGTATCGCATGAGGGTCGATGGACCCAGCGTGGCCGTGGAGGCCACGAAATCGAGCACAGAACGGATCTCGACATGACCGAAGTGCGTTTCGTCGCCACGTGCAGTGCACCACTCGACATCACCTTCGAGTACCTCGACGACCACCGCAACGTGACCGACTACTGGCACGGCATGGTGAGTTACCGGCCGGTGGGCGATCCGGAACACGGAGTGGGCGCGAAATTCCAGGCGGTTTCCAAGGTGGGCCCCTCCTCGGTGAAGTCCACGATCCAGACGGTGGAATGGGAGCGCAACGTACGCGTCGCCTACAAGTCGATCTCCGGTATGGACTCGTACACGAGCTTCGACTTCGCTGCCGTTGACGACACGCACTGCACGGTGGAGTTCCGCGTCGAGTTCCAACTGCCCGGCGGAATCGCGGGCCGGATGATGGAGAAGACCCTCGAGCCGTTCGTGAGCACCGCCGCCAGGAACACCGCGAACAACATCTCCCACGGGGTCGCCGCCCACTACGCGTCACGGCTGGCCGCCCTGGAGCGGGACGCTGCCGACTCCTAGCGGGGGCGGGACTTGCCACCGCTCCGTCGGACGGCGTGACGGAAAGGGGTCGTACGTGATCGAGGACGCTGCGCCAACGCTCAACCCCGGGGTCCGCCGGCCGGCCGAAGAGGAATCCGGGGCGAGCGCCGAGGGCATCCGCTCCACCACCCGTCGGTACCGCACCGAAACGGCTGCCGGTTTCGGCGAACGACTGGTCGCGCTGTGGTCCGCGAAACTGGGACTGCCCACCGAACCGTAGGCCCCCGTCTCGTCCCGGGCACCTCGGTTGGCACCAGACCCTCGGTGCGGGGCGGGAACGCCGGGCGCCGGGGCTGCGGCCGGCCGGGGCACCGCGGTGTACGGACCCTCGTGGACGGCACACCGAGTCGGCGCGTCGAGTCACGGTGCTCCGCCCGGGCTCGCTCCTGCGCCCCGCGCGGTGACGCAGTGCCGCCTGAATCACGCCCCCGACTGCTCGTCGAGCGGGCCCGCGACGCTGCGCCCGACGGGTAGGTCGGTGAACAGGGATGCGGAGCAGCGGGTGTTGCGGGTCGAGCCCGGGTACGACCTGACGGACACCGAGGCCGTGCCGTGAGCCGAACGGCGACCGCGCGGGAGCCCTCCCCGAGGTGGAGCTCTTCACCGGCCGGCCACGGCGGTCCAGCGTCGCCGCCGCAGCCGTCTGATCCGCTCACGCACCCGGCGACGTGACCTCGACGGATTGGTCCCGCTCCCCCGGACCCGGGCGTGCCTGCGCCGACCACACCGTCATCAGGAAGTTGCCCACGTCCCGCAGGGACTCGGCCGCCTCCCGCACCAGCCCTGCCTGGGCCTGCGCGGCGTGCCACAGCGAAGGGCTCTCGACGTAGCGGACCGGGACGCCGGCCCGTCTGAGGGCCACGCCGAGGGCCTGGCACTGTGCGTACAGCAACTCTCGGGTGTTGGTGTGCAGGTACGTCGGGGGAAGTCCTTCCAGCGGGCCCAGCAGGGGGGCGAAGCGCGGGTCGGCGGGATCCCCGTCGCCCAGGTAGGCAGCACCGCAGGCCAATCCCCACGAGCGGTTGACGACGAGGTCGCGTTTCTGGTCCGCGGTTTCGTTGGGGTTCGCCCAGGGCGAGATGAGGGCGAGTGCCGCAGGCCGCTCCCCCCGCTCGGCGAGGAGTTGCTGGGCCGTGGCGAGCGCGATACCGCCGCCCGCAGAGTCTCCCGCGAGGGCGAGGGAGCCCGCTCCGGTGCCCTCGAGGCACGCGAGTGCGTCGAAGGCGGCGATGGTGTCCTCCACTGCCGCGGGGCACGGGTGCTCGGGAGCGAGGCGGTAGTCCAGCAGGTAGACGGGGCGGCGGATGGCGCGGGACAGGTGGGCGGCCAGGGAGCGGTGTGTGACCGGTCCGCCCACCGTGTACCCACCGCCGTGCAGGTACAGCACGGCCCCGTGCGGGGCGCCATCGGCACGGTCCGCGGCGCCGACGCTGATGCGCTCGGCAGGCCGCTCACCGAGGCGCAGGCGGTACACGGAGGTGCCCCGGGGGAGCGGTTGGAGACGCGATCCCGCACTGAGCAGCACCCGCTGTACCGGCCACGGCACCCGGTGGTGGAAGGTGAGGCGGAAGTACGGGTGCAGCAGGACCCGGGCGAGGGGGATCGGCAGCTGCGTCATCGCACCGCCCCCGGGCGGGGAGCGATCCTGACGAGCCGCGACATCCAGGCACCGAATCGCTGGGAGCCCGTGGGGGCGAGCCTGCCCAGCCGGTCGAGTGCCTTGGCCTCGGCACCGACCAGGATGCGGGCCCGACGCTTGCGGACGCCCTCCACGATCGTGCGGGCTGCCATCTCGGGGCTGTGCAGGGCCAGTCGGCGGTCGAAGGCCCTGGCGATCCCTGCCGCGTCCAGCCCTTCGGCCGCGGTCGCGTTGCGGGCGACCGCCGTCTTGATCCCTCCGGGGAAGACGCAGGACACCTGGACCGGATGCCGGGCCAGGAGCATTTCCTGGCGCAGGCACTCGGTGAACCCGCGCACAGCGAACTTGGAGGCGTTGTAGGCGCTCTGCCCGGGGAAGGTGACCAGCCCGAAGAGGCTGGAGACGTTGACGACGTGGCCGTCTCCCGACTCGATCAGGTGGGGCAGGAAAGCCTTGGTCATGTTGACCACGCCCCAGAAATTGACGTCGAGGACGCGCTCGAGGTCCTTGAACGACTCCCGGGCCACCTCCCCGTAGTGGGCGATGCCGGCGTTGTTGTAGACCTGGTGCACCCGGCCGAAGTGGGCGCGCACGTCGCCCGCGTACCGCAGCACCGTCGCGCGTTCGGTCACGTCCAGGGTGTCGGTGAGTACCTCCGCACCGGCGGCCTCGCACAGCAGGGCGGTCGCCTCGACGCCCTCGGTGTCGAGGTCGGACAGCGCGAGCCGGGCACCGAGCCCGGCGAGGTGTACGGCGAGGGCTCGGCCGATGCCCGATCCCGCACCGGTGACGACGGCGACCTTCCCGGCGAATCCACCGGTGTCCTTGGTGTTGGTCATGCTGGTCCTCGGGTCGTGACGTGGTAGGCGTCGAGGTCGAAGGTCCGGGTGATCCGACGGAAGTCGAAGGAGAAACCGGGCCACATCGTCGTGTTGGCACCGTGCTTGTCCAGGTACCAGCTGGAGCACCCGCCGGCGTTCCACACGCTCGAGGAGAGCTCCCGCTGCAGTGTGCGGGTGTAGGCCCGTTGGGTCTCCGCGCGGACCTCGACGGAGCGGATGCGGCGTCGTTCCATGGTTGCGATCGCGTCGGCCAGGTAGTTCACCTGTGCCTCGATGATGAAGATCATCGAGTTGTGACCGAGGCCCGTGTTGGGACCGACCAGGAGGAACATGTTGGGGAAGTTGGCGATCGCGGTTCCCTTGTAGCACTGACGGCCCACCTCGTCGAAGACGTCGCCGAGGCTCCGGCCGTCCTTCCCGTGGATCTTCCGGTACGTGGGCGAGTCCGTGACGTGGAAGCCGGTCGCGACGACGATGGCGTCGACGTCGCGCACGGTGCCGTCGGTGGTGACGACGGACTTCTCGCGGATCTCGGCGATGCCGTCCGTGACGAGGTGGACGTGGTCGTGCCGGAACGCCGGGTGGTAGGTGTTGGAGAGCAGGATCCGCTTGCAGCCGAGGCGGTAGCGGGGGGTGAGGCGCCGACGCAGGGTCGGGTCGGGAACGTCCCGGCGCAGCCTCGCCCTGGCGAGCAGTTCGACCGGGCGCAGCAGCACGGGATTCTTGGCCAGGGCGATCGCCTGTGCCTCGTGGGCCCAGTAGATGCCCGAACGCACCAGGCGCTGGTAGAACGGGACGTACGTGCAGGCGAGGCGTTCGAGCCGCGAGTAGCGGCGGTCCAGGCGGGGCAGCACCCACGGGGCGGTGCGCTGGTACACCTGGAGTTCGGCGACTTCCGGTGCGATGGCGGGCACGATCTGGACGGCCGATGCACCGGTGCCGACGACGGCGACCTTCTTGCCCGCAAGGTCGACCTCGTGGTTCCACCTGGCCGAGTGGAAGAGGTGGCCGGCGAAGGTGTCGATCCCGGGGATGTCGGGCACCGCGGGCTCGCACAGCGCTCCGAACGCACCCACCAGGACGTCGGCGGCGAACGGACCCTTGGAGGTCTCCAGCTCCCACTGTGCGGCGTCCTCGTTCCAGCTGGCGCGGTGCACCTCGCACCCGAAGACGTGTTTGTCGCGCACTCCGTGGCGGCTCGCCACACGGGCGATGTAGTCCTGGATCTCCGCCTGCGGGGAGAAGGACCGGGTCCATCCGGGATTCCGGGCGAACGAGTACGAGTAGAGGTGTGAGGGTACGTCACACGCCGCGCCGGGATAGGTGTTGTCGCGCCAGGTGCCACCGACCTCGTCGCCGCGTTCGAGGACCAGGAAGTCGTCCCGGCCGTCGCGGCGGAACCGGACGGCGGCGGCCAGTCCGGCGAGCCCGGCGCCGATCACGATGACGTGCGCGCGGCGGCGCTGCCGGGCGTCGGTACCGGGGCTCCCGGACGCCCGGGGGCGTGGCTTTGCCTTCTTGTGCGTCTGAGTCGGGCTCAAGGGGGATCAGATCTCCCATCTCACCTGTCCCGCAGATATGGACGTCCCGATGCTGCCAAACGGATCTGACGGGACTCTGACGTCGGCTCGTCCGCACGGGCAGAGCGGTTTCAGGGACGTTCCGGATGATGGACCCGCCACCGGCCCGCTGTTCCCCGCGTGCGGCGCGCTCCGCTCCCCCGCACCGGCCGAGAACACGCCGATCGAGAAGGTAAGGAGACGCCTGATGGGTTCTGCACCGGCGAACGCAGGGGAATTCGAGACGCCGGACGTGCTGATCACGGGTACCGGGCTGGCCGGTCTCGGCATGGCGATGAAGCTGCTGGACGCGGGTCATTCCGACTTCGTCCTGTTGGAGAAGGCGGACGGCGTCGGCGGCACCTGGCGGGAGAACACGTACCCCGGTTGCGCGTGCGACGTCGCGAGCGTCATGTACTCGTACTCCTTCGCCCCGAACCGGGGCTGGAGCAGGATGTACGCGAAGCAGCCGGAGATCCTCGACTACGTCAAGGGCGTGGTCAAGGAGCGCGATCTGGAGCGGTACATCCGGTTCAACAGCGAGGCGGTCTCCTACGAGTTCGACGAGGAGAGCGACCGTTGGCGGGTACGGACCCGGTCGGGGCAGGAGTACCGGCCGCGCATCGTCGTCCTGGCACACGGCGTGCTGCACAAGCCGAACGTCCCCGACCTCCCGGGCATGGACCGCTTCGAGGGGGCGCTGTTCCACTCGGCGCAGTGGGACCACTCCGTCGACCTGAAGGGCAAACGCGTCGCCGTCATCGGAACCGGCGCGAGCGCGGTGCAGTTCATCCCGGAGATCGCCGGTACGGCTGCGCATGTGGACGTCTTCCAGCGCAATGCGCACTGGGTGCTGCCGAAGGCGGACCGCCCGATGCGGGAGGCGGAGCAGAAGCTCTTCCGAGCCGTGCCGTTCGTCCAGCGACTGTACCGGCTCGCCGCGTACTGGACGCACGAGCTCCCGGTGCTCGCCTTCCTCAACCCGAAGTTCGTCAAGGTGCTCGAACTGGTGGCGCGCCGCACGCTGGAGAAACAGGTGCCGGATCCGGAGCTCCGCAGGAAGCTGACCCCGACGTACCAGATCGGGTGCAAGCGCATCCTGCTGACGAACGACTACTACCCCACGCTGCTGCGGGACGACGTGGACCTCGTCACCTCCCCGATCGCCGAGTTCACGGAGAGCGGCATCCGGACGGCGGACGGGGATCTGCACGAGGCGGACGTGGTGGTCCTCGGCACCGGCTTCTCGACCGACAACCGGTGCGCCGACGAACACATTGTCGGCCGTGGCGGACTCACCATCCAGGACGCCTGGCGCGACGGCATGACCGCGCACCTGGGCACCACCGTCGCGGGGTTCCCGAACCTCTTCACGCTGATGGGCCCCAACTCGGGTGGTGGAGCCCAGTCGATCCTCTTCGTCATCGAGGCCCAGTTGCACTACGTCATCGAGTGCCTGCGCATGATGCGCAGGCAGCGAGCCACCCGGATCGAGGTGCGCGCCGATGTCCAACGGGCGTTCAACGCTCGGCTGCACGCCAAGTTGGGCCGGTCGGTGTGGAACACCGGTGGCTGTCACAGCTGGTTCCTCGACCACACCGGACACAACAGGCAGTCCTGGCCCGGTACCGGCACGTCGTACTGGAGGGCAACCCGGCGTCCGGACCCCCGGGCGTTCACCCTGACCGCCGGTGACGGTGCGCGACCGCTGCGGGCGGTCCCCGATCCCGTCGACGCCCCATAGCCACTGCCCCTCGGGGCGGGACGCGCGCGGAGGCCACGCCAGCGATTGCAGTAAACATACGGTCGTGCGTACACTCTTTTTGCGCGCACAGGCCTCTCATCCCCCGTAGGGGCCTGTGCGCGGCGGCGGCGACCGCCCTACGTGAGATCTCTCTCACCGACCAGCACAGACGAGAAGGGAATGTCCCCGTGACGAATGCCCGAGACCAGGTCGTGGCGACTGCGGCGCCGCCGGAGAGTGCGGCGCCCGCCGTGCCCTGGCGCGCCGTGTCGATCGTCATGGTCGGGATGTTCATGGCGATCCTCGACTCGTTCATCGTCGTCGTGGCCGGTCCCGCGATCCAGGAGGACCTGGGAGCGTCCGCCGGCGAGTTGCAGTGGGTCCTCGCGGGCTACCAGCTCAGCTACGCCGTGTTCATGATCACCGGAGGGCGCCTCGCCGACCTCTACGGGCGCAGGCTGGTCTTCGTCCTGGGAACGACGCTGTTCACCCTGTCGTCCGTCGCCTGCGCCATGGCGCAGAGCCCCGGCGTACTCATCGTGTCGCGCATCGTCCAGGGCCTGGGGGCCGCACTGATGGTGCCCCAGGTGTTCGCCCTCATCACCCTGACGGTGCCCGAGAAGAGGCGCTCCAGGGTGTTCGGCACGCTGGGCATCGTCATCGGCATGGCCACCATCAGCGGTCAGCTCGTCGGCGGGCTGCTGATCGGAGCCGATCTGTTCGGCTCCGGCTGGCGCTCGGTGTTCTGGGTGAACGTACCGATCGGACTCGCCACGGTCCTGGCGGCCCTGAAGTTCGTGCCGGAGTCCCGCGCGACCGGCGCCCGCAGGTTGGACGTGCCCGGAGTCCTCTCCCTCAGCGCAGCACTGCTACTGCTCACGTACCCGCTCATCCAGGGACGCGAAGAAGGCTGGCCGTGGTGGACCTGGGCCTGCTTCGCCGCCAGCGCGGTCGCGTTCGGCGTGTTCATCGCACTGGAACGGGCCGTCGACCGGCGGGGTGGTGACCCGCTGATGAAGCTGTCCCTGTTCTCACAGCGGTCGTTCTCGCTCGGGATCGTCCTCGTCCTCGCCGTGTACGCGCTACTGAGCTCCTACTACCTCGCCCTGTCCGTCTCCATGCAGGACGGACTCGGCAAGTCCGCCCTCGGCGCGGGGCTGGTGTACACGCCCGCCGCGGTCACCTTCTTCGTCTTCAGCATGGTCGCGGGTCGGCTCGTGCCGAAGTACGGGCGCCGCGTCCTGGAGGTCGGTTCGGTGGTCCTCGCGGTCGGCTACCTGACGACCGCCGTCGTGCTGCTGTCGGGTCCGCGGCTCACGCCGATGCTGGTGATCCCGACACTCATGCTGCAGAGCGTGGGCGGCGGTCTGCTCATCACGCCACTGCTGAACACGGTCCTGACGAGGATCGCCCCGGAGACGGTGGGCATGGCCTCGGGGGCCCTGTCGACCGCCCAACAGATCGGTGGCGCACTGGGCGTCGCGGTGATCGGGGCGGTCTTCTTCAATGCGTTCCACCCCGCAGCCGACGGTGCGGTGGAGGCCGCCGGACACGCTTTCGCGATGGCGTCGATCACCACGTTCGTCATCGCGTCGCTCGCGTCGCTGCTCGTCTTCCTGCTGCCCAAGCCGGCCAAGGCCCAGGACTGAAGGCCGGGCCCGGCGCCCAGCCACTCGGCGCCGTCCCACCTGGCCGAGAGCACCACGCCGGTGCGGCGGACCTCGACCGGTCCGCCGCACCGGCGTTCGTTCTCCTCGGAGAGCCAGCCGCACCCTGCGGCGAGGAACGACCGCGGGCTCGTCCCGAGCGGGCGGGACCGCCCGTCACCGTGGGGACTGGAGGAATCCGTCGATGATGCGGTGGACCTTGTTCATCACGTCGCCCTCACCGGTCCGCAGGGCGGTGTTGGCGGCACACAGCAGGGCGTCGATCTGGAACACGGCCAGGTCGATGTCGAGTTCGGCGATCTCACCCGAGGCCACGGCGTACCGGAGCTCGCTCGCGAGGCTCTCCCGCCACTCCCGCTGGTCGTGGAAGAGCGCGTCGCGCACCGGCCCCGGCTTGCTGTCGAACTCCGCGAGGTTGGCGGCACGGAAGCATCCCCCCGCGAACAGGGGTGCCCCGGCGTAGTCGGTCCAGTGGTCGAGCAGTGCCCGCAGGCGCCTGACGCCGCGGGGCGCGGACCTCGCCGGCCTGATGACGGCGTCGATGAACATCTCGCGCGCGAACTCGACGGTCGCCAGTTGCAGCGCTTCCTTCGTCTTGAACAGCGTCTGGATGCCCGCTTTGCTGAGCCCGGTGTCGGTGGCGAGGCGACCGAAGCTGAGGTGGGTGAGGCCTTCGAGCGAAGCGAGGTCCACGGCCTGGCGGAGGACGACTCCGCGCGTTCTTGCGCCGCGCAGGAGGCGCTTGTCAGTGATCTCCGTCCGCGTCGGGTCCGTGGCGTTTCGCATACGGTCGATCGTACCTCGTTCGATAGGGGTTGCACCATTTGTTCGACACCAGAATTCGTTGAACCATAACGCGAATCAGTCCCGGAAGTACGCCAGCAATCACTGGCCACTATTTCGAGTGGGTTGCCCCACTCGAATGTGTGGGATGTATACGGAACAGCCCCCCGGATAAGCTCAACCCCGTTGATCACCGAGTGTTCAATGATGAACATTTTCCGGCCTGGAAATTCGCAGGTGCGTCTCTTGTCTTTGCTGTAGGGGGATAACGACAGTGGCCATCGCGGAAATAAGCATACTTGGCCCTTTGCGCGTGACAATTCACAATGATGCGGCGGTGCTGAGCGGCCTGAAACTGCGCAGCATCCTCGCCGTCCTCGCGCTCCGCGCCGACCGCGAGGTCCGCCGCGACGAGCTCATCGAGGAACTGGACCTGACCAGGACGACGGGCGACGCCATCAACGCCGTGCACGCCCACGTCGCCCGACTGCGCCGCTGGCTGCACCGTCATGGCGGCAAGGGCGTCCTGGAGACGGTCAACTCCGGTTACCGACTCAACCTGGATCGGGGCGCGGTCGATGCCCACCGGTTCGTCGACCTGGTGGAGCAGGCCTTCGAGCTGGCGCCGTCCACTCCTTCCGTGGTCGCGACCATGCTCGAGGACGCACTGTCGCTATGGCGGGGCGACGCCCTGCTCGACGCCCTCGAAGGACCCGTCGTGGCCGGCGCGGCCGACGAACTGCACCAGTGGCGCGCCGCGGCGCGGGAGACGCTGATGGGCGCGTGGCTCTCGCTCGACGAGAACCAGAAGATCGTGCTGAACGCCAGGCGGTTCATCGCCGGAGATCCGCTCAACGAGTCGATCAGAGCCCGACACATCGTCGCGCTGCAGCGCATGGGCCGGCACGCGGAAGCGGTCGAGGCGTACCGCAACGCCGAGCAAGTGCTGAGGGAGGAGCTGGACATCGAACCCGGGGGCGAACTGCGCGCCGCATCGGGCTCCGCGCCGGACGCCGGCTCGCGCCTCTTGATCCCGTCGACCGGTCGTCCGCGTCCGCGGGTCGCCCTGCGCATGGCGTCCTGACGCCTCCGGGACGCCCCGCGCCGGAGGCGTGAGGACACGGCCGGTCCGTGAAGGCCGGACCGGCCCGCCGTCACGCGTGGGTGGAGTGAGCGAGTACGTGGGCGAGCGACTTGGCCACTTCGGTGGCCATCACCGCCTGCCCCGAGGTGGAGAAGTGGATGCGGTCCGCGCTCAACAGGTTCTCCCGGGCGTTGATCGGGTGGGCCCACATGTCGACGACGACGGCCGAGTACTCGGCGGCGAGGGCCCTGGTGATGCCATTGAGCCTGACCACGCGGTCGGCCCAGTCGGGGAACACCGGCACGACGTACGCCTTCCCCAAGGTGAACGTCGTCAGCTGGGCACCGGTCGACGACGCGAGATCGTACATGCGCCGCATGGTTCGCTCGATCCCGTCGAAGTCGGGCTTCCGGCGCACGAGGTCGTTCGCTCCGCACGGCACGTGGAGCAGATCGGGACCGAATTCCAGCATGTGCTCGATCTGCTTTTCCAGCGTGTCGGCCGTCGTGGCACCGATTACCGCGGTGTTGAGGTACTCCAGGTCCGGCCGGACCCTGCGGAGGATGCCGGCGAACCTGTCCGACCAGCCCGTGTCCGCATATCCGGGAGTGGGATCCCCGGTGCCCGCGGACAGGCTGTCGCCGATGACGGCGTAGCGGTGCCAGGGGGCGTCGAAGAGCAGCGCGGCGGCGTCCAGCGGCGGCAGGCAGAAGGGGTCGGACTCTTCGGTGAGCTGGGTGGCATCCATGAGCAAAGAATACGTTCGGCCGTATGCATGGGCAAGGGTCCGAAGCAGCCGAAGCTTCCACCGCAACGTGGTCGTCGACGAAGGCTGCGCGCACCCCGCGAGCGGAAATGACGGGCGCACCAGTCGGGCTGGGCGCGCGGCCGGCTGCCGACGGGCACGTACGTCGCGCGAGCCGCCGGCGGTCGGACGTGCCCACACACCGCCTCCGGCAGCAGCGTCCGTCCTGGGTACACCGGGGTGCACCCAGGACGGACGCTTCTTGAGCACTGCGGCCGACCACCCCACGCCGCGGTGCTGGACTCCTGGGCGCGGCCGGCCGGATCCACGAGGTAGGTGACCCGGAGCCGTCGTGGTTGATCGCGCCGGGCCGCTTCCCGTGCGGAACGGCACGGCTGGGGCCACCGGGCGGACGACCACCCGGCCGGCCCCCTACTCGCCGTCGCGCGGACTGATGCGGAAGCCGAAGGGCACGGTTCCGGGATCCAGTGCGGTCACACCGCCGTCGACGGTCAGCACGGCGCCGTTGACGAAGGACGCGGACGGCGACATCAGCCAGGCGATGGCCTCGGCCACCTCGCGCGGCTCTCCCGCCCGGCGCGCGGGCAGCAGCCGGGTCGCCTCCCGGTACGCCTCCTCGACTCCGCCGTCGGACAGCCCGGCCTCCTGGGCGAACCGGGTCATCCGACGGTCCGCCATCTCCGTCCGTACCCAACTGGGGCACACCGTGTTGGCGCGCAGGCCCCTCGGCCCGTAGTCGACCGCGAGGGAACGACACAACTGGAGGAGTGCCGCCTTGGACGTGGCGTACGCGGCGTTGCCCACTCCGTTGCGCAGCGCGGAGACGGAGGCCACCGCGACGACGCAGCCCCGGGCCTTCAGCAAGTGCGGCAGGGCCGCCCGCATCAGCAGGAAGGGGCCCGTGACGTTCGTACGCAGCACGCTGTCCCAGTCCTCGTCGGACAACTCGTCCACGCCTCCGCTGCGTCCGGTGCCCGCGTTGACGACCAGCCCGTCGATCCGGCCGAAGCGTGCCACCACGGCGTCGACGAGGCCGCGCACGGCGTCCGGGTCAGCGGTGTCCGCCGGGTGGGCGAGCGCTCCGGTCTCGGCGGCGACCCGGTGCAGCGGTTCCGGCCGCCGCCCCGAGACGACGACGTCGTGGCCGGACTCCCGCAGCATCCGTGCGGTGGCCGCACCGATGCCGGTTCCCCCTCCGGTGACGATCACAACGCGCTGGTCCGGCATGGGTGTTCGGCCTCCCACGGTTGCGTGGACGTGTCGCCCGATCCTACCGTCGGGACCAGGGCGGCGGGGCTGACGCGCCCGTCCCGCACACGGCCCAGGGCACGCCCGCCGCCCTCGTGAGGAGGGACCGTCCGGCACAGGGGAGAGCACAGTGGACGTCGCCGCGTTCAGCCGGTCGCGGGCGCCGAACCACTGCGTCAGCGCAGCCCGTGCAGCCGCAGCTCGCAGGCGAGCATCAGCCCGGTCGGTCCGCCACCGGTGACGATGTCGTCCGTCAACGCCCTTGCGCCAGGCCGGTGTCCAGTTCGCGGAGGACCCGCTCCTGGTCGTCCAGGAACCCTTCCGCGAACAGGGCGCGGGGCAACACCGCCGTCAGGGTGAGCTCGGTCCCCGACCGTTCGACGTCGTCCTTCACCAGGGAGTGCGCCGCGTCCGGGTAGTGCCGGACGGTGAGGTGTTCGGGCCGGAGGATCCTGCGGTACGTGGTCTCGGTGTCAGTGACGTCCACGTTGACGTCGTGCCCTGCGAGAACCAGCAGGTCGCGGCCCCGAGCACTCGCAGGACCCGGACCGCCGCAGCAGCCGGGAAGGCCTCCGGCGACCGTCCCCGCGCGAGCGCCCCGACCCTTCCGACTGCGGGGCTCGACTAGCCGGCGCCCCGCGCGGCCGAACGGCGGCGCGCCATCCGGCGCCGCAGGGAACGCCGTTCGTCCTCCCCGAGTCCTCCCCACACACCCGAGTCCTGGCCGTGCTCGATGGCCCACCGGAGGCACTGTTCCCTGACCGGGCAGCCCCGGCAGACGGCCTTGGCCTCGGCAACCTGCAGCAACGCCGGTCCGGTGTTGCCGATCGGGAAGAACAGGTCGGGGTCTTCGTCCAGGCATGCCGCGTCATGGCGCCAGTTCTCGATCTCCACGGGAGTACCTCCTCCATTCGCAGACGTGCAACCGGTCCTCCTACGGGTCACCGAAGATCCGCCCCTGAAACCACCGGCGTCGACGTGTCGACGTGCGGAACCAGCCGTGGGCACCTCCACGGCGATGCACGGGGACGGCCCGGATTCACCGGTGGGGCAGGGGACTTGGCCAACGGACGGACCCGGGTGCCCTCGGCGAGGCCCAGCCCGGGGACGGCCTCGGTGGGGACGGCGGCGGTGACCTGGCCGATCCCGTCGGGACGCACGCCGACGGTGGACACGGCCACCGCTGGTGGCGGCGATGACGACACCGGGGGACTGGTTGCGGATGCTCGGCCCACGGAGTACACGTCGACCGATCGGCGACGCGGATTCCCCACCTGTGCCACGCACCGTGGCCACCTCGGCCTTCCCCCGGGACCGGGGAGCCGTTGCGGACCACGACGCCTGCGCCGCCGCATACCGCTCGACGGGCGCCGACCGGGCCGTGGAGGGCCACCGGCCCCACCGCGGCCGTCGTTCCGTCGACGCGCCTGCGCCGACCCCGTACGGTCCGGCCTGCTTGGCAGTTCCTCCAGCCGATGCGGCATCTGCGGGTGTCTATCTACAAGAATATTGCATATGCCAGGACCAACGGCCTAGCGTATTGCATATGCAGTTCCTCAACCTCGGCAGGACGGCACGTCTGCACGGGTTCGGTCCGGACAGCGCGCATCGCCGGGCCGACGCCCGCCGTCCCGCGACCCACCGCCAGGACACCGGCCGCCACCTCGTCGCCCGCCGTGGTCGGGCGGCCCTCGCCGTCGAGGTGACACACCGGCACGATGGGCGCGCTCCCTCCACCACTTCGATGCACGACACCGTTCCCGCCACCGCCACCACGGCCGGGCACGGTGACGGACCGGCGGGAGGTGTCCAGCACCGGCGCGCCCCCGCCCGGCTCTCCCCAGACGACGGAGGCATCGGCAGAAGCGGGCCCTGAGAGCCGCAGGCCGGGCCGTCGGTCGCGCGCCGTCCACCGCACTCGTCGACCTCGTTCTACCTGCTGGCGCGACCAGCGGCGCCGCACTCACCGACACGGCCCACCACCTCCCGCTCGGACGGCACCAGCCGGCCCACCTCTCCCCCGAGGAGTTCCCCCATGCCCCCCACGCCCATCAGACGCCGCGCCGCACTCGCCCTGTCGGTCGCGTTGCTCGTTCCGCTCGCCGCCTGCATCGGCGACGGAAAGACGAAGGAGGGCACGACGGGGGCCACCGGCTCGACGAAGGCCCCCGCCGCCGACCTGACGGTCCTGGCCGCCTCCTCACTCACGGACGTGTTCACGACCGCAGGCGCCGTGTACGAGAAGTCCCACCCCGGCACGAAGGTGAGGTTCTCCTTCGCCGGGTCCCAGGAGTTGGCCGCCCAGGTGAAGCAGGGCGCTCCGGCGGACGCACTGGTCACGGCCGACACCAGGACCATGGACGGCCTGAGGTCCGACACCGGGACCCCGAGCGTGATCGCCAAGAACCGGCTGGTGATCGCGACCGGCGGGGGCAATCCGAAGAAGATCGACGGCCTCGCGGATCTGTCCGACCCCACGCTCAAAGTCGTTCTCGCAAGCCCCGAAGTTCCGGTCGGCCGCTACAGCAGGAAGATCCTCGACGCCCAGAACGTCGTGGTGCGACCGGTCTCCCAGGAGCCCAACGTCCGGGCCGTGCTCAGCAAGGTCGAACTGGGCGAGGCGGACGCCGGACTCGTCTACCGGACCGACGCGTCCAGCGCGACCGAAAGGGTCGACGCGATCGAGATCCCCGATGCGCAGAACGCGATCGCCTCCTACCCGGCCGCGACCCTGAAGGGGTCGAAGAACGCCGAGGCGGCGTCCGCGTTCGTCGCCTGGCTCAGCGGTCCGGAGGCGCAGAAGGTCCTCCAGGACGCGGGATTCCAGAAGCCGTAACCCGCCACAGCGGTGAGGGCCGCCCGTTTCGGGGCGGGCGGCCCGACCGCCACCCGCCACCCGCCGCCCGCACCCCAGGGACGTCCTGATGAAGAACCGCCGCACCCTTTCCCGTGCCGCTGCGGGAGAACGCCGTGCACCCGCTGCCCGAGGGCCCCTGGTACTGGTGGTTCCCGCGCTGCTCGCCGTCGCCTTCCTACTCCTTCCGCTGGCCGGCATCCTGGTGCGCACGCGGTGGGACCAGGTCGGATCCCATCTGACGAGCCCGGGCACCAGGGAAGCGCTGCAGCTCTCCGTGCTCGTCTCGTTCTGGGCACTCGGACTGTCCCTGCTCCTCGGCGTCCCGCTCGCCTGGCTGCTGGCCCGGGTGTCCTTCCCCGGCAAGGCGTTCGTCCGCGCCCTGGTCCTCCTGCCCATGGTGCTGCCGCCGACGGTGGGTGGCGTGGCCCTGCTGCTCGCCTTCGGACGGCGTGGGCTGCTCGGCCCCTGGCTGGAGGATTCCTTCGGCATCACGCTCCCGTTCCACACCTCCGGCGCCGTCATCGCCGCGACCTTCGTCGCCATGCCGTTCCTCGTGATCAGTCTCGAGGGCGCACTCGGCGGGCTGCGCCCTCGGTACGAGGAGACCGCCGCGTCGCTCGGAGCGCCTCCGGTGAGGGTGTTCCTCACCGTGACGCTGCCGATGGTGGCTCCCGGCCTGATCGCCGGGGCGGCCCTCACCTGGGCACGTGCCCTGGGCGAGTTCGGTGCGACGATCACCTTCGCGGGCAACCTCCCCGGGGTCACCCAGACCCTGCCGCTCCAGGTGTACCTGCTGCTGCAGGAGCAACCCGAGGCCGCCACCTCCGTCTCCCTGCTGCTGCTCGCGATCGCCATGATCGTTCTCATCGCGCTGCGAGGCCGCTGGGCCGGAACGCCGCGCGGGCGCAGCGCAGGGGCGCACGGGCCCGCGGTGCAGGGCCCCACGGCGGACGCGCCCGCCCCCGAAGCGGCCACGGCGCCTCAGGAGCCTCAGGAGCCACGGGAGCGGTGGGCGCTGCACGCCGAGGTCACCGGTTTCAACAGGCTGACCCTCGACGCCGAACCGGGCACGACGATCGCCGTCGTGGGTCCCAACGGCGCCGGAAAGACCACTTTGCTGCGGTCCTTGCTCGGCCTCACCCCCCGCGCACACGCCCGACTCCGGCTCGGTGACACCGACGTCACCGGTCTGCCGCCGCACCTCCGCCACGTCGCCTGGGTCCCGCAGGACGGCGCGCTGTTCCCGCACATGAGCGCCCTCGCCAACACGGCGTACGGGCTGCGTGCGCGCGGTGTGCGGCGCACCGAGGCGCGCCGCAGCGCGCAGGAGTGGCTCGACCGGCTCGGCGTCGGCCACCTCGCACACCGCAGGCCAGCCCAACTCTCCGGCGGGCAGGCCCAGCGGGTCGCCCTGGCCCGGGCGTTGGCGGCCAAGCCCCGCCTGCTGCTGCTCGACGAGCCTCTCGCGGCGCTCGACCAAACGACCCGCGCCCGCGTACGGCACACCCTGCGCACGCACCTCGACGGCTTCGGCGGCGTCTGCCTGATCGTCACCCATGACCCGGTTGAGGCCGTGTCACTCGCCGATCGGGTGCTCGTGCTCGACGGGGGACGCGCGCTGCAGGACGCATCGCCGGGCGAGGTCACCCGACATCCACGCTCGCCGTGGGTGGCCCGGATGCTCGGCCGCAACGCCTGGCCCGGCACGGTGGCCGGCGGCGGGCTCGCGCTCTCCGCAGGAGGGTTCCTCGTGGTCGCGGACCCCCTCCCCGAGAGCGGCGACGTGCTCGCGATCATCGCTCCCGAGGCGGTTTCCGTGCACCGGGAGAAGCCGACCGGCAGTCCGCGCAACGTCTGGCGGGGAACGGTCCGGGAGATCACCACCAGCGGGAGCCGGCTGCGGGTCTTGATCACCTCCGAGCAGGTGCCCGACCTGGTCGCGGAGATCACTCCCCAGGCGGCGGCCGAACTCCGCCTCGCCGACGGGACTCCGGTCTGGACGGGTGTCAAGGCGACCGAGGTGACCGTCGTGCCGCTGTGAGGTTCCGACCGCCGAGCGGGCCGGGCACGATCCGCTGGACACACCGGTCCGCAGGACCGGGCGCTTCACGGACCGGCACCACCCGTGTGCCCCACGGAGCGCACTGGTCGCCGCGGCCACGGCGACGGCGGTGCACCCGGGTCGCCACGGTGGCCGTCCACCGAGGGCGACGGGGTGTTCCTGGCGGCGGCCACCGGAGGGACGGGGGGCGACCGTTCGCCGCCCCGGATCAGCACGGCGGTCCCGCCGGGGCGGCAGCCGCCCGCCACCCGGGCTCGTACCGGGTTGATGCGTCAATCAGCGCGGGGATAATCTCGACCGGTGACCGAACCTCAGTGGCTGGACGACCTTGAACAGCGCGCCTGGCACGGCTTCATCGCCATGAGCCAGGTACTGGAGGAGCAGGTCAACCAGGGTCTACGCCAGGCGGGCGGCCTGTCGCTCGCCGACTACCGCGTGCTCGTGCCGCTCTCCGAAGCCGAGGACCATCGGCTGCGGATGCAGGAACTCGCCGCCCAGGCCCGGTGGGAGAAGAGCCGGCTGTCGCACCAGGTCCGCCGGATGGAAGGCCGCGGACTCCTCAGACGCGAGGAGTGTCCCACCGACGCGCGCGGCGCCTACGCGGTGCTCACCCCCGAGGGACTCGAGGCGATCCGCTCGGCCGCCCCCGTACACGCCGCGAACGTGCGCCGGATCTTCGTCGACGCACTGTCCCGGGAGCAACTGGAAGCGCTCGCCGCGATGGCGGAGAACGTCACCCACCGGCTGGGCGCCAGAACCGGCGGGGAGTAGGAGGCACGCTCTGCGGCAAGGGCGCGGCCTGTTGGGCTTCCCACGGCAGCAATCACCCGCACCCTAGAGGTTGACACGTCAACATTGAGGCGTACCGTGGAACCCGTGGACGTGTCACCACCTCCTGCGGCTCCCGGTCCGAGCGGTGCTCCCGCGGATGCGCACACGGTCCAGGAGGGTCAGGATCTTCTCGCGGAGGGGTGCACACCGGCGCGGGACCGCTCCGCGCGCACCGGCGGAACACACGGCGGGTGCCGCCCCGGAGCGGCACCGCCAGCGACGAGAAAGGCGCCATCATGACGGACCCCCACCCCTCCCCGGACGGCGCACGCGCCGCTTCCCCGCCAGTCGACCGCACGGACCTGCGCGTCTTCGTCCTCTCCGGCTCCTCGCGCGCGGGTTCCGTGAACTCGCGCCTGGCCTCGCTCGTCGCCTCGCTCGTCGAGGAGGCGGGGGCCGCGGTCGACCTCGCACGGCTGAGGGACTTCGAGACCCCCGTCTACGACGGGGACGTCGAGGCGGCCCACGGGCAGCCGGAGGGCGCCGCCGCGCTCCGCGACCGCATCGGGGCGGCCCACGCGCTCGTCATCGCCTCTCCGGAGTACAACGCGTCCGTGCCGGGCCCGGTGAAGAACGCCATCGACTGGGTGTCACGGTTCCGGCCGCAGCCGTTCAAGGACAAGCAGGCGATGCTGGTCTCGGCGTCCCCGTCCATGGTCGGCGGGAACCGGGGGCTGTGGGCACTGCGCGTCCCGTTGGAGCACCTCGGCGCCCGTGTCTACCCGGACATGTTCAGCCTCGCCGCCGCCCACCAGGCCTTCACCGACGACGGCGACCTGGCCGACGCGGGGCTGCGCGAACGGCTGGCGGCGACCGTCGACTCGTTCCTCGGCCTGGTGGAGGCGGACGTGCGGTACCCGTGCCTGCAGCACCGCTGGTACGAGTTCCTCGGTGACGGCAGCAGCGCGCCCGTGACACAGCGCACCGAGTCATGACGCTCCACCGGCTCCGCTCCACCCCCACGGCTACAGCACCGGGAGGACACCGGTCATGACGACTGCGTTCCCCGAAGGCGCGGAACTGACCCACCTCCTGGTCGTCGGTGACGTCGACCGGTCCCGCGACTTCTACCGTGACGTCGTGGGCGCCGAGCTGGTGCGTGAGTACGGCGGAACCAGCGCCGTACTGCGGCTGTGCGGCACCTGGCTGCTTCTGGTCGCCGGTGGCGGACCGACCGCCGACAAACCCCGGGTCACGTTCGCCCCGCCCGAGGACCCGGACCGGGCGAGCCACGAGATGACCTTCCGGGTGCCCGACTGCCGTGCCGCCTACGACGCCCTGCGGGCTCGGGGCGCCGACTTCCTCACTCCGCCGGTGGACCACGGCATGGAGGTCCGTTGCTTCTTCCGGGACCCGGACGGGCACCTGCTGGAACTGAGCGAAGTGAGGCGGTGAAGGGGTGACACCGGCGCGGCGGTGCCGGGAAGGGGCCTGCGGTACCGGGTAGGCACTGTGGCACTTCGTCCGCCGGGCACTGGGCTGACCGGACGGCTCGACGGAGCCTCGATCCCAGGCCCCGTGCGCCCCGTGCCCGGTCCGCCAGAGGACAACCGGAACGACGCAGAACCGATGCAACTTGAGATGGGCATCCCGCACGGTCAGTCTGATCGTGCTGGGCGCACCGGACGCGCCCCGCCACGACCGTCCTGACGGGCAACGTCACGGCGTCGTGTCCGGACACCACCTGCCGGGCCCGTCCCGGCACAAGGAGCCGACACCATGGTCATCGTCGGATCCGGAACGTCCCCGCACCTCGACGAGCGGCAACTCGCCGCGGGGTTCGCCTCAGGTGACGAAGCGTGCCTGGAGGCGGTGTACCGGCGCTGGGGCACGCTCGTCTTCGCCCTCGCACGGCGGGCCCTGGCCGACGACCGGGAGGCCGAGGACGTGACCCAGCAGGTCTTCCTCGCCGCGTGGCGCGGCCGGGGCGGCTACCGCCCGGGACGCGGAGGGCTCCCCGGCTGGCTCGTCGGCATCGCCCGTCACAAGATCGCCGATGCACTGGCTTCCCGCACCCGGCGCGCCGAACTGGTCGCTGCCGTCGGTGCCCAGTGCGGGACGGCCCGGGGCCCGGCCTGCGGGCGGGGCCCGGAGCAGGCGCTTGACCGGGTGCTGGTGCTCGACGAGCTGGCGCGCCTACCGGCCGCCCAGCAGCGGGTCCTGCGCATGGCCTTCTACGGCGACCTCACCCAGACGCAGATCGCCGAACGCACCGGACTCCCCCTCGGGACGGTCAAGAGCCACATGCGCCGCGCGCTGCTGTCCCTGCGGCACTCGCTGCAGACGGAGCCGGCCTGACCCCCGGAGCCGGCAGGCCGTCGAGGGCGGCACGCGAAGCGTCAACGCCCGCTCCCGGCTGCAGTGTTCAGCGCGCCAGCAGCGAGTCCAGGACGTCGAGCCCCGAGCTCAGGCCGTGCAGCCGCACCGTCCCGGGCGCCGGTGGTCCGCCGCTCCACCCCGGCCCGGCCAGCAGCAGCGAGGGACGCGTCCTGGCGCCGCGCACACCCCACCCGATGCCCGACAGGTAGTGGACCAGGGCCCGGTCGGCCGTCGACCTGGACTGGGCCCACAGGACCACGGCGGAGGGACCGAGGCGGCGTACCGCCTCGCAGAGCGACTCCGCGGGAAGCGCGGCACCGAACATCCTGGCGGGCAGACCGCGTTCGCCGAGCGCGGCGGTCAGCGCCTCGATGGGGAGGCTGTGTTGCTCCCCGGGAGCGCAGGCGAGCAGCACGGGCGGTGCTCCGGCCCGTTCGCCGGAGGGACGCACCCGACGCAGCGCGCAGGAGATGTGCCAGGACAGCAGGTGCTCGACCTCCACATACCGCTCGCCCGATGTGGCCCACTTGCGTCCGACGGCGTGCAGGGTCGGTGCGCAGACCTCCTCCCAGGCACCGACGAGGCCGTGCTCGGCCAGTGCCGATTCCAGCAGTTCCTCCACGGCGGGGGCGTCGAGGCGCACGGCCGCCCTCGCCAGTCCGCGGCACTCCTGCCGCACGTCCCCGAGGGGCAGGGCCCCCGGGCCGCCCGGTGCCCTGCGGGTCGGAGCTGCGGGAGGGACGCCGGTGTCCGGCACCCGCGGAGCGACGGACGTGCGCAGGACGGCGCGGGCCGCCTCGCCCGGAGGGACGCCCTGGGCGGTGAGCCGGCACATCGCCTCCAGCCGGGCGATGTCCTCGGAGGTCCAGCGGCGGTGCCTGCCGTCCTCGCGGGTTGCCGGACCGATGGCGTAGCGCCGCTCCCAGGAACGCAGGGTGGTCGGTGCGACCCCGAGCCTGCGGGCCACCGCTCCCGTGCTCAGGGCGACCGCGGGGCCCGGGCCGGACGGGTCCCCGGCTGGCCTGCGGGCTGTCATACCGCCCATCGTACGACGCACAACCGGTGCAAGCCCGAGCGCCGTGCCCGGCTCATCCGCTGGCCCGGGCACGGGTGAAACGTCCCAGTGCGTCGGCGAGGTCGACCAACGGCTCGGGGTAGTCGTACCGTGCCCGCTCGGTGCCGGCGAGCTTCCACGGAGTGTGCACGGCCGCTCCGGCGATCCCTTCGAGCTCCGGCACCCAGCGCCGCACGTAGGCGCCGTCCGGGTCGTACCGCAGTCCCTGGCGCACGGGGTTGAGCACGCGGTTGGGGCGGGTGTCCGTGCCCGTTCCCGCGACCCACTGCCAGTTGAGCTGGTTGTTGGCGATGTCGCCGTCCACCAGCAGTTCCAGGAAGTGCCGGGCCCCCACCCGCCAGTCCACGTACAGCGTCTTGGCGAGGAAGCTGGCCGCCAGCAACCTGCCGCGGTTGTGCATCCACCCCTCGTGGCGCAGCTGGCGCATCGCCGCGTCGACCACGGGGTAGCCGGTCCGGCCTTCCCTCCACGCTTCGGTCTCGTCCTCGGCCGCGGATCCGGAGCGCCAGCGGTCGTGCCGGTCACGGTAGTCGTGGGCGGCGGCCCCGGGGCGCGCGGCGAGCACCTGGTGGTGGAAGTCCCGCCAGCACACCTGCCGGACGAACGCCTCGGCTCCTGCTCCGCCGACGGAGCGTGCCCTGTGCACCAGCTCGGCCGGCGAGAGGGTGCCGAAGTGCAGATGTGGCGAGAGCCTTGACGTCCCGTCACCCGCGAGGTCGTCGTGCCCGTCTTCGTAGGCCCCGACGCCGCCCCGCAACCACGCGGTGAAACGCCGTCGGGCCTCCCGCTCTCCGCCGGCGGCGAGGCCCGGGGAGGTGCCCGTGACCTCCGTGCGGGACGGGACCTGCTCCGAGCGGACGCCGTCGGGCACGGGTACGGCGCGCGGGGCGCCCAGGCTGCCCCGGATCTCCTGCGCGGCCCAGCGGCGGAAGTAGGGCGTGAAGACGGCGAAGTGGTCCGATCCGGAAGGGACGACGGCGCCGGGCGGGAGCGCGGTGACCACGGCGTCGTGGACGTAGAGCCTGCGTCCGTCCCGTTCCAGTGCCGCGCGCAGCCGCTCCTCGCGACGGCGGGCGTAGCCGCTGACGCCTGCCGCCATGTGCACCTCGTCCGCGTCCGTCTCGTGCACCAGGGCATTGACCTCGTCGACGACGTCACCGGAACGGATGACGAGCCGGCCCCCGCGGTCCCGCAGCCCCCGGTCGAGGTCCGTCAGGCAGTCGGCGAGGAAGGCCTTCCTGTTCGGTGCGGTGAACATGGAGGACGCGGCATCCGACGTGCCGTCGTCCCTCACGAAGAGCGGCACCACCTGTTCGCACGCACTGAGGGCGGCGCGCAGCGGGGGGTGGTCGTGCAGGCGCAGGTCGGAGGTGTAGAGGACGACCGCGACGTTCATGGAGCCCCTCCCGGGGGTGTCCGACGGTGCTGTTGTCGGTGACTTCCCCCGCCGTGTCGCCGGCGGATGCGGACTCAGCCGCTGCGCCCGGCTCCGGGGCCACCGGCGGCGTCCGCCCGCAGTGCCGCGGTCTTGGCGATGTTGCGCGCCATGCCGCCGAACACAACGGCGTGGAAGGGAGACACGCTCCACCAGTACAGGTGTCCGAGGAGGCCACGCGGGTGGAACAGCGCCCGCTGCCGGTAGCGGGACCGGCTGCCGTCCTCGTCCTCCTCGGCGTACATCTCCAACCAGGCCAGTCCGGGGAGCCGCATCTCGGCACGCAGCCGCAGCAGCCGGCCCGGCTCGATCTCCTCGACCCGCCAGAAGTCGAGGGAGTCGCCCACGCGCAGTCGTGCGGCGTCCCTGCGGCCCCTGCGCAGGCCGACACCGCCGACCAGCCGGTCCAGCCTGCCGCGCACCGCCCAGGCGAGCGGGAGGGAGTACCAGCCGTTCTCCCCGCCGATCCCCTCGATGACCTGCCACAGTGCCTTGGGCGACGCGTCGACGGTGAGTGCCCTGCGGTCGGTGTAGAGGCTCCCCCCGGCCCAATCGGGGTCGGTGGGCAGCGGATCGCTCGGCGCGCCCGGTACGGAGGCGGACGACCAACGGGTCATGACCTGGGCCTCCCGTACCCGCTGCAGTGCGAGGACGAGGGCCTGGTCGAATCCGATGGGGGCGCCGGGCGGGTCGGGGACGTAGCGGGCGATGTCGTGTTCGCGGCAAACGACTTCATGGCGCAGGGACTCGGCCAGCGGTCGGGCGAGGGCCGGGGGAACCGGTGTGACCAGGCCGATCCAGTGGCTGGACAGCCGGGGGGTGAGCATGGGCACGCGCAGGATCAGGCGGCGCGGCAGCCGGGCGACCGTCGCGTACCGCCGCATCATCTCCTCGTAGGTCATGATGTCGGGCCCGCCGATGTCGAAGGCACGGTTCACGTCGCCGGGCATCTGGGCGCTTCCGACGAGGTACCGCAGGACGTCCCGGACGGCGATGGGCTGGATGCGGGTGCTCACCCAGCTCGGGGTGACCATCACCGGCAGCCGTTCGGTGAGGTAGCGCAGCATCTCGAAGGACGCGGAGCCGGAGCCGATGATGACGGCGGCGCGCAGGACGGTGGCCGGCACTTCCGACCGGAGGAAGATCTCGCCCACTTCGGCCCGGGAGCGCAGGTGGGGGGACAGGTCCTGCCCGGGCACCTCGGCAGGGGTGAGGCCACCCAGGTAGACGATGCGCCGCACACCGGCGGCGCCGGCCTGTTGGGCGAAGAGACGGGCCGCCTCCCGGTCGGTCTCCTCGAAGCCGCGTCCGGTGCGCAGGGCGTGGACAAGGTAGTAGGCGACGTCGACGCCCCGAAGGGCCGCGGCCAGCGAGCCGGCGTCGGTCACGTCGCCTCGGACCACCTCGGCTCGTCCCGCCCAGGGATGGTCCCGCAGCTTCTCCGGGGACCGGGCGAGGCATCGCACCCCGTGCCCGGCCTCCAGCAGTTCGGGCACCAGTCTGCCTCCGATGTACCCCGTCGCGCCGGTCACCAGGCAGTGCGCGGGCCTCCGGTCCGGATGCGGTGCCTGACCGCTCATCGTTGCCTCCGCTCTGTGGGTGCGCGTCCGCCCCTGCCGGACACGCCGTCCACTCTCGCCCTTCCCCTGGCATTCCGCCCCCGGAGGCGGCCCGGATGCGGCCGCCCCCCGGCCACCGGACCGCAGCCCCGCGCGGCACGTCCCGCGTCGCACGGGTCGGTGGAAGCCGGTTGTGCGGGTAGAGGGAGTCCATGAACAGTTCCCGCGTCCAGCGCATCAGACGGATCTTCCGCACGGGCGACCACGCACTCTTCGGGCTGGTCGCCTCGCGCCACTGGCCGGGCGCGGAGCCCGTACTCCCCCGGCTCAGCCGGAGCGCGAACCACGGACTGTTGTGGTTCGGCGTCGGAGCGGGCATGTGGGTGCTCGGTGGAGTGCGCGGGCGTCGCGCCGCCGTCCGCGGAGCAGCCTCGCTGGCACTGGCCTCGGCCACCGTCAACACGCTCGCGAAGGGAGCGGTCCGCCGCAGCCGCCCGATCATGGACGCCGTACCCGTCATGCGGCACCTTCCGCACCAGCCGTGGACCAGTTCCTTCCCATCAGGGCACTCGGCGTCCGCCGCCGCGTTCGCCGCCGGCGTGGCGATGGAGTCCCGGGGGTGGGCTGCCGCCGTCGCACCGGTCGCGGCTTCGGTGGCCTTCTCCCGGGTCTACACCGGCGTCCACTATCCGAGTGACGTGCTGGTGGGGGCCGCCCTCGGCGTCGGCGCCGCGTTCGCCGTCCGCGGGCTCGTGCCCTCCCGGTCCCAGCTCCCGCCGCCGGCGCGGCCACGGACCGACGCCCCCGCACTGCCCGAGGGCAAGGGCCTGACGGTGGTGGTCAATCCCTCGTCCGGATCCCAGCCTCAACTGCTCGATCCCGTACGCCAGTTGAAGACCGCTCTGCCCAGAGCAGACGTGGTGGTCTACGAACCGGACAAGGGGCCGCTTCCGCAGGTGCTGGAGAAGGCCGCACGGGACGCCGCGGGGTCGGGCGGTGCGCTGGGCGTGTGCGGCGGCGACGGCACGGTCAACGCCGCAGCGGCGTGTGCGCTGCGGTTCGGCGTCCCGCTCGCCGTACTGCCCGGGGGCACGTTCAACCACTTCGCCGCCGACCTGGGTGCCGACACCATCGCGGTCGCGTGCGCCGCGGTGGAGGCGGGCAGTGCGGTCCGGGCCGACGTCGGGCGGGTCAGGCCGCTCGTCGACGGTGGCGACGGGCCCGGCAACCCGTCACCCTCCGCGCAGCCGGACGGATCCGCCTACTTCCTGAACACCTTCAGCATCGGGGTGTATCCGGAACTCGTGCGGATCCGGGAGCAGTGGTCCCCGCGCATCGGCGGCCCGCCCGCGGCCCTGCTCGCCGTGCTGCGGGTCCTGCGGACCGGACGCACGGTCCGGGCCCGGGTCAACGGGAAGCGCCGCTCGATCTGGCTGCTGTTCGCGGGCAACGGTGCCTACCGCAGCTTCGGGATCGCGCCCGGCCGCCGCCACGACCTGTCCGACGGAATGCTCGACGTGCGGATCGCCCACGGCGGCAGGTTCGCGCGCACCCGACTGCTGGCGACCGCCCTCGCGGGCGGGGTGGCGCGGACCCGGCTGTACGCGTCGGCCCGACCGCGGCGGCTGGTGCTGACCGAGCTTCCCCGGGGCACGGAGATGGCGTACGACGGCGAAGTCGTCCCGGCCCCCTCGGCACTCGTGGTCGACAAGCTGGACGAGGCGCTCACCGTCTACCGGCCGGCTCTGGACTGACCGGCACCGAGGACCGGGGAACCGGCGGGGCGGAACGGGTCGGTCGGGCAGCGAGCTGATGCGCGCCGTCCGTGACAGGAGGGACAGTCCTACCGCGGACGGCGCGTCCGCGCTGGCGTCCGCGGCAACGGACAGGAGCACGGACACGGACAGGGGCACGGGCACGACCTCGTCCACGGGTGTCGATGGGCCCCTCACCCCCCACCCGGCGCAGGCCGACACCGGGCGGATCCAGCCGGTGGCAGGAGCCGGAGAAGTGCGGCGAGTGTGTACCCCCGCGTGCCGCGGTCGGTGCAACGGCTCCGGGCCGCCCCGCGTGGTGCCGGGCCCGCGCGTTCAGCGGGCGGGCTTGGTCCAGCGGTGCCACCAGTGGTGCCTGCGCGGGTGCACCGCCCGGCCGAGGCGGCGGCCGAGCACGAGGTAGCCGAGCAGGGCGCCGGTCGTGTTGAGGATGACGTCGTCGATGTCGAAGGCACGGCCGGTGATCAGCGCGCCCTGGACCACCTCGACGAGCACCATGACGAAGGCCGTCACGACCGCCACCCGAAGCAGTCCCCTGGCCCTCGGCAGGAGCACCGGCAGCAGCACGCCGAAGGGAACGCCGAGCAGGACGTTGCCGCCGAGTTGCTTGACGGTGTCGAGGAAGGCGGGCCGCATCAGGTAGTCGCGGATCGAGTCCCCCGGGCGGAAGTTGCTGTGGGTCAGCGCTTCGGAGGCCGCGGACGGCTCCAGCGTCAGCCGGGCGAGGACGATGCCGAAGGCCACCGTCGCCGCGAAGGCCAGCAGCACCGCGAGTGCCCGTACGAGCGGCGTGGTGGGTCGACTGCCCTGCGCCCGCCCCGCGTTCGTGTCCTTCGCCGCCGTGTCGTCCGTTCCAGCCTGCGTCATCGTCGCCCTGCCTCAGTCCGTCGACATGGCGATCCGGGTACCCGCCGGCCGGCCCGGCATGCGGGGGCGCCACCACGTCGCGGAGAATGGCAGCACCGGATGATCCCGCCGTTCACGCACGGCACACGTGCCCACCGCACACCGTACGTGGTACGGCCACCTCGGGGTTGCACGCTCGGCGATCGCCATGCCCCCGACAGCGAGGAGTATTCGTGACCAGGCACCGCCCCGCGCGGCAGCTGGCCCTCGCGGCCGCAGCGGCCTTCGCGGCGCTCACCGCGGCCGCGCCCGCCGATGCGCACACCCCCGACCCGCGCCCCACGGGACCGCTACCGTCGATCGCCCCCCGGGCCGAAACCGCCACGTTGTACGACGACGAGGCGGGCGGCAACGCCAACGCGGACGACCCGGCGATCTGGCGCAACGCCGCGGACCCCGACCGCAGTCTGGTCATCGCCACGGCCAAGGAGGGCGGGCTGCGGGTGTACGACCTCGCCGCGCGCCAGGTGCAGTCGTTGCCCGCGCCCGCCCCGCCGCGTCCCGGCGACGCCCCCGGGCGGTTCAACAACGTCGACCTCGTGCACGCCCTCCGGCTGGCACCCGGCCGGGCCGACGTCGCCGTGACCACCGACCGCGGCCAGGACCGGCTCCGCTTCTACCGGATCGACGGGTCGCGCCGCAGTGCCCCGCTCGTCGACATCACCGACCCGGCAGCCCCTCCGGTCTTCTCCACGGGACAGGCCGACATCAACGAACAGGCCACCGCCTACGGCCTCGCCACCTGGAAGGACCGGACGAACGGCCGCTCGTACGCGCTGGTCAGCCGGCGCAACAGGACTACCGTCGCGCTCCTGCAGATCGTCCCCACCGCGTCCGGCACCGTGACCTACCGCGCGCTGCGCACGCTCGACCTCCCGCACGCGTTCCGGCTGCCGAACGGTACGCCCTGGTCGCCCTGCGCCGAGCCGGGCGAGCTCCCCCAGGTCGAAGGCATGGTCGTCGATCCGGCGAACGGCATGCTCTACGCCGCGCAGGAGGACGTCGGCATCTGGCGCGTTCGGGCGGACCTCACCGGGACCCCCAAGCTGATCGACAAGGTCCGCGAGTACGGCGTCCCGGGTACGTACGACGAGAAGAACCAGACGTGCACGCCGGGCAGGGATCCCGGCTACGGCGGCACGCACCTGACGGCCGACGTCGAGGGCCTGACCCTCTTCACCGAGCCCGGCGGCGACGGCCACCTCCTCGCGTCGAGCCAGGGGGACGACAGCTTCGCCCTGTACGACCGTGAGGTCGGCACCGCCAACGAGTACGAGGGCGGCTTCCGCATCACGGCCGCCACGCCGGCCCTCGACGGCTCCGAGCAGTGCGACGGTGCCGCGGCCCTCAACGCGCCGCTCGGCCGTCGGTACCCGCACGGACTGCTCGTGGTGCAGGACGGCCACGACACGCCCGGGGACGGCGAACGGGAGGCCACCGGCTTCACGTTCGTCGACCTCGGAGACGTCGTGGACAGCATCGACGACTGACGATCGCACCCGCGCCCCGCGGATCCCACCAGCTTCCCCGTCGCCCGCACGCGGCGTCGACGTGCGGGCGAAGAGGAAGGTGCGGGTGTCCGGGTCCTGAGGGAGTTCACGCGGACCGGGCGCGGTGGCGTTCCCGACTCAGCCCCGTACCGTGATGGCGCCCTGGGTGTCCTTGCTCAGCGCACGGCTGATGACCATACGCTGGATCTGGTTGGTGCCCTCGAAGATCTGCATGACCTTGGCCTCGCGCATGTAGCGCTCAACGGGGAAGTCACGGGTGTAGCCGTAACCTCCGAGCACCTGAACGGCATCGGTGGTGACCTTCATCGCGTTGTCGGTCGCCACCATCTTCGCGATGGACGCCTCGCGGCTGAAGCGCTGGCCGCGGTCCCTGAGCCGGGCGGCCGCCAACGTGGTGGCGCGGGCGGACTCGACGGCACCGGCCATGTCGGCCAGCACGAAGGCCAGGCCCTGGTGCTCGATGATCGGCTTGCCGAAGGTCTCCCGCTCCTGCGCGTAGCGGACCGCGTGGTCCAGCGCGCCCTGGGCCAGGCCGGTCGCCACGGCCGCGATGCCCAGCCGTCCGGAGTCCAGCCCGGCGAGGGCGATTTGCAGTCCCTGCCCCTCCTCACCGAGCCGGCGGCCGACGGGGACGCGCACGTCGTCGAAGCGCATGGTCGCCGTGGCCGACCCGGTCAGGCCCATCTTCCGTTCGGGTGAGTCCGCCGTCAGCCCCGGGGTGTCCGCGGGGACGAGGAAGCACGAGATGCCGTGGGAGCGATCGTCCGACGTGCGGGCCATGACCTTGTAGAAGTCGGCGTGACCACCGTGGGTGGTCCATGCCTTCGCGCCGTTGAGGACGTAGTGGTCCCCGTCCCTGACCGCCCGGGTGCGCATCGCGGCCGGGTCCGAGCCGGCGTGCGGCTCGGACAGGCAGTAGGCCCCGAGCAGCTCGCCGCCGAGCATGTCGGGCAGCCACTCGGCCTTCTGCTCCTCGGTGCCGAACTCGGCGAGGCCGTAGGCGGACAGGGCGTGGACGGAGATGCCCACGGCGACGCTGGACCAGACGGCCGCGACCTCTTCGAGGACCTGGAGGTAGACCTCGTACGGCTGGCCGCCCCCGCCGTACTCCTCGGAGTACGGCAGGCCGAGCAGGCCGGCACGGCCGAGCGTGCGGAAGACCTCCCGGGGGAACCGCTCGTCCGCCTCCGCCTCGACGACGCGGGGAGCGAGCTCCTTGGCGGCGATGTCACGGGTCAGACCGACCAGGTCGGCGGCTTCCTGGGTGGGCAGCGTACGCGTGGCAGGCATCGTCGACTCCTCGCGAATGATACGGAACTGAGTACGACAGTATCATTCACAGTACGTGCATGGCGCACGCAGAGGCACCGCACGGGGGAAGGCAGCTCACCGCGAGGCTGCGGGGGCGGCAGCAGCCGGCTCGGGACGGGCGATGCCCCGACCGGAGAGATACGGCCGGGGAGACACAATCGGCAGGGACAACCGGGACCGGACGCAGCGGAGGCAGGGCGTCTGCGAACCACACCTACGGGTCCGCGGACCCGTAAGGGAGCGCCACGTCAACCGGGGGCGACCCCACCCCGGACGGCGGGCGGAAGGTTTCCGGCCACCCGATGGAGAGCTCCGGATCACGAAGAGACGGCATGCACGATGAGCGAGGCGAGTTCGGCGTACGCGGCAGAGTCGCTGAGGCCCGTGCGCGCCGAGACACCGCCGCGCTGGATCTCGTGCATGGTCGAAGCGACGACCTCTCCCACGAAGGCGGCGTGGACGTCCCGGAAGGCCCCCGCGGCCACACCCTCGGTGATCAGCTGCCTGACCCGGTCGGCGGCGTGCCGGGTGTTGGCCTCGTACACCTCCCGTGCGGGCTCGAAGCCGGCCATGTCGTCGAAGAACTCCCGGGACAGCGGCCTGAGCTGCTCGGCGACGGCGCTCAGGTACTCCACGACGCGCTCCGCCGGACCGGAGGCGTCGGCAACCCGCTTCTCGACGGCTTCGGTGGCCCTGCGGAAATAGTGCTTGACGGCCACCCGCACCAGCTCCTGCTTGCTGCCCGCGAGCTGGTACAGCGTCGTCTTGGAACAGTGCAGCCGTTCGGCCAGGTCGTCGAGGGTGAACGAGGCGAAACCCTCCGCCGTCACCAGGGCGACCAATCGCTCCAACAGGTCGTTCTGGCGAGCGGTGCGACGCATGGGCTGCATGGCTTCAGCCTATCCGCAGACCGCGACACACCGCCGCGGCCTGCAAGGACACCGGCGCAAGACCCCTCGCAGCCCGGAACGTTGCAGGAACGGGCGACCCGACGAGCGGACCGGGCTGCGCCCTACTGCGACCCGGCCCGCCCCAACCGGCCACCCGCGGACCGCACGGCACAGCCGGCCCCCGAGCCGCACACCCGGCCCGGCCCCCCGAGGCCGGACGGTCGCACCCACGCGGGCGCGGACCGGCGGGCGCGGACGGGCGGGACACACGGACCCGGTGGAGCACCCGGCACCCGGCACCCACTCAGGTCAGGCGCCGCAGCCCACCGACTGGGCGAGCGTCGCGTGAACGCACTTTCCGCCACCGAACGCCTCGATGAAGAGGTGGGCGCCGAGGTCCTCGGCGATGTGCAGCCCCATACCCCCGGTGCCTTCGGTCATGTCGGGGTCACGATGGGCCGGGGCGACGTCCGAGCCATCGACCACCGCGACGTCGAAGGCTCCCGCATCGGCGCGCAGGGCGAGGGCATAGGGGCCGGACGCATGCGTGATCGCATTGGTGACGAGTTCGGACACGATCAGCAGGACGTCATCACGTCGGGCATGGGCGAGCGGGGGCCAGAGCCCGTCGAGGAATCCGGCCGCCACCCTGCGGGCGAGCGCCGGGGCGTTGAGCCCCGGGGGAAGCGAGATCGACAGCTGGCCGACCTGCCGGCACGCTCCGTCTGCTGCTGTGGCAGTCATGACGCCGCCCCAACCCCTTCACCATGTCCGAAATTTCCCTTTACGCACTAAATGACGCACTACAGTTCGTGAGACGCACGGGAGGGCGCTGAGGTTCCGACGACAGCGCTCCCTGATCCGGCCGTATCGGGGCCCCGCCCATCGGCGGAGGACCTGACCGCCGGCGGTGCCCGTGCTCGCCGCGCCACTCCCACCAGTGGAAACGGCCCACGATCAAGATTCTCGGGGCGTCCCGGTCGCCCCGGACCCGGCTGATTCTCCCGTGCACCGCTTTTGCCACTTCTTTCCCAACGACCTCAAGGGCGTCACGTCCCCCAGAGATCCCCTACCCACCTCTCAGCCGCATGACCCTGTGCCCCTGCACGCGCCACGAGGCATCCCGTCAGCGGGGCGGTTGGCGCAGGGGAAGCCCGATCAGCCGTAGCGGCGGGGCTCCGACGGCACCTCGCCGCACCCCGGCAAGCGGGCGAGGTCGTTCGTCCGGCGCGCCCGGGCCCCTCCCCGCCGGTGTTCCCGTCCGTGCGCGGCCCGTCGGAACCCGGCTCGCCGAAGCCCGGCAGGCTCGATGACGCTCCCCGTGACGCCCCCCCTTCCACCACCCTGACCCCCTCCGGAAGCCCCTCGAGCCATCGGACCGCGGGCCTGTTTCCCGCACACCACGGCAGCGCCGATCACGGATCTCCCCGGAACACGAAGACGCTGGGCACCGGCCCCACCGAATCCGCCGGGTCCGGGCCGCTCCCCGGCATGGCGGCGGCCCGACGACTGAAGCGTGGTCACCTCAAGGCTGGGGCACGGCCCCTGTGGGGACCGAGCCCCCCGAACCGGGCCACGGATCGCGCCTCCGGACAGTGCGTGCCGAACCGAAAATCGTTGCGCATCAAACCAGTTGATGACCAGTCGGAAGGTCGAGCGCGACGGCTCCGGCATGGCACGCCACTGCCGCTCCCACTCCCCATGCGACGCCCGAGCCGAGCGCTGCACGGCGGCACCGAGCTCGTCGGCCGCAGGATGAACGACCAGCTCGAACCGCGCCGCAGGCAACGAACATGACGGCCCTTCCGGTCGATCAGCGGCCGGGAACGCGAGCCGGTACGGGGCGGAGGACGATCCCGCAGCGAACACCCCCTCCCGGCGCGCACCCGCGCCTGTTGCAGCGCCCGTTCGCCACGCCTGGTGGGGGCGGGGCAGCCGCTCCGACCGGTCCCACCCACGGTCAACGCCGTAAGACGGCACCTGCTACTCCGACTTCCTTGCCGCCCAACGGGTGAATGTGCGGCGTGTCGCCACTCGAAGGGCGCACGGTGTCCCTCGAATGCGGCGCTCTCGGCTGGTGCGGACCCGGGTTCCGGCTGACGGTGGAACGTGTCGCTGCTGCGATCCGATGAGCCGACGAAGTGTCAGCCCTCGCAGTCGCGGCGAAAGGAATGGGTTCCCATGCGCTCTGCCCGCACCCTGTGCGCCTCAGCCGCCATTACAGCGGCCCTCACGATCGCCGCCCCCACCGCATACGCCATGACCATGGCGAACGACTGGGGTCAGGACAGCGGCTCGTCGTCGTACGAGAAGGACGACAACAGCAGCAAGGACGACAACGGCAAGAAGGACGGCTACGGCAGCAAGGACGACAACAGCAGCAAGGACGACAACGGCAAGAAGGACGGCTACGGCAGCAAGGACGACAACAGCAGCAAGGACGACCACGGCAAGGGCGACAAGGGCGACGACCACGGCAAGGGCGACCACGACAAGGGCGACAAGGGCGACGACCACGGCAAGAAGGACTGGGGGTCGTGGAAGGGCCACGGCAAGGGCGACCACGACGATGACGACGACGACCACGGCAAGCCGAACGGCGGCGTGCACACCGGCGGCGGCGCCCTCACCCTGACGGTCACCGACGACTCGGACCACGGCAAGGGCGACAAGGGCGACGACCACGGCAAGGGCGACCACGACAAGGGCGACAAGGGCGACGACCACGGCAAGAAGGACTGGGGCGGCAAGGGCGACAAGGGGGATGACTACGGCAAGGGCGACAAGGGCGACGACCACGGCAAGCCGAACGGCGGCGTGCACACCGGCGGCGGCGCCCTCGCTCTGGCTGGTGCGTACGACTCGGACGACGACTCCAAGAAGGACGACCACGGCAAGGGCGACAAGGGCGACGACCACGGCAAGGGCGACGACCACGGCAAGTCCTGGAAGGACAAGAAGGACTGGGGCGGCAAGGGCGACCACGACGATGACGACGACGACCACGGCAAGCCGAACGGCGGCGTGCACACCGGCGGCGGTGGTCTCGCCACGAGCAGCAGCAGCCTGGCCGCCGGCTCGGCCCTGATGCTGCTCGGCATCGGCGCCGGCGCCTACAAGATGCGCCGCCGCAGCATGGGTGGCACGTCGGCCTGATGACGCCGCACCCCCTCTAGCAGTTCGCAGTGCTGTCGCGGTCGCCGTCCTCATCGGACGGCGGCCGCGGCGATTGCGTTTCCGCCGCCGTCCCGATCCGCCCTCGCCCCCACGACCTTCGGCCCGTACACGAAAGGCACTTCTCATGACCGCCAGACAGCCGTCCGGTCCGTTCCCCCAGCAGGCGACGCCCCATTCCCGCCGCGGGGGCCGCTCATTCCTGTGGCCCCTCGCGTCGGTGGGACTGGGCGCACTGCTGTTCTGCAACTCCCTCAACGGGAACAGCATGGACAACGCGAACCCCGCGGAGAGTTCGAGGTCCGACTCGGCGGCCGCCCCCGCCCCTCCCATCCCCGTGATCGCCGTGCCGCCGTTCCCTGTGCCCTCGCCCCCCGCCGCTTCCCCGAGACCCAAGATCGTGCTACCCCGGTCCGCACCCACCCGGATCGTCATCCCCGCGATCAGTGTCGACGCCCCGTTCACCGATCTGTCCCTGAACGCGACCGGTCAGCTGAACGCGCCGCCCCCCAATGACGCCAATCTGGTCGGCTGGTTCAAGGACGGCGTCACCCCTGGGGAGCGCGGCACCTCCATCGTCGCCGGGCACCTGGACACCAGGACGGGTCCTGCCGTGTTCGTGGAGCTCAGCAAGTTGAAGCCCGGCAACACCGTGAGCATCACGCGCAAGGACAAACAGACGGCCACGTTCAAGGTGGACTCGGTGGAGACCTTCAGCAAGGCGGCCTTCCCGAGCGCTCGGGTGTACAACGACGCGCCCACCGCCGAGCTACGCGTGATCACTTGCGGCGGCCAGTACGACAAGAAGGCCAAGGACTACAAAGACAACGTGGTGGTGTTCGCCCACCTCGACAGCGTGAAGAAGGCTTGACGGAGACGAGCGCCGCAGGCGCCCGGGAGGGCACGCGTCCGCCCCGGACCCGCGCGGACGGCGAGGAGTTGCCGCCTCGAACCGGGCGACGGCCGTCGAGCGGTTCCCACGAACCGGAGCGTGCAGTGCGAGGCGCCGCGACGGGATCCGCGATCCGGACCACGGGCGAGGCTCCGTGCCGGGAAGATGGAACCACCGGTCACGCCGCCCTGCGTACCGCCGCCTGTCAAACGGGCGGTGCGCGGCGACGGCGCGCCGGTGAGAACTCTGCTTCTCCGGCGGTCCCGGCCCAGGGGTTGACCGGGGCCGCCGGGGGGCACCCGAGGGGAGCGGTATGCCCAAACAGAACACCGTGGGGCCGACGAGGAGGAGTGTCGTCCGCAGTGCCACACGCAGTAAATATATTTACTGCCAAGTAAGCAAGTGCATGAAAAAATTCATGCACCGCTTGGCGTGAAAACTCCACTCCAAGATCCGCCTTGCCCCCTCCCCCGTCAGTACTCCAGGAAGAAGTCGTGCTGCTCAGCGGCCTGCTCGTACTTCTCGAGGCGTGCCTGGGTGCGCTCGGGATCGGCGTCGGCCATCGCCTGGAGAATGGCTGCCGAGAGCACCCCGGGCGCCGCGTAGGAGTCGAAGACCAGCCGCGATCCGGTTCCGGCGGTCAGCGCGACGTCGGCCGCGTCGACGATCGGCCCCATGGTCAGGTCCGTGATCAGAGCGACGCGCATGCCGGTGCTGCGCGCGGCCCGCACCGCCGCCAGGGTCTCCTTGGCGTGGCGGGGCATCGCGAAGGCCAGCACCCACGTTCCTCCCGCCTCCCGGGACTGGAGCAGCGCGTCGTACGCAACGCTGCCGCCGCGCGCCACCAGACGCACGTCCGGGTGGATCCGTCTCGCGGCGTAGGCGAAGTACTCACCGAGCGAGGTGGAGATCCGCAGACCCAGGATCGTGAGCGGCACCGAGCCGGCGAGTGCACGACCGACCTCCACCACCCGGGCGGGGTCGGCGAACACACGGCGCAGGCTCTCCAGGTTGCCCATCTCGGCGTCGACCGCCGCCTGCAGCTCGTTGCGGCGCCGCTCGCCCGCGTCCGGTGCACCGGCGACCGCACTCAGCGCGATGGGCTGCAACGCCTCACGAAGCGCAGGGAATCCGCTGAATCCGACGGACACCGCGAAGCGGGTCACCGACGGCTGGCTCACCCCCACTCGGTCGGCGAGATCCGTGATCGACAGGAACGCGGCCTCGGTGAGATGGTCCGTGATGTACTGCGCGATTCGCCGCTGACCGGGAGAGAGCCGGTGCCCACCGAACAGGGCACGGACCTTCTCCACAGGACCCGGTTCTTCGTCCGGAGACTGCTTTCCCGGCGTGATCGCAGACGCCTGCGCGCGCGCCTGCTGACCTGATGGCACCGTGTGCCTCCTTCTCGTCCCGCTCGAGCTCAACATAGCTCACCTGACGTGGCGCCCAGTGAACTCCCTGTACAACCGGAAGGCCCCGGCCTTCACGGCCGGGGCCTTACGGAGTGGACGGTGCGGGATCCATCACTGCAGGGGGCCGATGTCCGGGCCGCCGCGTGCGGACGCCCGGGAAAGGCGCCCCCTGCCGCCGCGGGTACCGGCGGTGGCGGCCATGGCCAGGCCCAGGAGCAGCGCCACGACGCCGACGATGACGTTGCTGACGACACTGGCGACGGTGTCGACCTTGCCGGCGACGACCCACGGCGACACGATCGTCCAGGCTCCGATGGCGATGGCACACCAGGCCATGGCATGGGTGCGCTCGTACGCCGAGCCGACGCCTCCCATGCACAGGGCGTAGGCCACGCCGGTGATCAGGTTGCAGACGGCCAGCGTGGTGAGTCCGTTGAAACCGACTATCCACGGCGAGGCCGCCAGGTAGAGGCCCGTGAGCAGGGCCAGCGCCTCTATCGTCTGGCCGCGCGGCGTGGCGGCGGCGCGTTCGAAGCGGGCGCGCATCTCGGCGAGATCAGGATGCTGCTCGATGCTGGGGTGGGTGGTCATGGCGGGCCGCCTCCTTCGGCGTGAAACAGGCCCTTCACCTGCAATGAAACGCTCCATGCGCGGCTCGGGTCAACGCGGGCGGAGGAAGTCGTCGCGAGCGACACGGAGCGTGCTCGCCCTCCGGGCGACAGGTCACCCGCAGTGGTGGACGGAGGCCGGATCGGGGCGCCCCAGTCGTGGCTTGAAGGATGATCAGGTGACGCCGGTCCGCGTCAGGTCGCCGGCCCGTATCCGGTCAGGTCAGGTCACGAGCTGCACCCGACCCGATCGACGCACGACCGTCGGGGCCGGCGGGAGGACGCCCACCACGCCGTAAGGGCCCACCGCCGGCACGTCCGGCGAGCCGGTCGCCGAGGGACGCGGGCCGCTGCCCACCGTGGCCCGGCACCTCCTCTTCGCTCGCGGTCATGTCACCGCCGCCGCATGCCGCTTGGCGGCCGAGATCAGCGCCAGCGCCTGTCCCAAGGGCGCTCGACACGCTTGCTCAGGGCTGCGGCCGCACGGCCGGCGGAGGTGCGTCGGACGGCGCGTCGGGTGCGACGAGCGACTGGGTGAGCGGAATGCGGGCGAGGGCGACCGCACCCGCCGCGATCAGCGCGAAGCCGATCAACTGCGGGAGCAACCACCAGCCGGAGCGGACGTGCTCCTCGTACACCACGATCCCGAGGGCGAGGCTCACCATGGCGTCGCCCAAGGTGATCGCGGGCTGGGAAGCGACCAGCGGACCGGCCTGCATGGCGTTCTGCAGCAGGAACAGGGCACTCGCTCCGGCCGCCGCGAAGGCGTAGGTCTGCCAGGCGGTGAAGAACGCCACGGCCCCGTAGTCGTCCAGGATGTGGGTCGCCTCCTTCATCAGCGCCGCGGTCAACGCGAAGCAGATGGCCGTGGCCGTGCCCAGGCACGCCGCACGCGTCCTGCCCTCGGGCCGCCGCAGCGCAACGCCCGCGAGGATGATGACCGCACCCACGCAGACGGTGAGGGCGGGAAGCCAACGATCCATGGGGACGTGCGTGCGATTGCCCGTCGGGGACAGCGCCGCCAGGGCGATGCCCAGTCCCACCACCACGCAGATCACGGCGATCCATCCGGTGCGCGCGAGATGCCTGCGCATCAGGAGCGAGGCGACGACCAGGGTGAGCGGCAGTTCCAGGACGAAGAGCGGTTGGACGACGGTCAGCGGCCCGGAATTCAGCGCGAGCGCCTGGAACAGGCCGGCGGCGATCACGGTGAGGATGCCCGCGATCCACACCGGGCGCTTCAGCAGATCCAGCATGAGACCGGCCCGGAAGCCCGAAGAACTCGGCACCGACAGGGCGGCCTTGCGCTGCAGCACGGTCGCGACGGCATTGCTGAGCGCCGCGCAGAGCGCGAAGAGAACCGGCAGCAGCAGCGTGTGCACCGTGGGCCCTCCGACAGTCGGGCGACGACGGGTTTCGGGACGTCCCTGCCATGGTGGCCCCCGCTCGTGCTTCCCCGCGACCGACGGGCACCCGCCCCCCGTGCATGCCGAGGTTGCCCCACCCGGCTGGGGCAACCGGGCTGCGGTCCGTATCGGACCGCCCCACAATGGGACCAGGTCGGATGCCCGACCCCCACTCGCGACGTCGCGCCGGCGTCGCCCGAGAGGACGTGCCCATGCGCGCAGAGTGGTCGTCGGCCGCGCGGACTGGGGCCTTCATCGCGGTCGGCTTCGCGCTGTTCTGCATCCAGATCGATTGCGGCGTGTACGCGCCCAGCCTCGCGACGGCGTGGTGGGCTTGTGCCCCCGCCATCGCCTGCTGCGGTCCGGGCTGGACCTTCTCCACCGTGACCGCCCAGCAGGCCGTGGCGCCGTTCCAGGTGGGTGAGGCGTCGCGCGTACCACTGACGTTCCTCGTGGCCGTGGGACTGATCGCGCTCGCGGCAGCGGCCGCCGCCATCGCGGCGATGACTCCCGAGTCACCGCAGGAGGAGCACGACGCGATCCCGAGGTGCGGTGGCCTCGTGTTCCTGGCCGTCTCCGGGGTCGTCACGGTAGCCGTACGCCACCGGCCCGTCGTCCGCGGCAAGGCCCGAACGCTGTCCATGCGCGCGCCGTGGCCGCACGGCGACGCGCCTCCGCACGATGAGGGGGCGCGATGACCGGCGGGCCCGAGCGGGCGGCGATCGTGCACCGCGCGGTCCGGACGACCCTGGCCGCGTGCGCCGGGTTCTACTCGTTCCTGTACGGGCTGCACGAGAGCGTCATGGCGCTCTACGGGCTGTTCGCTCCGATCGCGCTCGGGATTCTCTCCTCGATCCCGGGGTCCGGGCGGGAGCGGGCGGCGGTGATGCTCCGGACCCTACCGGTCGGGCTGGTCCTGGTGACGCTGGGCACCGTTCTCGCGGTACGGACCTGGGCCGCGGTGACCGGGATGCTGGTGGTCGGCTTCCTCCTCGCCTTCGCGGCGGTCGCGGGTCCCCGACCCGCCGGAGCAGCCCCGGGGCTACAGCTGTTCTACATCCTCGCGTGCTTCCCGCCGTACGCCCCGGACACGCTCGGCATGCGGCTGGCAGGTCTCACCGCGGGCGTGCTGATGCTCGCCCTGTGCGAGGTGCTCCTGTTCCCCGAGCCACCGACGCCGTCGTACCGGGAGCGCCTCGCCCATGCGATGTCGATCGCGAGCGAAGCCGCCCCGCGGCCGGCCGCCGCCTCGGCGGCACTTCTGCGCGCCACCGGCGCCAGCCTGCGCCTGTCCAAGATCCCGCCAGCCCAACGGCCCGCGGGGCCCGGGCGCACGGACCGAGCCCTGTCCCAGGCGGGTGCGGCTGCCCGACGGATGCTCGACCAACTGGCCCGGCTCGCCGATCTCGCAGCTGCCCGGGAGGACGGACCGGACGGCGCCGCGGGGCCGGAGGCACGCCGTCGGGCGGGCGGGGCACCGCCCGACGGTCTCGGCGCGGCCCCCGGCCGGACCGGGCCCGAGCCCGCGGGGCCCACGGAAGGCGGGGACGCGACTGCGCTCGCGATGGCGGCGTCGGGCACGCTCCTGCGCAGGGTGGCGTCGCTGTGCGATACCGCCGCCGCGGCACTGCGCACCGGCCGGTCGGCCCCCGAAACCGAGCGCCTCGACGACGCGATCAGCGGATTCCAGGCACTGCGCTTCGAACAGGCGACCGGGCCGCCGTCCGGCGTACCACCGGCCCCCGTACTGCGCCGGCAGGCCGCGGTGCTGGGCGTCGCCGAGTCGGCACGGGTCCTGGAGACGGCCGTGCGGATCGGCCTCCGCGGGAAGCCGACGGCACCCGCCCCGCCCACGGAGCTGTTCTGGTACGCCGACCTGCCCACACCTGAACTGTGGTGGCGGCGGCTCGCGGGCAACGTGGCGCTCCACTCGGTGCAGTTCCAGAACGCCGTGAGGATCGCCCTGGGCCTCGGCGCCGCACGGCTGGTGGCCGGTTCGCTCAACCTCACCCACGGCTTCTGGGTGCTGCTCGCCGTCCTGACGCTGGGGCGCACCACCACGAGGGAGACCTGGACTGCCGTCCGCAAGGCACTCGCCGGCACCCTGGTGGGCGCCTTCACCGCAGCCGTGCTGCTCACGGGCATCGGGCAACACACCGAGGCGTACGCGGTCGCGCTCGCCCCCGGCATGCTGGCGGCGTTCGCACTCGGGCCACTGCTCGGGATCGCCTGGGCACAGGCCATGTTCACCCTCGTGGTGACCTTCGCGTTCGCCCAGATCGCCCCCACAACCTGGAAGCTGGCGGAGGTGAGGATGGTGGACGTGCTCACGGGCAGCGTGATCGGCCTGGTGTGCGGGCTGCTCGCCTGGCCCGCCGGCGCCCGTAGGGAAGTACGGGCCACCATGGCGGAACTGCTGCGCTCCTGCGGACCGCTCGTGGCGGGAACCGTCAAGACGCTCGTGGCCGTCCCACCCGGGTCGGTGCCGGCGCCGAGCACCCGGCCCACGCTGCACAGGCTCCGCCTCGCCGAGACCGCGTACGCCCAGTACCGCAGCGAACCGAGCGGAGGCGCTCCCGTGCAGGCCGACTGGCACGCGGTGCTCATCGTCGCCAACCACGCCCTGCTCGGCTCCCAGTGGCTGCTGCACGTGGACCTGCCACCGGATTCCCTCCCGTCGGACGCAGCCGACTGGGCCCGTGCGACGGCGGAGGAGATTTCGACCGCCACCGAACGCATCGCCGGGCTCTGCACCTCCGGGAAGCCCCCACCTCAGCCGCCGCCACCACCTCCCCCCACGCCGGGCGACCCGGCGCTCCCCATGCTGATCGACCTCGAGCACTGGCTCAGGAGCCTGGCGGCCCAGCTCGGGCGCATCGAGGACTCGATCCGGGACGGGGCAGAGTCGGGACACGGTCGAACGGTGGCAGGTCTCGCCGAAGGCGGCTCCTAAGGTGCGCGGTATGTCTCGGTGGAGTCTGCGTCTGCCGTCCCTGCGTCAGGGATGGGTCTGGTGGCTGCCGTTGGCCATCATGGCCGTCGACGTGGTCGTGGAGCTGATCGTGCGGGGGGAGGAGCCGGTCAGCTTCATGTTGATCGCCGTGCCGCCGCTCGCTTCCGCGACCCGCGGGCCGCGCGTCACCGCACTGTTCGCCGTGGTGTGCATCGGCCTGGAAATGTGGATGGCCGTCCGGCGCCCCGGCCACTTCGCCGAGCAGCACCACGTGGCCGTCTACATCGCCACTCTGGTCATCGGAGTGGCGAGCGTGGCCCTCTCGTGGCAGCGCGAGCGCACCAGACAGCACCTGATCCGTGCCCACTCGGCGGCGGAGGCGATGCAGAAGACGCTGCTGCGGCCGGTGCCGCAGCGGCTCGGACCGGTGCACGCGGCGGCGTTCTACGAGGCCGGGGTGGGCGGCACACTCGTCGGCGGTGATCTGTACGACGTGTGCCGAACGCCGTACGGCGTCCGCGCGATCATCGGTGACGTCCGCGGAAAGGGCCTGGACGCGGTGCAGACGGTCGCCGCCGTCCTGGGCAGCTTCCGGGTGTCCGCCCACGAGTGGCAGAGCCTGAGCAGTCTCGCGGAACGCCTGGAGCTCAGCATCACCCGCAACAGTCCCGCCGGGGACCACGGGGACCCCGAGCTGTTCGTGACGGCACTGGTGCTGGAGTTCCCCCTCACGGGCGGCACGGTGCGGATCGTCGACCGCGGTCACCCGGAGCCGATCGTGGTCGGGCCTCACGGGGCACGGCGGTTGGTCACCGCACCGGCACTCCCGCTGGGCCTCGGCGCTCTGTACCCCGACGGCGCCACGGACCCTACGGAGCATCAGTTGAAGCCCGGTGAGGTGCTCGTCGTACACACCGACGGGGTGAGCGAGGCGCGGGACGCGGAGGGACGCTTCTACCCGGTGCTGGAGAGGCTGGACGAACGGTTCAGTAACGGTACTGCTCCTGACCCGGCGTCCGTCGTGTCGTTCGTGAGGGCCGATGCCGAACGCTGGTCGGCGGCCACGGACAACGACGACCGGGCAGTGCTCGCACTCACGCTGACGCCGGTGCCGATGCGATAGGGGCGGGGCGAGGCCGTCGGGCTCGCCTCCGCTGACGTCCGGATCGTCCGTGGCGCATCGGCAGCAGACCACTGCCGTCGCGCAACGCATCCACTCGACGTTGCTGGGCCGAGGCCGGAGTGCCGCCCTACATTGACATCCTCTCCGCCCTAAAGGACGGGGATTCCTGGCTCACGTTGGCTGGGGACCAGCGGTCCGCCAGCTCTTACACGATCAGCACCAGCCGGGTTGAGACCAGCCCGGACCAGCATCACGCGCGCGGAGTTCTTATCCCGAGGGGAGAGGACTCCGCACGCGGTGCAGGTGTAGGTACGTTCCGAAAGAGGAAGTGCGTGCTTGGTTCTCGCTCCGCACGACGCGCAGTCCATGGTGGTGTGCGCGGGATGTACGAGACGGATGTCCCGTGCATGCTTGCGGCCCATCTCGATCAGGGCCGTCTTGGTGGCGCCGATCGCCGCGTCAGCGGCCTTGCGGGCCATGGTGGTACGGCTGAGGAACTTCGGCCGGAAGTCCTCCACGGCGATTGCGTCGTGGTCGCGGACGACGGACTTGGCCCACTTGCGGGCGGTGTCCTGCCGCTGCCGGGCCACCTTCTTGTGGAGCGTCGCGGTCTGCTTCTGGGCTTCGCGATAGCCCTTGGAAGCGGCTTGTCCGCGCGCGGGCTTACGGCGGGCCATCATCCGCTGGTAGTGGGCCAGGCGCTGCGCCGCGCGCTTGCCGTGCTGGGCGTGGGGGAGGTCGTGGGCGTCGGATGTGGTGGTGGCGGTCTCCTTCACGCCCCAGTCCACACCCAGCACGGCACCCGTTGCCGGGAGCGGCTGTGCTTCGGTGGCGACGACGAACGACGCGTACCAGTGCCCGACGGAGTCCTGGTAGACCCGCACGCTGGTGGGTGCGGCCAAAAGTTCGCGGGACCAGACGACTGTCAGGGCGATGCCGCCCGCGATGTGGAGGCGGCCGTCCTTCAGCCGGAACCCGCGTGTCGTGTAGTTCAGCGTCGGCAGCGCGTCTCGCTTCCGCTTGATGCGGGGCATCCCGGCACGCTGCGGGAGCGGCAGCTTCGCCTTGATGTCCTTGAGCGCCTTGGCGCGGGACCTGGCGAAATCGCGGATGGTCTGCTGCTGCGGCACCGAGGCACCCTCACGCAGCCAGGCCATGGCGTTGCGGGCCTCGGTCAGCATCTTGTCGAGCTGCGCCGGGCCGCACGTCGTCTTCTCGGTGGCGCCCTGGTTCGCGGCGTGGACCTTGCGGGACATGGCCACGCACTCGTTCCACACCCACCGGCAGCGCGCCCACTCGGCTTCAAGGCCAGTGCGGGCGGTCGACGACACGCGAAGCCGGTAGGTGTACCGGGCATGCCCGGCGCCCTCCGATAGTGGTGTCGTCATGCCACCATTCTACCACTACGATTGAGGGCATGGATCATGAAGTGCGCATCACGCTCAGGCTGCCCGCCGACCTGCACGAGTGGCTGGTCTCTCAGGCCAAGTCCGCCCGCAGGTCCCTCAACTCCGAGATCCTGCACCGGCTTGAGGCCGGGCGCGGCAGCGACTCGGCAGACGACCAATCGCCCTGACGGCGATTGCTCTTCCCTTGCCCTGCTCCGCAGGGGTCCGATTCCTCCCCGGCCTGAAGGCCGGGGCATCCTCGCAGGTATCAGGTGACGCCATGCCGAAAGCACAGCACACAGTGGTCGTGGACAGGGGAATCGAGATCCCGGTCCCCGCCGACGGGGAGGTCTGGACCGTCGGAGCGGTCGTCCTCGATCAGCACGGCCGCGCCTTCGCCCAGAAACGCAGCCCCGACCGACGGCTCTTCCCCGACTGCTGGGACATCGTCGGCGGTCACGTCGAGCACGGTGAAACCCTGCTGGACGCCCTGATCCGGGAAATGGAAGAAGAGACCGGCTGGCGCCTGGACCGGGTACGCCGCCTGCTCGGGATGTCCACGTGGACCGGTGACGACCACGGTGGCGTCCGGCAGGAGGCCGACTACCTCGTCGAGGTCGACGGCGACCTCGACCACCCCACGCTGGAATGGTCCAAGCACACCGCCTACCACTGGTTCGGGCCCGACGACCTCCCCCGGCTCAAGGAGAACCGGGCACCCGGCGAATACCTGGTCCACGACCTGGTCGCGAAGGCTCTGCACGATCGGAAGGAGGAGCGCTCGTAGGGCTTCGGCAGTGCTTCGGTCCGCCCCTCTGCCGCTTCGCCGGGGTACGGGGTCGGGGAGCCCGCGGAAGTCGATGCGGTGGGACGGCGACCGCCGCTCGCGGGGCCGGTACCCACGGGCAGCTCCGGTCGGCCGGAACGGCCGGGACACGGGCCCGGTGCCGACGTGGCCGCGGCGGAGGACGCGTTGGCCGCGGCGGACCGTCAGAGCGGCTGCAACCGGGCGCGCAGGAGGCAGAATTCGTTGCCCTCCGGGTCGGCCAGGACGTGCCAACTCTCGGTGCCCGTCTGGCCGACGTCGACGGGCCTGGCGCCCAGGGCGAGCAACCGCTCCAACTCCGCTTCCTGGTCGCGGTCGGTGGGGCTGACGTCGATGTGCAGTCGGAGCTTCCCGGCCCGCGGGACGCCGTTGGGGCTGAGGACGAGGGTGGGCTGCGGACCGCCGAAGCCGGCGTCGGGCGGCCCGATCTCGATGCTCCCGTCGTCCTCCCGACCGAGTTCGACGTAGCCCAGGACCTCGCTCCAGAACGAGGCCAGCCGGTCGGGGTCGGCGCAGTCGACGACCAGTTCGCTGATGCGGCATGCCATGCCCGGCAGTGTACGGAGCCGGCTCGGGAGCCGACCGCCCGCCGTGCGGCAGGCGACGTGTTGCACGATCGCGTTCTGCCGGCGGCACCGGTGCACGATCGCGTGCGCGGCGCTCCGAGCGGTACCGCGTGCACGCCGGCCCCCGCCCCCGAGCTGCGGGGGCCAGACGGTGTCCGGGCCGGATCGACCAGTACGGTGGGCTCCCCGGTTCCGGAGCCGGACCGGTCGTACGGCGAAGGGGCCGACCGGCGGGCAAGGGCGTCGGGACGGGGTGACGCACGTCCGAGCACCGCCGAGCGCCCTGCTGATGCGGTCCGGGAGCGGGGTGGGGCAAGCTGGGGGCACCGCCCCGCGAGGGGAGGAGGTGATCGCGTGACCGCCGACGGCCGGGGCTGGTTCCAGGACCACCACGTGCTCAGCACGGCAGAGGCCGGTGGTCTGGGAGGGCCCCGTGCACTGGAGGACTTCCTGCGGGACGCCGCGGCCGGCGTCTGCGTGCTCGCTCCGGACCTCCGCTACGTCTACGCGAACGACGCCTACCGCCGTATCACCGGGGAGTCCCCGGACCGGCTGGCCGGTCGCTCCCCTGGAAACTCGGCGAAGCAGTACCTCGAACCTGCCGGCCTGCTGGCCGAGGTGCTCTCCGACGGGATCCCCCGCGGCCGGGCGACCGGTCCCGGCGACGGCTGTCGCACCACCTGCGTCCGGCTGGAGGAGCGGGGGACCGTGGTCGGCGTCCTGTGCATCGTGATCGAGGATCCCTCCACCGAACTCCAATCGGAGCTGCGACTCGCACGCGTCCGGTCCGCCGCGGCCGACGAAGCCGTCGAACGGATCGGAACCTCCCTCGACGAGCGGAGGACCTGCGGGGAACTCGCTCATTTCGTCACCTCGTGGCTCGGTGGTGCCGCAGCCGTCGAGCTGCTGCCGTCCCTGCCCGCGGCGCGGACACCGGCCCTCCCCTCGTCGATGCTCCGCGTCGCCGGGGCCGGTCCCGTGGAGCTGCTCGGCAACGGCGAACTGGAAGGGGCAGCCCGGTCGGCTGCCGACCGGGCCGTCGGGTCCGGGCTCCCCGCGACCGAGCACGGGCCCGGTGCAGGCACCGCCGTCCTCGCCGTTCCCCTGGCCGCTTCCGCCGACCGGAGCGGCGCGGACGACGTCATCGGGGTGGTTGTGCTCGCCCGTGTCGGCTCCCCCTACGCCGCGCACGACCTCGCCCTCGCCCGGCACGCGGTGCGCCGCGCAGCCGTGGGCGTACGGCACTCCCGTGAGTTCGCGGCGGAACAGCGCAAGGCCGTCGACCTGCAGCGCGCCCTGCTCACCGAGCCCGGAAAACCCCACCCCAACCTCCAGCTCGCGACCCGCTACCTGCCGGTCGGCGGCAGCGACCTGGTGGGCGGCGACTGGTTCGAGACCGTGCGTCTCCACTACGGGCGGACCCTGCTCGTCATGGGCGACGTGATGGGCCACGGTGTCGAGGCAGCGGTCGAGATGAACACCTACCGGGGGATGCTGCGGGACACCGCCGCGGCCGACCTACCACCGCACCGGGTACTGCGTCGGCTCGACCTCGCCATCGCCGACACCGTGGCCCGGCCGGCGACGTGCCTGCTGGTCCGGATCGACCCGGCGCGCGGGCTCGGGTCGTTCGCCAGCGCCGGTCACCTTCCGCCGGTGGTCTTCACCCGCGACGGGACCGCGGACCTCGTCGACGTACCGGCCGGCCCCCCGCTCGGCACCGGTCTCGGCGGCTACGAGCTGGTCACCCGCGAACTCACCGCCGACGAAACGCTCCTGCTGTACACCGACGGGCTGGTGGAGCGGCGCGGCGAGGACATCGACGCTTCCCTGGCCCGGCTGACCCGGGTGCGGCAGCAGTCCGGCACACCCGTCGAGGAACTGGTCGACACGGTGCTCCGGGAGCTGGACGCGGAGCACGCCGAGGACGACGTCGCGCTGCTCGCGGCGCGTCTGCGCCCCCGCCGCAGCGCCGGGTAAGGTACGCGCAGGAGCCACCGGTCCGGGCGCAGGACGGATCCGGCACGGCCCGCTGAGCCGGAGCCCGTGGCTCCCGCCCGGAGTCCTGCTGACCCGCCGGACGCACGCCCCGGGTCGCGTCTCGGCGCCCCGCCCCGTGCGCCCCCTCACGGTGCGCCCTTCACGCTCCCCCGCCGCGTCCCGTCGGTCGCAACAGCATCAGGGCCACGTCGTCGGCGCGTTCACGGATCTGCTCGGTGTGCCGGATCAGGCTCTCCGCCGCTTCCTCCAACGGTCGGCCGCCCACCTCCGCGAGGTGGGCGGCGAGGTCTGCCAGTGCCGCGTCCGGATCCGTACCCGGCGCTTCGAACAGTCCGTCGGTGTACAGCGCCAGGACGGAGCCGGGCGGCAGGGGCACCTGGGCAGCGGGATAGTCGGTGCCGTCGTCGACGCCGAGGAGCGCACCCCCGGGCACGTCGAGGACGCGCACGGAGCCGTCCGGGTCGCGCAGCAGTGGCTGCGGATGGCCGGCGCGGGCGAGCAGCACCCGGTCTCGCGCCAGGTCGAGCTGCGCGTACACGCACGAGACGAAGAGTTCGACGTCGAGGTCGATCAGCAGACGGTTGGTCCTGGCCATGACCTCCCCCGGCGACTGCCCGACCGCGGTGAAGGCGCGGACGGCGGTGCGCACCTGTCCCATCAGCCCGGCAGCCGCGACGTTGTGGCCCTGGACGTCGCCGATGACGGCGACCGGGCCGGGATGCCGGCCCTCGGTCCCGACCAGGTCGTAGAAGTCGCCGCCGATCTCCATGCCGCGCGTGGCGGGCAGGTAACGGGCCGCGCGCTCCAGGCCGGGGACGTCGGGCAGGGAGTGGGGCATGAGCGCGGCCTGGAGCCCGTGGGCCAGTCGGTGCTTGGTGTCGTACAGCCGAGCCCGTTCGAGCGCCTGGGCGATCAGGCTGACGAGGCTGGTCAGGACCGCTCGGTGGTCGGGCGAGAAGCGGTGCGGCTCCCGGTAGCCGATGATGCAGGTGCCCACCGGGCGACCCGAGGCGATGAGCGGAAGGAACGCCCAGGAGGCCATGCCGTCGCGGGTGGTCTGTCGGGCGGGGTAGACCTGCTCCAGCTCGCGGCGGGACTCGAAGAACGACGGGACGCCGGAGAGCAGCGCCCGGGTCCCCGGGGTGTGCGCGTCCAACGGCATCCCGTGGAAGCGCTCGACGAGGTGGGGGTCGCGGTAGCCACGGTGGCCGAGGACGTGGAGCCGGCCGGCTTCGGGCACGAGGATCACCAGGGACTGGCATCCGACCGCGGGCATGAACTCGGCGCCGACCATCTCGAAGACGTCGTCCACGCCGACGGCCTCGGTCAGCCCGCTGGCCAGGTTCAGGACGCGGGAGACCTCCACGAGGCGCGTGGGCGTGGGTTCACCGACCCGCTCCTGCGGACCCCGTTCCGTGGGGACGGGGTTGATGCGCACGCTGATCCCGGTCGCGCTGGGGTCCAAGCGGAACGAGAGCCAGTCGCGGGGCGGGCGCAGCGCGACGAACGAACTGGCCTGCTGGCTGATGAGGCTGGCCCGGTACCGGTCCTCGTACACGGGGTCGTTCAGCCACGGCAGCGCGCCCCACAGGGGTCTACCGACGAGTTGGCGCCGGGGCAGGCCGAGGAGCCCCGCGGCGGACGCGTTGACGAAGGTGACCCTCCCTTTGAGGTCCAGGGAACACAGTCCTTCGGGGATCCTGGACACCAATTCGACGGCCTCGGCCTCGTCGCCCCCGCCGGTGAGGCCGAAGTCACCGAGCACGTCCCGCTCGGCGCGCAGCGGCAGGCCCTGCTCGCTGACCCGTTGCAGTCGCAGCGCGAGCCGTCGGCAGGCCGCGGTGAGGTGTTCGCGCTCCCACTCGGACAGTTCAGGGGAATGCGAACCCGGCCAGGTGACGAACACCGCACCGTACACGGTGTCGTCGGTGGCCACGGGCAGTGCGGCGAGGGCGAAGGGGTACGGCAGGACCACGGCGATCCGGGGGTAGCGCGCGGTCATCTCCTCCTCGCCGCCGACCCAGACCAGGCGGTGTTCCCGGGCCGCGTCGGCGACCGGGAGCGGGGCGTTGACGCCGACCCGTTCCCAGGGCGCGGCGAATGCCCTCGGCAGGCCCGCCATCACGGCCATCTCCAGCGCCGCTCCTCCGGGGTCGAACAGGTAGACCGCTCCGGCGACCGCGCCGACCTCGTCCATCATTCCGGCCAGCGCAAGCGAGATGAGTGGCTGCCCGCCCTTCCCTTCCTCACTGCCGGGCGTGGCTGCGGACGGGGGCAGGTCGGTCATCGCCGGTTCACCTCCTCCGCGGGCTCACGACTGGGGCACCTGGGCCGAGGGCGGCGGTTCCTGCGACGGGGGTGCGATCGACTGGGGCAGTGACTGGGGAGCGGGTGGTTGTTCCTCCGGCGGTGGCGGCTCGGACGTGGGCTCTTGCGGAGGGGGCTGCTCCGGAGGCGGACCGACCGTGGTGCCCTCCTGCGACGACGTCTCAGGCGCCGGCGGAGACGTGGTCCCCGGGCCTGTGGTCTTCCCGTTCTGCTTCTCGGACGGGCTTTCCGACGACGGGGGCCGTGACGACGGCTCCCCGGACGGGCTCGTCGACGTCCCGCTCCCGGAGGACTCCCGTGCCGGCTTCGACTCCTTTCCGGTGGTCCCGGTGGGTGACGGCGGCACCAGGGTCGGCGTCGACGGGTGGTGGGGACGCGGCGCGGGCCTGTCCTTCGTCCCGTCGTCGCCGCGATCCCGGGCGAAGTAGGAGTCGTCGGCCCGGTCGTAGACGACGAAGACGGTCACCGGCTTCGGGGCGGGCTGGACGATCACGGTGTTGGACGCGCTGTAACCGGACCAGGTGTCGCCCGTCCGTTCGGGCGTGCCCCGCACGGCGACCGGGGGCTGCAGCGGATTGCTGCAGGCGCAGCGGACCCGCGGCACGCCCCGGTCGTCGACCAGGACGGCGGTGCCGGCCTGCAGCACGGCCTGGTGGGGCTCTGCCGCTCCGTTTTCGTACCCGTTGTAGGTGACGCGGGTGTCCATGCGCAGCGAGACGGAGGTGAGGGAACCGAGGTAGCTGGGGACCGAGGTCGGCGCGATGCGCAGGACCGACGCGAAGGCACGGTTCTTGGCCGGCTCGGCACGCAAGGAGCTGATCATCTTCGCGGTGTCGCAGCTCCCGCGCTGCTCGGTGCCGCCGTAGAGGCCGGGGGTCGAGCCGTCCACGCCGCGGGTGACGTTGGCAGCGGTGGGGGCCGTGTTGGTGCTGGGCGGCAGGGCGGCGGGGGGCTGGGACTCGGCGGGACCCCGCACGGCGGAGTCGGTGAAGGGGGACGGCCCGGTCTTCGACGCGGACTGCAGGAAGATCTCGCCGCCGGCCTGGGAGCCGCCGCCGGGGCGAGTGAGCACGAGCGAGACGGCCACGGCGGCGACGATGACCGCGGTGAGCAGCGCGACCTTGGGCACGGAGCGCCACCACGGCCCGCCGCCCCGGTCCCCGTCGGAGGGCCCTGCCGGGCCCCGGCCCGGCGGGGTGGTTCCTCCCCCGCTGCTCGTCGGGCCGCTCGGCGGCCCGGGTGGAGGCGGCGGCGTCGCCGAGTCCGGACCCGAGAGCGGGCCCGAGGGGGGTCCTTCGGGCTGGCCTGATGGCGGTTGGACACTCACGGGCCCTACTTCCCAGACATCCCGGGCGCCGCCGCTCAGGAGGTCCCGGACGTCCCAGCTGTCCCCAGGATCACAGTGGTTTTCTCCACAATTGTGTGCTCAGCCTGGCCACGGCCCGCAAGCCGAATCGGTTGGAGTACCCGACGGGCGGTGAGCCACCCCCTTGCTTACGGTGACAGCGTGAGTTCGCACGCATCCCCCCGGGGCGGCAGGGCGTCGCGCGCCGTGCGCGACTGGCGCGACGCCCTGGTGACGGTCCTCGGGGGCTTCGTCGCCATGATCGTCGTGGCTTCTCTCGGTCTCTGGGCGGCAGGCGGTGCGGACCTTCCCGGGAACGCCTTCCCAAACGTCGTCGCCGCCCTCGTCGTCATGGCTGCCGGGGGTTCGGTGGATCTGACGGGGGACGCGGGCGTGTTCGCCGAGTCGCAGGCCGAACTGAACGTGATGCCCCTGTCGGTGAGCCTCGCCGGGGCCCTGGTGGCGGCCGCGTTCTTCCTCCGGCCCATGCGGCACCGCGCGGTGGCCACGACCGGCGAGTTGCCGGCCAGGTTCGCCCGGCTCGCGGTGCTGTGGCTGCTGGCCCTCGCGGGGCTGTCGGCACTGGCCTCGAAAACCTTCACCGTCGAGCTCGGTGACTCCCTGTTGAGCGACATCGGGGACGCCCTCGACGCCAATCCCCGCGTCGGATTCCGTACGGATCTGGGCCCCACGCTGCTCTTCGGCCTGCTCTGGCTGGTCGGGGTGGTCGCCGTGGCCCTGCTGGTGTCCCGCAGGGCGCCGCTGCCCACCCGTCTGGTGCGCTTCGAGGAAGCGGTGCGTCCGGCGGCGTCCGCGATGGTCCAGCTGCTCCTCGCCTACGTCGTGGTGGGGCTGTGCGCCGGTCTCGTCGTCGCAGCGACCCAGGGACATGCGGACCGCACCTTCGCGGTGATCCTGCTGGGCTTGCCGAACGTGGCGTGGCTGGCGTTCACCCTCGGTCTCGGCGCCTCGTGGAACGGACGGGTGGACGGGCCGTTCGGACTGCCGATGCCGCAGGCGTTGGACGACGTGATGCGCGGGAGGCAGACGACCACCGTGAACGTGTCCACGCTCGCCGAACGGGACGGCCGGGTGTGGTGGCTGGTGGTCGTCGCCGTCGTCCTGGTGCTCGGCTCGGCGTTCCTGATGGCGGTGCGCTCCCCCGCACGGATCCGGCCGTGGCAGCACGCGGTGCGCATGGGGGTGGCGATGGCGCTGACGGTTCTGGTCGTCTGCCTGATCGTGCAGGTCACGGCACGCTACGGGCTGTCGCTCGTCGGCATCGGCGATGTCGGGGGCCTGGGCGGCGAGGTGTTCCTGCAGCCCCGTCCGTGGGCGGCGACGGGCATCGGACTGGTCTGGGGACTCATCGCCGGGCTGATCGGCTCGCTACTGGCCGCTCCGGTGCGGCGCCGGGGCGGTGCGGGGGCGTCCACCGGTGCCCGCGGAGCGGGCTGAGGCCGTTCGCCGGGCGCACCGTTCGGTGCGGCCGGTTCCGTCCGGCACGTCGTGGGCGTCCGGTGGGCGGGTCGGTCCCCACGGGCGGGCGCTTCACGGGGCTTCGCCCGCTTCTTCCGCCCCGGCTTCACCGCGGTCCGTCCCCGGAGGAGCCGGGAACGTTGACGGTCTGCGTGGGCGAGGGGCCGGAGGTGCCCCTCCCCGGGGCGGTGTCGCGGGGCGGAGCGGACGAAGCGAACGGGGTCAGCCGGGTGCCGTCGCAGTAGACCCATCGTTCGTGCTCGGCGTCGTACAGCCACATCGACTCGCCGTCCACGACCATGCCGACCCTCAGGCCCCGGGTACGCCTGCGGAACGTCTCGCCGTCCGACCGGCCGGCCGCGAGGTCTTCCGCCGCCCGCCGGTAGTCGGACAGGGCCTCCTCGACCCGTGCGATCAGTGGCTGCGGGTCTGCGGTGCGAGTGGTCTGCTGTCCGGCCGGCGGCGACTCGGGGACCGCGATGAGCAGCCGTCCGTCCACCCACGCCGACCAACCGTTGGCACACAGCACGTGCCCCCAGTCGCCGCGGCGGTCGAGCAGTTGGACGGGGAGGAAGGGGTCGAGGGGCGAGCTGGGCCGTGCTGCGTCCGGCGCCTCCCACGTGGCCAGTCCGTCGCGGGGAACCACGTGGGTGGGCCGGAAGTCGGGGACGGGTACGTTCACGGCGGCACCCGTCTACTTCCGCATGACCGCGGGCTCCTGGCGCCGCAGCAGCAGTCCGATGACGACCCACAGGACGGCGCAGTACGCCACCAGGACGACGATGCTCCGCAGCCACACTCCGGCGGAATGCCGGAACAGGGGGTCTGCGGTGTCCGGACCCGGCACGATCTTGCCGATGTCGACCGTCCCCGACATGGCCGCGAAGGCCCACCGCGCGGGGACCAGCCAGGCGAGCTGCTCCAGGCCGATGACGCCGTACAGCTTCAGCAGGGCCCCGCAGAACACGATCTGCACCATGGTGAGGAGCACCAGCAGCGGCATGGTGACCTCCTCCTTGGGTACGAGCGCCGACACGAGCAGGCCGATCATCATCGCGGTGAACGCCAGGAGGGCCACCGCCACCGTGATCTCGATGAGCGGAGGCATCAGGACGCCCCTGCCACCGGGTGCGCTCAGGTCGACCCCGAAGAGGCCGACGAGGGTGAGCACCACGGCCTGCAGGACGGTGATCGTGCCCAGCACCACCACCTTCGACATCAGGTATGCGGATCTGGACAGGCCGACGGCGCGTTCGCGCTGGTAGATGACTCGTTCCTTGACGAGCTCGCGCACCGCGTTCGCCGCTCCGGTCAGCACCCCGCCGACGCACAGGACGAGCAGCGCGTCCAGGGCGGTGTCCAGGGTGAACCTGCTGCCGGCGAGGCTCCGGGCCATCGCCCCCATGCCGAACGGCAGGGCCACCATGATGATCATGAACGTGCGGTCGGCGCTCAGCACCGACACGTAGCGGCGCACGAGGGTGTTGAGTTGTGCGAACCAGCTCTGCGACGTGGGGGGTGGCGCGACGTCCCCCGCCTGCCGGTCCTGCCCTGCCGGTGGGTGGGCCCCCACGACGGCGTACCGCTGATGGTACGAGGAGGCCTGGTACTCCCCCGCCCAGTCGCGTTCGCGATCGTTCTCGAAAGCCTCGAATGCCTTGGGCCACTGGTCGAAGCCGAAGAAGTCCAGGGCGTCGTCGGGCGCGCCGTAGTACGCGATCCGGCCCCCCGGTGCCATCACCAGCAGCCGGTCGCACACGTCGAGGCTGAGCACGCTGTGGGTGACGACGATGACCGTACGGCCGTCGTCGGCGAGCCCGCGGAGCATGTGCATCACCGAACGGTCCATGCCCGGGTCGAGTCCGGAGGTGGGTTCGTCGAGGAAGAGCAGTGACGGTTTGGTGAGCAGTTCGAGGGCGACGCTGACCCGCTTGCGCTGACCGCCGGAGAGGCTGTGGATGGGCTGGTCCGCCCGCTGTTCCAGGCCGAGTTCCCGGATGACTTCGTCGACCCGGGCCTCGCGCTCCTCGTCTGCGGTGTCCTCGGGGAAGCGTAGTTCCGCCGCGTATCCGAGTGCCCTGCGCACGGTGAGCTGGAGGTGCAGGATGTCGTCCTGCGGCACGAGTCCGATGCGTCGGCGCAGTTCGGCGTAGTCCCGGTAGAGGTCGCGGCCGTCGTAGACGACGGTGCCGTGCTCGGCCGGCCGTAGCCCGGTGAGTGCGTTGAGGAGCGTCGACTTCCCGGCGCCGCTCGGCCCCACGACGGCGAGCAACGTCTTCTCGCCGACGGGGAAGGTCACGTGGTCCAGGAGGACCTTGCGCCCGTTGTCCACGGCGACGGCGAGATCCTCGACCCGCAGCGAGACCTCTCCCGAGTCCACGAACTGCTGCAGTTCGTCGCCGACCAGGCTGAACGCGGAATGACCGATGCCGACGATGTCCCCTTCGACGACGCGGGCGCTGGTGACGGGCTGCCCGTTGAGGTAAGTGCCGTTGTGGCTGCCGAGGTCCGCGATCTCGAACGTCCCGTCGGCGTGCGCGCGGAGTTCCGCGTGGCTCCTGGAGACGATGAGGTCGTCCAGGACGATGTCGTTGTCGGGGGACCGCCCGATGCGGATGGTCCGCGTGGGCAGTGGTCGCACGGTGGTGGGCTGCCGGAAGGTGCTGGTGGCGGCGGGCATGAAGACGGCTGAGGGGCGCGCAGTTCCCTCCGGGCGCTGCGGCACCGGCTCCGGCTCCCTGCCGACCAGGACTGCACGGGGACCGTCCTGGGGGTTGCCGAAGCGTATGACGCTGCCCGGTCCCACGCCCCATTCCTGGATGCGGTGACCCTCCGCGTACGTCCCGTTGGTGCTGTTCTCGTCCTGCACCGTCCAGCGGTCGCAGACCGCCCTGAGTACGGCGTGGTGCCAGGACACGCGGGCGTCGTCGAGCACGATCTCGCTCAGCGGATCCCGCCCGACGTGGTAGACCCTGCCCGGGCTCATGAGCGTCGAGCCCCCGTCGGTTTCGATGACCAGCTCGGGCGCGGTGGGCGCAGCGGGCCGCTCAGGCATGCCAAGATTCTAACTTTTGGGCGCTTTGCCCGCCCGGGGGCGCTCGCCGGCCGTACGACACCCCGGGGGGCGGGGACCCGGAACACGTGGCCGGACCCCGGTTGCCCCCGTCCGGCGGGTGCCGTCACGGCACGACACCGGCAGCCGGCCGCGACGGGGCGACCCCCGAGTGGGAAGCCGCTCAGGGGCGGTCGATGTGCACGTTCGTGGACTTCACGCGGGCCGTCGCCTGCATGCCCACCTCCAGGCCGAGCTCCTCGACCGCTTCCCTGGTGAGCAGCGAGACGAGCCGGTGCGGTCCCGCCTGGATCTCCACCTGGGCGGCCACGTCACCGAGCTTGATCCCGGTGACGATGCCCGGGAAGGCGTTCCGCGCCGAGGTGTAGGGCGTCTCGTCGTCCTCGGCTGTACTCCTGACGAGCTCCACGGAGAACGCGGCCAGGTCCTCGCCCTCGATGAGGCGGCGCCCGGCGTCGTCGCGGTGGGTGGCGACCCTTCCGGCGTCGGCCCAGCGGCGCGCGGTGTCGGGGCTCACTCCGAGCAGCCGTGCCGCTTGACCGATGGTGTACTGCTGCATACCGGCACGATACGCATCGCACCTAGCATGTACAAGCAAAGTCCTCATTCTTGCTCGCATTTGCGAGCCATTGCCGCGCTCTGAGATCAGGCGACGGAGCCGAGCGCCTCGGCCGGCGCCCGCGGTCCGTCATGGTGGATCGGGACGTGCGCACCGGTCAGCGGGAGCCCGCTGCCTCCCCGACGGCCGGCGACGATCTCCGCCGCGATGGACAGGGCCGTCTCCTCCGGGGTGCGGGCGCCGAGGTCGAGGCCGATGGGCGAGTGCAGCCTCCCGAGCTCCCGCTCGGTGACCCCGACCTCGCGCAGCCGTGCGTTCCGGTCCTCGTGGGTACGCCGCGACCCCATCGCCCCGACGTACGCGACGGGGAGCCTCAGGGCCCGCTGGAGCAGCGGCACGTCGAACTTGGCGTCGTGGGTGAGGACGCACAGCACCGTCCGCCCGTCGACCCCGGCCGTCTCCAGGTACCGGTGCGGCCAGTCGACGACGATCTCGTCCGCCTCCGGGAAACGGGCCCGCGTCGCGAACACCGGGCGGGCGTCGCACACGGTGACGTGGTAGCCGAGGAACTTCCCCACCCGCACGAGCGCGGAGGCGAAGTCGATCGCGCCGAAGACGATCATGCGGGGTGCGGGCACGCTGGACTCGACGAGCAGGGTGAGCGGCCGGCCGCACCGGGAGCCGTCCTCGCCGATGAGCGCGGTGCCGGTGCGTCCCGCGTCGAGCATCGCGCGAGCCTCCGAGGCGGCCGTGCGGTCCAGCGCGGGATGACCGCCCAGGGTCCCCTCGAACGAGCCGTCGCCCCGGACGAGCAGGGCCTGGCCCAAGAGCAGCTCCGGTCCGTCCGCGATCCGTGCCACAGCCACCGTTTCGCGCCCCGCCGCGGCGCAGAGCGCCGCGGCGAACACCTCCCCCGCGGGGGAGTCGGCGCGTACCGGAGTGACGAGGACATCGATGACGCCGCCGCAGGTCAACCCCACGGCGAAGGCGTCCTCGTCGCTGTACCCGAAACGCTCGAGGACGGTCCTGCCGTCCTCGAGCGCCTGCAGGCACAGGTCGTACACGGCACCTTCCACGCATCCGCCGGAGACCGAGCCGATCGCCGTGCCCTCGCGGTCGACGGCGAGCGCGGCCCCGGGCTGACGCGGCGCGCTGCCGCCGACGGCCACCACCGTGGCGACGGCGAAGTCACGTCCTTGCCCGACCCACCGGTTCAGCTCGTCGGCGATGTCCAGCATGGCGGTCTCCTTCGGGGCTCGTGGATGCGTGGCAGGTCCGGAGGGGGTCAGCGGACTCCCAGCCAGCCTTCGATCGGATGGAGAGCGAAGAACACCACGAAGATCGCAGTGAGTCCCCACATGAACGCCCCCACCTCTCGGGCCTTGCCCTGGGCGGCCTTGATGGCCACGTAGGCGATCACACCGGCAGCCACACCGGGGGTGATGCTGTAGGTGAACGGCATCAGCACGACGGTGAGGAAGACCGGGATGGCGACTGAACGGTCGCTCCAGTCCACGTGCTTGGCGTTCTGCATCATCATCGCGCCGATCACGACCAGCGCCGCGGAGGCGACCTGCGGGGGCACGATCGCGGTGAGCGGGGTGAAGAACAGGCACGCGGCGAAGAACAGGCCGGTGACGACCGAGGCGAGGCCGGTCCTGGCGCCTTCGCCAACGCCGGTCGCCGACTCGACGAACACCGTCTGACCCGAACCACCTGCGACACCGCCGATCGCTCCACCCGCACCGTCGATGAACAGTGCCTTCGAAAGACCCGGCATCCGGCCCTTGTCGTCGGCCAGCTTGGCCTCCGTACCGACGCCGATGATGGTGGCCATGGCGTCGAAGAAGCCGGCCAGCACCAGCGTGAACACGATGAAGCCGACGGTCATCGCACCGACGTCGCCCCAACCGCCGAACTCGACGTGCCCGAAGAGCGAGAAGTCGGGCATGGAGACCGCGCCGCCGCTCAGCTCCGGCGGGGCCATGTTCCACGCCTTCGCATCGAGTCCGGCCACGTTGTGCACGACGACCGCGACGACCGTACCGACGACGATGCCGATGAGGATCGCGCCGGGGATCCCCCGTGCCTGGAGCATGAAGATCAGCAGCAGGGTGAGGCAGAAGATCAGGACGGGCCAGCCCGCGAGCTCACCGCCCGAACCGAGGGTGACGGGCGGACCGAACTCGGCCCCCTTACCCACGAAACCGGCCTTGACCAGGCCTATGAGGGCGATGAAGAGGCCGATCCCCATCGTGATGCCGTGCTTCAGTGCAAGCGGGATCGCATTCATGATCAGCTCGCGCAGTCCGGTGACCACCAGCAGGCAGATCACCAAGCCGTACACCACGCACATGGCCATGGCCTGCGGCCAGGTCATCTGGGGCACGACCTGCGAGGCGAGCACGCCGGAGACGCTGAGTCCGGCTGCGAGGGCGAGCGGCACCTTGCCGAGGAAACCCATGAGCAACGTGGTCACGGCGGCCGCGAAAGCAGTCGCAGTGATGAGTCCCGGCTGGCTGAGGACGTTGCCTGCGACGTCCTTGCCGTTGAGGATCAGGGGATTGAGCAGGAGGATGTACGCCATCGCCATGAAGGTGGTGATGCCGCCGCGCACCTCGCGCGCGACCGTCGATCCTCGTTCGGAAATGTGAAAGTAGCGGTCGAGCCAGGACCGTCCGGCGGGGACGCGCGAGCCGGAGCCTGCATCCTCAGCGGTGGTTCTGGGCTCCACTGACGACTGGGTCATGGTGCCTACTCCCAAGGTTCATAGGGGCACCCGCGGCGGACTGGCGGACGTCGGTGAGTGCGCGGGATTTGGGATCACTTCGTTGGCTGCACGACCCGGGGGACGGCCCGAGGCGAACGGTGGCCGCAGAGGTGCCGCCGACCGGAGTCGGGGTCCTGCGCCGGAGGTTCCGGCCTTGCGGTCTTCTTCGGGGTGGTGCTGTGGACCACGAGCGGTGCGGTCCGGGTCTCCGGACGGTGCGGGCCGGAACACGCGGGGTTCCGTCCGGCTCCTGGGGGCGGTCGCCGCCCGGAGGGCTCTGGGGGGCGGATCCGGGGAAGCGGTTCCCCGGACCCGCCGGGTGGGGTTACGTTCCGGTGAGGTGTTCCGGGCGGACCGGTGTCCTGTTGAGCTCCAGGCCCGTCGCATTGCGGATCGCAGCGAGGACGGCGGGAGTGGACGACAGGGTCGGCGCCTCACCGATGCCGCGCAGCCCGTACGGGGCGTGCTCGTCGGCCAGTTCCAGCACGTCGACCGGGATGGTCGGCGTGTCGAGGATCGTGGGGATCAGGTAGTCCGTGAAGGACGGGTTGCGCACCTTCGCGGTCTTCGGGTCGACGACGATCTCTTCCATCACGGCCACGCCCAGGCCCTGGGTGGTGCCGCCCTGGATCTGGCCGACGACCGACAGCGGGTTGAGCGCCTTGCCCACGTCCTGGGCACAGGCCAACTCGACCACCTTGACCAGCCCGAGCTCAGTGTCCACCTCGACGACCGCGCGGTGCGCGGCGAACGAGTACTGGACGTGGCCGTCGCCCTGACCGGTGACCAGGTCGAAGGGCTGGGTGGGCCGGTGGCGCCACTCCAGTTCCACTTCCACGGCCTCGTCCTCGAGGACCTCGACCAGGTCTGCGAGGACCTCGCCGCCGTCGGTGACGACCTTGCCGTCCTCCAGCAGCAGCTCCGCGGTGGCCCAGGCGGGGTGGTACGAACCGAACTTGCGACGGCCGATCTCCAGGACCTTCTCCCGGACGGCTTCGCAGGAGTTCTTCACCGCGCCGCCGGTGACGTACGTCTGGCGGGACGCCGAGGTGGAACCGGCCGAACCGACCTGGGTGTCGGCGGGGTGGATGGTCACCTGCCCGACACCGAGTTCCGTTCGGGCGATCTGGGCATGGACGGTGATCCCGCCCTGCCCGACCTCGGCCATCGCGGTGTGCACGGTCGCGACCGGCTCCCCGCCCACGACCTCCATGCGGACCTTGGCCGTGGAGTAGTCGTCGAAGCCCTCGGAGAAGCCGACGTTCTTGATGCCGACCGCGTACCCGACACCGCGGACGACGCCTTCGCCGTGCGTGGTGTTGGACAGCCCGCCGGGCAGGGCCCGTACGTCCGCCGCGCCACCGGCGACCTCCCACTGGCGCTCCGGCGGGAGCGGCCGCGCCTTGATACGGCGCAGCAGTTCGGCGACCGGCGCCGGGGAGTCCACCGGCTGTCCGGTCGGCATGATGGTGCCCTGTTCCATGGCGTTGATCTGCCGGAACTCCACCGGGTCCATCCCCAGCTTCGCCGCGAGCTTGTCCATCTGCGCCTCGTACGCGAAGCACGCCTGGACCGCGCCGAAGCCGCGCATCGCACCGCAGGGCGGGTTGTTGCTGTAGAGCGCGATCGCCTCGATGTCGACGTCGTCCACGACGTACGGTCCGACGGAGAGGGAGGAGGCGTTGCCGACGACCGCCGGGGAGGCGGACGCGTAGGCACCGCCGTCCAGCACGATCCGGCACTTCAGGTGGGTGAGCTTGCCGTCCTTGGTGGCGCCGTGCTCGTAGTACAGCTTCGCCGGGTGGCGGTGGACGTGGCCGAAGAAGGACTCGAACCGGTTGTAGACGATCTTGACGGGCTTGCCGGTACGCAGGGCGAGCAGACAGGCGTGGATCTGCATCGACAGGTCCTCGCGCCCACCGAACGCACCGCCGACGCCGGCGAGCGTCATCCTGACCTTCTCCGGGGGCAGGCCCAGGACCGGGGCGATCTGGCGGAGGTCGGAGTGAAGCCACTGGGTGGCGACGTACAGGTCGACGCCGCCGTCCTCGGCGGGCACGGCGAGTCCTGATTCCGGGCCGAGGAAGGCCTGGTCCTGCATGCCGAACACGTATTCGCCCTCGACGATGACGTCGGCGCGCTTGCGGGCCTCCGACACGTCGCCTCGGACGATCGGCTGGCGGTGCACGATGTTCGGGTGCGGGACGTGGCCGATGTGGTGGTCGGTGCGGCCCTCGTGGACCAGGACCGCACCGGGCGCAGTCGCCGAGGCCTCGTCGGTGATGACCGGTAGCTCGGCGTAGTCGATCTTGATTTTGGCCGCGGCCCGCCGCGCGGTCTCCGGGTGGTCGGCGGCGACCAGCGCAACCGGCTCCCCGTGGTGGCGGACCTTCTTGTGGGCGAGGACCGGCGTGTCCTGGATCTCCAGGCCGTAGTTCTTCATCTCGGCCGGCAGGTCGTCGTAGGTCAGCACCGCGTAGACGCCGGGCATCGCGACGGCCTCGGAGACGTCGATCGACCGGATCTCGGCGTGCGCCACGGTGGAGCGCAGCGTCTGGCCCCACAACATGTCCTCGTGCCACATGTCCGAGGAGTAGGCGAACTCACCGGTGACCTTGAGGGTCCCGTCGGGACGCAGCGTGGACTCGCCGATGCCGCCCTTGGCCTGCGAGCCCTGGGTGACCTTGCCGGGTGTGCCCGCCGGGGTGGTGGTGACTCGTGGATTCAGCGCCATGGTGCTCAGACCGCCTCTTCCTGACGGGCGGCCGCGAGGCGGACCGCGTCGAGGATCTTCTCGTAGCCGGTGCAGCGGCACAGGTTTCCCGAGAGCGCCTCGCGGATGTCCGCGTCGGACGGGGAGGCGTTGTGCTCCAGCAGTTCGTCGGCCGCGACCAGCAGCCCCGGGGTGCAGAAGCCGCACTGCACGGCTCCGGCGTCGATGAACGCCTGCTGGATCGGGGAGAGTTCCGTGCCTTCGCCGGTCAGCGAGTCGGACGGCTTCGCCTGCCACTGCTGGGCGGCGTCGAGCGGCGTGCCACACGCCCCGCCGGCACAGCCACCGTGCTCGCCGCGCTGCTTGGCGTAGTCCGCCAGGCCCTCTACCGTGACGACCTCCCGGCCCTCCACCTGGCCCGCGGCGACCAGGCACGAGCAGACCGGCACACCGTCGAGACGAACCGTGCAGGAGCCGCACTCACCCTGCTCGCAGGCGTTCTTGGAGCCCGGCAGACCCAGACGCTCGCGCAGCACGTAGAGGAGGCTCTCGCCCTCCCAGACGTCGTCGGCTTCCTGCTTGCGCCCGTTGACCGTGAAATTGACGCGCATGGTCATGCAGCTCCTTCCAGCGTGCGGCCGGTGCCGCGGTACTGCTCCCAGGTCCAGCCGAGGGTGCGGCGGGCCATGATGCCGACCGCGTGGCGGCGGTACCGGGCGGTGCCGCGGACGTCGTCGATCGGGTTGCACGCGGCGGAGGCGAGCTCCGCGAACTGCTTGGCGATCGAAGGGGTGATGATCTTGCCGCTGTCCCAGAAGCCGCCCTCGTCGAGCGCGGCGTTCAGGAACTCCTCGGCGGTCGTCGCCCGCACCGGGGTGGGGGCGGCCGAACCGATGCCGGTCCGCACGGTGCGGGTCTCCGGGTGCAGGGCGATACCGAAGGCACACACTGCGATGACCATCGCGTTGCGGGTGCCGACCTTGGAGAACTGCTGCGGGCCGTCGGCCTTCTTGATGTGGACGGCACGGATCAGCTCGTCCGGGGCGAGTGCGTTGCGCTTCACTCCCGTGTAGAACGAGTCGATCGGGATGAGACGGGTTCCCCGCACCGACGCGACCTCGACCTCTGCGCCGGCGGCCAGCAGGGCCGGGTGGGCGTCACCGGCCGGGGACGCGGTGCCGAGGTTGCCGCCGACACCTCCGCGGTTGCGGATCTGCGGGGAGGCGACGGTGTGCGAGGCGAGGGCCAGTCCGGGCAGCTCGCCCCTGAGGTTCTCCATGATCCTCGTGTACGGGACGGAGGCGCCCAGGCGGACGTGCTCCTCGCCGACTTCCCACTCGCCCAGCTCAGCGATGCGGTTGAGGTCCAGGAGGTACTCGGGCCTGCGGTGGTCGAAGTTGATCTCGACCATGACGTCCGTGCCACCCGCAATGGGCACGGCTGTGGGGTGCTCGGCCTTGGCGGCGAGCGCCTCCTCCCAGCTGGCGGGGCGAAGGAAGTCCATGAGTGGCTCTTTCTTCTACGTGTTCGGGTCGTTCGCTTGAGGCCCGGGGAGCGGCCGGCCCTGGCTGGAATTCATGTCGTGTTAACGCGGTGTGGCCCAAGTACACAAGCGCCGCCCCACCTGGTGCAGTCACCAAAACCATGAAGGAGTTGGCTGGTCGCCATCCTCGTCTTGTAGATTCGAACGAAAGGAGGGGCTCAGTTACCTTTCTGTTTTCCTCCGGAAACGACTGACACGACACTCAGACCGGCTAACGGCTACAACGAGACAGATCGGCGGCGACGAGATGCGGCTCCGCGCACTGCTGGAAACCGACGCGCTGGGACTGCGGCTGCTCGGCGGCGACGACGAGCTGGACAGGACCGTCCGCGGCGTCATGACGACCGACCTACGGGACCCGAGCCGCTACCTCTCGGGCGGTGAACTGGTCCTCACCGGCCTCGCCTGGCGACGCTCGGCCGAAGACTCCGAGTCCTTCGTACGCATTCTCGCAAGCACGGGCGTCGCAGGGCTCGCCGCCGGCGAAGCAGAGCTCGGCGACATCCCGGACGACCTCGTCGCGGCGTGCGCCAGGCACCGGCTCCCGCTGTTCGCCGTGGACGAGGACGTCGCGTTCGCGACCATCACCGAGCATGTGGTGCGCCAGGTCTCCGGTGAGCGTGCGGGCGACCTTGCCGCCGTCGTGGACCGGCACCGCAGGATGATGACGTCCGGGCCCGCGGGCGGCGGCCCGGAGGTGGTCCTGGACCTGCTGGGCTCCGACCTCGACCTGCACGCCTGGGTCCTCTCCCCCACCGGGCGGCAAATCGCGGGCGCCGGTACGCCGATGCCCGCCGACCTGGGCGCGGAGCTCGCCGCGGTACACCTGGCCGCCACGCGCACCGGACGGCGCCCCCCGCACCGCGCCAGTGCCGCAGGATCCACGTATTCGCTCTTCCCGATCCGCAACAGCGGCCGCGGCGCCACCCCCGCCTCCCGCGACGTCCGCGAGACCGTTCTGTCCGACTGGCTGCTCGCCGTCGAGGCCGACGCCGCCGACTGGCCGGCGGCCCGGCTCGATCTGCTCCAGGGCGTCACCCAGCTGATCGCCGTGGAGCGGGACCGCCGCGACGCCGCCCGCACGGTGCGCCGGCGCCTGGCCCAGGAAGTACTGGAACTCGTGCAGACGGGCGCGGCGCCCGCCGAGATCGCGGCCCGGCTGCGGGTCGCCGCGCCCGTGCTGCTGCCGGGCCTGGGCGCCGCGCCGCTCTGGCAGGTCGTCGTGGCCCGGGTCGACTGGGACCAGCAGGACAGAGCCGCTGCGATGGAGGCCGGCCCGATCGCGCAGTCGCTCCTCGAGGAGATCCTGGTCGACCCGGCCACCGCGGGAACGGACTCCGCCGACCGGATCGCCGTCGCCCACACGGGCGACGAGGCCATCGCGCTCGTGCCACTGCCGTCGGTCGCCGTCCCCACGGCCGGCGGCCTCGGGGACGACCCGGCCGAGGCCGCGGGGAAACTCGGCAGCAGTGAGGCAGGGCTGCACGCCGACGAACTGCTCGTCGCGGTCCGCGACCCGCTGTCCGCCGGTCTGGCCGACGACGGCCGGCTCACCCTGGGCGTCAGCGCGGCCGTCCACTCGGCGGATGGCCTGCGCGGCGCGCTGGAGGAAGCACGTCACGCCCGCCGGGTCGCCGCCGCGCGTCCCGGCCGGGTGTGCGCTGCCGGACACCACGAACTGGCGTCGCACGTCCTGCTGCTTCCGTTCGTCCCCGACGACGTGCGCCGCGCCTTCACGGCCCGGCTCCTCGACCCGCTGCGCGAGTACGACCGCCGCCACCGCGCCGAGCTGATCCCCACGCTGGAAGCCTTCCTCGACTGCGACGGCTCGTGGACGCGCTGTGCGGCCCGTCTGCATCTGCATGTGAACACCTTGCGGTACCGGGTGGGCCGGATCGAGCAGCTGACGGGTCGGGACCTCTCGCGTCTGGAAGACAAGCTGGACTTCTTCCTGGCGCTACGGATGAGCTGAACCGCCGCCCCGGCGACGACGTACCGGCCCGGCACTCGGATCCCAGCCGTCGGGCCCGGGGCGCTCGGTCCCGGCGCGGCGGCGAGGAGCAGGCCGGCGGGGGGGCGCCGCCAGGGCCGGCGCGGAACCGCGGTGTCCGGCACGGCGGGCACCGGCCCCGTCTGTGGGTGCCGGTGCCGCTTGGGCCGGCGCACGAGGACCTGGTCGGGGAGAGGCGACCTCACCGGTGCTCTCCCGCCAGGTCCAACGGCTGTGCGTCAATGGTTGGTTCCCGAGGTGGATGTGACGATTCGCCCACACCGTCGGCCTGTTGCCCCGCATGGCGGCTGCCCCATACTCCAGGACCTGACGAACCAACGGGCGAAGGAGCACGGTGAGCGCAGCAGCGGCAGCAGGGACCTGGAAGCTCGGGGACCTGGGAGTGAATCGCATCGGCTACGGCGCGCTGCGGCTGACGGGCAACGGCATGATGGGGAACTCCGACGGCACGCCGATCGACCGCGATGTCGCCGTCAACCTACTGCACAGCGCGTTCGAGCAGGGCGTCGACCACATCGACACGGCCTCCTTCTACTTCTCGCCGCTACGCTCCGCGAACGAGCTCATCAACCGCGCCCTCTCCTCCTGGAACGGCGACGTGGTCGTGGTGACGAAGGTCGGCCCGGCGCGTGATCCCTCCGGCGAGTGGCTCTCCATGGCCCGCCCCGAACAGCTGCGCGGCCAGGTCGAGGAGAACTTGCGCCAGCTTGGCCGGGACTGTCTGGACGTGGTGAACCTGCGCGCCAACGGCCCCGGCACGACGTCGATCACCGAGCACTTCGGCGCCCTCGCTGAGCTGCGCGAGGCCGGCCTGGTCAGGCACCTCGGGCTGTCCTGTGTCCGACCCGAGCAGGTGACCGAGGCGCAAACGATCGCGCCCGTGGTCTGCGTGCAGAACCCCTACGGCCTCGAGTGGCGCCGCGCCGACGAGAGCGGGCTGGTGGACCTGTGCAGGGAGCAGGACATCGCCTTCGTTCCGTTCTTCGCGGTTTCCGGCCTGCGGCGGGAGGGAGCCGCAGGCCAGGAGCACGATGCGCGCGTCCGCTCCGTCGCCCGCGCCCACCGTGCGACGCCGGCCCAGGTGCGGATCGCCTGGACACTCCACCGCGGTCCGCACGTGCTGGCCATTCCCGGCACCACGAACCCGGCACACCTGGCGGAGAACATCGCCGCTGGAAGCCTGCGCCTGACCGAGGAGGAGCTGGCCCTCCTCGACACGCCGGACGAGGAGACCGCCCGGCCCCCTGCCCACGCTGCCCGGTGAAGGTTCGGTCGAAGGCGACGACGTCACGCCCGTCGCGCCCGTCACGGACATGATCACGCGTGGCCGTCAACCGGGAGGCGGCCGATTTCCCGGCGCACGTCCTGGGGCTTGAGGTCGGGGCCGCGTGGGGCCCGTTCATCCCTGTGGCCACCAGCAACGGGGGCATCCTGGGCTTTGCCGCCGTCTCGGCGGAGTCGATCGTCGTGCAGCACTACGCGTTCCTCATTTCCGACGAGGAGTTCGACGCGGCCCTCGGGTGCATCCGGCACGCCGGGGATCACGTACTACGCCGATCCGCGCCTGAAGCGGCCTGAAGAGATGAGACCTGACGGTTGAGTGATCCGAAGTGATCCAGGTGAGGGCGAGTTGTCCGGGTTGACCCCGGTCGCGGGAAGGCTACCGGGGCCGGAACGTGAACGGTGGCTTGGGTCGTGGCCGGTGAGTCGTTCAGCTCTGGGGCATTCAGCGGCCGATGTCGTCCAGCTCCGTCAAGTCTTCATGAGAGAGGGTGAGGCTCGCGCCGGCGATGTTCTCGTGCAGGTGTGCCGTCGATGACGTGCCGGGGATGAGCAGGATGTTCGGTGATCGCTGCAGCAGCCAGCCCAGTGCGACGGACATCGGTGTCGCCTCCAGTCGAGCGGCGACCGCCGAGAGCTCCGAGGACTGAAGCGGGGTAAAGCCCCCGAGGGGGAAGAAGGGCACGTAGGCGACGCCGTCGGGGGCGAGCCGGTCGATGAGCTTGTCGTCGTGGCGGTGGGCGAGGTTGTACATGTTCTGCACGCACACGATCGGCGCGATGCTCTGTGCCTCGGTGACCTGCTCCTCGGTGACGTTGCTGACTCCGAGGTGGCGGATCAGGCCCTGCTGCTGGAGTTCGACGAGCGTCTCGAACGCCTCGGCGAGCGAGCCGGGCTGGGGACCTTCGGCGTTGCCGAGTCGGAGGTTGACCAGGTCGAGTACGCCGAGTCGGAGGGACGTGAGGTTGTCGTGGACCTGGCGGCGCAGATCTTCGGGTCGCCGGGCCGTGGGCCAGCCGCCCTGTGCGTCGCGGGTCGCGCCCACCTTGGTCACGATGTGCAGCGATTCGGGATAGGGGTGCAGTGCCTCGCGGATCAACTCGTTGGTGACGCGCGGCCCGTAGGCGTCGCTGGTGTCGATGTGGGTGATACCGACGTCGACCGCTTCACGCAGAAGGGCCAGGGCACCCTCGCCGTCGGCGGGCGGCCCCATGACCCATGGGCCGGCCAGTTGCATGGCGCCGTAGCCGAACCGGGTGACGGTCAGGTCACCCAGAGTCCAGGTGCCGCCGGGAAGGGAGGGGGAGGGGGTGCTCATCTTGTTGCCTTTCGTCGTGCACTTGGGGGGTGGCGCCTGCTGCCTCCCTGCACCAGCATTGGAGAGAAACTTCCTGCCGGGAAGTAGGCACTTCGGAGTGCGTAACCCACCCATCGGTGAGAGGTGCGATCAGTGACGACGATGAAGGCGGTCCAGAAGAGGGCTCAGGCCAAGGCGGAGTACAACGCCTTCCTGGCAGAGTGCCCCAGTCGGCAACTGCTCGACCGAATCTCGGACAAGTGGGTCGTCCTGATCCTGTGTGCACTGGGCGGCGACGACAGCCCTGACCAGCCCGGTGCAGCACACGCAGACGCTCCGAAAGCGATGCGCTACTCCGAGATCTCTCGCCTTCTGGCCGGGGTCAGCCAGAAGATGCTGACCCAGACGCTACGGTCACTGGAACGCGATGGCCTCCTCACCCGCACCGCGACGCCAACCGTCCCTGTCACCGTCTCCTACGAGCTGACCGACCTCGGCCTCTCGCTCCACCACATGACGCGCGGGCTCAGGAACTGGGCGCAGACACACATGGCCGAGGTCCTCGCAAACCGCGACAACCACGACGCCCGCACCTCCTGACGACTCGCATCCAACCGTGCAACAGCTCTACGGCCCGCTTCGAAGCCGGCGTGTGCCGCCCCAACGGCGTGACCGTTCCCCTCGGAGTGATCCCGAGGGTGTCGACCCCGAGCTGTATTTGTGGACCGGCCGCCCGGTCGGCGAGGGCGTGACGACTTCGATCGTGGGCGCGGTGCTGCCGCGCGAGCACGTCTCCGAGGCGATCGCCCCCTGGCAACCGGCCTTCGAGGGATACCCGGACGCGCGACGCGTCACCAGGTCACGCTTCCAGACCGCCCAGGCGTACGGCCTGACCGTCAGTGACCCTCGGATCGGGCCGGTCGACGGTCAGGAGGGATCCGCGACGTCCAGCACCGGTACGAACAGGCCGGCGTCCTCCTCGCCCTGGGCGGCGAAGGGTTCAGCCTCCCCCTCGTCGAGGGCATGGCCAAGGACCTGCCCGCCCGCCATGAGGTCCGCGGCGCGTACGCACTGAAGACCTGGCGCCTCCTGCGGAAGCCGCGATGCGGCACCACCCGCGTCACCGACGTCGTTCGAGTAGTCCTCGCCCTGGCTCCGACCTGATCGAACTGAGGTCGGAGAGGGCTCACCCTCGCTCGCGAGGTGCCTTGCTTGGGACTGATGCGGGCGCAGGAACTCCCGTCATTCCAGGTCGGCGGGTGTCTCTGCTCTTTCCTTGCTCCAGGGCCGACCGTCGCACGGTGGGTGCAGGCTCAGATCCTCCTGTGTTTCTTATGGGTTTCCTGTGCCTTGTGGTCTCTCTGTTGCCTGGGACGGCCGTCCATACGTACGTTCCGGATGACGTCGGCGGCCAAGTACGGCGTGAACGAACCGAAGGGCGACCGAGCGGGGGGCTCTCGGTCGCGTGACCGGCCTTCCTGCCACGCGGTCGAGGCGGCCGGCCCGGCCATGCTCCACCTACCGGTGAGGTAACTTCCGATGTATCGAATCCGTGCTGCCATTCTGTGTCTCCTGTTCTCTTCTTCGGCTGCCGCCTGCACGGCGGGAGCCGATTCACAAGGAGTGGATCAGGCAGACGGATCGGAAACCACGTACCAAATCGACGTCTGGGCTGACAACTGGATGGCGGTCCATGTCGATGGTTCACCGGTCGGAGAGGACTCCGTGCCGATCACGACCGAACGTTCTTTCAATTCCGAGACGTTCACGTTCACGGCCACGGCTCCGTTCACGGTCGCGATCGAGGCGAAGGACTACAAGGAGACGGATTCGGGACTCGAGTACATCGGCACGGAAAAGCAGCAGATGGGCGACGGCGGCCTGATCGCACAGATCACGAACACCGAGAACGGGGAAGTCGTCGCAGTGACGGACTCCTCCTGGTCCGCCCTTGTCGTGCAACGCGCCCCGCTCAACACCGCGTGCGAGCAGAGCAACGACCCCACCTCGTGCGAGTCCGAGACCCTCGACACGCCGGAGAACTGGACGAGTGCCGACTTCGACAGCGCACCGTGGGCGTCGGCAACGGAGTGGACTGCCGACGAGGTCGGGCCGAAAGAGGGATACGCCGACGTCGACTGGGACGCCGGCGCCAAGCTGATCTGGGGTTCCGACCTCAAGGTGGACAACACAATCCTCTTCCGCAAGGAAGTCGGCGAGTGACGTGCCTCCAGCGTGCCCAGGGCTGTTCCAAAGTCCTCCGGGGGTTGCAGGGCAGCTGCAAGTTCCGTGGCCGTGTGGTGAGTTCGGGTAGCTGCTGGCTTGGGGCGGGCAGAGGTGCGGGCACGGGCTTCGTGATCATCGTGGTGTCCGAACACTCCCGATCCTGCGCATCTTCAACAACCCGGACCCTCAGGGAACTTGATCAAGCCCTGCATTCTCGGCGCTACACCCTCAACCGCGAAGAGCCCACTGAAAGCCGGGTAGGGAAGAATGTGCGCACTGACTTCATGTTCGAAGCCGGGTTCTGCACACAATTCACCCGCTCCGCACTCACCGCTAAGAATTGACGGAAGGGAACTTCGACGACCTGCTCCGTAGCACCCAAGGGAAGTCGCCTCCTCAAGTCGTACGCAACCCGAATTCGACTCCATTGCCGGCAGCACGGCAGAGTGATCATCATGCCGGCAATATGATCACCGAGTCCCGTCAAACTCTCCGGACGAGATCACTCAGACCTCTCGCACCCATCATTTTCCGAAATTCCGCTACCGCTCCTCATAGGCGTGTCGGGTCACCCTGCCATGGTCGCCCTCCTGTTACCTTGCGGCTCCGAGGATTGCCCACAAGGAGCTGAACACGCCGGCCTGCGGACAAGATTCTCCTCAGCCGAGTACTGGCGCAGCCCGGCCGGGAGGATGCAATCATGCACGAACTTTCTCGTCGCGGAGTGCTCAGGGCGACTGCTGCCGTTGGTGCCGGAGCAGTCGCCCTCCCCGGCATTTCGACCGCGGAAGCACCGGCCGTGAGCGCCGCGGACAAGGGGCCCGGAGGCGTGAGATGCGGTCCGGCGACGCTGACCGGTCGCATTGTCCGTCCCAACGACGCCGGGTACGCGAGTGCGAGCCTCGGCTGGGACGAGCTCTTCGTTCACTACCCGCTGGTCATCGTCTACGCCCAAAACACCCAGGACGTGGTCAACGCCCTCACGTGGGCCCGCCAGCACAACGTCGCGCTACGGGTCCGCAGCGGCCGCCACAGCCTTGAGGGCTGGTCGAACGTGGACAACGGCATCGTGATCGACGTCAGCGAGTTGAAGTCGGTTCACATCGACGCTCGCTCTCATGTCGCGACCGTCGGAGCCGGGCTCACCCAATTGGAGGCGGTGACCGCGCTCGCGAAGCAGAACCTCGCGGTGACGACCGGATCGGAGGGCACCGTAGGGCTGTCCGGCGCGACGCTCGGCGGCGGCTTCGGCTTCCTCAACCGCTGGATCGGCATGGCATGCGACAGCCTGATCGGGGCTGAGGTCGTCGTCGCGTCGGGGACCGAGTGCGCCAAGGTGGTCAGGGCGGACCTGAGGCACAACGCGGATCTTCTCTGGGCGCTCCGCGGCGCGGGAAACGGCAACTTCGGGATCGTCACATCACTTACCTACAACGTGACTCCGCTCAAGAGCGTCGCCTACGTGCAGGCGACGTGGAGCGGCCTCGGCGACCTGCACGCGGTATTCGACACGTGGCAGCGTACGGCGCCGATCGCTGACAACCGCCTCGGAAGCCAGCTCGAGGTCCATAGAAACGAGATCCTGCTGTTCGCGGTTCTCGCGGAAGGGTCGGAGGCGGAGGCGAGGAATCTGCTTGCCCCGATCCTGTCGGTCGGCAGCCCCGCCGTCTCGACGCAGATCGGCAACTGGGGCGACGTGTACAACGGATTCCAGATTCCAACCCAGGCCGATCCAGCGAACTGGAAGTTCTTCTCGCAGTTCACCAGCAAGCCGTTCCCGGAGCAGGCGATCAGCCTGATCGGCTCGTTCATGGAGAACGCCCCGTCCGATGCCAGTAACTTCTTCACCCAGTCCTTCGGTGGGGCGGTGAGGAGGAGTCCTCGTGGCGGTACAGCGTTCCCTCACCGCGACGCGATTTTCTACTCCGAGCCCGGCGCCGGTTGGGGGACTCGCGGACAAGCGGGCAGCGGCGACGCGATCACCCCGCAGGCCCAGGCCTGGATCGCCGAATTCAGTCAGGCGCTGCGGCCCTACGTGAACGGCGCCTACGTCAACGTGCCGAACGTCGGGATGCAGGAGTGGGAAACCGCCTACTGGGGGGACAACTTCGACCGACTGCGCGAGATCAAGGCGAAGTACGACCCCCACAACGTCTTCCAGTACGAGCAGAGCATCCCGCCCGCGTCATGCCGGACCGACAGGCCGGGGCACGGGCGCCCCTGACCCACGGCAGGTCCGCCCGTGCTCGTAGCGGCTGTTCAGCGGCGGGGGCGGGACGGGTGCGGGCGCGAGGCCGAACGCCTCGTCCATGGGGTGTGACGTCACGCCGCAACGGGACGGCGCTTCGGCCACGGCTGACGACGCGGGCCCCGGCAGGGCTCCCGAGCCTTGTCGGCCTCGCCGTCCGACCACTTCGCCCGCTCCGGGGACAGCCGGGTCGCGCGGATGGCCCGGGGCGTGCGACGACCCGCGCCGTAGCGGTCCGTCACCTTCGGGGCGGCTGCGGCCGGGCCGGGAGCCCATGGGCGGCCCTCCGTGGCGTGGACCCGGGTACAGGGGCCCGGGCGAAGGACGGCATCCGTGCTGCCCGCGCCTCCTGCCGTCACCCCTGCTCGGCACCACGCAGAACAGCTGTGGGGCGACCCACCCCCTGGATGTCAATGTGCATACACATTCATTCACCCACAAGGAGGAAGGAGGGTCGGGCGTCCCCCTCTGCGACACCCGGCGGAATGCCACTGATCACCACGATCACGCGCCGGCCAAACCCCGGGGCGATTGTGAATTCATTCACCAGACCCCTTGGCCAGGCATGCCTATCCATGCTGAGATTCGGACTGACTCAACAGCACAATGGCGCGCTCGGGGAGGGCAACGTGGCGCATACCGCCATGTCTGGTTCCGGAACGACATCAGCTGACGATCCACTCCAGACCGCGGTATGGCGGCTGCGCTCGCGCGGCTGTTGGGCTGATGCCGCCGCGCTGCTGGCCCCACACTCCGCATCCCCCACACTGACCTTGCAGCGCGCCGCCCTGCTGGTGGAACGCTGCCTGTTCACGGGCACCGGCTGGGCCGACGCAGAAGACGCCCTGCGCAGCGCGGAGGCCGCGGCACGCGACGATGACGAACGCGGCGCGGCGGCCTGCGAGCGCGGACAACTCGCCTACGCCTCGACCGTGCTGGGCGTGCGCGACCGCGCCGACGAGGCCCGCGCAGCCCTCGGCCGCGCGGCGGCACTGCTCGCCCCGGACGCCGCTGGGCGCCCGCTCCTCGACTTCCGCCGCGGCCTCGTCGCCGAACACCTCGCCGACTCACCTCAGGCAGCGCGGGCCGCCTACCACCGCGCCCACGCGGGGGCCATCACGCACGGGGACACCCTGTTGCTGTCCTTCACCTGGCGCCACCTCGCCGCGCTCGCCCTGCGCGACGGCGAAGTGGCCGAGGCCAGGCACGGATTCTCCGAGTCACTGCGGATCCGCGAGGAACTGGGGTACCTCATCGGCACGGCACCCGCGCTGACGGCCCTCGCCGACACCGAACCGGAGCCGGAGGCAGGACGCCTACGGGCCGAGGCCGCCCGGCTGTTCCGCCTCCTCGGAGGCGTGCCGACGTGGCTGGCGGACCAGTTGACCCCGCCGGCCCCGGCAGCCTGACGTCACCCCGCCGGCCCCGGTCGCCTGCGATCGTCCCTGCGAGGACGGGACCCAACCCGTACAGGGGACACCGCGATCCACCTGTTCGACGTGGCGGAAGACGCACCCGGACACTCCTCGTGGAGGACCGCCTTCGGTGTCCTGGTGGGAACGCTCGTCGCGGCAGCGATCCTCGGGGGCTGGTGGTGGCCCCGGGGGTTCGGCTTCGGCTGGGTCTCGGTCAAGGCCGGGGTCGAGGTCGGACGAACTCCCCCGTCGCTGTGGGTGGCGGGACGCCGGCCTCCGCGCCGCGAGCTCGACGCAGAGGCCGGACCGCGACGGAGGCCGGGGCGGGCAACGCACCAACGGCGGGAGCGCGCACCGGGCCGGCAGACGGGACACGCTGAACGGAGTGCCGGCCGAGCAGAGTGCCGGGGCGTACGGCCCTCAGTGCCGGAATCGCGCCGTGAGGCGGACCAGTGAGTCATCCGTACCGACGACGACCGACCGCTCGCCGTCCAGGGCCACCGCACGAACCGGCGGCCCCGGGCGGAAGTCGACGGCCCGGCGCCCGTCGAGGTCGTGGAGCTCCACCAGGCCGTCCGCCCAGGCGACCGCCAGTGAGGCGCCCCCGCCGGAGAGTGCGGCCACGGGACAGTCGCGCCGTGCGACGACCTCGCCCGCCGGCGGCCCGCCCGGCGCCCACGAACGCACCGTGCCGTCCGCACCCCCACTGCAGACAGTCGGCACGCAACTGCCGGTCACGGCCAGGGCGGTGACCCTGCCGCGGTGCGGTGACGCCTGGTCCAGGCCGTCGGGACCGAACGCGTGCAGCGAGCCGTGCCGGTCGCCGACCAGTACGAGACGGTCGGTTGCGGCCAGCGCGGTACCCGGGTGCTCCGCCAGTGTGGCCGCGACCGCTTCCGCGAGGGGCGTGCGCCCATGGGCATGCAGGCGGCCGCTCTCGTCCAGCATCAGCAGGGTGCCGTCGGGCAGCGGCGCAAGTACCGTGATCCGTACGGGCATCCGCACGGAACGGTCCGCGGGCACGGCGTTCTCCGGGCGCAGCGAACGGATCGTTCCGCGCTGGTCGGCCACCAGAAGATGCTCCGCCCAGCGGCCGGTACCACGGGCCAGCGCGGCCACGGGTCCGGGCCAGGGCGGGCTGAGGTCGCCGCGTACCCGGGTCCAATCGGTCCGCCACGGGGCGTCGGCGGCGAGCTCTGCCAGGGCGGGGCGCAGCCGCGGGTCTGCGTCGTCGCCGAGTGCGGCAAGGAGGACGAGGGCCCGTTCCGCCGCCGGCTGGTCGCGCACCAGGGACTGACCGGCCCTGAACCACGCCCTCCGCAGGCCGCTGCTGCCATCGGCGGGCGCTCGGTCTTCGTACGCTGCCGTCACCCGTGCCGGGTGCGCGGCGCACACCGCCGCCGGATCGTCCAGGTCGAGCGGGGCGGCCTCCGCGCCGTACCCGGTGCCGGTGGCCGCGGCGGGACCGGTGTGGAGCTCGACGTCGCCCACCGACCGCAGCGCACGGACGAGCCCCTCGACCCCGTCCGGGTCGTGGGCGGACTGCAGGTCGGACAGCGCCACGACCGTCCTCCGCGGAGCGGACGCCAGGGCACCGATCAGCTCTCCGGGGGTGCGTGCCACCACTCCGAGCTGGTTGGCGAGGGCCCACACCGTGCCCGTCACTCCCTGGCCTGCAAGGGGGACCACCGCGTCCGGCACGGTCGGCCTCAGCGTTCCGCGCCCGCGAAATGCTCCCGCACCAGCGTGTTCACCACGGCGAGGTCCTGGGCGATGAGCGCTTCCAGCAGCGCCGAGTGCTCGGCCGCGTCGGCGACGAGCAGCGCGCGGTCGGGGATGCCCGGCGGGAGCCGGGGCGCGGCCGAAGGGTGGCTGACGAGGGGCCACTGGGAACGGCGGTGGAGATCGTCCGCGACGGCGACCAGTTGGTCGTTGCCCGCGAGGGAGAGCACGGCACGGTGGAAGGCACGGTCCGCCTCGGCGTAGTCGGCCCGGTTCCCGCTCGCCGCCGCGACGGCGGTCGCCTCGGCGAGGGGCCACAGCTCCGCCCACCGGTCGGCCGGCACCGTCCGGGCCAGTCGCAGCATCACGGGGACTTCGAGCAGGGCCCGCACCTCGGCGAGCTCGGCCAGCTCGCGGGCGCTGCGGCTGACGACGCGGAAACCGCGGTTGGGGACGACCTCGACGGCGCCTTCGAGCGCGAGCTGCTGCATCGCCTCGCGCACCGGGGTGGCGGAAACTCCGAAGCGTTCACCGAGCACGGGTGCCGAGTACACCTCGCCCGGGCTCAGCTCGCCGCTGACGAGGGCGGTGCGCAGGGCCTGGAGGACCTGCCCGCGGACCGAGTGGCGCCGGACGGCGGTCGCGGGCGCCGGGGGCTCGGCGTGGGTGTGCTCGCCGCGGACGGGCTCCCCGGGCCGCCGTGTGGCGGGGACCGCCGGGGTCCGGCCGGGTACCTGCTGTGCGTGTGCCTGCCCGGGGATACCGGCGGACGCGTACGGCCGGGCCGCGGCGGGACCGCGCGCTCTGCCCTGCTCCACTCGGGTCCTCCTCCGGGCTCGGTACGGGCCCGGCGCGCCGCACGGGCCCCCAGTGCACGATAGGCGGACACCGCCGGAGTTCAAACCTCGATCATTCTGGGTAAGGTAAGCCTTACCTGAAAACGATCGCGATCGGTGGTCCCTCCATGGCCCTCCACGCCGCTCCCCCCAGCTCGCGACGCGCGGCCCCCACTCCCCTCGGCGAGGCGTACGCACGCCTGACTGCCGTCTTCCCCGGCCTGCGCGTCCTGGAGCTCACGGACGGCGAGGAGACTCCGCGCGGGAACGGCTGGATCGCCGCCGCGGACCTCGCGGCCGGCGGCGTCGCCCTGGACGGGTTCTTGGAATGGGACGGCGCGCAGCTGCGGCGCGACTACGGGCAGGCGGCCCGGCCGGACGTGATCGCGAGCCTCGGACTTCACCGCTACGCCTGGGCCGCCAGCCTGCTGATCACCGTCCCCTGGTTCCTGTGCCGGCGGGTGCCGCGGCCGACCGTAGCGGACGTGTCCGTCCAGCGGACGCACGGCCGGATGGCCGTGCGGGCCCGTGACGTCGCGTGCCTCCCCGGTGACCCCGTGGCCTCACTGCCCGGGATCCGGGTCGTAGCGGACGAGGAGGCACTGCGCAACGAGGTGCGGGAAGCCACCGCCGGGCACCTCGGACCGATCCTCGATGCCTTCGGCCCGAGGATGCGGCGCGGCAGACGGGCCCTGTGGGGCATGGCCACCGACGAGGTCGTCGAGGGCCTCTGGCACATCGCCCGGCTGCTGGGCGAGGAGCGCCGCGCGACGGCCGAGCTCGAGGCGCTCCTTCCGGGCGGTACCGGCCCCTATGTCGGCGCCGCCGGGTTCCGCGAGCTGACCGGTCCCGCCGGCGGGGCACCGACGGGTCCGTCCGGCGGGCCGCCACCCACGCGCGACCGGGTCAGCTGCTGCCTCTTCTACACGCTGCACCCGACGGGCACCTGTGCCACTTGCCCCCGCAAGTGCGATGCCGAGCGGAACCGTCGTCTCGGCGCCTCGTGAGTGCCACTGCCCCGGTCGTGCCGGACCGGAGTACAGAATTCGAACTCATGCCCCTCGCCATGAAGTGCGTTCGAGCGGAACGCCCCGATCCGTGCGCACAACGGCCCCCTTGGTGTCCTCTTGCCCCGAAACCCCCAGACCGCCACGGGACTTCGGCCAATATGACGCCGGACACGCCCTAACGCGATGCAGATGCAAGGGACACGCATGAGACTGACCGACATATCGCTGAACTGGCTGCTCCCGGGTGGCGTGATGCTCGCGGGAGTCGTCGCGGCGGTGGCGGTGCTCGCGCGCAGCAAGCGCGCCGGTGACGACTCCAAGGCCGACGACTCCTGGGAACGCAGTGAGGAACGCCGCAGGCGCAAGGAGGCGGTGTACGGCACGGCTTCCTACGTTCTCCTCTTCTGCTGCGCCGCGGTCGCAGCGGCCCTCTCCTTCCACGGCCTGGTCGGTTTCGGACGGCAGAACCTGAACCTGTCCGGCGGTTGGGAGTACCTGGTCCCCTTCGGGCTCGACGGAGCCGCCATGTTCTGCTCGGTCCTGGCCGTGCGCGAGGCCAGCCACGGCGATGCGGCGCTCGGCTCGCGGCTGCTCGTGTGGATGTTCGCCGGGGCGGCGGCCTGGTTCAACTGGGTCCACGCACCCCGCGGGTTGGGGCACGACGGTGCGCCGCACTTCTTCGCCGGCATGTCACTGTCCGCCGCAGTGCTCTTCGACCGCGCGCTGAAGCAGACCCGTAGGGCCGCGCTGCGCGAGCAGGGTCTGGTGCCGCGTCCGCTGCCGCAGATCCGGGTGGTGCGCTGGCTGCGGGCTCCCCGCGAGACGTTCGGTGCCTGGTCGCTGATGCTCCTGGAGGGCGTCCGCACACTCGACGAGGCTGTCGACGAGGTCCGCGAGGACCGGCGGCAGAAGGAGCAGAACCGGATGCGCAGGCGGGACCGGGAGAAGCTGGAGCGCGCCCGCCTCAAGGCACTCAACCGGCAGCACCGGGCGTGGGGGCGTGCGCGCGGCGGACGTCAAGTGGACGTCACGGGCACGGCCGGCCCTGCGGGCTCCCCTCCATCGATGGGCCAGCTCGCGGAGCCTGCCATACACGAGCCGGAGCAGCTGCCTGTGCACCCCCGGCCCTCCCTCCAGGCCGTGAGGGCCGCTGAACCCGTCACCGTCGACCTCACCGCCGAGGACGACACCCAGACGCTGCCGCGTCTCGACTCCCTCGAGCAGAAGCTCAAGCATCTTGAGCAGCAGTTCGGTTGATGAATAGGTCACGGCTCGGGCGAGAGGGTACGGCGGGCGGGCGGATCACCGGATCACGCCCTCCCGCCGTTCAGTTCGAACCACACCACCTTGCCGGGTCCCTGTGCCCACACCCCCCACGAGTCCGCGAGGCTCTGGACCAGGACGAGCCCCCTGCCGTGGGGGTTTTCGTCCGACGGGGCGCTCACTCGCGGCTCGTACGCCCCCGTCGTGAAGTCCCGCACCTCGACACGGAGTCCGGCCGGAGCGACGGTGGCCGTCACCACGGCTCCGTCCTCCGTGTGGATCAGCGCGTTGGTCACCAGCTCACTGGTCAGCAGCTCGGCCACCTCAGCCGAGCCGGGGTCACCCCAGTGTCCTAATAAGGCGCGCAGAGCGCGCCGCACCTCCGGAACGGCCCTGAGATCCGCGCGCGCCACACGACGACGCAACTGCGCACCCTCGGACCCTTCCTGACGTTTCGTCATCATCCCCCACCGCACGTCGGAACGGTCCTTTCCCGAGACCTTCGCCGGACTGGCGCTCCTGACATGCATGCCCCACCCGGGTGGCGCCACGCATCGGGTTTCACCCGGCGTCACGGGCGCGGCACGTTCCGCAGGTTGGAGCGGGCCATCTGGACCATCCGGCCGACTCCGCCGTCCAGCACGATCTTGCTGGCCGACAGCGCGAAGCCGGTCACCATCTCCGCACTGATCTTCGGGGGGATGGACAGCGCATTGGGGTCGGTGACGACGTCGACCAACGCCGGGCCCGGGTGCGAGAAGGCGTCCTTCAGCGCGCCGGCGAGTTGCCTGGGCCTCTCCACCCGCACGCCGTGGGCGCCCGCTGCACGCGCGATGGCGGAGAAGTCCGGGTTGCGGTTCGTCGTCCCGTACGACGGCAGCCCCGCGACCAGCATCTCCAGTTCCACCATGCTCAGCGAGGAGTTGTTGAAGAGGACGACCTTGACCGGAAGGTCGTACTGGACGAGGGTGAGGAAGTCGCCCATCAGCATGGCGAACCCCCCGTCCCCCGACATCGAGACGACCTGCCGGCTCCGGTCGATCAATTGCGCCCCGATGGCTTGGGGCAGGGCGTTCGCCATCGAGCCGTGACTGAAGGAACCGATGATGCGACGCCTGCCGTTGGGCGTGAGATAGCGGGCCGCCCACACGTTGCACATCCCCGTGTCCACGGTGAACACCGCATCCTCGTCGGCGAGTTCGTCGAGGACTGAGGCCACGTACTCGGGGTGGATCGGGACGTGCTTCTCCACCTTGCGGGTGTAGGCCCTGATCACGCCTTCCAGGGCGTCGGCGTGCTTCCGGAGCATCTTGTCGAGGAACCGCCGGTCGTTCTTCAGCCGCACCCGCGGAGTGAGGCAGCGCAGGGTCTCTCGGACGTCGCCCCAGACCGCGAGGTCCAGCTTGGAACGACGGCCGAGGTGTTCCGGACGGACGTCGACCTGGGCGATCCTGACGTCGTCGGGGAGGAACGCGTTGTACGGGAAGTCCGTGCCGAGGAGGATCAGCAGGTCGCACTCGTGGGTGGCCTCGTACGCGGCCCCGTAGCCCAGCAGACCGCTCATACCGACGTCGTACGGATTGTCGTACTGGATCCACTCCTTGCCGCGGAGCGCATGACCGACGGGGGACTTGACGCGCTCGGCGAACTGCATGACCTCGGCGTGCGCCCCGGCCGTACCGCTTCCGCAGAAGAGCGTTACCCGGTCTGCGTCGTCGATCATCCGTGCGAGTGAGTCGATCTCGGCGTCCCCGGGGCGCACCGTCGGGCGGCTGGTGACCAGGGCGTGCTCGATGGACTTCTCCGGTGCCTGGTGGGCGGCGATGTCACCCGGGAGCGACACGACGCTGACGCCGCCGCGGCCGACGGCGTGCTGGATGGCCGTCTGGAGCAGCCGCGGCATCTGGGCCGGGTTCGAGATCAACTCGCAGTAGTGGCTGCACTCGCGGAACAACTGGTCGGGGTGCGTCTCCTGGAAATAGCCGAGGCCGATCTCGGAGGAGGGGATGTGCGAGGCGAGGGCGAGCACGGGGGCCATCGACCGGTGGGCGTCGTAGAGGCCGTTGATGAGGTGCAGGTTGCCCGGGCCGCACGATCCCGCACAGGCGGCGAGCCGTCCCGTGATCTGAGCCTCGGCGCCCGCTGCGAAAGCGGCGGTCTCCTCGTGGCGGACCTGGACCCATGCGATGGACGCGTTGCGGCGCACCGCGTCGACGACCGGATTCAGGCTGTCGCCCACCACCCCGTACAGCCGCTCCACCCCGGCCCTGGCGAGGATGTCGACGAACTGCTCCGCGACGTGCTTCTTGGCCATGGGTCCATCTATCCACGGCCCGTGCGGTTACGCCTCCCAGACGGCGCAGGCCGTACGGTCGTCGGCGTAACCCTTCACCCTGAGCTGGGCATCGGCGAGGAAGGCGGCGAGGCCGGGCGGCGGCCCGCCCGCCCAGCGCCCTGCCAGTTCCGCCGCGAGCCCGGTCTCGCCGCGCAGCGGCTCGGCCATGCCCGCGCTGCACAGCAGGAGGACGTCGCCCGGGCGGGCCACCGAGGCGCGGAAACGGAAGGGGTCGGCGGGCGGCGGGGCGGGAGCCTCGACGAAGGGGGCGGGCGGCGTGGCGACCCCGAAGTCCATGGTGAGCCGGTCCCCCTCGAGGGTCTCGGACGCCGACGAACCGTATCCGACGACGGGTTCCCCGGTGACGGCGGACGGCTCGGGGACGGAAGGTTCGATGTCCTGCCATGCGCCGTCACGGAGCCGGAAGAGCCCGCCGTCCCCGACGCCGAAGAAGACCCGGGTGCGGCAGGCGGGATCCGCTGGGAGCAGGAGGCATCTGAGACTCGCCGCGTACTCCTCGGGGGCCACGCCCTGTTCCGCGGCACGGGCACGGAGCTTGCCCAGGGAACGGTCGGTGAGCCGGTGCAGCCCGGACTTCAGGTCGCCACGGCGGCCCGCCCTGATGTCCTCGGCCAGCCGGACGTGACTGCGTCCCACCGCTCCGCCGATCCAACGACAGGCGTCCCCGGCAGCCCGGTGCGCGCCCTCCGTGGCACGCGTCCCGGTCGCCACCGCCACCAGCAGCAGTGCGCTCTCGCCCCCACCGAACCGCGCCGTGAGCAGTGCGTCGCGCCGCAGCTCGCCGCGGTAGCGCGCCGAGTCCCCGCGCACCGAAGCGGCGCGCAGCGTGTACGTCCCGTAGCGCGCGCCGTCGAGCACGGTGTCCGCAACGAGTTCGTCCAGTTCCTGCGGGTCCGTGGCCGGCAGTGCGGTGGGCTCGGCCTCGTAGGTCGGCGGACGGTCCCCGATGTACCCGATGCGCGGCCGAGGCGGCCCGGACGACGACCGTTCCCCGCGCGCCGCGGCGCCAGCGGGCACGACGTGCTCTCGCCCGGTGCCCGACGGCGCGTCACCGGCGGGCGCGGCGTCCGGCGGCGCGGGGCTGACGGAGGGGGGCGGCGGCGTCTCTCCGGGCGCCGGGGGGTGGGGGGACGGGGGCCCGCCGGACTCCGTCGACGAGTGTGCGGGAGCTGCGGGCGCCTTCGGGCGGTGTGTCGGCGCCTCCCACGGTGCGCGGCTCCCTACGGGCGACGGCGAGGGAGACGGGTCCCACCACTGTCCGGTGCGCTCCTCGACGGGCGCGCCCGGAGCCGGGACGACACCGACCGTGTCGACCGCGGAGTCGTAGCGATCGTCGAGGGTGTCGCCCGCTGAGGGAGCGGGGCCCGCGTCCAAGGCGGCATCGTCGTACAGCCGGCTCCACCAGTCGTCGCCGGCGGTCGGCGTCTCCCCCTGCTGACTCATGCCCCCTATTGTCGACCGCACCGGCCGCACGACGACGGCGCATTGCGAAAAATGAACCCGTAGTGCGCCCTGCGCGCGTCGGCGAGGTACCGCCGTTCCCTGCGGGCCCGCGACCCGACACCGTTGCGCGCGGCGGCAGCACGCCGTACGGCCCCGCCGGCACGGCCCACCCCGAGCAGGCGATGGCTTCGCGGCACCGGCCCGGTGCGCGCCGTGCACGACGCCGGATGCATGATGCTCCCAACATGATTTTTCGACCCACGGCAGGACAAGACACTTATGTCAGGAGGGCGTTGGAGCTGCGAAGGCGCCGTCTTGGCGCATCCGGCAGGGGTGCGGGGATGATGTGACCGGCGGGTTTACCTCGTGGCCGCCGTGCGCCACGATCGGTCCGCCGCATGCGGAATGGACTGGTCCGGGGAGGGACCGGTCCGGGGAGGGGGCAGGGGTGCTCGGAGTCATTGGTCTCGACGCGCGGCAGGAGTCCGCGTACCGCACGCTGGTGGCGCTCGGCGCCGCGGAAGTCACCGATCTGGCGCACCGTCTCGCGCTCCCGGAAACCGACACGGAGCGCACGCTGCGGAGGTTGGAGCGGAACGGCCTGGCGGCGCAGTCGTCGGCCGGGGCGGACCGGTGGGTGGCCGCTCCGCCGGGTGCCGCGCTGGGTGCGCTCCTCACCCAGCACCGCCACGAGCTGGAGCAGGCGGAGCTCGCCGCCGCGCTGCTCGCCGAGGAGTACCGGGCCGAGGCGGCGGAGACAGCCGTGCACGACCTGATCGAGGTGGTGACCGGGGCGAGCGCGGTGACTCGTCGCTTCCTCCAACTGCAGCTGAGCGCCACCGCCGAGGTCTGCGCGCTGGTCGCCGGGCGGGCCGTCGGGGTGCCGGACGCGGAGGGAGAAGGCGCGGGGCTGGGCGCACGGAACGGAGTCGTGCACCGGGTCGTCGTCGGGCGGGAGGTCCTCGCCCAGCCGTGCGGCATCACCGAACTGTCGGCGGCGCTGGGCCGCGAGGAGCAGGTCCGGGTGGTCGAGCGGGTGCCGACCAGACTCGTCGTGGCGGACCGGAGGACGGCGATGGTGCCGTTGTCGGTTCGGGGTTCGCAGCCCGCGGCGCTGGTCGTGCACGAGAGCGGGCTGCTGGAGTCGCTGGTGGGCCTGTTCGAGGCGGTGTGGCGGGAGGCGCTGCCGCTGCGGTTGGGGGCGGACGACACGCTCTCGGAGGAGGGCGCGCCAGGACCCGACGCGACCGACCTGGAGGTCCTGTCGCTGCTGCTGGCGGGGATGACGGACACGAGCGTGGCGAAGCAGTTGGACCTGGGGCTGCGGACCGTGCAGCGGCGAGTGAGGGGGCTGATGGAGTTGGCCGGGGTCACCACCCGGCTGCAGCTCGGGTGGCGCGCCTACGAGAAGGGCTGGGTGGCGCGCGGCGCGGGCGACCGACCGGTGCACGGGGGCGACGCGCTGCCGGGCGGGGACGGGGAACGCTGAGGCGTCCGGGGAACCGAGTCGGGTGGGGCGCGCCGGCACCTCTCCGTGGTCGCCGCCGACCGCGGAGAGGTGCCGGACCGCGTGCGCGCCCGGCGCTCAGGGAGCCGGCCGTTCCACCAAACGGATGGTCACGGCTTGCCCCGCCTCCTTGGCTGTCGCCCTCCGCAGGTCGGCCTTCACCGGGAGCATGCGCGTGCCGTCGCCCAGCGCCATGGACGAGCTCCGGAACGGATGTCCGTCGATCCTGCCCCGGACCTCGACCAGGCCGCGGGGGCCGAAGAACTCCACCGATCGGCGCCGGACGACGTATGTCCAGCCACCTCTTGAGGATTGCCGTGAAGTGCGCCATGTCATGCAGGGAGGACGCCCGGGGCAGGCGGAACTCCTCGCTAGGTCCCGCGTTCTAGGTCCCTGAACCGACCCGGCCGGGACCCCGGTCCGATGCGGGGCGGCGGATGGGGCGTGATGCTGTCCTCATGACCACATTCAGCGAGGCCGAGCGCGCCTACCTCGGGACCCAACGTCTCGGACGGCTGGCGACCGTCGACCCCGGGGGCCAGCCCCAGGCCAATCCCGTCGGATTCTTCCCCCAGGAGGACGGGACGATCCTGATCGGCGGGCTCGCCATGGGAGCCACCAAGAAGTGGCGCAACTTGCAGGCGAACCCGAAGGTCGCGCTGGTCGTGGACGACGTCGTCAGCGTAAGGCCCTGGCGGGTGCGCGGGGTCGACGTCCGAGGGGAGGCCGAGCTGCTGACCGGACCGCACGGACTCGGGCCCCAGTTCAGCGACGAGGTCATCCGGATTCACCCGAAGAAGATCATCAGTTGGGGCCTGGAGCAGGTGTCCGCCTAGGACGCGGCGTCGCGGCACGCATCGCGAAGCGACCGGATGGGAGCTACGGGGCGCCCCGTTCCGCCGTCCCCGAACCCGTCCGGACACACTGACCACTGGTCACACACACGCGTGTGACCACGACGGCTCGCGGGCCGCTGAAGCCGGGCACGCGGTCGGTTCCCGATCGCGTCCGTTACGCATCCTCCGGCTCCTCTCCGGGCGGTCCGCCCTGCTCCCGGCGTCCGCGTGTCCGGACGGGAGCGCCTCCGACCCGTGCGACGGCGCCCCGGCGTGCGCCGACGAGGGCCGCACGTCGCTCGGTGTGTTGCACCGGGCCCGTGCGTGCCGGCTGGTCGGGGCGTGCGGGCGGGTTCCCGTGCCCCGGCGACTCCAGGTACCGGACCGCGTACGAGCGCCAGGGCCGCCAGGACTCGGCGCCCTGCCCGCCTCCGGGAGCCACGTCGGGGTCCCCCAGCGCCCGCATGCGGATGAGGGCGGCGGTCACGGGCGGCACCCCGGGCACGGCCAACAGGGCAGCCTGCGTCTCGTCTCGGTCGGCACCCGGGTCCAGCCGTACGCGTCCCTCGACGATCGCGGCCGCCAGCGGACCCGCGACCGGGTGCCCCGTCAGCACCGCCGGCTCGGGGAAGAGGTGGGTGAGTCCACCGCAGGGTCGCTCCAGCACGGTGCCGTGGGTCTCCACGAGTCGTGCGGCCCCGTCGGGACCGACCACGGCCCGCAGCGCGAACTCCTCGGGTTCCGCGGTCCCCGGCGAGCGGAGTCCCGGCCTGCCGGCGACGAGCTCGGCGAGTTCGGGGTGGGTCGAAAATCGCTCCGCGATCGCGAACGGGTCGGCGTCGAGGTCGAACAGGCGTCGCAGCCGCTGTACGGCGGTGGTGAGGTCGCGCAGGTCGACCAGGTGGATCCGGGCCTCCAGCCAACCGCCCGGCGAGCGCTCGTCCACGGCGGCGATCCCCGTTCCGTGGGGCAGCCTGAGGGTGCGCCGGTACGTGCGCGCACCGGGCGCCCCGATGACTTCCTCGACCCGGTCGACCGCTTCCCGGGCGAGGAGGTCGAAGACCTCGCGTGCGGCGTAGGGGCCCCGGTGGGCCAGCCGCAGCGGGATGCCCGCCGCACTCACGGCGCCCCTCGCCGGCGCCGATTGCCTGGCGCGCGACTCCGCACGGAGCTGGGTCGGGGTACGGGCGTAGATCTGCCGGATCGTGTCGTTGAACTGGCGCACGCTCGCGAACCCGGAGGCGAACGCGATCTGCGTGATCGGGAGGGTGGTGGTCTGCAGCAGCACCCGCGCGGTGTGCGACCGCTGGGCCCGCGCGAGCGCGACGGGCCCCGCACCGAGCTCCGCGGTGAGCTGCCGCTGCACCTGCCGGGTGCTGTAGCCGAGCCGTCCTGCGAGTCCGGGGACGCCCTCGCGGTCGACCACCCCGTCGCCGATCATCCGCACGGCGCGCCCGACGACGTCGGCGCGGACGTTCCATGCGGCCGACCCGGGAACGGCGTCGGGGCGGCAGCGACGGCAGGCGCGGAACCCGTGCCCCTGGGCCGCGGCGGCAGTCGGGAAGAACCGGACGTTCTTGCGTTTGGGTGTGACGGCCGGGCAGCTGGGGCGGCAGTAGATGCCGGTCGTCTCGACAGCGAAGAAGAACTCCCCGTCGAACCGTGCGTCACGGCTGCTCACGGCCTCGTACCTGCTGTCTTCGTCCATCACACCCTCCAGTGTCCGGGATGCCCGACCGAAGGACCGGCGGATTTCGGACACGGCGTACCGGCACCGGTCCGCTCAACGACGGCGCGACGACGGGGACCGGGCAGCAACCCCGGGAGACGCCGAGCCCTGGCCGACCCGGCACTACGGAGCCCGGACGGAACGGAGGAGCCCGGACGGAACGGAAGGTTCGGAGCGCGGAGGGATCGGAGCGGGGACCGGCCGGGGACGGCCCGGCGTCCGCTCCGGCAGCTCCGGTCCCTGCTCCCAGGAGCAGGGACCGGAGCACGCCGCTGCTGCCGGACGGCGCGCTCAGCGCACGCGTCCCCGCTTCGCCTCCATGGCCGCCCGGCCCTGCGCGTGCTTCATCTTCCAGTCCCGGCGGATCTCCGCACGGAGCCTCGCGTCGGTCTTGGCGACGATCCACTGGTTCTCGCGCAGCAGCTTCCGGTAGCTGCCCAGCCGGCGCTCGGGCAGACTGCCGTCCTCGACGGCGGCGAGTACGGCGCATCCGGGCTCCGACTCGTGCGCGCAGTCGTGGAAGCGGCAGTCGCCCGCCAGTTCCTCGATCTCCGCGAATGCCTGGCCCACACCGGTGCCCGCGTCCCAGAGCGCGACCCCGCGCAGGCCGGGCGTGTCGATCAGGACGCCGCCGCCGGGGAGGACGAGGAGGTTGCGGGTGGTCGTGGTGTGCCGTCCCTTGCCGTCGACGTCTCGGGTTGCCTGCACGTCCATGACCTCCTGGCCGATCAGAGCATTGGCCAGGGTGGACTTGCCCGCACCGGAGACGCCCAGCAGCACGCTCGTACCGCTGGAGACGACGGCTGCGAGCACGTCCATACCCTCACCGGTCAGCGAGCTCACCGGCAGCACCTGAACGCCCGGCGCGACGGTTTCCACGTCCTGGACGAGGTGGGACATCACGACCGGGTCGGGCACCAGGTCGACCTTGGTGAGGACGACGAGCGGCTGGGCGCCGCTCTCCCAGGCCACGGCCAGGAACCGCTCGATCCGTCCCAGGTCGGGCTCGACGGCGAGGGACACCGCGACGAGCACGTGGTCGACGTTCGCGGCCAGGATCTGGCCCTCCGACCGCTGCGAGGACGTGGACCGCACGATGGCCGTGCGGCGCGGAAGACAGGTCCGCACGTAGCGGGGGTTGCCGTCCGCGTCCACGGCGGCCCAGTCCCCGGTGCAGATCACCCGCAGCGGATCGTGCGGGGTGACGAAGGCGGTGTCGGCGCGGACGGTCCCTTCCGGGGTGACGACATCACACTGCCCCCGGTCGACCCGCACCACCCGTCCGGGCAGCAGGCCCTGGTCGGCGAAGGGGGCGAACGCGGCGGCGATTCCTTCGTCCCAGCCGTACGCGGCGAGCGGGTGCGACGGGGACGCGAGCGAGGAGTAGGACAAGGGGAAACCCTTCGTAGGGTGGCCCCGGCACGCACGCACAGGTGCGGGAAAAAGGGAGAGAGGTCAGCCGGAGACCACGGGGGTGGGGTGAATGAACTCCTGGTTGCGGGCAAAGCCCGTCGCGGCAACAGCCATCGTCCACACCTCCCGATGCATGCTCAGCTGATCGGGCGACTCCGGTCGCCCTGGGAACACGACCACCTTAGCCCGGCGGCCGGCACCGCACCAGCGCATTTCCGGCGCTCCTGAACAGGGGTGACGCGGCGTCGGTGCCTGCGGTGGCGACCACCCCGGTTCTGATGAAGGGTGTGAGCGAGTGGCTTCCCGCCCCGGGACGACGTGAATGAGGTGAGCGGCCTTGGCGGCCACAGTGCGCGGGGTCCAAGGCACGCCCTGCTGGGTGAGCCTGATGGCACGGGACATCCAGGCCGCCCAGGACTTCTACGGTGCGGTGTTCGGGTGGGAGTTCAGACCCGGCGGCCTCGAGCAAGGGTCGTACGTGGTCGCCTACGCCGGCGGAGCCCCGGTAGCGGGTCTGGTGGAGTCCGACCGCACGATGGGGGTGCGGCTGCCGGTCGCCTGGACGGCGTACTTCGCGGCGGACAGCGCCGACGAGGCGGCCTCGCGCGTGCGGGAGCGGGGCGGCACGGTCGCGGTCGGCCCGCTCTCCTTCGACAACGGGCGGATGGCCTGGGCCGCCGACCCCTTCGATGCGACGTTCTGCATCTGGGAGGGGCCGGTCGAGACCGGCTGGCAGGCGGGGCTCGGCTCCGGCGCCGTGGCGTGGTTGGAGTTGCACACCAGGGACCCGTTCGCGTCCGCGTTGTTCTACGGCGGGGTGTTCGCCTGGGACTCCCCGTCGGCTGACGTCATCGACGTGCACTACGAGCACGACCGGGTGATGCTGCGCGCGTGGGGGCGCACGGTGGCCGGGATGTACGGCGGCCTGAAGCCGTCACCCGATCCGGCGATCCGGCCGAAGTGGCACGTCCACTTCTGCCGCGACGACGTGGACGACGCGGTGGCGCGGGTGGGTGCGGCAGGCGGCAGCGTCGTCACGGCACCGCACGACACACCGCTGGGGCGGGTGGCGACCCTGCGCGACCCGGAAGGCGGGCTGTTCCACCTCTCCGCCGGTGAGAGCTCGGCACCGGACACGTCCTGAGCCACGTGCTCCGCCGGGCGGCACCAGGGGAGGCGGCTCGGCCGGGGCACGACACGGACCGGGCACGGACGGGCACGGGGTGCGGCCGCGATCGGCAGCGGAACGCACCGCACCGGGCGGTGACCGCCGACCGCGCCAGGACGCACGCCGCCACCCCGTGCGGCACGCCGCGGGGCGGAACACGCGCTCCGACGCGGCGCCCGCTCGCCTCTTCGTCCTTCAGGGCCGGCGGCGGAGCAGCTCCGAGCGGTGCAGCACGAGCATGTCGGCCACGAAACACGCGACCTCGCCGTCGGCGTCACGGCCGATCCAGACCGGGTAGGAGCCGCCCCCCGTGCCGCTGGGGAAGGCGACGAGGTTCGCACCGGTCAGCGGGTCCACCAGCTCCGCCACACCGTCCGGGTCCAGTTCCCCGGCGTACTCCCCCGGAGCCGTCATCTGTTGGTCGTACTGGTCACCGAGCCGCTTCACGGCTGACGCGTCCACGAAACAGCCCGCGCCGCTGTCGACGCCGAACCCGAAGTACTCGCCGTTGCGCAGCAGTCGCGGGTCGTTCCCCTGCTGGAGCGCTGGCTCCCAGGAAACCGCGGGACGCCCGCTGATCACCAGCCGGGCCGCGACGGTTTCGGCCCGGTGCAGTCCGGCACCGCGGGACCCGGAGGCGTAAGCCGCCCGGGCTATCTCCACCGGATAGCTGCCCGGGGCGACGGTCACGGTGTACCCATCGCCCCGCTCCAGCCAGCCCCAGCCCGGGTCGCAGGCCAGGACGCGCCCGGTGGGCAGTCTCAACGGGCCTGCCTCGCGCACCTGTTGGACCACCCACGAGCCCGTTTGGCGGTCGCTCGCCGAGGAGAAGGCACTCCCGACGGTGAACATCTCGTTCACATGGCGCGGCCGCATGCCCGTGGGCGGCTTCCAACCCGGCCCCGGCGCCCCGCGGGCGTCCGAGCTCGCCACGGGCGCGTCCCGCAGGACGACGTCGAGCGCCTCTCCGCCACCCAGCGCACCGAACAGTGCCGTCCACTCACCGAAGTCCGGGGCCGGTACCCACTTGACCCCGTCCGGGACGTCGGCGTCCGTCCACGTGGACGGACCGCGGTTGCCCCGGGGCCGCACCGTCCTGCGGCCGGTCCCGTCGGGTCCGAGGTCGACGGAGCTGCGGCCCGCGTCGTCGGCGAACTCGGCCATGCCCGGCGACTCGTAGCACCACTGGGTCATGTGGCAGAGGAACAGGCGTCCCGGCTCCAGCCGCCTCAGGTCGACCTCGCGCCAGCGCCGTCCGTACTCGTCGTACGCCCAGATCCCGAGGTAGTGCTGCTCCCAGCAGACGTTCAACACGGCACTGGGCTGGGGACGCCCAGGAGCCTGCAGCACGACCGAGTACTGGGCACCCTGGGCGTCCCTCGCAGCGGCCTGCGAGCGGCTCAGGGGGCCCACGACCCTCTGCTCCGCCGCGTTCCAGGTCTCGCCGTAACTCACTTCCACGACCGCCACACCGGTTCTCCTCTCCGACAGCACGGCGGCATCACCCGCTACGCAGTACAGCGTGCGAAGGGCCGAAGGCATCACGGGGGCCGGCGCACCAGCGTGCAACGGGGGCGTGCAACCACCCCCCGGACACCTGATCCACATCGCCTGTCGGTGGCAGGTACCGGTACGTCACCCGCCGGGGCGGCGCCGGGACAACGGACGGCGCAGTCGCGCCACGGGACGCCGCCCGTGCACCTCGTTGCGGGCGGCTCGACGACCGCGCAGGGCACTTCGGCCGCACCTGCACAGCTCGGCCGGCGACACACGGGCGCGCTCCCCGGCACTGGTGATCAGGGCGTTGACGGGCGTCAGCGGGTCCGCGGCCGTTGCCTTGGCCATCAGTACGCCGACCGCGAGAGGGAGCAGCGCGGCGGCCAGCGCGACGCCGGAGTCGGTGAACTGCCTTGCGCGGGGGCGCCGTGGTGCGTCAATGGTCATGTCCCCATTCCAGCGGGGCGGTACTCGCCCGGCATGGGCCGGGGTACTCATGTCGTCGTACCCGCGTACTCAGGCACTCGGCAGGCGCCCAGGTATCCGGTGGAACGCCGGTACCGACGCCCGGTGGTTGCCACGGGCATGTGGTTCGGCATCGGTTCGGGCGCACGGTGCTGCGACGCCCGTCGCCCCTGCGGTCCGCCGCCCGGTCCTGCAGGGGCCCGCGTGGGCTGCGCGCCGGCTCCGTCCCCCCGGTGGCGCCCGGTCGCCGGCCGCTCGGGGCGGGTCACCCGTGGCGGCTCGACCCGGGACGGTCGCCGTGGACGGTCACTCGACACCGCCGGACGGTCCGTCGGCCCCCTCGAGGAGGTCCGCGAGGGTCTGGACGTGACTGCCTCCGACGCTCTTCACCGAGGTGACGAGGGTGATGCGGCCGCGGCGCGCGAGCTCGACCAGCCGCTCCAGGGCGGCCGCCGCCGGACCGGATGAGAGCTCGTGCCGATAGCGGGCGGCGAACTCCTCGTACCGGGACGCGTCCTTGTGGTACCAGGTCCGCAACTCATTGCTCGGAGCAACGTCCTTGAGCCACTCGTCGACGGCGGCCCGCTCCTTGGACACCCCTCTGGGCCAGAGCCTGTCGACGAGGACGCGGACGCCCTCGTCCGGGTCCGGTGCCTCATAGACCCTGCGCACGGTGATGGCGGCCATGCCGCAACTCTGGTGCGGCCCCCGCCGTACCGCAACCGGGACGCCATCTCGTCTTCTTGACGATAACCAGGAACCGCAATATCGTCGGACTGACGAAAAAAGGGGTTGCCTCATGGCCGACATCACCAGGCGCTTCGGATGGCGCCACCTCCGCTCCACTCCCACCGCACACGTCCGCCACCACAGCCGCGGGAGGCTCCTCCACGACGGACCGGGCCTCAGCTTCTGGTTCCGCGCACTGACTGCCGCGCTCTCCGAAGTACCGGTTGATGACCGGGAGTTGGCCATGACCTTCCACGCACGGACCTCCGACTTCCAGGACGTGTCGGTGCAGTCCACGGTGACCTACCGGATCGGCGATCCGGGCATCGCCGCCGAGCGGCTCGACTTCTCCGTCGACCCGGACACCGGAGCCTGGCGGGGCGCGCCGCTGGAGCAGATCTCCACCCTCCTCACCGAAACCGCGCAGCAGCACGCACTGGACGTCCTGGCCCGAACACCGCTGGCGGCAGCCCTGGTGGACGGCGTCGCCGCGGCGCGGGAACGGATCTCCGAGGGCTTGCGCGCGGAGCCGCGCCTCGCCGCCACCGGCATCGAGGTCGTCGCCGTACGCGTCATCGCCCTCCGCCCCGAGCCCGAGGTGGAGAGGGCCTTGCGCACGCCGGCACGGGAACAGATCCAGCAGGAGGCAGACCGCGCGACGTACGAGCGGCGGGCCGTCGCCGTGGAACGGGAGCGGGCCATCGCCGAGAACGAACTCGCCAGCAAGATCGAACTGGCCCGCAGGGAAGAGCAATTGGTCGACCAGCGGGGCACGAACGCCCGTCGGGAAGCCGAGGAGGACGCCACGGCCGACGCCGTACGCGCGGAGGCGGAGGCCGCTCGCGCGGTACGGCTCGCACAGGCCGAGGCCACGGCCGCACGCGAGGTCGGCGAGGCGCGGGCCGCAGCGCAGTCCGCCTGGCTGCGCGTGCATTCCGAGACCTCCCCGGCCACCCTGCACGCGCTCGCCGCGACCCGCCTGGCCGAGAACCTGCCGCGCGTGGACAGCATCACGCTCTCGCCCGACGTCCTCACCGGTCTGCTCAGCCGGCTCGGGGATTCCGGCACGCAGGGTCGATGAGCCTCGCGCCCCGCGCGGTGCTGGTGCACCGCACCACCGAGTACGAGGAGTTGCTCGCCCGGCATGGCACCCACGGCCAGGCCGAGTTCTTCCTGTCGTCGCGGGGGCGGTGCATCGAGGAGGTGGCGGAGCGGCACCACCGCACTCGTCAGGCGCTCGCGCAGGTCGCGGCCGCGGTGCCGCTGAGTTGGCGGCACACCCGGGTGGAGCGGGCGGACCTCGACCGGTTCCTCTTCGCACCCGAGGACGTGGTGGTCGTAGTGGGCCAGGACGGGCTCGTGGCCAACACCGCGAAGTACCTGTGCGGGCAACCGGTCGTGGGGATCGACACCGACCCCGGGCGGAATCCGGGCGTCCTCGTGCGACACGCGGCCCGGAACGCGGACGGGCTGCTCCGCGCCGCCGTCACCGCCGACCCGACGGTCGAGGAGCTCACCATGGTGGAGGCGGTAGCCGACGACACCCAGCGACTGGTGGCGCTCAACGAGATCTACCTGGGGCGACCCGGTCACCAGACGTCCCGCTACCGGCTGTGCCCCGACGAGGAACCGGGCCCCGGCGGACCGCGCGGCGGCGAAGCGCAGGCCTCGTCCGGTGTACTCGTCGGTACGGGGACCGGGGCGACGGGCTGGCTGCGCTCGCTGTGGCGCGAACGCGGCTGCCGGGAGCCGCTTCCTGCGCCGGACGAAGCCCGACTGCTCTGGTACGTACGGGAGGCGTGGCCGTCGCCGGCGACCGGCACGTCGCTGGTGGACGGCGTTCTGACGGGAAGTGAGCGACTGCGGGTCACCGTCGAATCCGACCGGCTGGTCGCGTTCGGCGACGGAATGGAGTCCGACGCACTGGAACTGACGTGGGGTCAGACCGTGCGGCTGGGGGTGTGCGGCACGTCCCTGCGGCTGCTCTGTTGATGCCCGACACCCGCCCCGGAGCCACCCGCCGGGAAGTCCGCAGGGGATGCGCCGTGCAGCACCGCTCACGCCCGGGCCCCCGGGGGGCGACGCACCTCGGCACGTAGGATCGGCCGGCCCGGCTCCCTGCTCCGCGGGCCGTCCGTTTCGGGGCGGCCCGCCGGGAACCGCAGGGGCCGGCGCCTGCCGCCCGCCCACGGCCCGGGACCGCCGGGCGCTCTCCGAAACGCGCACGGCAGACCGGCCGGCCCTGCGCGTTCGGAACTCTGGAGATTCCCCCGTGGGCACACGTCGTTGCTCCGGAGACGCCCCGTGGGCACGCGCAGGGCACCGGTGCAGGAAGTCTCCGTGCGGCGCGGTGACCGGAACACGGGCTCATCGTCCGATCCCCGTCCCGGAGCCCGACGCCACCGCGCCGTCCACCACCGCATCGTGCCCGCCCTCTGCCCACCTAGTATTCCTAGGACAATTCCTAGGGGTAGCAGCAGGTGGGAACGGGAGGTGCCGATTGGCGCGCGCAGGACTGACCGCGGCGAGAGTGACCCAGGAGGCCGCGGAGATGGCGGACGAGACGGGGTTCGACAAACTGACGGTGTCCGGCCTCGCACGGCGCTTCGGCGTCAAGGACGCGAGCCTCTACTCGCACGTGAGGAGCTTGAGGGACCTGCGGGTGAGGATCGCCCTGCTGGCGGCCGACGAGCTGACCGACCGGATCGCGACCGCCGTGGCCGGACGGGCGGGCAGGGACGCCCTCACGGGGTTCGCCAACGCCTACCGGGACTACGCCCTGGCCCACCCCGGCCGTTACGCGGCCACCCAGATGCCGTTCGACCCCGAGGAGGTCGCCGACTCCCCCGGCTTCCGCCGCAGCGTCGAACTGACCTACGGCATGCTGCGTGCCTACGGACTGACGGAGCCGGACCTGACGGACGCCGGTCGACTGCTGCGCGCCGCCTTCCACGGATACGTACACCTGGAGCTCAACGGAGGTTTCGGTCACTCCCGCGAGGTCCGCGAGTCATGGTCGCGTTCGCTCGACGCACTCCACTCGCTCCTGGAGAACTGGCCGCCCCGGCCCGGAGGGGACGTCGGACGGAGGGAGGGCGGGGACGCCTAGCGAACGCCGGGGTCGAACACCGTGATCCTCCGGTCCCGCACCTGCCAGGATCCGCAGGGCCGGAAACCTCCTCCCCACGCCCGGTCCCAGTGCGCCCTGCGGGAACGCGGTTCGACGGCCTCCGCGGAAGGAGCCTCGCGATGGGAGGCGACCATGGTGAGCACCGTCATGAGGGCGGCGAGCTCGGTATGGTCGGGTGTCCCGCGGAGTATCTTCATGTCGCAGTCCACGACGGCTCACCCGCTCCCCGGTTGGGTCGCCGTCTCAGGCCCTGACGTCATCGAGATCATCTCCCGGATGGTGGTTCGGCCCGCCGGGCGGAACCACCTGCAGTCGACTGGCACGCCCCCGCCGGAACTCCATCCCTTCCCGATCGCACGGCGATCGGCCCGGACACGCCCATGGACCACCCGTTCGGCGCACACGGGACCGCGGACCGCGACCCGGCGCGGTCCGCGGTCGTCTCGGTCGCGGCCCGGGACTCCCGACCGGGACCCGGGATGGGTGTCGAGGACCACCCTGAGGAGCAGGTCCCCGCCAGGGGCACCTCGGCGACCGCCAAGTCGACGTCGCCCCGGGCTGCTACGCCCTCCGGTCGTCGACCGCCGGCGAGCCGGGCGGCTCGCGGCACCCGAAGGCGGACGCGCCCTGGGCCTTCACGAGCGGGCCGATGGCTTGTGGCTTGCCGCCGGCACCGGCTCCCGCCGCGGGACGGGCATCGCTCGATGACCACCGCGCAGGACCGCCCGGGTGGGCACGGCGCACACACGCCCGGCGGGAGCGGCGCCGACAGGTCCGCCGAGGAGCCGCGCACCTCCGTGACGGATCCACCCCCAACGTGGTGCGGCAGCGGCCCCAAGCCCGTCGCGTGCGGCCCGCCTGGCCCCGGGCCAAGGCGAGTTGCGGCAACGGCGCGGCGGACCGAAACCGGCCGTCCGGACCGATGCCGCGGCGAACCTTTCACCGGAAGGAGCCCGAGCCCGCGTGGAGTGCTCCCACCAGGGAGAACAACTCCGCCTCGTTCCCCGCGAATCCCGCCTCTGCCAGGGCCCGGTCGGCCTCGGCCATGGGAGAGGGAGGGGCGTTGGCCTGCTCGGCCACGACGACCGATCCGCCCTCGGCCCTGTGCTCGTGAAGCTACGGCAGACCGAGCATCACGCAGGGCCGCCAGCGATGTACTTCGAGCAGATCCAACCCTTCTGCCCTTGGGCTCCGGACTTCACCACGCCATACGTCCAGTGCAGCCCGCATATTAAGATCGTCTCCACGGGGAACGTTGGAAGCTTCCAACGGGAAAAAGCACGTGCGTGCAGCGAACACCGCCGGGCGGGCCCAAGGGACTGCCCGGCGTTCGTTAGTCGCACGGACAGAGAGAACGGGTGAATCGTGCGAATAGCAGCTCGAATGGTGGTCGCGGGCGTTGCTGCGACAGCTCTCATGGGGACGTCCGCGACGGTCGCTGAAGCTCAGGCATCCCGCGCCACGGCCAATGGCGTGTGGCGTTGTGAGGGTGAGAAGGTGCTGCGGTGCATCATGCGCGTCAGCGCGAACAAGGTGCAGCTGAACTTCACCAATAAGACGTACGGGACGATCCACTCGGAGTTCCGTCTGAACTGCGCGGGACCGAGGGGTCAGAAGGTCTACGACTTGAAGAAGGGCCTCAAGCCGCGCGGCGGGTACCTCTCCAGTGTGATCACCTGCCCCAAGGGGCTTCAGGACTCGGCCATAGGGATCCAGAGGACGCCGTCCGGCTCCGACGCCTGGTATACCCCCAGGATCGCCATCTGATCCGCTCTGGTCAGTGAGGGAGCGGATCGGCCGCCTCCTTCGAGGTCGAAGTGATACGGCACCGGCAGGAGCCGCGGACCGGACCCGGCCCACCTGGGCCTTGTACTCGTGAAGCTACGGCCGGGGGACATGTCCCCCGGCCGTAGCTTCACGAGTACAAGGCCTTTGTGGCGCTCGGCCGCAGGTCAAGTGGCCTGTGGGTGGGGAGATCCAGAGAGCAGGTCTGGGGTCACCCCCGAGCAGCGGGTGGCCGAATTCAGGGAGCGCCATCATGGTCGGGGTAGACGTAGACGGAGTGTGGTCCGTTGTCCCGGTAGACCAACTCGCCCCGCTCTGCCGCAGCTTTCAACGCGTCTCGAACGGCCTGCCTACTGCGGCCTACGAGGTCGGCGATGGCGGAGGGTTTCATGCCCATTGCTCCGGCGGACTCGATCGCGGCGATGGCGTCCGCCATCCATGCCGGGCCCGCGTCCTTGTCGCCGCGGAGGGCGGAGAGGTTCAGCCCCGGCGCGGGCGGCTGCTCCGTGTCGTCGTGGGTTGTCGGGTTCGGGGGTGGTGGCGAACTGGGGGCCTTGACCCGGACTCCTGGACACGGGCTATGCGGCTTGGGCCAGGGTAGTTGATGTTGTGTCGAGTGCTGTCTCGTAGGCGATGGGACTGCGTTGTCCGAGGCGGGAGTGGCGGCGTCGGGTGTTGTAGCGGTTGAGCCAGCGGAACGCGTCGAGGCGGGCCTCGCGTTCGCTGGGCCAGGTTTTGCGGCCCTGAAGCGTCTCGCGTTTGAACGTCGCGTTGAAGGACTCCGCGAGCGCGTTGTCCGCGCTGGAGCCGATCGCGCTCATGGACTGGCGGACGCCGGCCTTGCGGCAGGCGTCGGCGAAGGCCCGGCTGGTGTACTGGGCCCCGTGGTCGGTGTGCAGGACCGCTCCGGCGAGGCTGCCGCGGGTCCGTTCAGCGGCAGCCAGGGCGTCGATGACGAGATCGGTGCGCATGTGGTCCGCGATCGCCCAGCCGGCCAGGCGCCGTGAGACGAGGTCGAGGACGGTGGCCAGATACAAAAACTTCCCGCTGTCCAGCGGGAGATAGGTGATGTCGCCGACGTATTTCGTGTTCGGCTCGCTTGCTGTGAAGTCACGGCCGACGAGGTCCGGGGCCTTCGCCGAGGCCGGGTCCGCAACGGTGGTGCGGTGTCTGCGACGCAGCCGCACGCCTGCCAGGCCGATGCTGCGCATCACCCGCGCGACCCGCTTGTGGTCGATTCGCTCGCCCGCCTCGCGGAGTTCGGCGGTGATCCTGAGGACGCCGTAGGTGCCGTCCGACTCGCGGTGCACGGCCCGTATCCGGGCGGCGAGACGGGCGTCGGCCGCCTGCCGGCCGGCCCGGTCCGCGGCCGTCCCACGCCAGTAGTAGAAGCTGGAGCGGGCGATGCCCAGGATGATTCACAGCCGCTTCACGCCGTAGCGGCGCTGGTGGTCTGCAACGAACTGGAAGCGGTTCACCAGCGCGTCTCCCCAGCGAAATACTTCGCCGCCTTGCGCAGGATCTCGCGTTCCTCCTCCAGCTCACGGACCTTCTTGCGCAGAGCGGCGTTCTCCGCCTCCAACGGTGTCGGCGGCTCGGTCGGCACCTCCGCCCGGCGCCCGCGGGGCCGGCTCGCTCCGGCTGCCCGCACCCAGTTCCGCAAGGTCTCGGGGTTGATTCCAAGATCGGCGGCGACCTGCCGGATCGTCGCCTCGGACTGGTACAGCGCGACTGCGTCCGCCTTGAACTGCGGCGGATAGTTCTTCATGACCACGAGATGTCCGTTCTCAGATCCTCAGGATCCAGTGTCTCGTGTGTCCAGGATCAAGGGTCAAGGCCCGATCGCTGCTACACCACTCGGCGGGACACCATCGGGAGAGGCCGGGACGAGCGGTGGCGGACCCGCGGAGGATGGCCCTGCGAGTGCCGCACGGACCGCACCGAGAAGCCGCATGTACGCCTGGACGGCGGCTCGTTCGCGGGACGTCATCACGGTGCTGGCGCTCATCGGGGCGGCTTCCTCTCGACTGCGGACGACGGTGCACCGGCCACCCTGCCCCATGCCACTGACAACAGCCGGACCGGAACACGCTCCGACGCCCTTCGGGAAGGCTCGGGAAGGGTCTTCCCGAAGGGGCCGCGACACGCCGGGGAAGCTACCGGGAAGGATCCCGGAGCCGACCCCTCGGGGTGTGCGGGGCGGTCACGCCGCCGCGGTCAGCACCTCCACCACCCGTGTCCCGGGCGGCTCTTCGGCGCGGCGCGCCACCGGCGGCTGCTCGGCGTCGTGCAACAGCTCCACGAGCGCCGCGCGCGCCCGGGCCACCCGTGAGCGCACCGTGCCGACGGGGCAGCGGCACAACGCCGCCGCTTCCGCGTACGGCAGCCCGAGGAGCTGCGTCAGGACGAACGCGTCGCGCCGTTCGCCGGGCAGCACCTCCAGCAGTTCGGCCAGCGCCACGCCCTCCTCGAAGCCGGGGAGCCCGTGGGGTTGTGTCCGTTCCACGGCCGTCTGCCAGTCGGTGGTGTCCGCTCGACGGGGGCGGGCGGCAGCATGGCGGAGGCTGTCGACGACGGTCCGGCGCGCAATGGTCAGCAGCCACGTGCGGGCCGACGAACGACCCTCGAAACGGTGCAGGCTCCCCAGCGCGCGCAGGAACGTGTCCTGGGTCAGGTCGTCGGCCGACTGGGGATCGGCGCTCAGGTACGCCACGTAGCGCCAAACGTCGCGGTGCAGCGCGCGCACGAAGCGCTCCACCGCCTCGGGGTCTCCGCCTCGGGCGTCCAGGGCCCATGCGGTGACGGTCTCCTCGGCCGTCTCGGCTGTCCGGGAGCGCGGTTTGGTCCCGGGTGGGCAGGGCAGGGCAGACGTCATCGCCTCGTGTCCCTCTCGGTGTTGCGGGATTCCGGTACGCCACGCCGGGCGGACCGGTGCTCATGTCGAACGGCCACGCCTGGGGCGGGGCCGGGAAGCCGGCTGTCAGACGACAGCAGGAGCGACAGGAGGCCCTCGGGAGGTGATGACGGAGACGAGGAGGAGCAGACGGGGCGCACGTTCGTCCGCTTCCCGGTGGCGGTCCCGGTCGGGGCCGACCGGGAGCACGGGCGGGCGGAGGAGCAGCGTCAAGGATGCGGCGATGCGTCCCGGAAGCTCACGGAGCGCGTGGAAGGCGCTCCGCGCCCGGGCGGTGGTGCGCAGGCGCCCGACGGCGCGCTCCCCGTGCGCGAGCCACAGACCGGAGAGCAGCGCGGCGAGGACGTGCAGGGCGAGCATGCCGGCCGGGGACATGCCCGCCATGTGGTGGCCGGCCGAAGACATGTCGTGCGCGGGGCCCGACATGTCGTGGACGGCCATGTGGTGAGCGCCCATGTCACGCATGCCCATGGCGGGGGTCCCCGTGGTGTGGGCCCCCGTGAGGTGGACGTCGACCGTGGCGGGAGCCGGCACTTCCACGGCGCCGCACGTCACGTACTGGGTCCACTGCAGTAGGCGGGACGGACCGCCGACCGCGGCCGGGCCGGAGACGACCTGGCCGAGCGAGTACCAGGCGTGCAGGACGGCCTGGGCCGCAACGGCCGACGACGTGACCGCGAACAGCCCGCGCTCGCGCCGGGCGAGCGCCCACGCTCCCCCGGCTGTGAGGACGAAAGCCGCCGCCACGGCACGCACGGGAACGGCGACACCGGACATGGCGGCGTGGCCCAGGGCGGTGAGCAGCACGCACACGGCCGCGAACACCGCGGCCCGGAGCGCTTGCACACCTCGCCCTGTCGTCATGGCGGCCTCATCCTCGCATCCACGAAGCGGATTTCACCCAGCGGTTACGTAAACGACCCGGTATGCCGCTCAAGCGACCCGTATGGCACACCGCACAACGATTCTCGGGAACCCATGCACCGTTCCGCCCGACTCACGAGGGGGTTTCGTCGGTTCCACACCGGAGCCGAGGGCACAGCACCCGAACGGCCGAACACCTGCGGCCGCACGGAACGTCGGCGACCGTTCCGGGAAGCACAGGTCCCGGGCGCGAGCCCTTCGGCTGCGGGCCGGATCCGTCGCAGCCCGGTCCGCGTGCCGCACTCCTGCCGATCGCCCCGTCCCGCCCGGGCCCTCGTCAGGCCGGCGCCCGGGACGAACCGTCGCCACGTCCGTCCCCCCGGCGGCCACGGCTGCACGCCGACCACCGCGGTGCCTCGCGGCGCCGTCACCGCCCGGTCAGCGATGGCCGAGGATATTGACCACCCGGCCGCCGGGATCCCTGACGAAGAAGCGGCGCACCCCCCATGTCTCGTCCTGCAGCGGGTGCACGATCTCCGCGCCACTGTCACGCATCGCCGCGTACGCCTCGTCCACATCGTCCACCTCGATGCTGATGTCGGGCGTGACGGGCGCCGTCGCGTCGTGAGTCATCACGCTGATCTGGGCGGCCGACCGGGAAGGGGCCGCCAGGGTCACGATCCACCCGTGGTTCATCACCTCCTCGAATCCCAGCAGACCGTAGAACTCCCGGCACTCCTCCACGGACTCCGACCGGAGGTTGGGCACTACCCGGCGCACTGCCATCGACGGCTCCCTGCGGTTTCGCGTGCGTGCTGATGTCCCGTCATGATGACCACGGAGCGGTGACCTCCGCAGGCGAACCGGTGGCGTGCGGCCGGATCGCGGGGAGCGGGATGCCGACATCAGGGAGCGGCGGGAAGCGTCACCTCGAAACGACAACCGCCCGTCACGTTGTGCACAGCGGCCCGTCCGGAGTGCGCCTCGACGATGCCCCGGACGATCGCCAGGCCCAGACCCGCGCCCGCAGGAGGCGTGCGGGCCTGGCTGCCGCGCCACCCCGTGTCGAAGACCCGTGGCAGGTCCTCTTCCGGGATCCCGCCGCACCCGTCGGTCACGGACAGCACGACCGAGTCCTCCCGGCGCTCCGCGGCTATCGCGACCGTTCCGTCGGCCGGCGTCCGCCGGATAGCGTTGACCAGCAGATTCGCCAGGACCCGGGTCATCTCCTTGCCGTCCACCTCCACCGGCACCGGCTCGACCCCGTCCCCCACGAGCCGCACGCCGTGCTCCCGGGCGAGCGGGTCGGCTCCCGCGAGGGCCTCGCCGACCAGGTCGTACAGCGACATCCGGGTCGGGGTGAGGGCGAGAGCCCCGGCGTGGATGCGGGAGAGTTCGAAGAGGTCACCGACCATGCCGTTGAGCCGGTCCACCTCCGTGCGGATCTGCGCGAAGTACCGCTGGGGGTCCTGGACGACGCCGTCTTCCAGCGCTTCCGACATGGCGCGCAGTCCGGCGAGCGGGGTGCGCAGGTCGTGGGAGATCCACGCGACCAGTTCCCGGCGCGAACTCTCCAGCGCGCGCTCCCGCTCCCGGGACTGGGCGAGCCTGGCGCTGGTGGCCGCCAGCTCCTGGCTCAGCTGGTCGAGCTCCGCCGTGGCCACCCCGCCCGGTGCGGCGAAACTGCCCTCCTCGCCGAACGTCCGTGCCGCGAGGGCCAGTTCCCTGCTCCTGGCGACGACCCAACGGCCGAGCAGCAGCGCGGTGGCGAGCGAGACCACGGCGGCCATCGCGACCACGGTGGTGACGACACTGAGGTCGTGGGGGGACAGGAACATCGCCTGCGCGACGGCGAGCGTCCCGGCCAACATGGCCGTGACCGTCACTGCGGCGACGACGGTCAGGGACACGATGACCGACCGGTGCCGCAGCAACCTCAGGGCGAGCGCCCCGAGGAGGCCCGCCACGGCCGCCCCGAAGAAGGCGAACAGGGCGATGAGGACGAAGTCGTTCATGGTCACGCCCCTTCCTCTGGCGCGTCGAAGCGGTAGCCGACGCCCCACACCGTCTGGATCAGACGGGGTTTGGCCGGATCGTCCTCGATCTTGCCGCGCAGCCGCCGGACGTGGACCGTCACGGTCGACACGTCGCCGAATTCCCAGCCCCACACATCGTGCATGAGCTGCTCGCGCCCGATCGCACGTCCCCGGTGCCGCATCAGGTGCACCAGGAGGTCGAACTCGCGGAGAGTGAGGGCCAGTTCGTTGCCGCCCTTGGTGACGCGGCGGGCCGTCGGATCCACGGTGATCCCGGCGCAGCTGAGCTCCGGTACGGCGGAGTGCCCGTCCGCCACCGCCGAGCGGCTGCGCCGCAGCACGGATTCGACGCGCAGCACCAGCTCACGGGGGCTGAACGGCTTGGTGACGTAGTCGTCCGCGCCGATCTCGAGCCCCAGGATCCGGTCGTCCTCGTCCCCGCGCGCCGTCAGCATGATCACCGGAACCGGCCCGTGCCCGCGCAGCCGCCGGCAGACCTCGAGCCCGTCCATGCCGGGCAGCATCAGGTCGAGGACGACCAGGTCGGGCCACTGGTGCCCGGCGGCCCGAAGGGCCTGGAGCCCGTCGGCTGCCCGGTGGACCGCGAAGCCCGCCCGCTCCAGATAGCCGGTGACCACTTCGGCGACGGTCGGGTCGTCATCGACGACCAGGATGTTCTGCATGGGTCCAGTGTCGTCCGCGCCGGTTCGCGGGGGCACGCCGGGCACCTTACGAACCCGTGACGTGACCGCCGGCACGCCCGCGTGGCGGCGGGCCGTCGAGACGCTGGGGAGCTCGCACTGGCTGCCGTGGTGCGGAGGGAGCCGGAGACGGACGGACGGCAGGGCCGTGGTGGGCGGCGGGCCGGGTGTGCAGGGAGGGCCCCGGAACGCGCCACGGCCCCCGGTCCGCGTTCCGCCGCCGTCCGACACCAGGACGGGCGTCTCACCGCAGTGCGGCGCCCTCCGCCGGGGACGACGGAGCCGTGCGTCCGATTCCTACAAGACCGTCTGCCGTCCCGTCGCCTACGGTCGGGGCATGACTCCACGACTCGACGCCATCGGCCTGGTGGTCGCCGACATGGCCGCCTCACTCGCCTTCTACCGTCGCCTCGGCCTGGACCTGCCTGCCGCGGCCGACTCGGCCCCGCACGTCGAAGCGACGCTGCCCGGTGGGCTGCGGGTGCTCTGGGACACGGAGGAGACGATCAGGTCCTTCGACCCGGAGTGGACCCGGCCCGAGGGCGGTGACCGGGTGGGCCTCGCGTTCCGCTGCGACGGTCCGGGCGCGGTGGACGCCCTGTACGACGATCTCGTCGCGGCGGGCTACCGAGGCCACCTCGAGCCCTGGGACGCCGTTTGGGGCCAGCGCTACGCGGTGGTCCTCGACCCCGACGGCTGCGGGGTCTCGCTCTTCGCCAACGCGGCGTAGCGGCCGACGGTGAGTCCCGTCAGCTCCCGCATCTCGCGGGCGAGGTGCGCCTGGTCGGCGCAACCGGCCGCCAGTGCGGCCCCGGCCTGCGGCACGCCCGCCCGCACCAGCGCGAGCGCCCGCTGCAGCCGGAGGATCCTGGCCAGGGTCTTCGGACCGTACCCGAAGGCGTCCAGGGACCTCCGGTGGAGCCGGCGGGCTCCGAACCCGACGGCGTCTGCGGTTTCCGCGACGCTCCTCCCGGCGTCCAGGGCCCGGACGACGGCCTCCAGCACCGGATCGGCCGGCGGCCGGCGCGCCGCGAGCGCCAGCGCCACGGCTTCCAGTCCCGCAGCCGGGTCCACCGCGTCACCGACCCGCTCCGCGAGCCCCCTCACCTGCTTCCCGGGCCAGAGGTCCGCGAGGTCCACCCGGCGGTCACGGAGTTCGTGGGCGGGGACGCCGAGGAGGGCCGGCGCGGCGCCCGGGGCGAAACGCACCCCTGCGTAGGACGCGGTGCCGACACCGCCGGGCAGGTGTGCATGGGTGTCGGGGCCGGCGACCAATAGCCGTCCCGCGGTCCACATGAGGTCCATGCACCCGTCTGGGAGCACGGGCAGCACCGGGCCGGGGCCGAACGGCCCGTTGGTCCAGACGACGGCCCCTGCGACGAGGGAGGCCCGCTCGGCGTACATGGATCGAGGCTAGAACGTTCCCGCTTCCCGCAGCCACCGGCGGAGGCTCCCGGCGGCGTACCGTCACCGATCAGCACCGCGCCGTCACCCCGCACCGGCCGCCGCCCCCCACGAACGCCCTGCGCCGGCCCGCCGCTCCATCACTCCCCCCGGTGCCGTCGGGACCCCGGTGCCCGCTAGGACTGGCCCTTCTCCCGGTGCTGGGGCTGGCCTTTGTCCCGGTGGTCCCAGGTGCCCTGGAACCGTGACCTCACGTCATCCGGCGGCAGGAACTTCGACCAGCGCTCGGGGAACTCCGAGGGCATGTCCCCGCCGTCCTCGTCCTCATCGGCATCCTCGGCGTCCTCGGCATCCTCGCTCTCGCCTTCCGCAGCCCTTGCGCGGGCCACCAGTTCGGCGGCGTGGGCGGCCCGGACCCGCTGGTTGGCGGCACGGGCCGCGGCCGTGGCGACGGAGGGCCACACCCGGTCGATCGCGGCGTTGACCGCGGCGCCGACGAGGACCGCGAAGGCGGAGATGCCGATCCACAGGAGTACGGCGATGGGGGCGGCGAGCGAGCCGTAGATGGTGGGGCCCTCGACGGTGCTGGTGAGGTAGATCCGCAGCAGGAAACTGCCGAGCACCCACATGGCCAGGGCGACGAGCGCACCGGGGATGTCCTCGGCCCACGGCGAACGCACGGGCACGGAGACGTGGTACAGCGTCGTGAGGAAGGCGACGGACAGCAGGATCACCACAGGCCAGTACAGGACGCTGACGACTTCCGTGCCGAAGGGCACGAATTCGACGACCCGGTCCGGGCCCACCACCGCGAGCGGCAGCACCACGGCCCCGATCAGCAGCGCCACGATGTAGAGCAGGAACGCGAGCAGCCGGGTGGCGACGATGCCGCGCTGGCCGTCGAGTCCGTACATGACGGTGATCGTGTCGACGAAGACGTTCACGGCCCGCGATCCCGACCACAGGGCGATGGCGAAGCCGATGGAGATCACATCGGGCCGGCCGGCCCGGGTGACGTCCTCCAGCAGGGGTCTGGCGATCTGGTTGACGCCCCGGTCGGAGAGCACGGTGCCGGCCGCGTGCAGGATGTTCTGCTGGATGGAGGCGACGGTGGTGGTGTCGGTCCAGTCATCGACGTACCCGAGGAGCCCGAGCATGCCCAGCATCAGCGGCGGCAGGGACAACAGGGTGAAGAACGCCGCCTCGGCCGCGAGACCGAGGATCCGGTACTCGATGCAGGAATTGACGGTGTCCTTCAGGAGCAGCCAGACCAGCTTCCGCTTGGAGACGTTGCGGTAGAGCACTCTGACCCGGTGGAGTCGGCCTCTGGGCCGGTCGGGTGTTTCCATTGCTGCCTGCACCTCCTTACCGTATCCGCATGGCGACCAGCACCCACACAGTGACCAACCAGGCCCCGCCCCTGGTCGGGTACGACGTCTTCTCCGCAGACCGCGCGCTCACCGAGGCGGTGGAACGGCACCTCGACCCGGGGCTCCTCGAGACGGCGCGGGGGGAACTGACCCTGCTCGGCCGCTCCGCCGGCTCCGCGCAGGCCCAGACATGGGGGTTTCAAGCCAATGACCATCCGCCCGTGCTCCGCACCCATGACCGGTACGGCAACCGGATCGACGAGGTCGACTTCCATCCGGCCTGGCACCGGCTGCTGGGCAAGGCGGTGTCCGCGGGCCTGACGAACGCCTGGGGGCGGCCCGGAGGGCACGTGCGGCGGGCGGCGGGCTTCCTGGTGTGGACCCAGGCCGAGGCCGGGCACGGCTGCCCGGTGTCGATGACGCACGCCGCGGTACCGGCGCTGCGCACGGATCCGGAGCTCGCGGCCGAATGGGAACCACTGCTCACCTCCCAGACGTACGTGGAGGGGCTGAGGCCCGCGGCGGAGAAGTCCGGTGCCCTGTTCGGGATGGGCATGACGGAGAAACAGGGGGGCAGCGACGTACGGGCGAACACGACGCGCGCGGAGCCCCTGGCCGCGGCGGGCGAGTACCTGCTGACCGGTCACAAGTGGTTCTGCTCAGCGCCGATGAGCGACGGGTTCCTGGTGCTGGCGCAGGCGTCCTCCTCCTCGGGTTCCTCGGGCCCGGGCGGCATCACCTGTTTCCTGGTGCCGCGGGTACTGCCGGACGGCACGCGCAACGCCTTCGCCATCCAGCGGCTCAAGGACAAGCTGGGCAACAAGTCGAACGCGTCCAGCGAGGTGGAGTTCGACGGGACGTGGGCGCGCAGGGTCGGTGAGGAGGGGCGCGGCGTGCGCACCATCATCGAGATGGTGGCGGCCACCCGGCTCGACTGCGTGGTCGGCTCGGCGGCGCTGATGCGCCAGGCGGTGGCACAGGCGGTGCACCACGCGGCGTACCGCAGCGCGTTCGGCGGTCTACTGATCGACAAGCCGCTGATGCGCAACGTGCTCGCGGACATCGCCCTGGAGTCCGAGGCGGCGACGACGCTGGGGTTGCGGCTCGCCGCCGCGTACGACTCGGACTCCGAGGCGGACCGGGCTCTGCTGCGCCTCGCCGTGCCGGCCGCCAAGTACTGGGTGACCAAGCGGTGCACGCCGGTGGCGGCGGAGGCACTCGAGTGCCTTGGCGGCAACGGCTACGTCGAGGAGTCGGGGATGCCGCGGCTACTGCGGGAGTCCCCGCTGAACTCGATCTGGGAGGGGTCGGGGAACGTCCAGACCCTGGACGTACTGCGGGCGCTCCAGCGGGAACCGCACGTGCTCGACGCCTTCCTCCAGGAGGTCGGGCAGGCCCGCGGTGCCGACCACCGTCTCGATGGTGCGATCAAGGGGTTGCTGACCGAGCTGGCGGACCTGGAGTCGATGGAGGTTCGGGCGCGGCGGCTGGTCGAGCGAATGGCCCTGGTGCTCCAGGGTTCGCTGCTGGTCCGGTGGGCTCCGCCGGCCGTGGCGGACGCCTTCTGCGCCTCGCGACTGGGCGGTGACTGGGGTTCGGCCTTCGGGACGCTTCCGCACGGGCTCGATCTGGAAGCCGTCGTCGAGCGGGCGCGCGCCGAGGTCTGAGCCGTGCGGTTCGCACGGTCCAGTGGTGAGCAGTGGTTCACAAGCTGCTCACCGCTACCGTGCGCCCCGGCGTGCGCCGGGACGGAACACACGCAGAAAGCGGAGGGTGGTGCTGCGCCGACACGGCACCCCCCTCCGCTCGGCCCAGCTTCGCGCAACGTGACCGCGGCTCGCCAGAGTTGCACACCGTTGCAGCAGGTAGGGGGACCGGTATCTTCCGACGGGTGCGGTGCACGGTGCCGTGGGACGGGAGCAGTTCCCTCCCTGGACCGCAAGCCTTGCAGAACCGACAGCGCGTGACATCCGGGACGCGCGCAGCACCGGCGGCGGGGGGGGGTTGGCGATGAGAAGGACGGCTCTGGACCTGGCACGGCTGTCCGCCATGGACGCCGGGCACGCCGTTCGGCTGCTCCACCAGGTACGCGCGGCGACGCTCGCGGGCAGGCGCCCGCCGATCGCGCCCCGTCCGGACATCGACGCCTCCTGGCAGCGGATGCTCCGGCTGGGCCTCGATCCCGACCGCTCCACCAGCAGTGCGCTGCTGCAGCGGGACGAATTGGAGTACCGCCGGCGCGGAACGGTGCTCGGCGACGTGATGCACATCCTCAGCGGGGGGCTGACGGAGATCGCCGACGCCTCGCTGCAGATCATGGTGGTGACAGATGCCCAGGGCCGGGTGCTGTGGCGCGAGGGAAACGCCTCGGTGATGCGGCAGGCGAACGCCATCTGCTTGGAGGAGGGCGCCGCCTGGAGCGAGGACAGCACGGGTACCAACGCCATCGGCACGGCCCTGGCCGCGCGCCGCCCCGTTCAGGTCCACTCGGCGGAGCACTTCGTACGCACCCTGCACGGCTGGACCTGTGCGGCGGCACCGGTGCACGACCCGCGCGACGGGCAGTTGCTCGGCATCGTCGACGTGAGCGGACCGGCGTCGAGCTTCCACCCGGCGACGCTCGCGCTCGTCAGGTCGGTGGCGCAGCTCGCCGAGGCGGAGCTGACCCACCGACACCTGCGGACGGTCGAACGACTGCGTTCGCTGGCCGCACCGATCCTCTGTCGCCTCGACGGCCGGGCACTGGTCGTGGACGCGCACGGTTGGACGGCGGCTATCACGGGCATGGCGCCGGTCGACCGACTGCAGTTGCCCAAGTCCTTCCGGGCGGGCCGGGTGTGGCTGCCGTCGCTGGGCCTGTGCAGCGTGGAGCCACTGCCCGGGGGCTGGCTGGTCCGTCCGGCCGGGGCAGGACCCGTGGAGCCCGCGAACCGAGTGGTCCTCGACGTGAGCCGCGCCCGCTGCTGGACGATCGCGGTCTCGGGCCCGGCGGGCGGATGGAGCAAGGAGCTGAGCCCGCGGCACGCCGAGCTGCTGTACGTCCTGGCGACGCGGCACCCGGAGGGCCGTACCGCGGCGGAGCTGGCGGCGGACCTGTTCGGCGACGCCACCCGCACGGTGACGGTTCGGGCCGAGATCTCGCGTGTGCGGCGCACCCTCTCGGGCGTGCTCGCCCACCGGCCGTACCGGTTCAGCGAAGGGATCGACGTGGAGGTCGTACGGCCGACGCACCCGGCCGATCTGCTGCCCCATTCTTCCGCCCCTGCGGTGGCGGCCGAGCGACGCCGCCCGCGTTAGCGGGCACCCGGGACACGACGCTCCGCGCCCGTCGGACGCGACGGCCCGCCTCGAGGCCCTGGCACCCTCCAGAGCCGGGGTTCCGGCGGACGGGACCAAACCGTGGCGGTGCGATCGCCGACCGACGCCCGGGCGACCCGCCGCGTGCAACGCCCCGGGGGCAGCAGGAGGTCTCCCGCCCGACTTTTGGCGGCGGGCCGCGGACGTGGTTCCCTGGCGGTCATGAGCATCGCTGTGACCACGTGGTCCCTGGAGCAGAACTCGCCCGACGACCTGCGCCCGGCCGCGGAGCCCCCGGGCGACGTGCGGATCGTCCGTGCCGAGGTGCCGTCGCCCGAGTTCAGTCGCTTCCTCTACACGGCGGTCGGCGGGGACATCCACTGGACGGACCGGCTCGGTCTGACGTACGCACAGTGGGACGAGGCCGTGAACAGGCCGGGGGTGGAGACCTGGGTGGCGTACGAGAGGGGCACGCCCGCCGGGTACGTCGAGCTGGAGGCTCAGGCCGGCGGCGCGGTCGAGATCGTCTACTTCGGCCTGCTCCCCGCCTTTCGCGGGCGACGCATCGGCGGCCACCTACTGGCGTACGGGACCGCCCGGGCCTGGGACCTGGCGGAGCGCTGGCCCGGCCGCACCCCGACGAAGCGGGTCTGGCTGCACACCTGCTCCAAGGACGGGCCGCACGCGATGGACAACTACCTGCGCCGTGGCTTCACGCTCTTCGACACCGAGGTCGAGGAAGAGGCGGAGGTCGAGACGCCCGGGCCGTGGCCCGGCGCCGGGAGCTGACACCGGGCGTCGCCCGGACTGGGTCCGGGTGTCGCCGGGCTCTTCACGGTCCCGCGTGACCGGGGACACACTGTCTCGCCTGACGAGACAGTATTGTCCATATTTTGGATGGCGGTGGACTGAGTCCAAAGTGCCGTGACACGCTTCCGTCATGTCTCGAGCTGGAATTACCTTGGTGAGTCGGCGGCACGTCGACCTCGGGCGCATGTCCAGCGCCATCTGTCGGGCGAGCTGAGCAGCCGCAGGGGCCATGCGCCCCCGGCACAGCAGCACCACGATCACCGAGACCCCCCACTTTCTGCGCAGTGCCGCGCCGCACCCTGACCGGTGCGCCAGCGCGCAGGTCAGAGCCGCCCTCCCGCAGTCCCGAAGGACGTATCGTCATGGCCGCCACCCCGGAAACGCCCACCTCCGCCACGCCCCGCCGCAAGGCCGGACGCCACCGCGGCGAGGGCCAGTGGGCCGTTGGCCACTTCACGCCGCTGAACGGCAACGAACAGCTCAAGAAGGACGACGACGGTCTCAATGTGCGGACACGCATTGAGACGATCTACTCCAAGGCCGGATTCGACTCGATCGACCCCAACGACCTGCGCGGACGGATGCGCTGGTGGGGCCTGTACACCCAGCGCAAGCCCGGGATCGACGGCGGCAAGACCGCGGTCCTCGAACCCGAGGAGCTGGACGACTCCTACTTCATGCTGCGCGTCCGGGTCGACGGCGGCCGCCTGACCACCGAGCAACTCCGCGTCATCGGCGAGATCTCCGAGGAGTTCGCGCGCGGCACGGCCGACATCACCGACCGCCAGAACATCCAGTACCACTGGATCCGCATCGAGGACGTGCCGGAGATCTGGAACCGGCTGGAAGCCGTCGGCCTGTCCACGACGGAAGCCTGCGGCGACACGCCCCGCGTCATCCTCGGCTCACCCGTCGCCGGCATCGCCGCTGACGAGATCCTCGACGGCACACCCGCCATCGACGAGATCCAGCGCCGCGTCGTGGGCAACAAGGCATTCTCCAACCTGCCTCGCAAGTTCAAATCCGCGATCTCCGGCTCCCCCCTGCTCGACGTGGCACACGAGATCAACGACGTTGCGTTCGTCGGGGTGGAGCACCCCGAGCACGGCCCCGGCTTCGACCTCTGGGTCGGTGGCGGACTGTCCACCAACCCCAAGATCGGGGTGCGGCTGGGCGCCTGGGTGCCGCTGGACGAGGTCCCCGACGTGTACGAGGGCGTCATCTCGATCTTCCGGGACTACGGCTACCGCAGGCTGCGTACCCGCGCCCGGCTGAAGTTCCTGGTCGCCGACTGGGGCGCCGAGAAGTTCCGGAAGGTACTGGAGGACGAGTACCTGAAGCGGGCGCTCATCGACGGCCCGGCACCCGAGCAGCCCGTGCAGCGGTGGCGCGACCACGTCGGCGTGCACCGGCAGAAGGACGGCCGCTACTACGTCGGCTTCGCACCGCGCGTCGGGCGGGTCGACGGCGCGACACTCACCAAGATCGCCGAAGTGGCGGAGGCACACGGCTCCGGCCGGCTGCGCACCACCGCCGAGCAGAAGATGCTCGTCCTCGACGTCGAGCAGGATCGGATCGACTCACTGGTGTCGGCGCTGGAAGCGCTCGACCTGCGCGTCAGCCCGTCCCCGTTCCGGCGCGGCACGATGGCCTGCACGGGTATCGAGTTCTGCAAACTGGCCATCGTCGAGACCAAAGCCCGGGGCTCCGCACTGATCGACGAACTCGAGCGCCGCATCCCCGAGTTCGACGAACCGATCACGATCAACATCAACGGCTGCCCGAACGCCTGCGCCCGTATCCAGGTCGCGGACATCGGTCTCAAGGGTCAGCTGGTGCTCGACGCCGACGGCAACCAGGTCGAGGGGTTCCAGGTCCACCTCGGTGGCGCGCTGGGCCTGGAGGCCGGCTTCGGCCGCAAGGTCCGCGGGCTCAAGGTCACCTCGGCCGAGCTGCCGGACTACGTCGAGCGCGTCCTCAAGTGCTTCCAGGCGGAGCGCGAGGACGGCGAGCGCTTCGCGACCTGGGTGGCGCGCGCCTCGGAAGGGTCCCTGTCGTGAGCGACGCGCACACGGCCGGTCGGCCGCAGACGACGAGGAAAGCCACGCCCGTGCACCCCGCGGGCGAAGAGGCGACCAGGAGTGCACCGTGAGCGAGCGCGCCGCCCCGTTCTACTGCCCCTACTGCGGTGACGAGGACCTGCGTCCGAACGAGCAGGGCCACGGAGCCTGGGAGTGCACGGCGTGCAACCGGGCCTTCCAGCTGAAGTTCCTCGGGCTGCTCACCCGCGGTGTTCAGCGCAACGACGGTGGAGGGGAGCAGATATGACGGCCATGCAGTCACAGGACGAGCTGCAGTTGCTTGCGGGGAAGGCCGGGAGAGAGCTCGAGGGGGCCTCCGCCCTCGACGTCCTGCGCTGGGCGGCCGAGACCTTCGGTTCGCGCTTCTGCGTGACCTCGTCCATGGAGGACGCGGTGGTTGCGCACCTGGCGTCCCGTGTCCTCCCGGGTGTGGACGTCGTCTTCCTCGACACGGGCTACCACTTCCCCGAGACCCTGGGCACCCGCGACGCGGTGGACGCGGTGATGGACGTCAACGTCATCACGCTCACCCCCCGGCAGACCGTGGCCGAGCAGGACGCCGAGTACGGACCGAAGCTGCACGACCGCAACCCCGACCTGTGCTGTGCGCTGCGCAAGGTCAAACCCCTGGAGGACGGTCTCGCGGGGTACGTCGCGTGGGCCACGGGCCTGCGCCGCGACGAGTCCCCGACACGGGCGAACACGCCGGTGGTCGGCTGGGACGAGAAGCGCAGGAAGGTCAAGATCTCGCCGATCGCCCGCTGGACGCAGGACGACGTGGACGCGTACGTCACCGAGCACGGAGTCCTCACCAACCCGCTGCTGATGGACGGTTACGCCTCCGTCGGCTGTGCGCCCTGCACCCGCCGGGTGTTGGAGGGCGAGGACGCACGCGCCGGCCGCTGGGCGGGGCGGGCCAAGACCGAGTGCGGGCTGCACGGCTGATGGCGGCGCCCTCCGACACTCCGGCCGCGACGACCGGGGCGACCCGACCGACCGAACAGGCCCGACCGACCGAACCGACCCTGAACCACCGGGAGAAGCACGTGACTGGGGCCACCATCTGGCTCACCGGGCTGCCGAGCGCGGGCAAGACGACCATCGCGTACGAGCTGGCGGACCGGCTGCGCGACGAGGGCCGCCGCGTCGAGGTGCTCGACGGCGACGAGATCCGCGAGTTCCTCTCCGCCGGCCTGGGCTTCAGCCGTGAGGACCGGCACACCAACGTGCAGCGCATCGGCTTCGTCGCCGAACTGCTCGCCTCGAACGGCGTCACCGTCCTGGTGCCGGTGATCGCCCCGTACGCCGACAGCCGCGAGGCGGTCCGCAAGCGCCATGACGCCCAGGGGACGCCCTATGTGGAGGTGCACGTGGCCACTCCGGTCGACGTGTGCTCGGTACGCGATGTGAAGGGGCTGTACGCCAAGCAGGCGGCGGGCGAGATCAGCGGGTTGACGGGGGTCGACGACCCGTACGAGGAGCCGGAGTCACCGGACCTGCGGATCGAGTCGCACACCCAGACCGTGCAGGAATCAGCCGCAGCGCTGTACGCGCTGCTGGACGCGAAGGGGATCCGGTGAGCGGGGGGAACCGCCCGGCAGCGGCCGGGGAAGCACACCGCGCCGCCGGGCCGCGGACGAACAAGGACGCCGTGCCCCAGGGCCGGGTGGGCGGAGAAGCTCATGAAGGGAATGCAGCATGACGACCGGCATCAACGTCGTGGGCGAGGCTGCGCACCGCTCCGGGGGCGACAGCCCGTACGCGCTGACGCACCTGGACGCGCTGGAATCCGAAGCGGTGCATATCTTCCGCGAGGTGGCGGGGGAGTTCGAACGCCCGGTGGTCCTCTTCTCCGGGGGCAAGGACTCCATCGTCATGCTGCACCTGGCGCTGAAGGCCTTCGCGCCGGCAGCGGTCCCCTTCTCCCTGCTCCACGTGGACACGGGACACAACTTCCCCGAGGTCATCGAGTACCGCGACCGTGTGGTGGCCGAACACGGGCTGCGGCTCCACGTGGCCTCCGTACAGGACTACATCGACCGCGGTGTGCTGCGGGAGCGTCCCGACGGGACCCGTAACCCGCTGCAGACCGTTCCGCTGACCGAGGCGATCCAGCAGTACCGCTTCGACGCCGTGTTCGGTGGGGGTCGGCGCGACGAGGAGAAGGCCCGGGCCAAGGAGCGGGTCTTCTCACTGCGGGACGAGTTCTCCCAGTGGGACCCCCGCCGCCAGCGCCCCGAGTTGTGGCAGCTCTACAACGGCCGCCACGCGCCCGGTGAGCACGTGCGGGTCTTCCCGCTGTCCAACTGGACCGAGCTGGACGTGTGGCAGTACATCGCCAGCGAGAAGATCGAGCTGCCCGGGATCTACTTCGCGCACGAGCGCAACGTCTTCCAGCGCAACGGCATGTGGCTGACGGCCGGCGACTGGGGCGGCCCCAAGGACACCGAGACGGTGGAGAAGCGGCTGATCCGCTACCGCACGGTCGGCGACATGTCCTGCACCGGCGCCGTCGACTCCGACGCCACCACGCTGGACGCAGTGATCGCCGAGATCGCCGCCTCCCGGCTCACCGAGCGGGGCGCCACCCGCGCGGACGACAAGTTGTCCGAGGCCGCGATGGAAGACCGCAAGCGCGAAGGGTACTTCTAACCATGACCAGCCCCACCGAGCAGTCGGCCGAGCACCTTCCGGTCACCACCCTGCTGCGCTTCGCCACCGCCGGGTCCGTCGACGACGGCAAGTCCACCCTGGTCGGACGGCTGCTCCACGACTCGAAGTCGGTGCTCGCCGACCAGTTGGAGGCCGTGGAACACGCTTCCCGCTCCCGCGGTCAGGAGGCTCCGGACCTGGCGCTGCTCACCGACGGCCTGCGGGCCGAGCGGGAGCAAGGCATCACGATCGACGTGGCGTACCGTTACTTCGCGACGCCGCGGCGCCGGTTCATCCTCGCCGACACCCCCGGGCACGTGCAGTACACCCGGAACATGGTGACGGGAGCTTCGACCGCGGAGCTGACCGTGATCCTGGTCGACGCCCGCAATGGAGTCGTCGAGCAGACCCGCCGTCACGCCGCGATCGCCGCGCTGCTGCGCGTCCCGCACGTGGCCCTCGCCGTCAACAAGATGGATCTCGTCGGGTACCAGGAGTCCGCGTTCGCTCGCATCGCCGAGGAGTTCACCGCCTACGCGACCGAGCTCGGCGTCCCCGAGGTCACGGCGATCCCGATCTCCGCGCTCGCCGGGGACAACGTCGTGGATGCTTCCGCGAACATGGACTGGTACGGCGGCCCGACGGTCCTGGAGCACCTGGAGACGGTCCCGGTCAGCCACGACCTCGCGAGCTGCCACGCCCGTTTCCCCGTGCAGTACGTGATCCGCCCGCAGACGGCCGAACACCCCGACTACCGCGGTTACGCGGGCCAGATCGCCGCGGGAACGTTCCGCGTCGGCGAGCGGGTGACCGTCCTGCCGTCGGGTCGGACGTCGAGGATCTCCGGCATCGACCTGCTCGGCGAACCGGTGGACGTGGCCTGGACCCCGCGGTCGGTGACGCTCCTGCTGGAAGACGACATCGACGTCTCGCGCGGCGATCTCATCGTGCCGAGCGAGGACGCACCCGCCACCACGCAGGACGTCGAGGCGACCGTCTGCCACGTGGCGGACCAGCCGCTCGCGGTGGGCCAACGGGTGCTGTTGAAGCACACCACCCGCACGGTCAAGGCCATCGTGCAGGAGATTCCGTCGCGGCTCACCCTCGACGACCTGTCCCAGCACCCGTCCCCCGGGCAGCTGGTGGCCAACGACATCGGCCGGGTCCGGGTCCGTACGGCCGAGCCGCTCGCGCTCGACTCGTACGCGGACTCCCGCCGCACCGGATCGTTCCTGCTGATCGACCCGGCCGACGGCACGACCCTGGCTGCGGGCATGGCGGGCGAGTCCTTCGCCACCTCCGTGGCCGTACCCGCCCAGGACGACGAGGGATGGGACTTCTGATGGCCGTCGACGCCTTCGCAACCTTCGCGAAGGAGGGCGGCCGCGTGGGCAGCGGCGGGCTCGGAGCGGGCACGGGAGGTGTCGCGCGATGCGTCCGATGACCCGCGCGCGGCACCGCACGCACCACAGACGAAGACACCGACCCGCCGTACTGCCGGCGGTGTCCCGCTACACCCGGAACGACCGGATGACGGGACCGCCGGGTCACTGAGAGGAAAGTCTCCCGTGCCAGCCACCCCCACCACTCTGCGCCGCATGGCCGTCGCCGCTGCCGCCCTCCCGCTGCTGGTCGGGGCGCTCGCCTCCTGCGGCTACGGGTCCAAGGCCGACGACCGGAAGACCGCGGTGGCGGCCGAGGGCAAGAAACTCTCCACGGACACTGTGAAGATCGGGTACTTCCCCAACCTGACGCACGCCACCGCGCTGGTCGGCATCCAGGAGGGCTTCATCGCCAAGGAACTGGGCGGCACCAAGGTCGCCGCCCAGACCTTCAACGCCGGCCCGTCCGAGATCGAGGCCCTGGGCGGCGGTTCGATCGACATCGGCTTCATCGGCCCCTCACCGGCCGTCAACGGATTCAGCAAGTCCAAGGGCCGCGCCCTGCGCATCGTCTCCGGGTCCGCGTCGGGCGGCGTGAAGCTGGTCGTGAACCCGGACAGGATCAAGACGCTCGACGACGTCAAGGGCAAGAAGATCGCCACGCCGCAGCTCGGCAACACCCAGGACGTGGCCTTCCTCGACTGGGTGTCCAAGAAGGGCTGGAAGGTCGACGCCCAGAGCGGCAAAGGGGACGTCTCCGTGGTCCGCACGGACAACAAGATCGTTCCTGACGCCTACAGTTCGGGCTCCGTCGACGGTGCCTGGGTTCCCGAGCCGACCGCGTCGAAGCTGGTCGCCGAGGGCGGGAAGGTGCTCCTCGACGAGTCCTCGTTGTGGCCGGACGAGAAGTTCGTCATCACGAACGTCATCGTGTCGCGGGACTTCCTCGAGGAACACCCGGACGTCGTCGAGGCCGTGCTGCGCGGCACGGTGAAGACCAACGCCTGGATCAAGGCCAACCCGGACAAGGCCAGGGCTTCCGCCAACGCCGCGCTGAAGCAGCTCGGCGGCAAGGAACTGCCGCCCGAGGTCATCGACCCGGCGTGGCGGAGCATCCAGGTCACCGACGACCCGCTGGCCTCCACGCTCCGGGCCCAGGCCGACCACGCGGTCGAAGCCGGCCTGCTGAAGAAGCCGGACCTGAACGGCATCTACGACCTGAGGCTCCTCAACAAGGTGCTGAAGGCCGAGGGCCGGCCGGCGGTGGCGGACGCCGGGCTCGGCGCCGAGTAGTACCCGATCCGACCCATTCCCGCTCCCAGGAGGTGACGACCATGGCCACCACTCTCACCGAGGCTGCCGAAGGCGCCGCTGCGGTCTCCCACGCCGCCCGCATCGAGCACGTCTCGAAGTCCTTCGCCGGCCCGGCAGGACCGCAGCTCGTCCTCGACGACATCGATCTCGATGTCGCTCCCGGCGAGTTCGTCACCATCCTGGGAGCCTCCGGGTGCGGGAAGTCGACACTGCTCAATCTGGTCGCCGGCCTGGACCGGCCGACCTCCGGGTCGATCCGGACCCCGGGCGGACGTCCGGCCCTGATGTTCCAGGAGCACGCGCTCTTCCCGTGGCTGACGGCCGGCAAGAACGTCGAGCTGGCCCTGCGGCTGCGCGGGGTCCCCAAGGCCGAGCGCCGCGACGAGGCCGAGCGGCTGCTCGAGCTCGTACGGCTCCGCGGCGCGCACGGCAAGCGGGTCCACGAACTGTCCGGCGGCATGCGGCAGCGCGTGGCACTGGCCCGGGCCCTGGCACAGGACAGCGACCTGCTGCTGATGGACGAACCGTTCGCCGCGCTCGACGCGATCACCCGTGACGTGCTGCACGACGAGCTCACCCGGATCTGGAGCGAGACGAACCTCTCGGTCCTCTTCGTCACCCACAACGTGCGCGAGGCGGTGCGGCTCGCGCAGCGGGTGGTGCTGCTGTCCTCCCGCCCCGGCCGGGTGGCGCACGAGTGGCGGGTCGACATTCCGCAGCCCCGCCGCATCGAGGACGCCGCCGTCGCAGAACTGTCCGTCGAGATCACCGAACAACTGCGTGGGGAGATCCGCCGCCATGGCCAGCACTGACATCCGCGACGACGTCGCACGGACGGACGCTGAGCGGGGCGCCAGGGGCGACGACCTCGCCGGTCTGGAGGCCGGCCTCGACGCGCTCGACGCCGTCCAGTCGCACCGGCCGCCGGTGCGCCAGGTGCTGGTGCAGAAGGTGTTGCCGCCGCTGCTGGCGATCGCACTCGTCCTGGTCACATGGCAGGTGCTCGTCAAGCTGAAGGTGACCGATGACTACAAGCTGCCTCCGCCGTCCGCGGTTTGGGACAGCCTGTCCGAGATGTGGTTGCAGGGCACGCTGCTCGACGTCGTGTGGACCAGCGTCTCCCGCGGCCTGCTCGGCTTCCTGCTGGCGCTCGCCATCGGCACGCCACTCGGTCTGCTCGTCGCCCGAGTGACGTTCGTCCGTGCGGCCATCGGCCCGATCCTGTCGGGACTGCAGTCGCTTCCGTCGGTGGCCTGGGTGCCTCCTGCCGTCATCTGGCTCGGACTGAACGACTCGATGATGTTCACGGTGATCCTGCTCGGCGCGGTCCCCTCGATCGCCAACGGGCTGGTCTCGGGCATCGACCAGGTGCCGCCGCTGTTCCTGCGGGCCGGCCGCACCCTGGGAGCCACCGGACTCAGGGGGACCTGGCACATCGTCATGCCTGCCGCCCTGCCCGGCTACCTGGCCGGACTGAAGCAGGGCTGGGCCTTCTCCTGGCGCTCGCTGATGGCTGCCGAGATCATCGCGTCGTCGCCCGACCTCGGCCTCGGCCTCGGCCAGTTGCTGGAGAACGGCCGCAACAACTTCGACATGCCCGGGGTGTTCCTGGCGATCATCCTCATCCTGATCGTCGGAATCGCCATCGACCTGCTGATCTTCAGCCCGCTGGAGCGTTGGGTGCTCCGCAGCCGCGGGCTGCTCGTCAGGAGCTGAGTTCCCCGTGCACGCACCGGCGCTCCTCGTCATCGCCCACGGCAGCCGCGATCCGCGGCACGCCGCGACCGTGCACGCCCTGGTGCGACACGTCAGGTCGCTGGAGCCAGGGCTCCGGGTGTCGACGGCCTTCCTCGATTTCAACGCCCCGTCCGTCCCGCAGGTGCTCGAGCGGATGGCCAACGACGGGGTCCGCGAGGTCATCGCGCTGCCGCTGCTGCTGACCCGAGCCTTCCACGCGAAGGCCGACATCCCGTCCGTGCTGAACGCGGCGCGCGTCCGGCATCCGCGGCTGCGGATCACCCAGGCCGATGTCCTGGGCCCCTCGCCGCTGCTGCTGGACGCGGTGGAACGGCGGCTGTACGAGGCCGGGCTGACACCGGCGGACAAGCGCTCGACCGGGGTCGTCCTGGCCTCGGCGGGCTCCTCCGACCCGGAGGCGATCGCAGTGATCGCTGACATGGCGCGGGAGCTGCGGCACACCGGTTGGTGCGCCGTGCGACCTGCGTTCGCCTCCGCCACACTGCCCCGCACCGAGGACGCCGTCCGGGCGCTGCGTGCCGAAGGGGTGCGCCGGGTCGCGGTGGCGCCGTACGTCCTCGCTCCTGGCCGCCTGCCCGACCGCATCGCCGCCGGCGCCGCAGAAGCGGGCGCCGAGGTCCTCGCTGCCGTGCTGGGGCCGTCTTCCGAGGTGGCGGGCCTGTTGCTGGAGCGCTTCGCCGAGGCTCTCCTGGCGCCGGTGCTCGAGGCGACCGGCGCCTGAACCGCCCGAGCCTCGCCGGAAGCCGGAGCGTGTCAGGGGGTCCAGTCGGGATCCCGTCCGGAGGCGGCGAGTGCCGTGTCGAACGGGCTCGCCGAAGCGGGCAGGAGGACCGGGCCCGCGAAACCGTCGTACTGCCGGTAGAGCTCGGCGTGTTCCTGGACGACGGAGAGGACGTGTTCCGCGGCGGGTGGGGAGATCCGGTACTCCTGGCCGGTGGCCCGGGCCGCGTCCCAGCCGTGCACGGCGAGTTCCTTGACGATGAGCGAGGCGAGCTCGGGGGCGGGCAGTGCCATGGAGCCGAGGTCGACGGTGCCCTCCCAGACTGCCGGGTCCGCCCATGCGGCGACGCCGCGCTCCAGTTGGGCGGCGTAACGCTCCGCCCAGTCGGGCTCCGCGGCGAAGTCCCGACCGGTCAGCTCCTCGGGCAGTTGCGCCCGCAGGGCACGGTGCTCCAACCCGTGGGACGTGTACAGGACCCAGTGGTTGACGAGGTCGTGCACGGTCCACTCCTTGCAGGGAGAGGGACCGGACAACTGCTCGGGGGCGATGCCTCGGGCGATACGGGTGGCCTCTGCGGCGCACTCCACGAGGTGGGACCGGATGTGGTTCATGTCGGCCACGCTACGGAGGGCGAACGTAGGGGTCTTGAACGAACGCGACAGGGCTGTTCCCGCGCCCGGGCCGTTCGCCGTCCTGCCCAGCGAGCCGTCAACCGCCACGATGAGGCGGGCGAACCTCCAGGAAGCGGTGCCGGCCACGCCCCCGGTAGAGCAGGGCGTCCCAGCCCAGCCCTTCGAGTACGCCCCGACAGACGGTGAGCGCGTCCTCCTCCTGACCGCCCGCCCCGCTGCCGCGCGGACCGAGCCACTCGACGACGACGGATCCGGGCTCGCCCGTCCGCACCCGGTACCCCGTCGCCACCCTGCGGCCCTCCGCGTCCACCGCGGAGGGAGCGATGCCGGAACCTTCGAGACCGAGCGCCACGGCCTGCGCGATCCGGCCGTGCTCCCATGCCGCCGGCACCGCCTCGGGGTCGGGCGCGTCGGCGTTCGTCAGCCTGCGGATCTGCAGCAGACCCGCCAAGGCCACCCGAACCTCGGCGGCACGTCCTTCGCTTGCCCTTCCGGGGCCCGGACCCTGCTGTACGGGCCCGTCCCCCGTGGCCGCCGTGAATGCTTCGTCCATGCGTACGAGCCTGGCACATCGGAGTCCGGGCCCATCGGGTGTCCCACCACCCGACTGTTCACGACGCGCCGAGCACGGAACGGGGGCCGGGCGCCCGCACGGACCCGGCCCGAACGGCACGCTCCTGCGTGCGGGCCGGCCGCACCGCCCGGGCACGCCGCCGGGCACCGGCGTCCTGCCCTGCCCGGGGGACCACCGAGCTCGCCCATCCGGAGGAGAAACCGGGCCCGGCCGCCTTCGGGCTCGCCCCGGAGGACATGTCTGCCCGTGCGGTGACACGACCGTGGCACCGCCGTGACGGACGCCGTGCCGTGGCACGGCACGCTGGCGAAGAGGAGGTCGACATGTCGTTCCACTACCACAAGCGGATCACGCTGGTCCCGAGGCTGGTGCACCTGTACGTCACCACCCACGGGTGGTCGCTGAGTCTGGGCACCCGTCGCGCCCACGTCACTCGGGACAGCGGGGGCAACCACAGCGCCTCCGTGCGGCTGCCGGGAGGTTTCAGCTGGCACCGCAGCTCTCGTCGGCACTGAACGGCGTGGCCTGGTGGAAGTAGAGCCGCCAGGACCCGTCGCTCCACCGCCACAGCGAACTACGGTGTGCGTGGGCGCCGTTGTCGTCGGTGACGAAGGTCAGGTGGACGACGCCGGGAGCGATTTCGTCGCCCGTCATGCGTGACGCGGCGATGGGGACGGCGTCCGGGTCTGCGTCGCCCTCCCGGACGAGCGACTCGATGATCGCCGCGCGCTCCCAGCGGCGCCCGGACGCGCCGAACTCCAAGAAATCCGGGTGGAGGAGCGCGGCCAGGAGCGCCGGATCACGCCGCACCGAGGGGTCGAGGAGACGCAGTTCGCCCGCGATCGCCGCCGCGACCGCGGGGAGCGCATCAGGCGCCACCGGGTCCTCCCGTCATCGAGGCCAGCTTGACGGCCGTGTTCCAGTTGCGGGTCGTGGCCAGGACCCCCCTGAGGAGGCCCGGCCTGCCGAGCACCTCGGCGAGCTTGGACCGGCCGAGCCCTTCGGGTGCGTAGAGGTACAACGCGCGGTCGCCGAGGCGGAATTCCTCCGGGAGGTGGGCCGCGGCGTCCACGGACGCGAGCCGCGACGGGGCCACCTGCTCGGAGAGGTACCTGACGTGCAGTTGCCGGCCCTCCAACTCGGTTGCGGGGAAGGGGCAGTCCGCCACGACGGCCGAGAGGTAGGGACCACTGCGCACCAGGCAGTCGACCGCGAAGCCGAGCCGCTCCTCGATCGCACGCTCGATGTCCCGCGCGAGTTCGTCCTCGTCGGAGCCCGCCGCCGTGGTGAAGACGGCGTTGCCGCTCTGCAGGTAGGTGCGGGCGTCGCCGTGGCCGAGTTCCACCAGCAGGGCGCGGAGGTCCGCCATGGGGACCTTCCGGTGCCCACCGACGTTGATCCCTCGCAGCAGCGCTGCATACGCTTCCGTCTTCGCCATGCGCACACCATAGGACGGCCGCCGTGCCCCGTGGGGGACGGCACGGCGGCCGCCGGTCATCGCTGCGGGCCGAGGACTACTCGACGACCTTCAGCAGTTTGTTGGGCGTTCCCTCGCTGGGGTTGCCGATCTTGTCGGCGGTGGCGCCGTCCGTCAGGGCCTTGGCGACCTGCTCGGGGGTGGCGTCCTGGTGCCCGGCGAGGTAGACCGCGGCGGCGCCGACGACGTGCGGAGTCGCCATCGACGTGCCGGAGATGGTCTTCGTGCCCTCGTCGCTGTCGTTCCAGTCCGACGTGATGTCCGAACCCGGTGCGTAGATGTCCACGACCGAGCCGAAGTTGGAGAAGTCGGACTGCATGTCGTCCTTGGTCGAGGAGGCCACGGTGATGGCCTCCTCGACGCGGGACGGGGAGCCCTGGCCCGCGTCGCTGGACTCGTTGCCCGCGGCGACGGCGAAGGTCACGCCGGAGGCGATGGCCTTCTGGACCGCCTCGTCGAGCGCCGGATCGGCGGTGCCCCCGAGGCTCATGTTGGCGACCGACGGGCCCTTGTGGTTCTTGGTCACCCAGTCGATGCCGGCGACGACCTGCTCGGTGGTGCCGGAGCCCTGGTCGTCGAGGACGCGCACGGCAACGATGTTCGCCTTCTTGGCGACGCCGTGCTCCTTGCCGGCGATGGTTCCCGCGACGTGGGTGCCGTGGCCGTTGCCGTCGTCGGCGGTGTCGTCGTTGTCGATGGCGTCGAAGCCGTGCGTGGCGCGGCCTTCGAAGTCCTTGTGGGAGATGCGCACCCCGGTGTCGATGACGTACGCGGTGACGCCCTCGCCGCCGTTGTCGGGGTAGGTGTACTTCTCATCGCCCTCGGTATCGGCCTGGTCGATGCGGTCCAGGCCCCAGGACGGCGGGTTCTCCTGCGTCGCGTTGATCGAGAACGTCTTGTTCTGGACCACCTTGGCGACGGCCGGATCGGCGGCGAGGCGCTTGGCCTCGGTCTCGGAAAGGCCGCTGGCCGAGAAGCCGTTGACCGCCGAGCTGTAGTTGCGCTGCAGTGTGCCGCCGTACTCCTTGGCGAGCTCCGCCTTGTCCGCCTTCTCGTCCAGCAGGACGATGTAGCTCCCGGCGACGGCGCCTTCGGCGTTCGCGCCGTAGATCTTGCCCTCGGCCGGAGCGGGCGCGGCTCCGGCGAACGGGCCGTTCAGTACGGTCACTCCGGCAGCGGCGGCCACGGCGGTGACCGCCGCGGTGAGCTTCATCCTGCTCGCGCGCTTGTGAGATGCCATGAAGAGGGGTCTCCTCGTCATCAATTTGTGGGGGGATTCGCCTCCGAAGAGAAATCTTTCGGGGGCTGCCTCGAAACCCTGACCGATTGACGCGCCCAGATCAACCCCTTCATGCAGCTGTGACTTACTCAACAAGTATCCGTAACAAGAAAACGGCCAGCTTCGCCCAACTCGGACTACACCTCCCTTTACGCTCTCCCCTCCCTCTCCCCCCGCTCTCCTCTTCGTCTCCTCAATTCCTCCCCTCGCCCTCCCCGTTCCCTTCCCCGCGTTCAAGCGGGCGCGCGTGTAAGGGAATTCGCCGGCCAACCAGCCCCTCGGGAGAGTGGTTCCCGATCGCGCGGCAGACCGAAGCCGTTACGGGTTCCGCCGTTCGGCACGACCGGCTGTCCTGAAATCACCCCTCGGATCACCGGGAACAGGACGGCGACATCGCCACCGCGTTGCATCCGAGGAGGAACCGGCACAGGAGCACCGGAACCGACGTCGGACCGCGGCGACAGGTTGGGCCGGGGTGCGGACGGCCGGTCGCCGAGAGCCCGGATCCCGCGCGGAGTCGGAGGACACGGCCGTCTTCCTCCGGGCCAGAACGGTGGGAGGACGGCGGTGGGCACTGCGTTCCCGCTGCGACCGGGCACGGTGGAGAAGGAGCGCGGACGCGGCGGCGGAAGGGGCCACGACGGAGTCGCCCGCGAAGCTGGCGGCCCATTCCCGATGGGGTTGCGGAACGTTCGCGCAATTCCGAGCACACGGCACCCGAGAGACGGTCGACCATCGAATCGCCTCCTCGCACCGAAGGCCGTCTCGAACGTCCGGACGGAGCACGGGAACTGGGGAACGCCGGAACGGTTCCTCACGGTACGACCGCACGGCAGGACCTCCGCGGCCCCTCGACGCGGATTGTCGGAGGCGGAATTCCGCGCGGCACCGGCGACACATGGGCGTTCTCCCCGCGGCCCCCGGATAGTCCTCGCCCGCAATCGCCGCCGAGCCCGCGGTCGGCACCCCTCGTGCCGGCTGACCGACCGGCAGAGCCCCCACCGGCAGGGCAGATCTGCCGACGGTTCCGGCCCACCCGAATGCGAGAATGCGCGCCATGGACGAGAGACGCGCGCGGGAGGTTCTGGCGGCAGCCGGGTTCGATGGGGGCGGGGAACTTCTGGCGCTGGGCGAGAACGCGGTGTTCGCGATCGGCGAGCTGGTCGTGAAGGTCGGCCGTACTCCCGAGCTGCGGGAGCGTGCCGAGCGGGAAGTCGCCGTGTCCGCCTGGCTGGACCGATCAGGAGTGGCCGCCGTGCGGGCCGCCGAACCGACCGCGCGCCTGGTCGAGGGACATCCGATGACCGTGTGGCATCGGCTTCCCGAGCCCGTGCGTCCCGCGGAGCCCCGCGATCTGGCTCCCCTCCTCCGTCAGGTGCACGCCCTGCCCGCCGCTCCGTTCCACCTTCCGCGGCGGGAGCTGCTCGACGGTGTCGAACGCTGGCTGCGTCTGGCCGGAGACGCGATCGACCCCGCTGACGCCGCCTACCTGAGGGGCCGCAGGGACCACTTCACAGCGGCGGCTGCCGCGCTGACGCCGCACCTCAGCCCGGGCCCGCTGCACGGTGACGCGCTCCCCCGCAACGTGCACATCAGCGCAGACGGTCCGGTCCTGGTCGACCTGGAGACCTTCTCATCGGATCTGCGCGAGCACGACCTGGTGGTGCTGGCCCTCTCCCGCGACCGGTACGGACTCGACGCCGCAGCCTACGACTCCTTCACGCATGCTTACGGGTGGGACGTCCGGGACTGGGAAGGGTGCGACGTCCTGCGCGGTGCCCGCGAAACCGCGAGCTGCGCCTGGGTCGCCCAGCACGCTCCGTCCGACCCGAAGGCGCTGGAGGAGTTCCGCCGCCGTGTCGCCTCGCTGCGTGACGGCGATCGGAGCGCGCGCTGGTACGCCTTCTGAGGCCGCCGGCCCTTGGCGCGCCATGCCCTGACCGATGAGGTGCAACCCGACGCTGCGCTCGCCCGGTTCGGTGCCGAGGGTCGCCAAGTGCACCACCGGGCGGCAGAGCCGGTCGACCATCGCTCCGCCGCGTGGTAGGGGCTCGGCAGAGCGCCGGGGCACCCCGACCGGGCCCCGCCCGTGTGCGGCGGCGCGGGACGGAGCGTGCCGCCGGCGCAGCGGTCAGCCGGCGTAAGGGATGACGGGCCAGGCAGACTCGACCGTCGCCTCGGGGTTCGATGTGCGCCGGAGGTAGGACTGCAACGACGCCGCCTGCTCGGCCGCCGCACGCACCTGGAGGTCGTGGAGGTCCGCCGGTGCCAGTCCCCCTATGCCCCGGTGCCGGCGCCCCATGGACCGGGCCGCCCGCGCCGCCGCCACGGCATCCGCGACCGCGTTGTGCGCGTCGTCGAGCGGCACGCCGTAGTGCTCGCAGAGTGCTTGGAGGTTCCGCTTTCCCTTGCGGTACCGGTCGACGTGCTTGTCGAGGACCAGGGGGTCGATGACGGTCGACGCCCCTCCGCGCAGACGCCTGACCAGTGGCTCCTTCCCGTACCGTCGGCACTCACGGTCGAGCAGCGAGAGGTCGTAGCGCGCGTTCATCACCACGAGCGGGGTATCGGAGTTCAGTACGTCCGCGACGGCCGACGTGATCTCCTCGACGGCGGGCGCGGGCGGTGTCCCGTGCGCGCGGGCGTGGTCCGTGGAGATGCCGTGGATGGCCGCGGCCTGCTCGGGGATGGGCACCCCAGGGTCGAGCAGCCACGTGCGGGCGCGCGGAGGACCTCCCTCCGGATCCACGGCCACAAGCGCCGCGGTGACGATCCGGTCGGTCTCGACGTCGGTCCCCGTCGTCTCCAGGTCGAAGGCCACGAGCCGTCCGTTGACCCAGCTCATCGCAGCGGTCCGTCCAGCAGTGCACCGCAGGACCGAGGGCGGGACGATATTCCCCCCGGGTCGGGCTCCCCGTCCCGGGCGAAGAGCGGCACGGCCCGCGCCCGTCGGCTCCTCGACACCCCTGCCGCCTCGTGCACCACGGACCGCGCGGCGCGGCACCCCGTCGACCGTCCGCCAGCCGTGCCGTACGCCTCGACCGGCCATGCGGACACGTCGCCGCTCGGGCGCCGGGCGCTCCTCCCGCCCCGCGCCACGACGGTCGCCCCGTCCACGATGCGCTGCGCGGGCTGATGCGTGCCGGTCGCCTCCGGGTCGATGCCGGCCGGCGGCTCACGGTGCCAGGACATGCTGCCCCCTCCTCGGTTGTGCGGTGGTGCGTGGTGCTCCCCCTCGGACACACCCTCGCACGCACCACTGACAGTCAGGACGCGGCGGGCCACTGACAGGACGGATCAGGACACGGGTCGCGAATCCATCCACACCGCCTCGAATTCCTCGCGGTAGGTCTGGAAGAGCCCGTGGTCGGCGTCCTGCCCGGCCCGCACCACCGACCGCCCCCCGCCCCGCAGCACCAGCACCGGCACCTCCATGCCACGCGCCCTCCGCAGGTACGACTGCACCACGGCGAGCCCGTCCGGCCCGTCCCCGTCGACGAGGTAGGCCGTGAAACGGGGGGTCTCGTCGAACACTTGGATCTCGAAGGCCCCCGGATCGCGCAGTTTCGACCGCACGCGCCGCATGTGGAGGATGTTCATCTCCACCGAACGGCTCAGCTCACCCTTCTTCAGGCCGAGCTCTCGCTCACGCCGTTTGACCGCACTGCTCGCCGGGTTGAGGAAGAGCAACCGCACCCGGCACCCCGACTCGGCGAGCCGCACCAGCCGTCGCCCCGAGAAGTTCTGCACGAGCAGGTTGAGCCCTATGCCGATGGCGTCGAGACGCCTGGCACCGCCGAACAGGTCCTCGGCGGGCAACTGCCGCTGCAGTCGGACCCGGTCGGGATGGACGGAGACCACGTCCGCATAGCGGTCCCCGACGAGGTCCTCGACCGCGTCCACCGGCAGCCGGTCCGAAGACGGCACCCCGGCCCCGCTACCGAGGATCTCCAGCAGCCGGGCCGAGGCCCGCTCGGCCTGGGCGAGCACGGTCTCGTTCAACGCCCTGTTGCGGGAGACCACGTTGCGCGTGACCTCCAGCTCGTCCAGGGCCAGCTCCACGTCGCGCCGGTCGTCGAAGTACGGTTCGAAGCACGGCCAGTGCTGGACCACCAGCTCCCGCAGCTGCGGGAGGGTCAGGAAGCTGAGCACGTTGTCGTCGGCCGGGTCGAGGAGGTACCCCTTGCGGCGCGACACCTCGCGCACCGCGACGGCCCGCTGCACCCACTCTTGGCCGGCCGGGCCGGCGGCCGCCACGACCCAGTCCTCGCCGTGCACCGGTTCGTAGATGGGACGCAGCACGGCGGCGACCACCGCGCGCAGCCGCTGTTCCACCAGGTTCAGCCAGATGTAGGCCCGCCCGGCCCGCTGTGCGCGCGTGCGCACTTCACTCCAGACGTCCGCGTCCCAGTCCAGCTCGGCCCCGATCTCGACCGGCCGGGCGAGGGAGACCGCGCCGGGTGGTACGTCAGCGGAGTCTCCCTCGTGACCTGCGTCACCAGGTGGCAGCTCCAGACCTCCCGAGCTCACCCGTGCACCGCCTTCTGTTCCCGGACGCCCGTCTTCAACGATCAAGGAAGGGTACTCCGGGAGCGGGAGGCGGTGCAGCCGGATCCCCAGGGTCCTCGCTCAACTCCCGGACGACGGGGCTCCGTTCTCGGTGGCGAGATCTGCCGGAGTGAGGGGATTCATTGCGGTTACGTCCCTGGGTGCGAGCCGGAATCCCTGCCAGTGGACCGGCATCGGCTGCTGGTCCTCGTCACGGGCGATGTGGTGGAACCCGATGTTGACCCACACGACGGGATTTCGCAGATCTTCCCCATTGACCCATTTGTCCACACTGGTGGGGGCGTTGGGCCCGCAGTCGAGCGTGTTGTTGCTGGCGAACTGCTCACAGGCCCGGTTCTGGGTGAAGTAGACGTCGTGCTGGGTGAAGGGCCGGCCCGGGTGCTTGGCGGACGGCCCCGGCACGATCTCGTAGCTGCGAGGGTGTCCGTCCGCGTTCCGGCCGGTCGCGCTCACGACGCGCCACCAGCGCATGGACTTGGCGTCCCCGGCGAGCTCCTTCGTCACGGGGGTGCAGGTGGTCTTCGTCGTCGGACTGCCGTTGCCGTTCGGCGGGGTGACCACGGAGTCGTACTGCTCGACCCGGTCCCGGGCGCCGCCGTCGAGCCCGAAGTTCAGCCGCCAGAAGACGTTGTGGCTGTGGCTGGTGGCGTAGTCCTCTGCACCCTTACCGATCGGCCACCCCCGACCGTCGCCCGCGTCGTAGTCGACGGGCGAGAGACTGCCCGTAGCTCCGATGTTGGCGGATATCGTCCCGTCGGAGGAGAAGCGCCACTCGGTGATGTACTCGTACCAGGAGACCTTGTTGACGGTGTAGACGAGGAGGTCCCGGCCCTCCTCCTGCCAGACCCTGGTGCCGTCGTCGCTCGCCATCCGGTAGGCGTGGCCGCGTGAGCGGGTGGTGGTGCACAGGCCCTTGACGTAGCCGGAGTCCGGGACCTTGACGGAGCGGATGGTGCCGCCCGGACACTCCGCCGGCTTGAGCTCCTGCAGGCCGTAACCGAACCCGAAACCGGTGAGGTCGTCGAACTCGGCCTTCCCGTCGTCATAGGGCACGTGGACCTGGGCGAGCTTGGCACTGGTGAGCACCTGCAGGGGGCGCGGCTCGCCCTTCGGACGGTAGCCGACCCGATCCAGCACGAGCCCCGCTGACGAGTCGTAGTGCCAGCACATGTTCCAGGTGGTGCCCCCGGCGAGCCTCTCGGTGATGCGCTGCGGGGCACTGCATCCCGGCGGCGGGACGGGTCCCCGGGGGGCGGCGGCACGTGCAGCGGGACCGGCCGAAGTCAGCGCGCCGGCCGCCAGGACGACGGCGGCGAGCACCGGACCGGCCTTGCGGGCGGCCGGGAACGGTACCGGGACACGCGTGAATCTACTCTTGTCCATGCGACGGGACCCCTCAGGCGGACGGCGTGGCGACGACGGTGCGGGCGCTGAGGTCCACGACCAGATGCCTGGTGTCGATCCACGGCCCGTTGGTGATCTTGGTGATGATCCGCACGCAGCGGTGCACCCCGCAGGCGTCGAGCCGCTGCGGGACCCTCGCCTCGCTGTCCTTGCGGTACACGTAGCCACTCAGGGTGAGGGGTTCCACCGACGTGAGGGCGCTTCCGGTGGCATCCAGGTAGTCAGCCTTCATCCCCGCGCCGAGGGGGCTGGCCAGGATCAGCCCGGCTGCCTCCCGCAGCTCCGCGCGGCGCGGTGACGGCTGGACGCCCTGCTGGGCACCCCGGGTCTCCACCCGTGAGGCGGTGAGGTTGACGGTCGCCGTCACGAGCTGGTCGGTCCGGTAGTCGTAGTAGGACACGACGGCCCGGCGCGGGGCGGCGACGTTGTCCCCCGACGGCTCGGGTTCGGCCAGATCGGTGGCGAGTACCTGCGGGCCGTGCCCGCCCGAGACGTTCTCCCCGCTGCGCACCACCGGCGCGACGGCCAGCTGCTTCGCGCGCTCCAGTTCGCCGTCCGTGAGCGGGTCCCTCCCGACGCCCTTGTCGCCCTCCGTGGGGGCCGCGGCGACGACACCGGGGCCGGGAGACGCGGCGCCCGGTCCTGCACCGGACCCGCCCCGGCCTGTATCCTGCTCCCCTGACGCTGCGGACAGGCCCTCAGGAGCGCCTTCCGCTCCCGCCGCTCCGGGCAGGGTGATGCCGACCATCACAGCGGTACCCGTCACTGCAATGGCCGTGCCCGCCACCACCTTCCCCAGATGGCGGCGCACTAATTTGCGCACTTTTTCCCCTTCTGCCGCCCCCCGTTCGATGTGGTCACCCGGTAGGACGGTGGTAAGTCCTAGGTGGTTGCCCTTCTTTCGGGAAGGATCGGCCGAGAGGTCCCCCGCACCCGGATCAGAAGTGGAAGAGTCTTATCTATGCAGGTCTGGCCGGGACAGGCGTATCCCCTCGGCGCCACCTACGACGGCGCCGGCACCAATTTCGCGGTCTACTCCGAGGCCGCGAACCGCATCGAGCTGTGCCTTCTGCACGACGACGGCTCGGAGACCGCCGTCGAGCTGCGCGAGACCGACGCGTTCGTCCGCCACGCCTACCTGCCGGGGGTCATGCCCGGGCAGCGGTACGGCTTCCGGGTGCACGGGCCCTACGCCCCGGAATGCGGCCAGCGCTGCAACTCCGCGAAGCTGCTCCTGGACCCCTACGCCCGGGCGATGAGCGGTCGCATCGACTGGGGTGAACCGGTGTACGGCTATCACTTCGACAGGCCGGACGCGCGCAACGACCTCGACTCCGCCCCGCACACGATGGCGTCGGTCGTCGTCAATCCGTACTTCGACTGGGGCGACGACCGCCCGCCCCGCACCGACTACCACCGCACGATCATCTACGAGGCCCATGTGAAGGGTCTCACGATGCTCCACCCGGCGCTCCCCGAGGAGCTCCGCGGGACGTACGCCGGCCTCGCCCACCCGGCCGTGATCTCCCACCTCACCGAACTGGGCGTCACAGCACTGGAATTGATGCCGGTGCACCAGTTCGTGAACGACCACCGGCTGGTCGACGCGGCGCTGAACAACTACTGGGGCTACAACACCATCGGGTTCTTCGCCCCGCACAACCGCTACGCGTCCTGGGGCGACCGGGGGCAGCAGGTACTGGAGTTCAAATCGGCGGTGCGGGCCCTGCACCAGGCGGGCATCGAGGTGATCCTCGACGTCGTCTACAACCACACCGCCGAAGGCAACCACCTCGGCCCGACCCTGTCCTTCAGGGGCCTCGACAACGCCTCGTACTACCGGCTGACCGAGGACCGCCGCTACTACATGGACACCACGGGGACCGGCAATTCGCTGCTGATGCGCTCCCCGCACGTACTCCAGCTGATCATGGACTCACTGCGGTACTGGGTCACGGAGATGCACGTGGACGGCTTCCGCTTCGATCTCGCGGCGACGCTGGCCCGGCAGTTCCACGAGGTGGACCGGCTGTCGTCGTTCTTCGACCTCGTACAGCAGGATCCGGTGGTCAGCCAGGTGAAGCTGATCGCGGAGCCGTGGGACGTCGGGGAGGGCGGCTACCAGGTGGGGAACTTCCCGCCGCTGTGGACCGAGTGGAACGGCAAGTACCGAGACACCGTACGGGACTTGTGGCGCGGCGAGCCGCGTACGCTCGCGGAGTTCGCGTCACGGCTGACGGGCTCCTCCGACCTCTACCAGGACGACGGCCGCCGCCCTCTCGCCTCCGTCAACTTCGTCACCTGTCACGACGGCTTCACCCTGCACGACCTCGTCTCGTACAACGAGAAGCACAACGAGGCCAACGGGGAGGGCAACCGGGACGGGGAGAGCCACAACCGGTCCTGGAACTGCGGGGTGGAGGGCGACACGGACGATCCGGAGGTCCGGGAGCTGCGCAACCGGCAGATGCGCAACTTCATCGCGACGCTGATGCTGTCCCAGGGGGTGCCGATGCTCAGCCACGGCGACGAGTTCGCCCGCACTCAAGGGGGCAACAACAACGCCTACTGCCAGGACACGGAGCTCTCCTGGGTGCACTGGCCGGATACGACGACCGACGAGCCGGGCACGCTGCTCGCCTTCACCCGGGCGATGGTGTGGCTGCGCCGCGACCACCAGGTCTTCCGCAGGAGGCGGTTCTTCCACGGCCGGCCCGTGGAGGGCACGCACGACGAGCTGTCGGACATCGCCTGGTTCACTCCCGAGGGTGAGGAGATGACCCAGCGCGACTGGCAGGCTGCGCATGCGAAGGCCCTGACGGTGTTCCTGAACGGGCACGCGATCTCCGAGCCGGGACCGCGGGGTGAGCGAATCTCGGACGACTCCTTCCTGCTGATGTTCAACGCAAGCGCCGACGAGCTGGACTTCGCAGTGCCGGTGAACCACGGGCGGCAGTGGGAGGTCGTGGTGGACACCGCACGGTCCGAGGGCGTTCCCCCGGGCCAGGGGCCCAAGGTGGCGGCGGGCGAGCGGGTGCGGATGATCGGCCGGAGCCTGACCGTGCTGCGCAGGCCCGCTTAGCGGGGAAGGAGTGGGCGGACACTCGTCGTATCGTACGAACGTGGGCTTCGGTCTGCATCCTGTCGAGCTGCGCCGGGCCGCGCGTCGCCTTCTGCCCGGTGGCCTTGTTGTGCAGGTGCACGGCCCTGGACTTGGTGACGCATTCGTTCCACACCCGGCGACACCGGTCCCACTCGCCACCAGAGCGGCGCGGGCGGCACACCACACGCGCAGCCGGTAGGTGTACCTGGCATGACCCACGCCATCGGTCCCCGCCGCTGCAGTCACGCCGTCACCCCCTCTCATTCCTGTCACCTGCCCTGCCCTCACACGACCATACGAGCGAAATTCGCACACCCACACCCAACTCCCAGCACCATCACCCCCATCAGCGACGACAGGCACACACATTCGCCTTCACCCGACTCCTCCGGGCGAGCGCGGTGGCGCTCCGCGCCCACAGGCCGGATGCGGCGACGCTCCGCGTCACTGTCACGGGATGCGGTTCCCCCAGGCGTGAACGCCGGGGCCTCCTCGCAAGACGCCAGGTGAACGTCGGGTGGTCCGTCCGCATTCGTTCCGGCGCCGATGACACAGTTCCCCCTGATGCGGGTACGTACGTTCGCATGACGCCCACCGCCACGTACCGGCTCCAGCTCCAGCCGGACTTCCCGTTCTCCGCGGCCGAGGCCGCGGTACCCCGCCTCGCGGACCTGGGGGTCTCGCACCTCCACCTGTCACCCGTGCTGGAAGCGGTGCCGGGATCCACGCACGGCTACGACGTCGTGGACCACGGGCGGGTCAGGGAGGAGCTCGGCGGCGAACGGGGCCTTCGCGCACTCGGCCGGACCGCGCACGAGCACGGACTCGGTCTGGTGCTCGACATCGTGCCCAACCACATGGCCGCCTTCCCACGCCACAACCGGGCCCTGTGGGAGGTGCTGCGGGAAGGCCCCGCCTCTCCGTACGCGCGCTGGTTCGACATCGACTGGGAGGCGGGGGACGGACGGGTGCTGCTTCCGGTGCTCGCGGAGCGGCTCGGCCACGAGCTCGGTGCGCTGCAGGTGGTCGGCGGGTCGCTGCACTACGGCGAACACGAGTTCCCCCTCCGCGAGGGTACGTCCGGGCTGCCGCTGCCCGAACTGCTGGACGCACAGTGGTATCGGCTGGGCTGGTGGCGGCTCGCGCGAACCGAGCTCAACTACCGACGCTTCTTCACCGTTTCGGAGCTGATCGGCATTCGGGTCGAGGATCCCGAGGTGTTCGCCGCCACCCACGCGAAAGTCCTGGAGCTGGTCCGGGACGGCGTCGTGGACGGGCTGCGGATCGACCACCCCGACGGGCTGGCCGACCCGGAGGGCTACCTCCACCGGCTCGACGGGGCGACCGGCGGGTGCTGGACGGTCGTGGAGAAGATCCTCACCCGTGCCGAGCGACTGCCGGCGACCTGGCCGGTCGCGGGCACCACCGGGTACGACGCCCTCCACCGCGTCGACGGCGTCTTCACCGACCCGGCGGGGGCCGCGGAACTGTGCGACCACTACCGGGACTTCACCTCGGTCGCCGGTGACCGCGGCGGTTTCTGGGACGCCACCGTACGGCGCTCCGCGTACCGGGTGGTGACGCACGAACTCGCCGCGGAGATCGAGGCTCTCACCCGGCTGGCGCAACGCGCCTGCGAGGCGGACCCGGAGTCGCGCGACCACGCGCCGTGGGCCCTGCGCACCGCGCTCCGCGAGCTGCTGGTGCGGGTCCCGGTCTACCGCCCGTACCGCACGGGCGGCGCATCGGTCGTCACCGCGGAAGCGGCGCTGGGCGCGAAGGCGGCGTTCGCGGTCGCCGAGGAGGCCGAGGCCGTCGAGGTGATCCGGGACCTGGCGTTGGGCCGGCGCGGAGGGGGCCCGGACCGGGAGGCGTTCCGCGCCCGCTTCGCCCAGACGTCCTCGGCGCTGCGCGCCAAGTCCGTGGAGGACACCGCCTTCTACCGATACGCCCCGCTGATCTCCGCAAACGAGGTCGGCGGCGACCCGGGGCAGCCGGCGGTGAGCCCGGAGGAGTTCCACGCCTACTGCACCCGGATCGCCCGCGACTGGCCGGATTCCGCCACGGTCCTCTCCACGCACGACACGAAGCGCAGTGCGGACCTGCGGGCCAGGGTCACGGTCCTGTCGGAATGCCCGGGACGGTGGGAACGCCTGCTCAGGGAACTGGCCGGGACGGCTGCGCCCGACGCCCATCTGGCGTGGGTGGCCTGGCAGACGGCCTTCGGCTTCGGGATCCCGCATCCGGAGCGGTTGCGCCCGGCCCTGCTGAAGGCGGTGCGGGAAGCGGGACTGCACACCAGTTGGACCGAGCCCGATCCGCAGTACGAACAGGCTGTGGGCGACTTCGTGGACGCCGGACCCGCCGGCGCCGGTCCGCCGATGGACACGCTGGCGATGCTCGCCCGCGAGCTCGCCCCGTACGCACGGGCCAACCGCCTGGGCGCCGCCCTGGTGCAGCTGACGATGCCCGGCGTTCCCGAGCTCTACCAGGGCACCGAGCACGAGTACCTGGCGCTGGTCGACCCGGACAACCGGCGGCCGTTCCGGGAGGCGGAGCCCGACGAGAAGACGGAGCTCACCCGCGCGGCCCTGCGGCTGCGCCGCCGCCGTCCCGACGTGTTCGGCGCGTCGGGCAGCTACGCGCCCCTGGAGGCGGCCGGAGCGGCGGCTGGACACTGCCTGGCCTTCTGCCGCTCCGGGGCGGCCGTGACGGTGGCGACCAGGCTTTCCCTCCGGCTCGCCGAGAAGGGCGGCTGGGGAGACACGTCCCTGGTGCTGCCCGCCGGCCGGTGGACCGACGTGCTCGCCGGGGGGCGCACGTACCGGGGCGGCGTACCCGTGCCGCTCGGTGGGCTCCTCGCCGACCGGCCGGTGGCACTGCTGGAGCGGACGGCCGGGTGACGGATCAGCCGAGCGCCTCCCCCGCCACCGTGCGGTCGAGCGGCCGGCGCCCCTTGGGCTGCTGCGGCTCGGGCTGTACCGGCACGGGGGGCAGGGGGCGTTCCACCGGTTCGCCCACCTCGACGGTGAACGGCTCCCCGTGGTGCAGGAACTGCAGCGGATCCCCCTCCACCAGCGTGTAGCGGGCGGCGGACCTGCCGATGTCCACCCGGAGCCTACGACCGCGCACCAGCACGGTGAACCTCAGCCGGCTGAGCCGTTCGGGCAGCCAGGGCGTGAATCTGAGTCCGACGTCCGGGCCGCCCTCGCCCCGGTACTGGCGCATCCCCCCGAGGCCGAGGACGAGCGCCATCCAGGTGCCCGCGAGGGAGGCGATGTGCAGCCCGTCGCGGGTGTTGTGCTCCAGGTTCTCCAGGTCCATCAGGGCGGCCTCGCCCAGGTAGTCGTAGGCCAGCCGCAGGTAGCCCGTCTCGGCGGCCATGATGGCCTGGATGCATGCGGAGAGCGAGGAGTCCCGCACGGTCAGGCCCTCGTAGTAGGCGAAGTTGCGAGCCTTCTCGTCGTCCGTGAAACGGTCCCCGCAGGTCAGCATGGCCAGGACCAGGTCCGCCTGCTTCACCACCTGCTTGCGGTAGAGGTCGAAGTACGGGAAGTGCAGCAGCAGCGGGTACTGCTCCGCCGACGTGCCGTCGAAGTCCCAGCGCTGGAAGCTGGTGAAACCGGCCGACTGTTCGTGTACGCCGAGCGCCTCGTTGTACGGCACGGCGATCCGGTCCGCGGCGTCCCGCCAGGCCGCCGCTTCCTCGTCGTCGACGCCCAGTTCCTCGGCGCGGTCGACGTGGCGTCCCGCCGCCTCCGCCGCGGACAGCAGGTTCCGCCGTGCCATCAGGTTGGTGAAGACGTTGTCACGGGCGATGGCGCTGTACTCGTCGGGACCCGTGACGCCGTCGATGTGGAAGACGCCGTCCGCGTCGTGATGGCCGAGCGAGTGCCACAGGCGCGCGGTGTGGACCAGCAGGTCCAGGCCCGGTCCCCGCGCGAACTCGTCGTCCCCGGTGGCGTGCACGTAGCGGACCACGGCCACGGCGATGTCCGCGTTGACGTGGAACGCGGCCGTACCCGCCGGCCAATAGGCCGAGCACTCCGCCCCGGTGATGGTGCGCCAGGGGAACGCGGCCCCGGACAGCCCGAGCTGGTGGGCCCGGTCCCGGGCGGCGGGCAGGGTCGCGTGCCGCCACCGCAGCACCGGGGCGACGGCCTGGGGAGCCGTGTACGTGAGCACCGGCAGGACGAAGGACTCCACGTCCCAGAACGAGTGACCGTCGTAGCCGGTGCCCGTCAGTCCCTTGGCGGGGATCGCCCGCTCCTCGCCGCGGGCAGCGGCCTGGAACACGTGGAACAGGGCGAAGCGGACGGCCTGCTGGACCTCCGCGTCCCCCTCCACCTCGACGTCCGCGCAGGACCAGAAGTGGTCCAGGTAGGAGCGCTGTTCCGCGAGGAGACCTTCCCAGCCGGTACTGCGGGCGGCGGCGACCGCTCCGGCCACCTGGTCCTGGACGGCCGGCAGGGACCTCTCCGCGGACCACCCGTAGCCCACGTACTTCACCAGCCGCAGCCGCTGCCCCGGGGCCAGCGCGGCCGTGACCGTGAGCCTGCTGACGTCGGGCTCGCTCTCGGAGGACAGGGTCGTGCCCTCGGGCCCTTCGACGATGTGGTCGGCCGCCGTGGCCACCCGCTGTCCGCTCTTCCTCGTACGGTGCACCAGGCGCAGCCGGGTGTCCTGGGCGAAGTGGTCTTCCCGCTCCAGCGGGGACTCGATCGCCGCCGCGACCCGCGGATCACCGGCTTCGTGCGGCAACTGCTCGTTCGCGACCAGTTCGGACTGGACGGCCACGGTGACCTCGTCGTCCAGCGGTTCCACCTCGTAGCGGATCGCCGCGATGGCCCGCTGGGTGAGCGACACCAGCCGATGGGCGGTGATGCGCACGGTGCGGCCGGACGGCGACGTCCACTCCGCCGTGCGGCTCAGCACCCCGGTGCGGAAGTCCAGCACCCGCTCGTGGGTGGTCAGCTCGCCGTAGCGCAGGTCGTAGGGGTGGTCGTCCACGAGCAGGCGGATGATCTTGCCGTCGGTGACGTTGATCAGCGTCTGGCCGGACTCGGGGTAGCCGTAGCCGGCCTCCGCGTACGGCAGGGGGTGCAGCTCGTGGACTCCGTTGAGGTAGGCGCCCGGCAGTCCGTGCGGCTCGCCCTCGTCGAGGTTGCCGCGCCATCCGATGTGCCCGTTGGCCAGGGCGAACAGGGACTCGCTCTGGGCGAGGACGTCGAGGTTCAGCTCGGTCTCACGCAGGCACCACGGCTCGACCGCGTAACTGGGATGGATGATCATCGCGACTCCAACAGTTCGGCGAGGTCCTTCACCACGACGTCTGCGCCGTGGCGCCGGAGCTCCTCGGCCTGCCCGGAGCGGTCGACGCCCACGACGAGCCCGAACCCGCCGGCCCGGCCGGCCTGTACGCCCGCGAGGGCATCCTCGAAGACCGCGGCGGACCGCGGTTCCACGCCCAGGGCGCGGGCCCCGGCCTCATAGGTGTCCGGCTCCGGCTTTCCGCGCAGCCTCTGCTCACGGGCCACGATGCCGTCGATGCGCACCTCGAAGAGGTCGTCGATGCCGGCGGCAACCAGGACGTCGCGGCAGTTGGCGCTCGACGACACCACGGCGCGCCGTAGCCCCGCGTCGCGGGCGGCCGTGACGTAGGCCACCGACCCCTCGTACGCCTCCACGCCCTCCTCACGGATCTTCGTGAGCACCAGGTCGTTCTTGCGGGTACCGAGCCCGATCACGGTCTCCCGGTCCGGACCGTCGTCGGGCGAGCCGTCGGGCAGCTCGATGCCGCGCGCCGCGAGGAAGGTGCGGACGCCGTCCTCGCGGGGCCGGCCGTCCACGTACTCGTCGTAGTCGCGCACGGCGTCGAACGGCACGAAGTCGGTTCCCTCGCGGTCGGCGCGCCGGCGAAGGTAGTCGTCGAACATCTGCTTCCACGCGGCCGCGTGGACCTTCGCGGTGCGCGTCAGGACACCGTCGAGATCGAACAGGCAGGTACGTACGTGATCCGGAAGCCCCAGCATGCGTCGAGGCTAGAAGGGGGCTGCGGTCCCCGGGGCTGCGGATGCCGCCAGCACGCCAGGCGTAGCCCGTGGGGATGATGCCGGAGGTGCCATACGGAGCAGTCGGGGCGGACACCGCCTCCGCGCGGTGCCGCCCCGGCCGCCGACCGCGTCGGTTGGCCACCCGACGTCAGTGGCCGTCCGGCAGACTCCAGTGGTACGGCTCGATGAGCCGGTCGATGGACGCGGGCCCCCAGGACCCGGGGGCGTAGGTCTCAACCGGCGGCGGCTGCTCCAGCAGCACCGTGGACGCCTCCCAGAGGCGCTCGATCCCGTCGGCGCGGGTGAAAAGGGACTGGTCGCCGAGCATCGCGTCGAGAATGAGTCGTTCGTACCCCTCCAGGGCGTACATGGAGTTGAACGAGGTGGCGTAGTCGAACACCATCTCGACCTCGTCCAGCCGCATTTCCGGGCCGGGCTCCTTGACCAGGAAGCGGGCTGCGACCCGTCCGGGGTCGGCGAAGTCGACCACCAGCTCGTTGTTCCGGCCCTTCTGCACACCTCCCCGTGCGGACAGCGGGAACATGCGCAGGGCGGGTTCCCGGAAGCCGAGGGTCACGACGTGCCGGCCCTGCGCGAGGGACTTGCCCGAGCGCAGGAAGAACGGCACACCGGCCCAGCGCCAGTTGTCGAGCTCCACGCGCAGGGCGACGAACGTCTCGGTGTCCGACTGCGGGTCCACACCCGGCTCGTCCCGGTAGCCCTCGTACTGGCCGCGAACGACGTGGGCCGGGTCGAGCGACCGCATGCTCTGGAAGACCTTGTTCTTCTCGTCCCGCAGGGACTTCGCCTCGAAGGCGGTCGGCGGTTCCATCGCCACGAAGCCCATGAGCTGGAAGAGATGGGTGACGATCATGTCGCGGAAGGTCCCGGTGCCTTCGAAGAACTGGGCTCGACCTTCGATGCCGATCTTCTCCGGGACGTCGATCTGCACGTGGCTGATGTGGTCCCGGTTCCAGATGGGCTCGAAGAGACCGTTGGCGAACCGCAGGGCGAGGATGTTGTCGACCGATTCCTTGCCGAGGAAGTGGTCGATGCGGAAGACCCGGGACTCGTCGAAGACGGCGTGGATCGTCGCGTTGAGGGCGCGGGCCGAGGGGAGGTCCGTCCCGAACGGCTTCTCCACGATGACCCTGGCGTTGTCGGCGAGTCCGGTCGCGCCGAGCAACTGGACGACGGAGGAGAACGCCTTCGGCGGCACTGCGAGGTGGAACAGTCGGCGCGGGCTGCCGCCGACGGCCCGCTCGGCCTCCCGGACCGCGGCGAGCAGTGGCTCGGGGGCGTCCGGGTCGGCTGCTCCGAAGGACAGCGCGTCCTCGAAGTCCCGCCAGGCCGGCCCCTCGGGCTTCGAACTGCCGAACTCCGCGACGGCCTCCCGCGCCCGCTTGCGGAAGTCGTCGTCACTGGGCGCCACCGCGGCCGGCGCCGAGCCGACGATACGGAAACGGCGCGGCATCAGCCCCGCCTTGGCGAGGTGGAACAGGCCGGGCAGCAGCTTGCGCCGGGCGAGGTCGCCGGTCGCACCGAACAGCACGATCACGTGGTCATCTGGGACGGTGGGACGACCGTCCGACTCTGTGGAGGCGGCCACGGGTCACCCCGCCTTCTCGGCGTGTCCGCCGAACTCGCCGCGCATCGCGGAAAGGACCTTGTCGGTGAACTCGCCGAGGCCGCGCGATTCGAAGCGTTGCATCAGCGAGCTGGTGATGACGGGCGCAGGCACGCTCTCGTCGACCGCCGCCAGAACCGTCCAGCGGCCCTCCCCGGAGTCCGACACCCGCCCGGTGTACTGGTCGAGCTGTGGGGAGCGGGCCAGCGCGTCGGCGACCAGGTCGACCAGCCACGAGCCGACGACCGAACCACGCCGCCAGACCTCGGCGACCTCGGCGACGTCGATCTCGTACTGGTACGCCTCCGGCTCGCGCAGCGGGGCGGTCTCGGCGTCGACGGTCCGGCCCCGCAGGCCTGCGTCGGCGTGCTTGATGATGCTCAGCCCCTCGGCGATGGCGGCCATCATGCCGTACTCGACCCCGTTGTGGACCATCTTCACGAAGTGGCCGGCGCCGTTCGGACCGCAGTGGAGGTAGCCCGCGGGAGCGGTGCCGTCGGACCGGGTCCTGCCCGGAGTGGGTTCGGCCGTGCCCGTGCCGGGGGCGATGCTTCGGAAGAGCGGGTCCAGCCGGGCCACCGCCGTGTCCTCGCCACCGATCATCAGGCAGTAGCCGCGTTCCAGGCCCCAGACGCCGCCCGAGGTCCCGCAGTCGACGTAGTGGATGCCGCGGGGCTGCAACTGCTTGGCGCGGGCGATGTCGTCCCGGTAGTAGGAGTTGCCGCCGTCGATGATGGTGTCGTCGACGTCCAGCAGCGCGGACAGTTGGTCGAGGGTCGGCTGGACGACGCCCGCCGGCAGCATCATCCAGAGGTTCCTGGGCGGGTCCAGCTTCTCGACGAGGTCCTGGAGCGAGGACGACGCGGTGGCGCCCTCCTTCTCCAATTCCCGGACCGAGCCGGGATCGAGGTCGAAGACGACGCACGTGTGACCGTCGCGCATCAGCCGGCGCACCAGGTTGGCGCCCATCCGGCCGAGCCCGATCATGCCGAGCTGGGTGGGTGTGTCCGTGGTCATGACCGGCCTCCCCGGTTCAGGTGAGTGCAGAGCTCTGGGCGGACATCCGTGCCATCAGGTCGCCCCAGGAGGCGACGAAGGATGCGGCTCCTTCCCGCTGGAGCAGGGCGGCGAGTGCCTCGACGTCCACGCCGGCCGCGGCGAACCGGGCGAGTACCTCGTCGCAGTCCCCGCCGTCGGCCGGCATGGGTTCTCCCACCTCGCCGTGGTCGTAGAAGGCCTCCAGCGTGGTGTCGGGCATGGTGTTGACGGTGAACGGCGCCGCCAGCCCGTGGACGTAGAGGGTGTCGGAGGCCTCCGGGTCCTTGGTGCGGGTACTGGCCCACAGCAGCCGTTGCATGCGGACGCCCGCGTTCTCCAGCCGCTGCACCCGGTCCGAGTCCATCAAGGAGCGGTACGCACGGTAGGTGTCGAGCCCGACGGCCAGGCCGAGCCGGTCCTTCAACTCCTGCGGCACACGGTCGGCGACGGCGGCGTCCCAACGGGACATGAACACGGACGCGACGGAACCCACGGCCGGGTCGACGCCCTGCTCGGCACGGCGTTCGACACCGTCCAGGTAGGCGTTCGCGGCGGCACGGTACTGGTCCGCGGAGAACAGCAGGGTGACGTTCACCGGCACCCCGGAGGCGATGCATTCGGTGATCGCCGGAAGCCCTTCCCTGGTGCCGGGAATCTTGATGAACAGATTGCGCCGGCCGGCGCGCTCGAACAGCTCCTTGGCGGCCTCGACCGTGCGCGCGGTGTCGTGGGCGAGCTCCGGGGACACCTCGAGGGACACCCAGCCATCCACGCCGTCCGTACGCTCGTGGACGGGCAGGAACAGGTCCGCCGCCCGGCGCAGGTCCTCGAGAGCGAGCTCGAAGAACAGCTCCTCACCGGAGAGGCCGCGGGTGGCCCCTTCGGCGATCGCAGCGTCGTAGTCGCCCGACGCGATGGCCTTGTCGAAGATGGACGGGTTCGACGTGAGGCCGGTGACCGAGTACGCGTCGACGTACCGCTGGATCTTTCCCGAATCCAGCATGCCGCGCGTGATGTTGTCCAGCCACAGGCTCTGCCCGTGCTGCCGCAGTGCTTCCGTCGCCTTCACGCCCTCGCCTCCTCGCGGGCCGTCACCAACTCGCGCGCGACCTGCGCCACCCGCTGCGGTGTGAACCCGAATTCCGTGAGCAGTTGCTTCAGGGGCGCCGAGGCGCCGTAGGTGTGCATACCGATCATGGCGCCGCGATCGCCCACGTACCGCTCCCATCCGAACGTCGACGCCTGCTCGATGCCGACCCGTGCGGTCACCGACGGCGGCAGGACCTCGTCCCGGTATTCCCGCGGCTGACGGTCGAACAGCTCCCAACAGGGCATGCTGACGACCCGTGCCCTGATGCCCCCTGCGGCGAGTTCCTCCCGCGCGGACAGCGCGAGGGACACCTCTGACCCGGTGGCGAGCAGGATCACCTGCGGATCGCCGGAAGGAGGGTCGGCCAGGACGTAGGCACCGCGCGCCACCCCGGCGGCGGGGGCGAGCCGGGTCCGGTCGAGGGTGGGCAGCGCCTGGCGGGAGAGGACCAGCGCGGCGGGCTCGTGGCGGAGCGCGGCGACCACGCGCCACGTCTCGACGACCTCGCCCGCGTCACCCGGCCGGAAGACGAGAAGCCCCGGCATGGCCCGGAGTCCTGCGAGTTGCTCGACCGGCTGGTGGGTGGGTCCGTCCTCACCGACGCCGATGGAGTCGTGGGTGAAGATGTGCAGTACGGGGATCTCCATCAGGGCGGACAGCCGGATGGCGGCCTTGGCGTAGTCGGAGAAGATCAGGAATCCCGACCAGTACGGGCGCAGCTTGGTGAGGGCCATGCCGTTGGCGACGGCCGCGGCCGCGTGCTCGCGAATGCCGTAGTGGAGGTTGCGTCCGGCGGGGTTGCCGGGCTCGAAGTCCCCCGCGTCGCCGAAGGTGAGACGGGTCTTGGTGGACGGCGAGAGGTCGGCGGAACCCCCGACGAGCCAGGGCACGTGCTGCGCCACGGCGTTCAGCACGTCTCCCGACGACTCCCTGCTGGCAACGCCCTTGGGGTCGGCGGGGAACTCGGGAAGACCACGGTCCCACCCGTCGGGCAGCTCCCGGCGCTGCATCCGCTCCAGTTCGTCGGCCCGTTCGGGATGGGCAGCCCGGTAGCCGTCGAGCAGGCTCTCCCACTCGGTGCGCAATGCGGCGCCCCGGGCGCCGATGCCTTCGGCGAACCCTTCGCGGACGGCTTCTGGCACGCAGAACTGCTCGTCCTCGGGGATCCCGAGGAAACGCTTGGTGGCGCGCACGCCGTCGGCTCCGAACGGCGCCCCGTGTGCCTGCGGCGAGTCCTCGACGGGCGAGCCGTAACCGATGTGACTGTGCACGACGATCAGGGTGGGGCGTTCGGTCTCGGCCCGGAAGGTGTGGAAGGCCCGCGCGGCGGCGTCGAGGTCGTTGGCGTCGGCGACGGTGGTGACGTTCCAGCCGTACGCCAGGAAGCGGGCCGCGACGTCCTCGGTGAAGGTGATGTCGGTGTGACCCTCGATGGTGACCCGGTTGGAGTCGTAGATCCAGCAGAGGTTGGACAGCCCGAGGTGGCCCGCGAGCGAGGCGGCCTCCGAGGAGATGCCCTCCATCATGCAACCGTCCCCGGCGAGCGCGTACACGTCGAAGTCGAAGAGCGGGAAGTCCGGACGGTTGTACCGACCGGCGAGCCACGTGCCGGCGATCGCCATCCCGACGGAGGTGGCCACTCCCTGCCCCAGTGGCCCGGTCGTGGACTCGACGCCGCTGGTCCAGCGGTATTCGGGGTGCCCGGGACAACGGGAGTCGAGCTGGCGGAACGACTTGAGGTCGTCGAGCGTCACCGCGGGGCGGCCCAGTACCTCGTAGTCGGGATCCACCGCGCGGACCCCGGTCAGGTGCAGCAGCGCCCACAGCAGGGTCGAGGCGTGTCCTTCGGAGAGGACGAAGCGGTCCCGGTTGGGCCAGATGGGGTCCTGGGGGTCGAACCGCAGGAACCGCTGCCACAGCGTGTAGGCGACGGGCGCGATCCCCATGGGGGTGCCCGGATGCCCGGACTCCGCCTTCTGGACTGCGTCCATGCAGAGCCCGCGGATGGTGTTCACCGACAGCGTGTCCAGGTCGGTCATGAGCATTGTCCGATCTCGGCGTCCTGATCCGGTGTCCTGGGGCTGGCCCGGTGTGCTGGGCCGGCCCGGCGGCGGCACGTCGAGCGCCGCGGTGGGGCCCCCTGCTTCGCAGCGTGCCCGGCTCGTCCCCGCCCCGACTCACCCGTCGCGGGTGAAAAGCCCGCGACGGTGGCGGTCCGTACCGTTCCTGCGCGTGCTGCGGTCCACCCGGGGTGTACGGCAGGCGCAACCGTGCCAGTTCTGGTCCCCCGGTCCGCCGCGCATCACGCGTGGGGCACGACGGCCACCGGGCAGGGCGCGTGGTGGAGCACGGCGTGCGTCACGGATCCGATGTGCGACCCCCTCGCCGCCCGCCGCCGGCCTACGACGACGAGTCCCGCGTTCGACGCCGCCTCGACGAGGTGGCTGCCCGCCCTTCCGGGGGCGGCCTCCTCGGACACCTTCACTGCCGGGAACCTGTCCCGGAACGGGCGCACCGCGGCGGCCAGGGCGGACTCCCGCTCGGCCGTCTCCCCCGAGTCGTGGTGGAAGGCCGGGTGGTGCCAGGTGTGCACGACGTGCAACGGGGCGGTGTGCCGGGCGGCGTAGTCGAACGCGAACTCCAGGAGTTCGGCCTTGACGTCGCGGACGTCCAGTCCGACGACCACCCGGCGCATGGCGCCGCCGCCCGCCGGGCGTCCGCCGGAGTCCGGCCGCACGACGACGACCGGGTTCCGGGCGTCGGCCACGACCTCCTGCGCCACCGAACCGATGATGAAGCCTCCGACGCCACCGAGCCCGTTCGAGCCCAGCACCAGCATTTGGGCGTCTGCCGCCTCCCCGAGCAGCATGCTGGCGGGGGAGTCCTCGCGCTCCTCCGTGGTGAGGGAGAGCTCCGGGTGGCGCGCCCGCGCCCGTTCTTCGGCGGCCTCGACCAGGGTCCGGGTCCGCTCGGCCGTGGTCTCCCGTGACGGCTTGACGCCCTGGAGCAGGTGCTCCTGCCACTGTGAGGCGTTCACCAGCCGCAGCCCGGCGCCCCGTGCCGCGGCCTCGTCGGCGGCCCACTCCACCGCGGCCAGGCTCTCCTCTGAGCCGTCCACTCCCACAGCGACCGGTCGGGACATGCTGCTCTCCTTGCCTCGGGATCGTGCGGAAGGCCGTCACGAGGGCCGTCACGGGCTTCACGCAAGAGGGCGCCTGATCACGAAGCTACCCATGCACCGGACGGGGCGCGATTCAGGGCATCACGGACGGTGAGTCCCACTCCGCGCGTCCTGGTGGCCGTGCGGTCCGGGCCTCGCGCGGTCCGCGCGCCCAGGATTCCCGCAGCGCCTTGGTGAACGCGGCTGCCGCGCCCGGAAGGGTGGCCCGGGAGAACACGGCCGGCGCACGCCGCCACGGCGGGCTCGACCTGCAGCACGACGGGCCGGCACGGTGAAGGTGGCCACGGCGCGCGACGGACGCCGCGGGCACCGCCCCGGGGGTGCACCCCGTCGGCCCAGACGTGTCGGAGACGGTGGCGGAGGCCCGGCTGATCGTCGGTGGGGAGGCGGAGCCCTCGGACGTGGCGCGGCACGTGCGCCCAACCGATGCGCTCCCGGAGGTTGTGGATGAGGCGTTCCTCACCCTGACGGGGCGGCGACTCCAGCAGACCGGGCGGGCTCCGGCACCGCAGCGCGCGTCAGCGCGCGTCAGCGCGCGTCGAGCCGGAAACCCATCCGCCCGAAGCCCACCATGTCGCTGGCCTTGACCACGACCGAGCCGGTGACGCGACGGCCGTTGACGGTGGTGCCGTTGGTCGAACCGAGGTCGCGCAGCACCCAGAGACCGCCGTGCAGGACCAGTTCGGCGTGGCGGCGCGAGACGGTCTCGTGGCTGAGCCGCAGCCCGTTGGACGGGTCCCGGCCTATGCGCAGCGGGTACGGGCCGGGCTCGGGCAGCAACAGCGGGGGCAGCCGCTCGGCCTTCCAGGCACGGCCGAGGCGCGCGGAGAACGCGGAGACCCTCCCGACCGCACCGAACAGCCTTTTCGTCAGACGGCCTTCGGTGTGCAAGTCCGCCACGAGCGCCTGCAGTTCGTCGGGCCTGCGCGCGGCCAGGGCCAGTTCCATCCGCCGCACGAACGTCTCGTGGGACAGCCGGCCCTGGACGGCGCCCTCCCGGAGGATCCCCAGCACGCGGTCCCGCTCGGCGTCGGAGGCCCTCGCGGGGTAGGTCTGGAACTCGTAGGAGGACGTCACGTGGGCGATTGTCGGGCTGACCGCCCCGAGGTGTCCAGCACGGACGGCGCAGACCAACGAGGCTGTGACACGGCGTAGACGGCACGCCCGGCAGGGGAGGGGCCAACGTCGCCCCGGGCAAACGGGTGGACGGGTCCCGCCCGCACCGTCTAGCGTGATCACGACGCCCGTGAGCGACGGAAGGAGGCGAGTGCAGTGCAGACCACTCCATTCCCGCGCTCCCGCCCCGTCCACCCGGCGTTCACTGTCTGACCGGGGGCGCAGCAGGCACGTTCCTTCCGGAGGACTTCCCATGACCGATCTGGTCATCCGTGCGCTCTCCGAGCGCGATGCAGACCTTTTCGACACCCTTCCCGACCCGCTGGGCACCGGACGAGCGCTCGCACGGGCCACACACCGCCCCGAGTGGAAGCGCGTCGCCCTGCGCGACGGTGGGGTCGTCGCTCGCGCCGCCTGGTGGGGCGGCGCCGACGATCCCTCGCCCGTGCTGCTCAACTGGTTCGACGTGGCCGAAGGCGAGGAGGAGGCGGGCGCCGAACTGCTGCGCACGTCACCGTTCCAGGTCGAGTACGAACTGATCCTGCCGGCGGGCTGGCGCGAGGACCCGGCGCTCGCGGCGGCCGCCGAGGCGCGCCTGCGAGCCGCGAAGGCGGCGGGGATGGAGGTGCTCGTCGAACGCTTCCAGTACCGGTGGACGCCGGAGCGGGGCCTGCCCGAACGCCCCGGGCGCCTGGAGTTCCGTCCCGAGCCGGACGACGACGCCATCCTCGACGTGCTGCGCCGCGTGCACACCGGGACGCTGGACGCGCACGCACGGCGGGCCATCGCGGAGGGCGGGTTGGACCAGGCCGCGCAGGAGGAGCTGGACTTCTTCCGCTGGTGCCCGTCGCCGCGCGAGTGGTGGCAGTTGGCGTACACCCGGGAGGGCGAGCTGGTCGGGCTGCACATCCCGGCTCACAACCCGTCCGGACCGTGCATCGGCTTCATCGGTGTCGTGCCGGAGCAGCGGGGCCGCGGGTATGCCTACGACCTGCTCGTGGAGTGCACGCACGTCCTGGCTCGCCACGGTGCCGAATTCGTCGCGGGCGCCACGGACCAGCACAACTTCCCGATGGCGGGCAACTTCACCAAGGCCGGGCATCCCGTCGTGCAGGAACGCATCCATCTGGTCTGATCCCGCCCGGCGGGGCGGTTTCGCTGCCGCCCGTTGATCGGGTTCGGGAGTGACCGTGGGCCCCGGTCACCCCCGAGCCCCCTGAGCCCCCTGAGCCCCCTGAGCCCCCTGAGCCCCCTGAGCCGATCGTGGCGTACGCGGGCCGCTACCCGGTCCGCACCGCGTCGTAGCGGGTGGTCGCGCCCCTCCGCGCGGTCCGTGTGGCCGGCCCCGTTCGGTGCCCTGAGCCCGCACCCGTGGCCAGGCCCCTCAGCGGCCCGTCGACCGCTGGGCGCGGATCACGTCCCGGTACCAGCTGAACGACGCCTTCGGGGTGCGCTCCATGGTCGTGTAGTCGACGTGGACGAGGCCGAAGCGCTGCGCGGCGCCCTCCACCCATTCGATGTTGTCGGTCAGCGACCAGACGAAGTAGCCGCGGACGTCGACGCCCTCCTCCACCGCCCGGTGCAGGGCCCGCAGGTGACCGTCGAGGAAGGCGATGCGCGAGCGGTCGTCGACGCCGTCGTACGAGCAGCCGTTCTCGGTGACGTACACCGGCGGCAGGCGGTCGCCGTACCTTTCCTTGAGGGTGACGAGCAGTTCGCGGAGCCCGTCGGGGACGACCGGCCAGCCGAAGCGGGTGCGTGGGACGCCTTCGATCTCGCGCAGCCCGAAGGGAAGGTCCGCGGGCATCCCGAACCCCGCGTACGAGCCGAGGGCATCGGGTGCGGGCGCACCGACCAGCATGGGGCTGTAGTAGTTGACGCCGTACCAGTCGAGGGGCTGGGAGATCACGGCCAGGTCGTCGGCGACCGGGCCCGGCATCAGTCCGTCGAAGCCGTCGGGATAGCGGCCGGTCAGCAGCGGATCGGCGAACAGCCGGTTGGTGAGCGTGTCGTAGACCTCGGCCGCGGAGCGGTCCTCCTCGCCGTCACCCGCGGCGTGCACGGGCGAGTGGGAGACTGCCGGCCCGACGTTGCCCGCGCCTGCCGCGCGCAGGGCCTGGACGGCCAGTCCGTGGGCGAGGAGTTGGTGGTGGGCGGCGGGCAGCGCGTCGAAGAGGAGCTTCTTGCCGGGGGCGTGCTCGCCGAGGGCGTAGCCCAGCATGGTGACTTCCGCTGGTTCGTTGATCGTGATCCACATGGGGACGCGGTCGGCGAGGCGCTCCGCGACGGCCCCCGCGTAGTCGGCGAACCGCACGGCGGTGTCGCGGTTCAGCCAGCCGCCTGCCTCGTCCAGCTGCAGCGGGGTGTCCCAGTGGTACAGGGTCGGGGCGGGGGCGATGCCGTGGCCGCACAGCTCGTCGACGAGCCGGTCGTAGAAGTCGAGTCCGGCGGCGTTCACCGGGCCGCTGCCGCCGGGCACCACGCGCGGCCAGCTGATGGAGAACCGGAAGGCCCCGGCGCCGAGTCCGTCGAGCAGCGCGACGTCCTCGCGGTAGCGCTCGTGGAAGGCGGTGCCGCGCGAGGCGTCGGAACCGTCCTTGATGCGGCCGTGCTCCGCGGCGAAGGCATCCCAACCGGAGGGGCCCTTTCCGTCGGTGTCTGCGGCGCCCTCGGTCTGGAACGCGGACGCGGACGCGCCCCACAGGAAGCCGGGAGGGAACGCGGGCATCGGTGTCGCGGACGGCGATGTCATGGCGGGACCCTAGTACCGGCGAGTACGGCGCCTCCAGACCCCGGAGTTGCCAGGATGGGTACGAGTGCTAGTGCCACCTACACGACAGGGGATCGATCACCAGTGCTGTTCGAGGTATGGGCACCGTATGCGCAGGAACAGGTCGCTCTGTGGCTTGAGGGCACCGAGCGGAGGATGGACCGGGACCCGGCGCGGCCCGGCTGGTGGACCGCGGAGGCGGCGGCCGCCGACGGGACGCGGTACGGCTTCGTCCTCGACGGCGGCCCGCTGCGGCCCGACCCCCGCTCGCGGCGTCAGCCTGAGGGGCCGGACGGCCCGAGCGCGGTGGTCGCGCCGGACGCCCACGTCTGGCGCACCGACGACTGGGCCGGCCGCGAGTTGGCCGGCGCGGTCCTCTACGAACTGCACGTCGGCACGTACACCCGCGAGGGCACGCTCGACGCGGCGACCACCCACCTCACCGAGCTGGCGGACCTGGGCGTCACCCACGTCGAGCTGATGCCCCTGTGTCCCTTCCCGGGGACGCACGGCTGGGGCTACGACGGGGTGTCGCCCTGGGCGGTGCACGAGCCGTACGGCGGCCCCGCGGCGCTCAAGCGCTTCGTCGACGCGGCGCACGGCCTCGGTCTCGGCGTCGTCCTGGACGTCGTGCACAACCACCTCGGCCCATCGGGCAACCACCTGCCCGCCTACGGCCCGTACTTCACCGACACCCACCACACGCCGTGGGGCTCCGCGGTCAACCTGGACGCCTCGGGATCGGACGAAGTGCGCGCCTACCTGACGGACAGCGCGCTGGCCTGGCTGCGCGACTACCGCTTCGACGGTCTGCGACTGGACGCGGTGCACGCGCTCGCCGACAACCGCGCGCTGACGTTCGTGGAGGAACTCTCCTCAGCGGTCGACCGGTTCGCCACGGACGTCCGCAGACCCGTGTTCCTCATCGCGGAGTCCGACCGGTGCGATCCGCGGACCACGACACCCCGCGAGGAAGGCGGACTGGGCCTGCACGCGCAGTGGAACGACGACTTCCACCACGCCCTGCACTGCGCCCTCACCGGTGAATCGCAGGGCTACTACGCCGACTTCGCACGAGCTCCGCTCACGGCCCTGGCCAAGACCATGGGGCACGTCTTCTTCCACGACGGCACGTACTCGAGCTTTCGCGGCCGCACCCACGGCCGACCCGTCGACCGAACGCACACACCCGCACACCGCTTCCTCGGCTACGCCCAGACCCACGACCAGATCGGCAACCGGGCTCTCGGCGACCGGCTCTCCGCCCGGCTCTCACCCGGCCTGCTCGCCTGCGCCGCCGCACTCGTGCTCACCTCGCCGTTCACCCCGATGCTGTTCATGGGCGAGGAGTGGGGTGCCGGCACGCCGTGGCAGTTCTTCACCGACCACCAGGACCCCGAGCTGGCCGAGGCCGTTCGCCTGGGCAGACGCCGGGAGTTCGCCCGGCACGGCTGGGCCGCCGACGACATCCCCGACCCGCAGGACCCGGCCACCCGGGAGCGTTCCTGCCTGGACCGCTCCGAGCGGGCCCGGGAGCCGCACGCCCGTCTGCTGGCCTGGTACCGCGAGCTGATCGCCCTACGGCACGCGGAACCGGACCTGTCCGACCCGGATCTGGAGTCGGTGCGGGTCGCGTTCGACGAGGCGGCCCGCTGGTTCGTCTTCCGGCGCGGCGACCTGCGGGTGGCCGCGAACCTCGGCCGGGAGACGGCCACCGTCCCGCTGGGCAGCGGGGGTCGGGTACTGGCCGGCTGGGACGGTGTCGAACCACCGGGCGAGGACGGCCTGCTGGTGCTGCCGGGCGAGTCGTGTGTGGTCCTCGCCGACCGGTGAGCACGGTGAGAGCCGCGCTGACGACGAGCGGGACCCGGGCCACGGCGGGCGGGCGACGCGCCGCTCCCCGGGCACCGCCCGCTATGCGACGATCGCCATCTCCCGTGGGGTGTTGTTGAGGCGGCGGCCCCCGTCCTCGGTCACCGTCACGATGTCCTCGATGCGGACCCCGAAGCGGCCGGGAAGGTAGATGCCCGGTTCGACGGAGAAGCACATGCCCGGGACGAGCGGGAGCACCTCGCCCTCGATCATGTAGGGCGGCTCGTGAGTGGTCACGCCGATCCCGTGACCGGTGCGGTGGATGAAGTGCTCCCCGTACCCGGCTTCCTCGATCACCGCGCGCGCCGCGCGGTCGACGTCCTGGCACGCTGCGCCCGGTCGCACCGCCTCGAACCCCGCCTGCTGGGCCTCGCGCACGACGTCGTGGACGCGCCGCTCCTCCTCGGACGGCTCGCCGACGTGCACGGTGCGGGTGGTGTCCGACCCGTAGCCGTCCTTGAGGCCGCCGAAGTCGAGGACCACCATGTCGCCCTCCCTGATGGTGCGCTCGCCCGCCTCGTGGTGCGGATCGGCGCCGTTCGGTCCCGAGCCGACGATGGTGAAGTCGACCTGGGAATGGCCGAAGCGCAGGAGCAGTGCGGCGATGTCGGCGGCGATGTCGGACTCCTTGCGGCCGGAGAACCGGACCTTGAGGACCTCGCGGTAGGCCTCGTCGGCCGCCGCCCCGGCGGCCTCCATCCGGTCGAGTTCGCGCGCGTCCTTCACCGCGCGCAGCAGCGGCAGGGCGTCCGTGAGGGCCGTGTACGTCGTGCCGGGCAGTTCGCGCTGCATACCGAGCAGGTGCATGGCCCACGTGTTGTCGCTGATCCCGAACCGCCCCTTGCCCTCCAACAGCGCAGCCGTGACGGCGTACGGGTCCTTCCCGTCGGTCCAGGGACGGAGGGACAGGGCGGGGGCACCGGTGGCGTGTCCGGCGTCGGGGGCCTCCAAGGCGGGCACGACCAGGACTGGGTCCTGTCCTTCGACGAGCACGAGCGTCGTGAGCCGTTCGGTGACCGGGGGCGCGTAGCCGGTGAGGTACGCGAGGTCGGGCCCGGGCGCCACGAGGAGGCCGGAGAGCCCCGCCTCGGCCGCGGAGCGGGCCGCACGAACCATCCTGGCCCGGTAGTCGTCGGCGGTGAAGGGCGCGGGCGGCACGGGCTGGGAAGCGGTGGACATGGGGCTCCTCCTCGACTCGTTCACAGTGCCGGCCGACCCCGACGACCGTGTTCCGCGGCCCGTGCCGGGGGCGGGCCGCGCCGGTCAGTCCCCGAGCGGTCAGTCCTCGTCGCGACCGTGCGCGACGAGACGTTCCAACAGGTCCCGGAATTCCCCGCCGACCACGATCCGCAATCCGTCGCCGTCCACGTCGCGGTCGCTGAGCTGGGTCAGCGTCCCACCCCGCCACCAGTAGACGAACGGGGTGATCGCCCCGGGGGTGTCCGCGAACCCGGATGCGGCGAACGCGGCCATGGCGTTCAGCGAGGGGATGACGCTGCTGTCCCGGATCACGTGGAACGCGAGCTGGTGCCGGAAGGGGAGCGCCACCAGCGCCCCGTCGGCCGTGATGTGTTGCCCGGTGACCTGCCGGACGAGCGCGTCGAGTACCAGGACCCGGCTGGCGGTGTAGAACGAGTCGCCGACGACCACTTCGAAGCACATGCCCCCGGCGTCCGCGACCGTCTCGTGGCCCTCGATCGGCAGCCCGCGCAGATTGGCCATGGCACGCTCACGCAGCCCCGGTACGTCGCCGAGCGGCTCCAGGGCGTCGTCGGTGAGCATCATGACGCTCTCGGGGAGATCGAGGGCGAGCACCTCGCTGAGTCCCGGTGCGAGCGATCTGGCGTAGCGGAACGTCTTCCGGTCGAGGCCGTCCGATCCGATCACCCGGGGGTAGAGCTGGGCGCGGATCTGGTCCGGCGACAGGGTGTCCAGGGCGGACGGGGCGTCCATGGTGCGCAGCACCATGCCGACGTGCTGGCGAATGACCGTGGGCCACACCCGGGGACCCCGGTCGTCGTTGTGGCAGACGGCCGCCAGATTGGCGAGACCGAACTGGCGACCGGCGCTGTCGGTGACCACGTCCGCGTAGACGGTGACTTCAAGGCCCTGCTCCGCGAACGCCTCCCGCACCTGTGCGCGGAAGCGTGCGCCCTCGCCCACCGAGAGGAAGGCGAACTCGGCGTCCCGGGGCACATCCGTCCCGTCACGCTTGGGTCCTCGCCGGAACAGCCCCACGTCAACCCCCGCTCGTGCTGTCTGCCCTCTGGTTTCCTGTGCGTGTGCTCAGGTTTCGAGCGTACCTACCGCACCGTCACTCGTGCAGTCGGCCCCGTGGCGCTGCGGCGACCGTCCCGGTCCGTCGCCCACGCCCACGGTCACGGCCCGGCGGCCCGCAGGGGCACGGCGCCTCCCGCCCGGGACCAGCGGAACCGCCGGCCGAGCGGTGCAGTACCTTCCCTGCTGCACCGGAACCGCCCGGTGTTCGCCCCGGGGGGACGCACACATGACCACACGCACCACCGTTGCGGCACGGCCCGCCTCCGTTGCGGTACGGACCGCGAGGGCCGCCGTGACCACGCTGGCGCTCTGCGTGCTCCCGTCGTGCTCGCTCACGGACGACGCCCCTTCCCGCTACGCCCAGGACTACGCCGAACACGAACCGCTCCGGGTGGTCGGCTACCCGTCCTCGGGATCCCTGCAGGTCGTACAACAGGTCGTCTGGCGAATCGCCGACGGAGACGCGGACGCCCTGCGGGCACTCGCCGGCAGTGACGGCACGCGGAGCGAGACGCAAGCGACCGCCGGCGCCTGGATCAGGCATTTCCGCACGGGGGCGCGGGGAAAGGTCACAGCCGACTTCTACGACGAGGGGGGCGAGCGCCAGACGGTCGTGCTCTACTTCCACGGCACCTCCCAGCGGGCGGCCGTCGACGTACGGCTCGACGGTGTGGGAGGGGAGGACGGCTGGCGGGTCCGGATGAACGCACCGGACCCGGCGCGGGACCTGCCCGACTGGGTCCCCGCAGCCCCCGGTGCGCTGGGCTCGAAAACCCCTGCGTGACGGCGTCCCGCGTGCCTCTGCTGTTGGTGCCCCGCCGACCGGTCGCGATCCGGCGACGGGGCACCGAGTGGTACGCATCGGCGGGCCGACCTGCTCAGCCGGTGCGCCCGGTGCGCGGCCCGTCGATGACGCACCGCCCGACCGGGTCGCGGATCACGGATCACGGATCACGGGTCACGGATCGCGTGCAACCCGCTGTCCCCCGAGCCCGTCCCGCATCACCCGCTGCGCCAGGACCGCCCGGGCCTCGGCCAACTCTGCGGCGATCCGCCGTTCACTCTCGCCGTCACGACGGCCGCGTCCACCGGCGCCGCGCGCAGCAGGCACTCGCGACGCAGATGGGTCGGCGGGTGGGTCGCGTCGACGCTGTGTCCTCTACGGGCGCTCACGCGCCGCTGGCGCTCGCACTCGATCTCGGGAATCGACCCGATGTCGGCTGCGAGCCGCTCCCACAGCCCTTGCCACGCTTCGTCGGCACCGGCACCGACCGGCACCGCGGGAGCGTCTTGGTGCCTGCTGCTTGCTCGCCTCCCGCCGGAGCATGGTCTCGGCCGACCGGGCGACGAGCAGCCGGTCCATGAGCCCCACCACGGCCGCTGTCGCCCCGGCCCGCGCGGCCATACGCGTCGGCGAGGCACCCGCCGCGCTGCCCGCCCGCATCGTCAGCTGGTCGAGGAGCACCAGTACCCCCTGTCACGGGCCGGCGGCCGCCGCTCGCCGCGGGGCACGCCGCGCCGGGCGCGTACGGGAGATTCATCCTGGCCGTCCGCGACGACCTGCATTCGACCACACGGACGAGATCGTGGCCTCCTGTGGCGGGCGCTCGGCGACGGCACTGGCCCCGCGGCCGTTCCCGGGCACCGCTCCCCACCGCCGGCGTGCTCGCGCATCGGTTGCGCCCGGATCAGATCACGCCCCGGGCGCCGGGCCGGCAGCGGTGCCAGCGCCCGGATCCCGGACCGGATCCATCCGGACGGTGAGATGGGCGCGGTACCTGCCGTGGGCCACCAGGCGCGCGTTCACCTCGTCCGATTCCCTGACCCACCGCTCGGCGTACGCACGCTCCTTTCCGAAGCGCACGTGACGGTCGACGAGGCGCTGCACGCGGAACCGTTCGTCCAAGTGCAGGTACCACACCTCGTCGAGGAGCGTGCGGAGCTGCGCCCAGGGGCCCTCGTCGTGCAACAGGTAGTTGCCTTCGGTGACGACGAGCGGGACGTCCGGCGGGACGGGAATGCTGCCCGCCACCGGCTCTTCCAGCCCCCGGTCGAACGCGGGTGCGTACACGGTCGTGCCGCGTTCGGGCCCCCGCAGCCGGGCGAGCAGTGCGGCGTACCCGGCGGCGTCGAACGTGTCCGGGGCGCCCTTGCGCTGCATCCGTCCGAGGCGCCGCAGCTCGACCTGCGCGAGGTGGAAACCGTCCATGGGTACGAGGACGGCGCTCCCGGCAAGCCGTGCCACGAGCTGTTCCGCCAGCGTGCTCTTTCCCGCCCCGGGCGGACCCGCGATCCCGAGCAGATGACGTCGTCCGGGGTGGGTCAGCCGCCTGGCGCGGTCCACGAGCTGCTCCATCGACGGATCCATGCCGCATTGTCCCGTACTGGAGCCTCTCGACGGGTACCGCCATGGTCGCTCGTACGGACCAAGGCATCCTCTTCGCCAGGCACCCTCTTCGCGGATCGGGAATGCGTCCGGCGCAGACCAGGAGTTGACGGCGCGGACCGTCCGGCGGCTCGCGAGCCGGGTGCGGAGGGGCACGGCCGGCCGACGGTGACGGAGGCGGTCGGAGACCGCGGCCCGTTCCCGGAGCCCTGGGCGCCGGAGGACCAGGCGGCGGGTGCGTCGGCGGACGTGCGTGGGCGATACTGGGGCACCCCCACCGAGGAGAACACGGATGTCCACGTCGCTGCCCCGCATCGCCCTGGTCACGCTGGTCGTGCGTGACTACGACGAAGCCATCTCCTTCTACCGCGATGCCCTCGGCTTCACCCTGGTCGAGGACGCCGACCGCGGCGACGGGTCCCGGTGGGTGGTCGTCCGGCCCGGCGGTGGCGGCGGCACCGACCTGCTCCTCGCCCGCGCCGCGGGCGAGGAACAGCAGGCGAGCGTAGGCGCCCAGACCGGTGGCCGGGTGGGATTCTTCCTGCACACCGACGACTTCGCCCGCGACCACGCGCGGATGACGGCGGCGGGCGTGCGCTTCCTGGAGGAGCCCCGCCGCGAACCGTACGGCACGGTGGTGGTGTTCCAGGATCTGTACGGCAACCGCTGGGACCTGCTGCAGCCCGCGTGAGGTCGCTGCACGGACTCCTCCGGTCGTGACCCCGCCGCACGATCGCCATACTCGTCCGATGGACGCGACCAGGGCTACGTGGCGGAACACGACGCACGACTGGACGAAGGACGTGGACGCCGACCACCTCTCGTACATCAGGAGCGATCCGGCCGCCTTCGCCCCGGGTGGGCTGCCGCACCTGATCCTCGAAGTCGTCGCCTACGCGGCCGACGAGGCGGACGCGAGGGGCGGAGGGCACTGCACGGTCACATTCCACGCCGACGGGTCGGTGTCCGTCGCGGACGACGGGCGTGGCACAGACACCCGCTTCGACGACCGGGGGCGAGCCGTGAAGAAGCCCGTCATGGCGTCGAAGGACCTCCGGTTCTTCGACCAACCGGACGCACCGCTGCTTCCCGACGGCCGGCCCCGTCGGGGCATGTCCGTCGTCGCCGCGCTCAGCGGACAACTCGTGCACGTCAACCGCCGTGCAGAGGGGTCCTGGGTCCAGCACTACCTACACGGTGTTCCCGCAACGGATCTGACACCGATCGAAGACGACGGCACGACCGGGACGACCGTCCGCTTCTCCCCGGACCCCGACCTGTGTACCGCAGGGGACGTGCCTCCCGACGCGATGGCCGGGCTCCTCACCGGGTGGCCTCAACTGTCCGTCCGGGTCGACGATCGCAGGACTGGCTGAACGGCCGGGCTCTCCCGTGTCCGTCGTCGGCCGCGCGTCTCCGTTTTACCCGCCGGCCGACCACGAACGGCCGACTGGCGGAACGGGATCGCTTCATCCCTCGTCCGTCTCCGGCCGACGCGGGGCCCACATCGCCGTACTGGCCGTGGCCCCCGCCCCTTCCGTCCGAGGCGCCACCGCGCCTCCGCCCCGACCTCACGGAGGACCAACGGGCCACCGTCTCCTACGGCTTCGCCCCTCCATCCACTCCCCCACCCTCTCCTGGATCCGCGCCCCCCACGGCAACCCCGAAGCCATGCGCCGCGAAGCGCCGACGGGAAGCCCCGGGGTCACTCCGCGTCCGGAACCAGCCTGAGCGAGATCGAGTTGATGCAGTACCGCTGGTCCGTTGGGGTCGGGTAGCCCTCGCCCTCGAATACGTGCCCCAGGTGCGACCCGCAACGGGCACAGCGCACCTCGGTCCGCACCATCCCGTGTGAACGGTCGGACTCGAGCTCCACCGCGTCGCTGTCCTTCGGATCGTAGAAGGACGGCCATCCGCAGTGGGACGCGAACTTCTCACCCGAGGTGAAGAGTTCCGCGCTGCACGCTCGGCACGAGTAGACACCCTTCGTCTTGGTGTCCGTGTACTCACCGGTGAAGGCAGGCTCGGTGCCGGCCTGGCGCAGCACGGCGTACTCAGCGGGGGTCAGCTCAGCTCGCCACTGCTCGTCCGGCTTCTCGACGTCGTACGCCATGCTCGCTCTCCTCGGTTCGGACTCAGTTCGTCAGGTGGGCGAGGATCTGCGGACCGAGGTCCGTGACGTCGCCCGCCCCCATGGTGAGAACGAGATCACCGGGCTCGGCCATTCCCGCGATCACCTCGGGAACGGCCGTCTTGTCGTGGACGGTGGTCACGTCGGCGCCCGCCGCGGTCGCGGCGTCGGTGATCAGGGCGCTGGTGACGCCGGGGATCGGGTCCTCGCGGGCGGGGTAGATGTCGAGGACGACCGAGGCGTCGGCGAGGGCCAGGGCCCGGCCCATCTCCGTGCCGAGCTCCTGGGTTCGGGAGAACAGGTGCGGCTGGAAGACGACCAGCAGCCGGGAGTCGCCCGCCGCGGCGCGCATCGCTTCGAGATCGGCGGTCATCTCCGTGGGGTGGTGGGCGTACGAGTCGATCACCTGGACGCCCTTGGTCTCGCCCTTGAGCTGTAGACGGCGGCCGACCCCGGTGTACGCGGTCAGTGCGTGGGCCAGCCCGACGGGGTCGACGCCCGTGCGGATGCCGGCGGCGAGTGCGGCGGCGGCGTTGTGGGCGTAGTGACGGCCGGGGACGGAGACGGTGAAGGTGATCTCGCCGCGGTCCTGCAGGGTGATGGTGACCTCGCTGGTCATGCCCTTCGGCGTGATGGCGACGATGCGGACGTCGGCGTCCTCGTCCTCGCCGACCTTCACGATCGTCAGGTCCTCGCGGGCGGACACCCGCGCGGCCAGCTCCCGGGCGCCGGCGTGTTCGCCGACGACCAGCGAGCCACCGTGCGGGATCTTGGCGACGAAGGCCTCGAAGGACTCGTAGATCTCGTCCATCGACGCGTAGTTGGCGTGGTGGTCGAGTTCGACGTTGAGGACGATCGCGACGTCCGGGTCGTACTTCTGGAAGCTGCGGTCGCTCTCGTCGGCCTCGGCGACGAAGACCTCCCCGTCGCCGTGGCTGGCGTTGGTGCCGGGCCCCGCCAGATCGCCGCCGATCGCGTACGACGGGTCGAGGCCCAGCTCGGTCAGGGCGACGGCGAGCATCGACGTGGTGGTGGTCTTGCCGTGGGTACCGGCGACGGCGATGGTGCGCGACGTGCTCATCAGCGCGGCGAGCGCGTCGGAGCGGTGGACCACGGGCACGCCCAGCTCGGCGGCGCGGGCCAGCTCGGGGTTGTCTGCGCGGATGGCACTGGAGACGACGACGCACGACGCGTCCTCCGCGAGGTACTCGGCCGCGTGTCCGATGTGCACGGTCACCCCGAGCTCCCGGAGCGCGTCCGCGGTGGCCGACTCCTTGGCGTCGCTGCCGGCGACGTGCGCCCCGCGCTGGGCGAGGATCTTGGCGATCCCGGACATCCCGGCGCCGCCGATGCCGATGAAGTGCGGCCGTTCCATGGCGGGGGGGATGCCGGTTGCCATGACTGTGTCTCCCAGGGGTGCGACGTCGTGCGAGGTGCCCAGCCTATTCGCTGTGCGCGAAGAGCTTGAGCACCGGTACGCCGACCTTGTGCCGGGCCCGGGAGGCCCAGTCCCGGTGGAAGAATTCCTCCACGTAGTGGGGAGCGGTCAGGACGATGACCTCGTCCGCGTCCGCTTCGTCGACGACGGCCTTCATCTTGTCCAGCGGATGGTCCTCGACCACCTGGCCGACGGCCTCGGACCCGGTGGCGCGCAGCGCTGCCAGCGAGTGTTCGAGGGCGCGTTCGGCGGGCTGTCTCGCGGCGTTGCCCTCGGGTTCCTCCCCTTCCCGGACGGCATCCTTCAATTCCCCCATGGCCACGTCGTCGATGGCGCGCAGCAGGAGGTCGGCCTGGTCGCCGCGCGGCTGCATGAGGACGATGAAGGAGACCGGCTCGTCCCCGTGCAGCGTGGTGACGAAGTCCACGTCGGTGGACGTGAGGGGCTTCTCGATCATCAATACGCTTGTGAACACCTCAGGAGCCCTTCTGCGGAAACCATCCTTCCCCGTGTGCGCACGGGGAACTGAGAGTAGTGTGCCCAGCTCCGGCTAACCGGAACTGTAAATTCCGCCGATTGTCAGATCCGACGGTATCGGGTGAAAAGGAACCCTTCCTCTTCCAGTACGGAGGCCAGCGCCATACGCTCCGGCACCGCCCGCGACGGCCCGCCGGCGATCCGCTGGGCGTCCCCCGCGGCGAGGGTCGGCGACAGCGTCAGACAGAGTTCGTCCAGCACCCCGGACGCTACGAACTGCCCCAGCAGCCGCGGCCCGCCCTCGGTGAGCAGCCGCCGCATGCCGCGACCGGCGAGCGCCCGTACGGCACGGTCGGGGTCGACCCCCGGGCCGTCCCCCGCGACCAGCACTTCCACCCCCGCCTTCTCCGCGGCCGCCATCCGCTCGGGAGCAGCCGCCGCTCCGGTCAGGACCAGAGTCGGCACCAAGGGCGAGGTGAACAGCGGCAGCGAGAAGTCGAGATCGAGGCTCGCGCTGACCACCGCGACCGCCGGAGCCGGTCCCTGCCCGGCGGCCGCACGACGCTGGGCGAAGGCCTCGCGAGCCCGAGCCGGGCGGTAGCCCTCCTGCCGTACCGTTTCCGCACCCGCGATCACGACATCGGCCAGGGCCCGCAGGGTGCCGAAGATCCGCATGTCCGTGTCGGACGAGAGCGGTTGGGAGCGTCCGTCGTGCTGGGCCGCCCCGTCCAGGGACGACACCATGTTCGCCCGCAGCCAGGCGCCTTCTGCCGCTGGATACGCATAAGCGTCGGCGAGCTCGTCGAGCCCCCACTCACGGTCGGTGGTGTCGACTGTCGGATCGGTCACAGGGAACAGGCGTCGCATACCGAGCAGTCTGGCACGGTACGGCCCGTCTTCGCCCCGCCTCGACGCCCCCCGCCCCCAGCCCCCGCCGCACCCCGTCCGCGAAGGGGCCCCGGGCAGCCGATTGACCTGAGCATGACCGTCCGGACCCCGGTGCGCGGCGACTCAGTACAGTGGATGGTTGTGTCGACCTCCCCGATAACCGAAGCGGCCCCGCTCTCGCTGTGCGCCCGCGAGCCCCACGTCCCCGCCGACCGCCTGGTCGCCGAGATGGTGCCGCCGCCGCGCTTCGACGCGGTCCGCTTCGACACGTACGTACCCGACCCGAACCAGCCCAGCCAGGCCGAGGCGGTCACGGTCCTGGGCTCCTTCGCGGCGGGCCTCGGCGGAGCGCACGCCAGCGGCAGCGGCAAGCGCCGGTGGTTCACCCGGAAGCCCGCGGCACCCACTGCACCGCTCGGGGTCTATCTGGACGGCGGGTACGGAGTCGGCAAGACCCATCTCCTGGCCTCCCTCTGGCACGCGACGCCCGCCGAGCCGTCACTGAAGGCCTTCGGCACGTTCGTGGAGCTGACCAACCTGGTCGGGGCGCTGGGCTTCCAGCAGACGGTGAAGACCCTCAGCGGCCACCGGCTGCTGTGCATAGACGAGTTCGAGCTGGACGACCCGGGCGACACGGTGCTCGTCTCGACTCTGCTCGGCAAGCTCGTGGACGCGGGCGTCGCCCTCGCCGCCACCTCCAACACCCTGCCCGGCAAGCTCGGCGAGGGCCGCTTCGCCGCCGCCGACTTCCTCCGCGAGATACAGGGGCTCTCCGCGCACTTCCGGCCGCTGCGGATCGACGGCGAGGACTACCGCCACCGAGGGCTGCCCGAGGCACCCGCGCCGTTCTCCGACGAGCAGGTCGCCAAGGCCGCCCACGCGACCCAGGGCGCCTCCCTGGACGCCTTCCCCGCACTGCTTGAGCACCTCGCGAGCGTCCACCCCAGCCGGTACGGGGCCCTGACCGACGCCCTGCGGGCCGTGTGCCTCACCGACGTCCAGCCGGTGCCCGACCAGTCCACCGCGCTGCGTCTCGTCGTCCTCGCGGACCGGTTGTACGACCGCGAGGTCCCGGTCCTCGCCTCCGGCCTCCCCTTCGACCGACTGTTCAGTGAAGAGATGTTGAAGGGCGGCTACCGGAAGAAGTACTTCCGGGCAATCTCCCGGCTGACGGCGCTGGCCCGCGACGCGAAGGGGCTCGTCGACCAGTAGGTTGGGGCCGGTTGGGACCGATTCACTGAGAAGGGATCCATCATGGCCACCACGCGTCAGGCGCACACCGTTTGGGAAGGCGAACTGCTCACGGGTTCGGGCGTCGTCACCTTCGACTCCTCAGGCATCGGGGACTTCCCCGTTTCCTGGCCGTCGCGCGCCGAGCAGGCGAACGGCAAGACCAGCCCCGAGGAGCTGATCGCCGGCGCCCACTCCAGCTGCTTCTCGATGGCCCTCTCGCACGGGCTCACGGGTGCCGGTACGCCACCCACCCGCCTGGAGACCAAGGCGGACGTCACCTTCCAGCCGGGCGAGGGCATCACCGGGATCCACATCACCGTCGAGGGCCAGGTGCCCGGCCTGGACGAGCAGGGTTTCCAGGCCGCCGCCGAGGAGGCCAAGAAGAACTGCCCGGTGAGCCAGGCCCTCGCGGGGACGAACATCACTCTCACCGCCAAGCTCACGTAACACCGCACGCCGTGCGGCACCGGCTCGGTCGGTGCCGCACGGACTGCCGCACGGGCCGGCCGTGACGCCCCCACGGACCCTGCGGCACAGGTTTCCCACGGGGTCACGGTGGCGCGCGTGCTTCACGCGCCTTCAGATGCGTGCTACACACATGCGGGTCACATCTCCTGTCCTCCCCCAGAGCCTTCGGCGCCGGGGGCGTCTGCCCACAGGAAGGTCGCCTCATGTCAGTGACACGACGTCACGCCATCGCGCGTACATCTGCGTCGCTCGCCGGTATCGCTTTCACCGGAGCCTTCACCGAGCTCTTCACGGGCACCTCCGCCGCCCGCGGCCACGCCGGCTACGGCCCGCTCGTCCCCGACCCCGACGGGCTTCTCGACCTGCCGAAGGGCTTTTGCTACCGAGTGCTCTCCCGACAGGGCGACCAGTTGCGATCCGGTGAGGGGCCGGTGCCGAGCAACCACGACGGCATGGCCGCCTTCGCGGGCCGCAGCGGGCGGGTCCACCTCGTGCGGAACCACGAGAACCGGGCGGACGCCGCCGTCGCGGTCCCCACGGTCGCCGGCCTCACCTACGACCCCGGCGCCAAGGGCGGGTGCACGGCGATCACCCTGGACGGCCGGAACAGGGTACTGGGCGAACGCGTCGCGATCGCCGGCACGGCCGTCAACTGCGCAGGCGGACACACGCCTTGGGGTACCTGGCTCACCTGCGAGGAGACCGAGGACAAGGCCGGGACCAACGGGTACGCCAAGGACCACGGCTTCGTCTTCGAGGTCGACGGCGCCGACCCGCAGTGCACCGGAGCCGTACCACTGACCGCGATGGGCCGCTTCCAGCACGAGGCCATCGCCGTCGATCCGCGCAACGGGACCGTGTACGAGACCGAGGACGCGTTCGTGAAACCGTTCGGCCTGTTCTACCGCTTCCTGCCCGAGAAGCCGCTGGGCGGGACGGGTTCGCTCCGGGCGGGCGGCACGCTGGAGGCGATGCGGGTGCCGGGCGTACCCGACCTCTCCGCGATCCAGGAGACCGGCGCGTCGTTCGACGGCATCGAATGGGTCCGCGTCCCCGACCCGCTGGCGCGGCGGACTCCGATCCGGTTGCAGGACTTCGGCCCGAAGGGCATCACGCACGCCCAGAAGCTCGAAGGGTGCTACTGGGGCGGCTCGTCCGTCTACTTCGTCTGTAGCTTCGCGCACAGCGCGGACGGCTCGGCGGCCGACCACTTCGGACAGGTGTGGCGGTACGATCCGCACCGGCGCCGACTCACCCTCGTGATCGTCTTCGGCCCGGACACGGACGTCCGACTGCCCGGCGAGTCACCGGACAACATCTGCCTCGCGCCGAGCGGCGGGCTGATGGTGTGCGAGGACGGCAACGGGGCGCAGCACGTCTACGGGCTGACGCGGCGCGGCGAGGTCTACGCGATGGCCCGCAACCGTCAGAACACGGGCACCACCAGAGCTCCCGCGTGGGGCGAGTTCGCGGGCGTCACCTTCTCGCCCGACGGCAGGACGATGTACGTCAACTGCTACGACCCGGGAACCACCTTCGCCGTCACGGGTCGCTGGCACTGACCCGGTCGTCGCCCGGTGCCGGGACGTAGGTGCAGCGCTGCTCGCCGCCCACGACCGTGCCCGTGGGCAGGGAGTCGGGTCAGTGCGCCGCAGCGCGCCGCTCCTCCCTGGCCGCGGCCTTCCGCAGGCCCACGGACAGCAGCCACGCCCCGATGAACAGTGCCGTGGCGATGCCCAGGGTCCGCCAGCGCAGGTCCTCCGAGACGGCCGGGCCCGAACCGGCTCCGGGGTGAACCGTGTTCAGGGTGACGTGGAAGAAGAAGACCAAGGCGACCAGGTACAGGCCGTACCAGGCGGGCCTGCTCCAGGACTTGAGGGTGTGGCCGTCCATCCCGGAGAGTGGCAGCAGGCCGAAGACGACCACCTGCACACCGGCGACGACGGCGAGTCCGAGCGCGTAGCCGATCACGTACGTCAGGCTGTCCTCCGAGGACTGGCGAGCGGCCTCGACCCGGGGTCCCCCGAGGATCCATACGGCCAGCGAGGCCGCCAGCACGCACATGCCGCCGAGCAGGACCGCCTGCCCGTCGGGTATGCCGGAGGGAGGGGTGTCGGGTTCCCGGCGGGGCGGTTCAGCGAGGAGCGTGTAGACCGCGACGAGGCCGTAGACGTACGGGACGGGCAACTCGAGCACGCGCGAGAACAACGCCATCACCAGCGCCAGGGCGATCCCCACGGGAACGACGCGCAGTTCGGCCCGGACACCGCCCCGGCCGGGACGCAGGAGCGAATCCTTCGTCTTCTCGTAGGTGACGAGGATGACGAGGACGCCGAAGGCCGCGCCCAGCGCCTTCACCGCGGACCGGGCGGTCATCGCCGTGTCGGCGTCGGCCCAGCACTCCAGTGCCCCGCCGAGGATGGCGTAGCAGCCCATCCGGACCCAGCCGGGGAGCCGGGCCGCCCTGGGTCGACCGCCGTTCCGGGACGCCCGTCGGCGCTGGCGCCACCAACGGCTGACGGCGTTCTCGGCGAGGTGGGGCGGGAACGCCTTCTCCAACAGCAGGACCAACAACAGGAACCAGGCAGCCATGCCCGCTGATCCCGCCAGGTCCTTCAGCGCCCAGGAGACGTCCGACGGGGTACGCAGGGCCCCTACGAGACCGACGGTCCGGTGGTCGCCCTCCTCGTGCCTGCCGGGCGGGCTGCCGGAGGCGGGCGGGCCGCCGGACCGGCTCGGTGACGGAGAGCTGCCCGCACCGGTCGGAGCGGACGGCGATCCGGTGTCGGTCGGAGCGGACGGCGTTCCGGTGTCGGTCGGCGTGGGCGAGGGAGGCGGCGTGATCCCCAGCGGAGGCTTCTCGATGGCCCCGGTCTTCTGTTCCTCCCTCTTCGGCGTCCCCTGGGGCAGGTAGAGGGTCCACAGCCGGTCGGCCGGGAGGTCCATCCGGCCCGCGCGTTCGCGCGACCGGCCGGGGCAGTCGAGGTCCACGGGCATGCGCCCCTCGATGTCACCGGGGACTTGCGCGTGCAGGTCGATGAACTCCCAACGCCCCTCACCCGCATTGCCCTTCTCGGAGTCGTCGTCCAGCCGGGTCGGCAGGGCCCTGCCTCCGACGACGATGGTGCCCGAGGTGCAGGCGGTGGGGTAGTCGGTCATGTGGATGGTGACCTCGGACGTCGGACCGGTGGGTCCGGGCGGGCCGGTGGGTCCGGGCGGGTCCACGATGAACGCCTGGGAGTCCCGGACACCTGCGGGGCTCGCGCAGGTGGCGGTCACCTCGTGCCGGCCTTCCGCGGCGGAGGAAGGAACGGTGAGCCTGGTCGTGAAGCCCCCGCTCGCCCCGGGGGCCGCCGATGCGGAGGGTAGGGCGTCCCAGAGCACGCGTACGGCCCCGTCACAGGAGAATCCGCTTCCGTCGACACCCACCGAAGCGTCCTGCTTCCTGTGGGCGACGGACAGATGGATGTGGGGGTCGGGCCGGGTCCTCTCGGACACGACCCTGAAGGAGGCCCGGCGCTCCGGTGGTCCGGCGATGCAGCGGGCGCGAACCGTGTAGGTGCCGGGGGCCGTGTCGGACGGGACGGTAACCGAGTACGTGAACGAACCCTCGTCACCGGCTGGAAGGGACACCGATGCCTGTCCCTCGATGGAGAGGGTGAGCTGCCCGGCCCGTCCTTCCCGCGCCGGATCACAGTCGAAGCCCGTGCCGCTGACGGAGACCGGGACGGGGGCGGAGTCCCGCCCCCGTAACTCGACCCGTTCCGGGGAGAGCGTGAGCTGCGGATCGGCGGGGGGCTCGGGGGGCCTCGGGGTGTCATCCGTCCCGGTGGGGCTGGGGGTGGGCCTCGGTCCGCTGGTGGAAGCGGAGGGCGACCGCGGGTCCGTCGGCCCTGCCGTGGTCGGAGCGGTACTTTCGGCCGGCTCCGCGCCGTTCGCGGCGGTGGCGTCAGCTCCGCCCGGCACCGCCGCACCCGCCACGAGGAAGGCGAGCGCCAACGCTCGCAACACCCGTCGCCCCGGCCCGCCCCACCTCATGCCGCGCCCGCTTTCCGCCCCGCACGCCCTTCCCCCCGGACGTGCTCCATCGGGCTCCACGGGTGGGACGTCCGTGCCGCCGCCGTCGCTTCCCGCTCGGCGGGCGCGCGGGAAGCGCCCCACGGGCGCGCGGGAGCACCGAGCCGGCCAGGCACACGCTTCGCGCCCGACCACCGCATCGGCTTCGGGCCGGCGGACGTGGGGCGGGTGCCGGAAGTGGTTGGTTGTGCCTGTGCGCCCTGTGCTTCCATGCCGGAGTGAGCATCGAGAACTCCGGGACCACGGTGGAAGGGCCGGACCGCTGGGTCCGACGGAGGACACAGGCCGACGTCCATGCGTGCGTGCGGGTCCTCGAGGAGGTCCACCGATGTGACGGCTATCCGGTGAACTGGCCCGACCGGCCGGTTGCGTGGTTGTCACGGACTTCCCTGTTGGGAGCCTGGGTCGCTGGACTCGACGACCGTCTCGTCGGCCACGTCGGTTTGTCCCGCAGCGGCGAGGGCGATCTGGCCGCCGGCTTGTGGAGCGCGCGGAACGGGGCGAGCAGAGCCCCGGCTGCGGTGGTCAGCCGACTGTTCGTCTCTCCTCAGGCCAGGGGGCACGGGATGGGTGCACTGCTGATCGGGCACGCCGTTGAGGAAGCACGACGTCACGGCGTGCATCCGGTGCTCGACGTCGTGGCATCCGATACCTCTGCCGTGGCCTTGTACGAGCGGCTGGGCTGGAAACTGATGGCGACGGTCGAGCAACGGTGGAGTCCGTCTCAGCTCGTGGTCATCCGGTGCTATGCGGCGGCGGCGTGATGTGTCCCGTCGCCGCACGTCGTCGACGACCGCTACGAAGACCGTCGCCGGACGGCGGACCAGCGACTCGGCGGTCCCCGTGGCCACGGTGGGGTGCCATGGTGAGGATCGGCTCTGGGCGGCTTCGAGCTACGGGAAACCGCTCCGCCGCCCGGACGCCGCCGCTGTCCCCACCCGCCGGACGACACGGCGCGGCCCCGGGCATCCGCCGATGCCCGGGGCCGCTCCCCTCCTGGCCTTCCTGACCCTTAGCCGTGCCGGCGGTTCTCGTTCACAGCGCCGCCGTTGCCGCCCACACCGGCATCGGCACCACCGTCATCGCCGTCTCCGACGTTCCCCGCGCCGCCGTCACCAGCACCCGCGTTCCCCGCGCCGCCGTCACCAGCACCCGCGTTCCCCGCGCCGCCGTCACCAGCACCCGCGTTCGCAGCTCCGCCGTTGCCGCCAGCGCCGCCGTTGCCGATCTGGGCGCCCACGGCCTGCAGCGCGGTCGTCACCGGCTGGAAGAAGGTCTCACCTCCGGCGGTGCAGTCACCGCTTCCGCCCGAGGTGAGGCCGACCGCGTTGCCGTCCCTGGTGAACATCGCGCCACCGCTGTCACCGGGCTCGGCACACACATTTGTCTGGATGAGCCCCGTGACGGTGCCCTCCGGGTAGTTCACCGTGGCGTTGAGGCCGGTGATCTGACCGTCGTGGAGGCCCGTCGTGCTGCCCATGCGGAACACCTGCTGGCCGACGGCCGCCTCGGCCGCCTGCTTGATGTCCACCTTCTGGCCGTTGCCGACGTTGACGGAGCTGGCGGCCTGGGTGTTCGGATCGTCGTACGTCACGAGTGCAAAGTCACCGTTGCCGGGGAAGACGGCGTCCTGGACCGTGCCGATCGGCGCGCCGTTCTGGGAGTCCGACCACTTGCGGGCTGCCACACCGCAGTGGCCCGCCGTGAGGAAGCCGGGCGTTCCGTCCTGCGTCGTGACGTTGAAGCCGAGGGAGCAGCGCGCGCCTCCACCGAAGATGGCGTCGCCGCCCTCGACGAAGGTCTTGAACTCGCCTCTGGACTTCTGGACGCGGGCCACCCCGTCACCCAGCGACTTCACCGCGGACTCCACCCTGTCCCAGCGGCCGCCGGTGACCGTACGGTCCGCGGTGACCAGGATCTGGTTGGTCCTGGGGTCGACCGCCCAGGCCGTCCCGGGGACGGTCGCCCTGCTGGACAGCGTCCTGGTCGCGGTCTTCAGTGAGGCGAGGCTGTTCCGGACGCTGCGCGCCACCGCGCCGGCCTTCTTGACCTCGACGTTCACCTCGTTGTTGTCGCCCACGACGTTGACGACGAGTTGCTGCTTCGACGCGTCGTAATAAGCGCCGCCGTAGGAGTCCTCGCCGAGCTGTTTGGCGAGCTGCTGGAGAAGGTCCGATGCGGATGCTGCACTCAGCTTTCTGGGGTTGTCCTTCTTGTCGCCTGACCCGTCCTGCGAGGCGTTGGCGTTCGGCAGCAGTATGGCCGCTGCGGCGATGCCCACCGCCCCGGCTCCAGCGAGAATGGCTTTCCGCTTGGGTATTCGCCTGTGACTCAACTCTTCGCCTCCTGCGGGGGTACGGACTCCGGTCGCCGGAGAGGGACCGGGGGGACGCGTCCGACCATCCATACGGATGCGGAACCGCGTTTTGTTCATCGCCTCCGCAAAGAAATATTTTTGACGGACGATCAGAGTGAGGCGGTGACCACGATGAGTCGGATGATCGTATATTTTCTCTGAGTGACCACCTTTGTCCGTCGACTGGCGGCGCTCGCGGTGCTCCCCGCCGCGCTGATCGGGTGCGGTACGGGCGGACGTGAGCCCGTTCCCGCCGCCCCGCCGACCGTCCCGCCCCCGGCGGCCCAGGCTCCCGAACCCCCTGCCACCGCAGAGCCGCCGACCCTGTCACCCGGCCGAGCCGGCCTGGCCCCCGTCTTCGAGAGGTCCACCGCTCCGGCCGGGAGCACCGGGAAAACCGTGGCCCTCACCTTCGACGCCGATATGACGGCAGATCAGGGACCGCGGGCGGCGAGAGGCGAGCGTTTCGACAATCCCCCGCTGATCGCCTCGCTGCGGCGACTCGAGGTCCCGTCGACCGTGTTCATGACGGGCAGATGGGTGGAGGAGTACCCGGACCAGGCACGCTCCATCGGCGGCGATCCGCTCTTCGAAGTCGCCAACCACTCCTACAGTCACCATGCGTTCGCTTCCCCCTGCTACGGCCTTCCCGAGGTCCGCAAGGAACAGATGGCCTTCGAGGTCGAACGAGCCTTCGCCGCATTCCGCGCCGCAGGAGTGAGGAACGTGGTCCCCTACTTCCGCTTCCCCGGCGGCTGCTACGACGACCGCGCCCTGCGCGCCCTGGCCCCGGCGAGGGTCACGGCCGTGCAGTGGGACGTCGTCAGCGGCGACGCCTTCGCCGAGAACCCCGGTGCGGTCGCGGAGGAAGTGCTGTCCAAGGTGAAGCCCGGCTCCCTGGTCGTGATGCACTGCACACGCAGTGCCGCCCCCGTCACCGACGAGGCTGTCCGCAGGATCGTCCCGGCACTGCGCGGGCGCGGCTACCGATTCGTGAAGGTCTCCGAGTTGATCGCGATGTCTGCGCGGCACGCGGACACCGGAGGGGGAAGCCAGCAGTAAGGAGCGGATCGACGGGGCGACGTCGACCCGCTCCTCGGCGACCGCCGCATCCCCCGCTCACACGCCCCCCTGCGGCCTCGCCGCTCCTCCGTCCCGCCCCGTCAGCCCGTCAGCCGTCGCCGTCGTCCAAGCGACCGCTCGGCCGACTGGTCACGGTGACCACCGGCCGCCGCCAGGACCACCGCTGGCAGAATGGGCAGGTGAACAGCACCGACAGCCCCTTCAAGCAGGAGCCCACCGCGCGCGACGAGGCCCCGCAGTTCGTCCTTCCCCTCGTGGTACGGATCGAGAAGGCCGCCCCGCCGTCCCGCACCGACGCGCTCCAGACCGCGGCCCGCGCCGTCCTGGTGCTGCTCTCCGACGAACGGGCGCTGGGGGACGGGGAATGGGCGCAGGCCGTGCGCGCCTGGCAGGACGCCCGGATCCGGAAGGTGGTCCGACGGGCACGCGGAGCAGAGTGGCGGAAGGCCTCGGCGCTCCCGGGCATCACGGTGACCGGCGAGTCGGCCGAAGTACGGGTATTCCCACCGGTGCCGTTGGACGGCTGGCCCAAGGAACTGGCGAAGCTCCAGGTGTCGGGCACCGAACTGGACGACCCCGCGGAGCCGGCCGCCGCTGCGGCGGCCGCCCCGGCCCGGCTCTGGCTCAATCCGGCACTGGAGATGTCGACGGGCAAGGAAATGGCGCAAGTCGGGCACGGGGCACAGCTGCTGTGGTGGGACATGACCGGACCACAGCGCACTGCGTGGCGCGATGCGGGGTTCCCGCTGACCGTCCGCACGCCGGAAACCGACCGCTGGGACGCACTCACGGCGAGCGGTCTCCCCACGGTCCGTGACGCCGGCTTCACGGAGATCGCCCCGGGCTCGTGCACGGTCGTCGCAGAGCCGCCCCTCTGGTTCGGAACCCGTGTCGCAGGCCGTTGAACGGGACGGCTCCCTCGTACGTACCCCCTGGTGCTGCCAAGTAGGTTGAACCACCGGTTCGCAGCCGGTCGGTTCTGCGATACGCATAACGGCTCAGGAGGCACACTTGCTGCGGCGCATCAACGGCTCAGCACTCATCATCGCGGCGCTGATCGCCACGGTCGGGGCACTCGCCTACCCCGTATGGTCCTATGCCGACCGTTCCGGAACCGGACAGGCCAACCTCAACGCCTCGACCGTGGCGACGCAGTGGGGCCCGCTGTCCGCCACCGACCGCGACTTCCTCGTGAAGGTGCGCCTCGCGGGGCTGTGGGAACTCCCCGCCGGACAGCAGGCGATCGAACGCGCGCCGAGCAAGGCCATCAAGGACGCGGGCGATCACCTCATCGTCGGTCACACCGATCTCGACCAGCGCGCCAGGGACGTGGCGGCGAAGCTCGGCGTGCAGTTGCCCAACCAGCCCAACGAGCAGCAGCAGGGCTGGCTGCGCGAACTGTCCGCGGCGAGCGGCAAGGAGTACGAGTACAAGTTCGCGAACCTGCTGCGCAACGCGCACGGCAAGGTGTTCTCACTGATCGCCCAGGTGCGCCACACCACCCGGAACACGCTCATCCGACAGCTCGCGAGTGACGCCAACCAGACGGTGCTGGACCACATCACCATGCTGGAAGGGACCGGGATGGTCGACTTCGACTCCATCGCCAACGAGGCCGCGGGCGGAGCCACCGCCAGCCCCACGGGTCCGCCTCCGCCGAACGGCAACCTCCCCCCGGCCCCGGCTCCGGCGTCCCCGGGGGCGAACGTCCAACCCACCTCGCAACCGTCGACGCAGCCCGGAGCTCCCACGGCCGTCAACACCAATCGCCCGGCACCCGGAGTGAGCCCGGCGGGCTGACGGACCGGCCGGTTCGGCTCGGCGTAGATCGGCCCGGCGTAGATCGGCCCGGATTCGGCCAGGTACGTACCGGTACGGATCAGCACGCACACGGTTCCGCCGTGAGCGGCAGCCGCACGGCGGAACCTCAAATGAAGCTCTGAACGTCCCCTCCTCTGGATTCGGGACGGCCCTTCGGGGCCATTACCCGAGCACGCCGCACCCCACGGACCGCCGGCGCAGAGGAGGGGACCATGAACGCACCCGGAGGGCTCGGGCAGCCCGCACACCCGCGGAGACTCGGCTCCGGCATCGGCTGGCGTCCGGAGATCGCGGACGCCGTGGAGCAGCTCCCCGGCATCGACTGGGTCGAAGTCGTCGCGGAGAACATCTGCACGGGACACCTCCCGCCCTCCCTGGTACGGCTCAGGGAACGCGGCGTGACCGTCGTCCCGCACGGCGTCTCCCTGGGCATCGGCGGTGCCGACCGCCCCGACCCGGGGCGACTGGCCGACCTGGCGGAGCGGGTCGAGGTGCTTCGCTCGCCACTCGTCACGGAGCACATCGCCTTCGTGCGGGCCGGAGGCCCGCTCACTGCGACGCCGCAGTTGGAGGCCGGCCACCTCCTGCCCGTCCCGCGCACCCGGGACGCCCTGGACGTACTCTGCGAGAACGTGCGCATCGCCCAGGATTCGCTGCCGGTTCCCCTCGCGCTGGAGAACATCGCCGCCCTCGTCCGCTGGCCCGGCGAGGAACTGACGGAAGGGCAGTTCCTGGCCGAGCTGGTCGAACGAACCGGTGTGCGCCTCCTCGTCGACGTCGCCAATCTGCACACCAACCACGTCAACCGCGGCGAGAACCCGCTGAAGGCGCTCGCCGAACTGCCCGTCGAAGCGATCGCGTACGTCCATGTCGCGGGCGGCGTGGAGCGCGACGGCGTCTGGCACGACACCCACGCCCATCCGGTCCCCCGCCCGGTCCTCGACATCCTGGCGGAGCTGCGGTCCCGGACGGACCCACCGGGCGTGCTGCTGGAACGGGACGACGACTTCCCCACGGCCGAGGAACTGGCTGCCGAGCTGGAGGCGATCCGCGCGGTGGTGGCGCCGGGCCGGCAGGAAGCGGTGGTCGCCGGTGCGCAGGGCCGCACGGGGCGGGACGCCGACGATCGGCCCGGACGGGTCGGGTGGGGTTCCGTGCCGGTTCCGGGGGGAGGCTCCACGGCGGGCCCACTCACGCGTGCCCCGTCGGCGGGGGGCTCCACCGTGGGGAGTGCCGTCCCCGGCAGCCCCGGCACGCCTGAGGACGCCTCCGTACCGGACGTCGCGCTGCCGGCACCCCCGGTACCCCGAGGCCACGCGACCCCGGGAGCACAGTCGGGCGGGGCTCCCGCAGCCGCCCCGCCCGCCACCTCCCGCTGCGATACCACCCGCGAGCGGCTCGCACTCGCCCAGGCGGCGCTACTGTCCGCACTGGTCGCCGGGACCCCCGCGCCGGAGGGCTTCGACCCGCGGCGACTGCGCGTGCAGGTTCGGGCCCTTGCCGCCAAGCGGGCCGAAGTCGTGGCGAAGGTGGCCCCGGAGCTGCCCCGCATCCTCGGGAGCGGCTACCGTCCCGCCTTCCTGGCGTACGCCAGGTCGAGACCCATGCGGGACGGGTACCGCAGGGACGCGCTGGACTTCGCCGAGCAGCTCCTCCTCGCGGGGAGGCCGGAAGACCCAGTCGCGCGACGGCGGCTCACCCACTGGTGGCAGGACCGTGCCGGGTCCCGGCCGCCGGGCCGTTCCGTACGGCTCGTCAGGGCTGCGCGCGCCGCACTCGTCAGGAGGTGACCCGGTGTTCGTGAACCTGCTCGCCGTCGCGGTGTACGTCGCCGTGGGCCTCTCCTCTGCCTTGCTGTTCAGGGGGACCAGGGCATCACGCCATGCATCCGGCGGCCGCGTCCACGACATGCTGGAGGCCGCCTTCCTGTACGGCGGTCCCGCCCGCGCCGCGGACACGGCACTCGCCGCGATGCAGGCCGACGGGCGGTTGGCGGTGGGCGGGCCGGGCATCGTCTCCGTGGTGCGTCCGGTGGCGCACGACCCGGTCGAGCGCGCCGTGGTCCACGAGGCCGCGGTCGCGCCCAACGGGGCGCTGCACACCCTGCGGTTCGCCGTGATGCGCAATCCCGCGGTCCAGGAGATCGGCGACGGGCTCGCCGCACGCGGGCTGATGCTCCGGCCCGGTACGTCCCGCACCTGGCGCACCTGGGGCGTCGTCCAGCTCGTCTCCTGCGCCCTGGTGTTTCCGCTCTCCATCGCTCTGACGGTGGTGGAGTACGCCGGACACGACAGGTCCACGGGTCTGCCGTTCCCGTTCGTCCTGAAGGTCCTGCCCGCTTGGCCGGCGGGTCTGATCATCGGAATCGTATGCCTGTCGGCCGCGGGACGCCGGGTCACCGCGTCGGGCCGACGGGCGGCCGGGGAGTTCCGGGCGGCCCACGTCCACGACGCGGACGCGGGTCATCGGGTGGCGCTGCGCGGGGTCCGAGGGCTGACGGACCCGGTGTTCCGGAGGCAGCTGATGACTGCTGCGGCGGGCGCCCGCGCCGGGGGTTCCCACCACGCCGGCAGGACGCACACCTCCGACGGCGGGCTCGATCCCGCCGCGACGTACGCCGCCACCGGCGCGGTCATGTGGTGTGCCGCGTCGGGTCACGACTCCGGGGGTTCCGGTGGCGGAGGCTGCGGAGGCGCGGGCGGCGACTCGTGCGGCTCGTCCGGCCCGGGTGGCAGCTGTGGTGGAGGCTCGGGGGGCGGATCCGGCTGCGGCAGCAGCAGCGGTTCCGGCTGCGGCGGGGGCTCCAGCTGTGGTGGCGGCGGCTCCGACTGACGCCCGTCGGCTCCCGAAGGGGCCCCGGCGATGCCACGTCCCGTGTTCCGCGGGCACGACGCCCGTGCGTCCAGGGCGCCTTGAACGAGAAGGGGGCGCCGGGGGGGGGGGGGGGGGAGGAGGCCGGCCCCCCCCCGCCAACCCCGTGTTTTTGCTACCTAGGGCAGCATGCAGAGGGACGCCGCTCTA
>NZ_JBHZCF010000004.1:87289-121335 GCF_042755225.1 Streptomyces sp. NPDC059169 | reverse complement strand
CCCTTGGCGGTACAACTTCCGTTGTTACGAGGAAACACCCCTTGTGTTCCGGGGGCTCCTGAAAAAGAAGGGGGCCCCTGGTGCGACACGCAACCTCCCCCCCGCACCCGCAGCCGGACCCGGTGTCGCTGGACCAGCGGACGGTCGAGCGGAGGCTGCCGCCGGCTGTCTGATCTTCCGGGTCATGGCGGTGGCGGACCGTTCCGGGCCGCCACCGGGGTCACACGGGCGCCGTTCAGGCGAGCCCGGCCACCAGTTCCGCCACCGACCTGCGGCGGCCGGTGAAGAACGGCACTTCTTCGCGAACGTGCATCCGGGCCTCGGAGGCACGCAGGTGCCGCATGAGGTCGACGATGCGGTACAACTCGTCGGCCTCGAAGGCGAGGATCCACTCGTAGTCGCCCAGGGAGAACGAGGCGACCGTGTTGGCCCGCACGTCCGGATAGCCGCGCGCCATCTTGCCGTGGTCGGCGAGCATGCGGCGACGGTCCTCGTCGGGCAGCAGGTACCAGTCGTAGGAGCGTACGAAGGGGTAGACGGAGACGTAGTTCCGCGGCGTCTCGTCGGCCAGGAAGGCCGGGATGTGCGACTTGTTGAACTCGGCGGGGCGGTGCAGCGCCATGTTCGACCAGACCGGCTCCAGAGCTCGTCCGAGCCGAGTGCGGCGGAACAGGTTGTACGCCTCCTGGAGCTCGTCCGAGGTCTCCGCGTGCCACCAGATCATCAGGTCCGCGTCGGCCCGCAGACCCGAGACGTCGTACGTGCCACGAATGGTGACGTCCTTGGCGGCGAGCTGGTCGAAAAGCTCCTGGACCTCGTCGGCGTAGCCGGCACGGTTCTCGGGCAGCACGTCGCGCAGCTTGAAGACTGACCACAGGGTGTAGCGGATGACCTCGTTGAGGTCCTTCGCCTTCTTACCGGCGTTCGGAATCTTTTCTGGCGCACTCATGACGCTATTCTCGCCCGTCGCGGACAGTGCCCCGTACCAGGGGGGTCGTGGCGATGATCTCTTCCGCCGCGCGCTGCCCGCTGCCGATGCACGCGGGGATGCCGACACCGTCGTAGGCCGCACCGCAGACCCGCAGGCCGGGCAGCTTCGCGACGGCGTCCCGGACCCGAGCGACGCGGGCGAGGTGACCCACCGGGTACTGCGGGAGGCCGTCGATCCAGCGCGTGACGTCGGTGGCGACCGGGCGGGCGGCGAGTCCGGTCGCCTCGCCCAGGTCCGCCAGGGACACCGCGACCAGGTCGGCGTCCTCCCGCTCCAACTGGTCCTCCTCGCCGTAGCGGCCCACGGAGGTGCGCAGGACGAAGAGGTCCGGCGCGCCGTCTGCGACCCACTGCCACTTCTGGGCGGAGAAGGTCGACGCCTTGATGGTGCGGCCGTCCACGGGCGGGACGAGGAAGCCGGATCCGGCAGGGAGCCCGGCCACCTCGCTGCGCCGGAACGCCAGGGTCACCAGTGCCATCGAGGCGTACTCGACCCGGGCGAGCTCCGCGGAGGCGGCGGGCGCCTCGTCGGCGAGCAGCACGGAGGCCGACCAGGCGGGTGCGGCCAGGACGACGCCGTCGGCATCGACGTGGCCCCGGTCGGTACGCACGCGCCAGCCGTCCGCGGTGCGGGTCAGACCCAGCACCGGCGTCTCGGTGCGGATCTCCCCGCCACCGGCCCGTACGGCGTCGGCGACCGCGAGCGGGAGGGTACCGATGCCGCCGTCGAGACCCATGAACACGGGGCCGGCCGCCTGCTGCTGCACGGTCCGTCGCCGTACCTCGCGCACACCGTCCAGCAGCGATCCGTGGGCGGCCCTGGCCGCCTCGAAGAGCGCGGGGACGGACGCCTGCATCGAAATGCGGTAGGCGTCGCCCGCGTACACGCCCCCGAGCAGCGGCTCGACGAGCCGGTCGACGACCTCGCGACCGAGGCGCTGTGCGACGTAGGCGCCGACGGCCACGTCGTCGTCGAGCTCGGCCGGGGGCAGGTCGCGTTCCTGCTCGATCCGGGCGAGGCCCTCGGCGGAGAGGAACCCGGTGAGCGCAGTGGCGCCGTCCGGGACGCCCATCACATGCCCCTTGGGCATAGGTCGGAGCGCGCCCCGGGTCCAGACCGAGGCGGTCGTGGTGGCCGGGGGCTGCAGCCGGTCACCGAGGCCGACGGCACGGGCGAGGTCCACCGCCTCGGGGCGGCGGGCGAGCATGGATTCGGCACCCAGGTCCACGCGGGCACCGGCGATCTCCCCCGCGTGGAGCTTGCCGCCGAGCCGGTCCGAGCCCTCCAGCACGGTCACCCGCGCTCCCGCGGTCAGCAGCCGGTGCGCGGCCGCGAGTCCGGCGATACCGCCGCCGATGACGACGACGTGGCCCGTGGGTGCGTCTGGACGCTGCGTGTCCGGGTGCTCTGAAGTGCTCGGCATGCCCCCACTCTCTCAAACGCCCCCGGGCGACCCGTAACGAGTCCTGACCGTGACTGCTTCGGAATCGGAGAACGGCAACCCCCACCCCGCCTCCGGCGTCGAACCTGCACCATCAACCACCACCCTTGGGGGACCGACATGGGTGCACGACGTACGGTCGCGGCAGCACTCCTCATCGCCTCGCTCGCGCTGGCCGGCTGCAGCGCGACCGAGGACGTCTCGGCGTCGACCGCGGGCGACCAACGGGCGCAGCCGGCGGAAGCCGACGCGAAGGCGGGCGCACCCGGCAGTGGTGACACGGCCGCGAAGCCGCCCGCGGGCGGCGCGCAGCGGCCCGTGCCCACGGCGACGCACATCATCAGGACGGCCGAGCTGTCGGTGGAGGTGGGGGACGCGACGAAGGCGCTCGCTTCGATCCGTACGACGGTCGACGGCGCGGGCGGACACGTCGCCAACGAGTCGACCGAGCGGGTCGACGACACACACGTGCAGACCCGGGTGGTGCTCCGCGTCCCGCAGGACCACTACTCCGCGGTCCTGGCGGAACTGGCCGGCGCCGGCAGGCTGCTGTCCCGCAAGGCCGACGCCAAGGACGTCACCGACCAGGTGGTCGACGTCGAGAGCAGGATCGCGACGCAGCGCGCCAGCGTGGCGCGGGTGCGTGCCCTGATGGACCGGGCGACGCAGCTGAGCGACATCGTCACGCTGGAGGGCGAGTTGAGCAATCGTCAGGCGGCGCTGGAGTCGCTGCTCGCCCAGCAGGCCTCGTTGAAGGACCGTACGGAGATGGCGACGATCACGCTGGAGCTGTCCGAGCCCGAGCGGCCCGTGCCCGCGGACGAAGGGAACGGTCCCGGGTTCCTGGACGCGCTGGCGGGGGGCTGGCACGCGCTGACGGCGGCGGTGCGGTGGACGGGTGTGGTGCTGGGAGCGGTGGCGCCGTTCGCCGTCGTCCTCGCGGTGTTGTACGCGGTGTGGCGGTGGCTCGTCCGCCCGCGGCTCACCGGGCGCGCCGTGCCGGCTCCGGCCGTCCGGTCGGGTGCCGCCCCCTTCCCGACCTCCGAGCGGGACTGAACGGCCGCTCCCCCGTAGCGTGTTCCGCATGGAACGACTGGTGGTCATCGGCGGCGACGCGGCAGGCATGTCCGCCGCGTCACAGGCACGCAGGCTGAAGGATCCGCGAGCGCTGGAGATCGTCGCGTTCGAGCGCTCCCCCTTCGCCTCGTACTCGGCGTGCGGCATCCCGTACTGGGTCGGTGGCGACGTGGCGGAGCGGGACTCGCTCATCGCACGGACGCCCGAGGAACACCGGGAGCGCGGTATCGACCTCCGGATGCGCCACGAGGTCACGGAGATCGACGTCGCGGCCCAGCGGGTCAGGTCCCGGGACCTGGTGGCGGGCACCGAGACGTGGACGGGCTTCGACAAGCTCGTCATCGCGACCGGTGCCCGGCCGGTGCGGCCTCGGCTGCCGGGGATCGACGCCCCGGGGGTGCACGGCGTGCAGACCCTCGACGACGGTCAGGCCCTGCTGGACACGCTCGGCAGGACGGCGGGCCGCCGCGCGGTGGTCGTCGGCGCCGGCTACATCGGTGTGGAAATGGCGGAAGCGCTGCTGAAACGCGGCTTCGACGTCACGGTCGTCAACCGCGGGGAGCAGCCGATGGCGACGTTGGACCCCGACATGGGCCTGCTGGTGCACGGGGCGATGGACGCCCTGGGCATCACCACCGTCGACGACGCCGATGTGACGGGCATCCCCACCGGCGGGGACGGCCGGGTGCGTGCGGTGTCGACGGCGGAGGGGGAGTACCCGGCCGACGTGGTGGTGCTGGGGATCGGCGTGGAGCCGGAGACGACCCTCGCGGGGGCGGCCGGCCTGCCCCTCGGGGTGTACGGGGGGTTGCTCACCGACCGTGCCATGCGGGTGCGCGGTCACGAGAACATCTGGGCCGGCGGCGACTGCGTCGAGGTGCACGACCTGGTGTCGGGCCTGGAGCGCCACGTCGCTCTCGGTACGCACGCGAACAAGCACGGCCAGGTCATCGGCGCCAACGTGGGCGGCGGCTACGCGACCTTCCCGGGCGTCGTCGGCACGGCCGTGAGCAAGGTGTGCGACCTGGAGATCGCCCGCACGGGTCTGCGCGAGAAGGACGCCCGCGAGGTGGGACTGCGCTTCGTGACGGTGAACGTCGAGTCGACGAGCCGTGCGGGTTACTACCCGGACGCTGCCCCGATGACCGTCAAGATGCTCGCCGAGCTCCGCACGGGACGCCTGCTGGGCGTGCAGATCGTGGGTCGTGAGGGCGCGGCGAAGCGGGTGGACGTCGCGGCGGTCGCGCTGACCGCCGGGATGACGGTGGAGCAGATGACCGCCCTGGACCTCGGCTACGCACCGCCGTTCTCCCCGGTGTGGGATCCGGTGCTGGTGGCGGCGCGGAAGGCGACGGCGGCCGTGCGCGCCGCGGGCGGCTGACCCGGACACGTCGCGGGCGAAGGGGGCGTGGGACCGGCGCCCCTCGGTGGCGCGGCGCGGGACGTGCGGGGAGCCGCGCAGGCCCCCCGGGGGCGGTCAGACCAGTACCCGCTGCTCCTCGGTCTTCCCGGGCACCGCCCGGTCGTCGCCCGCGCGCGGGCGACGACGACGGCTCTGCAGCCGTCGGCCGAGCCGCTGCCCGGGCAGCTCCACCAGGTGGTAGGTGAGGGCGCTCAGCACGAACAGGACGACGAGGAAGGCGAGCAGCCAGAGCAACTGCGCGGCTCCGCGGGGGTGTCCCACGTGCGCCATCAGCCGGGACAGCACGGAGATCAGCGGGCGGTGCAGCAGGTACACGGAGAAACTGACCACGCCCAGCCAGGTCAGGGCCCGGGGCATGCGGTGGCGGCGCAGCAGGAGAGCCACCCCGAACAGCGCCCAGCCCGCGAGGAACGCGCTGACCCAGGCCGTGGGGGACGCGGTCCAGGTGCGGATCTGCGCCGGCCCGTCGTTGTAGAGCAGTCCCGCCGTCGTCCCCGCCGCGAGCACGACGCCGCAGCAGGCCCATGCCGCGCCCCGGCCGAGTTGTCCCCGCTCGGCACGGTAGATCACGGTCCCGCAGAACATCGTGGCCAGGATGAGCAGGCTCTCCCACGGGGTCGACCGCGAATTGGCGATCATGAGCACCAGACCCAGCCCGGACAGCATCGTGGCCCCCGCCAGCTGCGCCGGCCGGCTGCCGCTGAGCAGGCACAGCAGCCCGAGTCCCACCAGCAGGGCGGTGCCCGCGACGAGCGTGCGGACGGACAGGTCGGGGCGCAGGCTCCACCCTGCCGCCCACGGCCCGAGGAACAGTGCCGCCCCCGCGAGCACGACCGCGGCGGAGCCGCTGCGGCGATGGGCGCCGACCATGAACAACATGGTCACCAGGTAGTAGAACACCATCTCGTAGGTCAGCGTCCACATCACCGAGAGACCGCTGCGTATCCCCAACAGGTCCTGCAGCATGGTGCCGTTGGCGACCGCTGCGAGCAGCGCGTGGTCGTGAACGGAGGGGTCGACTGCGCCGGCGCTCCGCGGCAGCAGCACGGCCGCGGCGACGAGGACCACCACGCACAGCGGGTACAGCCGGAACAACCGGCCGATCCAGAACGCCCGCACGTCCCCGCGGCGCTCCAGCGATGCCGGCACGATGTACCCGCTGACCAGGAAGAAAGCCATCACCCCGAAGATTCCGGGGTCGAACCACTCGCGCACGGCCGCTCCGAAACCCACGAACAGGTCGTTGCTCAGGTGGTGCAGGGCGACGATCAGGGCCGCGATCCCCCGGACGGCGTCGAGCCACCCGAGACGGGCTGCCGCGGGGAGAACAGATATTCGCGATCTCACCCGCGGACCCTAACAAGCCGTGCCGCGCGGGCAGGAACCGCCTCTCCCCGCGACGTTCCTCCCGCCCTCGGGTCCGGTGCCCCCTGCCGCTCCTAGCGCGCCGTCCGGGTGTGGACGTACTCCACGAGCCGGGTCAGGGCGTCGGGGTCCGTCGTCGGCAGCACGCCGTGGCCGAGGTTGAAGACGTGGCCCTCCACGCCGCTCGCCGCCTCCAGTACCTCCCGGGTCTTCTCCTCGACAGCCTCGCGCGAGGAGAAGAGGACCGCCGGGTCCAGGTTGCCCTGCAGCGCCTTGCCGGGACCCACGCGGCGGGCGGCCTCGTCCAGCGGGACGCGCCAGTCCACGCCGACGACGTCCGCGCCGGCCTCGCCCATCAGGCCGAGGAGCTCGCCCGTGCCGACGCCGAAGTGGATGCGCGGGACCCCGTACCCCTCGACGGCCCGGAACACCTTCGTCGACGCGGGCATGACCGACCGCCGGTAGTCCGCGGGAGCGAGTGCGCCGACCCAGGAGTCGAAGAGCTGCACGGCGCTCGCGCCGGCCTCGATCTGCACCGTGAGGAAGGCGGTGGTGATGTCCGCGAGGCGGTCGAGCAGGTCGGCCCAGAGCTCGGGGGCGCCGTACATCATCGCCTTGGTGTGCTCGTGGTTGCGGGAGGGTCCGCCTTCGACGAGGTAGCTGGCGAGGGTGAACGGCGCGCCCGCGAAGCCGATCAGCGGGGTGCTGCCGAGCTCGCCGGTGAGCATGCCGATCGCTTCCGTGACGTAGGCGACGTCGTCCGGGGTCAGGTCGCGCAGCCGTGCGAGGTCCTCGCGGCGGCGGATCGGCTCGGCGACGACCGGGCCGACGCCGGGCTTGATGTCGAGGTCGATGCCGATGGCCTTGAGGGGGACGACGATGTCGCTGAAGTAGATGGCGGCATCGACCTTGTGGCGGCGTACGGGCTGCAGCGTGATCTCGGTGACCAGCTCCGGTCGCATGCACGACTCGAGCATCGGAATGCCTTCGCGCACCTTGAGGTACTCGGGCAGCGACCGCCCCGCCTGCCGCATGAACCAGACCGGCGTGTGCGGCACGGGCTCGCGGCGGCACGCCTTGAGGAAGGCGGACTCCCGGAGGGCATCGGTCGTGATCTGCTGGCCAGGGGCCGGGATGTCACCGGCCGGCGCGAAGCTCTGGGGGTGGGGGAGGTCGTTGGCGCTCACGCCCAGAATCTTCGCATGTGGCGCAAGGAGCGCGGTCGGCCCGGGTGTCTCTCCCTGCACGGGGCTCGCGTTCCGCCTACTCTTCCCCGCATGGCTGCGGCTCAGGGACAGTTTTCCGATCATTCCGACGGTACGGGAGGCACGGAGGGCGTGGAGCGGAGCTCCGGTCCGCGTGCGTTCGGGCTCGCGGTCGACGCACTGCGTGCGGTGCGGCTCAGGCCGGAGATCGAGATCGAGGCGGCTCGGCCGCCGCAGCGTCTCGCGCCGCACGCGTACGCCCTGGAGGCAGCGGTCGTCCACGACGGCGAGGACCTCGCTGACGGGCGGCTCGTCCTGCTCCACGACCCGGCCGGGCACGACGCGTGGCAGGGCACCTTCCGCCTGGTGACGCTGGTGCGTGCGGAGCTCGAGCCGGAGATGGCGGCGGATCCGCTGCTGCCCGACGTGTGCTGGTCGTGGCTGACGGGGGCGCTTCAGGCGCGGGGCCTGTCCTACGGCGAGCCGAGCGGCACCGTCACCCGCGCCGGGTCCCACTACTTCGGGGGACTCGCGAACCGCCGGCCGGCGACCCAGATCGAGATCCGGGCCTCCTGGACGCCGCGCACCGGGCTCGACGGCGCCCCGGACGCGGCGACGCACCTGGCGGCCTGGTGCGACCTCCTCTGCCAGCTCGCCGGCCTACCGCCGGCGCTCGCGGGCGGCCCGGACGGCGGCGTCGTGTCACTGCCCCAACGCCGCGGTCCACAGGCCCCGTAGCAGCGAGGCACGGCAGGCCCGTCGAAGCCGGTGGTCCGTCAAAGCCCGGGGGGTCCGTCAAAGCCCGGGCCCCGCCGGCACGCGGGCACGGCCCGCAGCCTCCCCGGACGGGCTCCCGCGTGGGCGAATTCCGGCCATTTTCGCGGGATGGTGTCGGGAGGAGCCCGCACCGGCGGGCGTGCGCGATCCGCGGCCCACACAGTGTGCGACGGCGCGGTGCTGCGGGGCGCGGGCTTCCACCGTGGGGGCAGGGAGCGGGAGGCTCCTACCGCACGGTGGAGGTGGCGCCGCGGACGCCTTCGCTCGCGCCGACACCCACCCCTCGCCACCTCAGGACGCGCCCGCGGGCTTCCCCGTCGACTCGCCTCCCGTGCCGGTGACCGGGGCCCGAACGACTGCCCCGGTCACCCGCGGGCGCGATCATAAGATGATCGATCATGCGTCCGAATTGCCGGAATTGTTACTCACCAAATCGTGATCTTTCTCTAAAGGAGCGCTGGTTTGGTGCCGAAGAGGTGGTGACCCTTCAAGCCCGGTTCGCCCCGGCCTCATCCCCGAGCCGGCGCCGTCCCGCACCTTCCCAGGAGGCCTGGTGTCCGTTCTCCTCGAGCAGCCCGCAAGCCTGGTCGCCTACCGCCCCAACAAGCCGACGGCCATGGTCGTCGTGGCCGACCCGCGCGTCCGTTCCACCGTCACCCGCCACCTGTGGGCGCTCGGGGTGCGCGATGTCATCGAGGCGTCGTCCATCGCGGAGGCTCGTCCCCGCGTCGGCAACCCACGCGACATCTGCGTTGCCGACGTCCACCTGCCCGACGGTTCCGGGCTCACCCTGCTGTCGGAGACCCGTGCCGCGGGTTGGCCCAACGGCCTCGCCCTCTCCGCAGCCGACGACATCGGCGCGGTTCGCAACGCACTGGCCGGTGGGGTCAAGGGCTACGTCGTCACCGGTACGCGTACGAACCTCGGTCATCCCACCCGTCCCGGCGCCGCCCCGATCGGCGCCGCGGCCGCCCGGCTGCACCGCCGTCCCCCCGGCGCCCCGAGCCACCCGGGCGGCTACCGCGAGCTCTCGGGCCGGGAAGTGGAGGTGCTCCGCCTCGTCGCCGAGGGCCAGTCGAACAAGGCGATCGGCGTTTCGATGGGCCTGTCCGCCCTGACGGTGAAGAGCCACCTCGCCCGCATCGCGCGCAAGCTCGGCACGGGCGACCGCGCCGGGATGGTGGCCGTGGCACTGCGGACCGGCATCATCCACTGACCCGTTCGACACCGCACCGGCGTCCGTCGACGGAACGTTCCGTCGACGGACGCCGTCCGTTCACAGATACCCTTGACAGGTGACCGACGCCCAAGAGACCGCAGCAGAGCCGAACCTGCGAACCGCCGGGGGCGGCCCCCCGGACGACGGCCTCGCAGTCGAGAGGGTGCCGATCCCCTTGCTGGAGCCGCGCGAGGGCATCCCCCCGGTGGTGTCGACCCCCGAAGCCCTCGCATCCGTCGTCGCCGCGTTCGCGGCGGGCAGCGGGCCCGTCGCCGTGGACGCCGAGCGGGCGTCCGGCTACCGGTACGGACAACGCGCGTACCTCGTGCAGCTGCGCCGCGAAGGCGCCGGCACCGCGCTCGTCGACCCCGTCGGGTGTTCCGACCTGTCCGGGCTCGGCGAGGCTCTGGCCGGCTCGGAGTGGATCCTGCACGCCGCCACCCAGGACCTCCCGTGCCTCCGCGAGATAGGCATGGTGCCGACCCGGATCTTCGACACCGAGCTGGCCGGACGACTCGCAGGCTTCCCCCGGGTCGGCCTCGGGGCCATGGTCGAGTCGGTCCTCGGCTACGCCCTGGAGAAGGGCCACTCCGCCGTGGACTGGTCGACCCGCCCGCTGCCCGACCCCTGGCTGCGCTACGCCGCGCTCGACGTCGAGCTGCTGGTGGACCTGCGGGACGCCCTGGAGAAGGAGCTCGACCGGCAGGGGAAGGGAGAGTGGGCCCGGCAGGAGTTCGACGCCATCGCGTCCGCGCCGCCCGCTCCCCCGCGCAAGGACCCCTGGCGCCGCACCTCGGGGATGCACAAGGTGCGCCGCCGGCGGCAGATGGCGGTCGTGCGCGAGCTGTGGACCGCGCGGGACAAGGTGGCGCAGCGCAGGGACGTCTCCCCCGGCAAGGTGCTGAGTGACGCGGCGATCGTCGAGGCGGCCCTGGCCCTACCGGCGAACGTGCACGCCCTGACCGCCCTGAGCGGTTTCGGGCACCGGATGGGAAGGCGGCAACTGGAGCAGTGGCAGGCGGCCGTGGACCGGGCACGCGCCCTCCCGGACGCCGAACTCCCGCAACCGGGGCAGTCGGTGACGGGCCCTCCGCCGCCGCGCTCCTGGGCGGACAAGGACCCGGCGGCAGCGGCCCGGCTCTCCGCGGCGCGCGCCGCGGTGTCGGCGCTCGCGGAGGAACTCAGCCTCCCCCAGGAGAACCTGATCACACCGGACACGGTGCGCCGGCTGTGCTGGGAGCCTCCGGAGCCGACCACCGAGGCGGTGGCGGCGGCGCTGCGGGCGCTCGGTGCGCGTACGTGGCAGGTGGAGTTGGTGACGCCGCTGCTGACGGCGGCTCTTCAGGCGAGCGCCTGACGGGTCCGGCGAGGGCCGGACGCAGGTGGTCCGTGCGGACCGCCCCGCGAGGGCCGGACGCAGGGGTGCCGGTTCCGTTCGTCCTCCCGGGCGGCGCACGCCCAGTGCCGACCGCCCTGCGCAACGGCGACGCGCCGGGAAGGACGGGCACTGCCGGCACACCGCCTGGCTCCCTGGCCGCACCGACGGCCGGGGCGCCGCCCGTGCGCGCCCGCAGCGACGGACGCCGGGACCACCAGGCCGTTCGTTCCGCCCGCCCGGCACCCCGGGATCACCCGGTCGGCTCAACCGGCACACGTCCGTGCCGTCCCGTGCGTGGGGACAGCCCGGCCGGGGTAACCGTCCTGCACCGGAACGACCCCGCTGCCCGCGACCGCCTGCGGCACGGGGCTCGCGTCCCACCCGGTCGAAGGCCCCGCCCCGGACGCCTCCGGGAACCGCGGACCGGTACCCGGCCTGGATCCGCAGGGTGGAATCGCCGTCCTGCCGCGGAGCTCGCACGGGCGCCCGATCGGGTGACCACCTTCCGGACACCGCGGATCCCGCCGTCAGGCCCGTGTGACGTTCGCCGCTCCCGTGCCGAGGGGTGGGCAACCTGGTTACCCACAAGTAGCATGAGGGAGCAAGCGCACGCTTAGGCGTGCGCACGCAGCAGTGCCACCCCGCACCCTGGAGGAGAGCCATCGTGCCTCGTACCGTCAGGGACGTCGTCTTCGTCGACGGCGTCCGCACCCCGTTCGGCAAGGCGGGCCCGAAGGGCATCTACCACGAGACCCGCGCCGACGATCTCGTCGTGAAGGCGATCCGGGAGCTGCTGCGCCGCAACCCGGACCTCGACCCCAAGAAGATCGACGAGGTCGCCATCGCCGCGACCACGCAGATCGGCGACCAGGGCCTGACCATCGGTCGCACGGCCGGCATCCTCGCGGGCCTGCCGCAGTCCGTCCCCGGCTACTCCATCGACCGCATGTGTGCCGGCGCTCTGACCGCCGTGACCACGGTCGCGGGCAGCGTGGCCTTCGGCGCCTACGACATCGCCGTCGCCGGCGGCGTCGAACACATGGGCCGCCACCCGATGGGCGAGGGCGTCGACCCCAATCCGCGCTTCGTGTCGGAGAAGCTCGTCGACCAGTCCGCCCTCTTCATGGGCATGACCGCCGAGAACCTGCACGACCGCTACCCCACGATCACCAAGCAGCGCGCCGACGAGTACGCCGTGCGTTCGCAGGAGAAGGCCGCCAAGGCGTACGCCAACGGCAAGATCCAGCAGGACCTGGTGCCGATCGCGGTGCGCCGCACCGCCGTACCCGAGGGCGGCTCCGCCGCGGGTGAGGCCGGCGAGACCGGCTGGGGCCTGGTCACCGCAGACGAGCCGATGCGCCCGGGCACCACGCTGGACAACCTCCAGGGCCTGAAGACCCCGTTCCGCGTCCACGGCCGAGTAACCGCCGGCAACGCCGCGGGTCTGAACGACGGCGCCACCGCCTCGCTCATCGCCTCCGAGGACTTCGCCCGCGAGAACAACCTCCCGGTCAAGATGCGTCTGGTCAGCTACTCCTTCGCCGGCGTCGAGCCCGAGGTCATGGGCTACGGCCCGATCCCGGCGACCGAGAAGGCCCTCGCCCAGGCCGGCCTGTCCATCGAGGACATCGGCCTGTTCGAGATCAACGAGGCCTTCGCCGTCCAGGTCCTCGCCTTCCTCGAGCACTACGGCATCGCCGACGACGACGCCCGTGTCAACCAGTACGGCGGTGCCATCGCCTTCGGCCACCCGCTCGCCTCCTCCGGCGTCCGTCTGATGACGCAGTTGGCCCGGCAGTTCGAGGAGCAGCCGGAGGTCCGCTACGGCCTCACCACGATGTGCGTCGGCTTCGGCATGGGCGCCACCGTGATCTGGGAGAACCCGCACCACAAGGACGCCGGAGGCAACAAGTGAGCGAGCGCAGCGAGCGAACCATGGAGAGGTGCAGCATGTGCGAATGCCCCACCGAGCGAAGCGAGGTTGCGGCATGAGCACCACTGCTGAGCTCCTGAAGGGCGCGGCCGAGCTGTTCCCGGACGAGGTCGTCACCCAGGCGCACGTGCGCCACCTCGACCTCCCCGGCGGCGCGGGCAAGTTCGCCCTCATCACGCTGGACAACGGTCTCGACCACACGAAGCCGACCACGTTCGGCCCACAGTCGCTGGCCAACCTCAACGCCGCGATCGACAAGGTCGAGACCGAGGCAACGAACGGCGACATCGTCGGTGTCGGCATCACCGGCAAGCCGTTCATCTTCGCCGTCGGTGCGGACCTCAAGGGCGTCGAGCTGCTGAAGCAGCACTCGGACGCGCTCGCCATCGGCAAGGGCGGCCACGACGTCTTCAAGCGCCTGTCCGCGCTGGCCGTCCCGACCTTCGCGTACTACAACGGTGCGGCGATGGGCGGCGGCGTCGAGGTCGGTCTGCACTGCTCCTACCGCACGGTGTCGCAGGCCCTGCCGGCCTTCTCGCTCCCCGAGGTCTTCCTCGGGCTGGTTCCCGGCTGGGGCGGCTGCACGATCCTGCCCAACCTGATCGGGGCGGACCGTGCGATCTCGGTGATCATCGAGAACTCGCTCAACCAGAACAAGCAACTCAAGGGCAAGCAGGTCTTCGAGCTCGGCATCGCCGACGCGATCTTCGAGGGCGCCGACTTCCTGGAGCAGTCGCTGATCTGGACCGCGTCCGTCCTCAAGGGCGAGATCGTGGTCGAGCGCCCCGGGATCGACCGCGGTGACGCCTGGGACCAGGCCGTCGCGCGCGGCCGGTTCATCGCCGACTCCAAGGTGCACGGTGCGGCCCCGGCGGCGTACCGCGCCCTCGACATCGTCGAGGCGGCCAAGGACGGCGACCTGCAGAAGGGCTTCGACGCCGAGGACACCGCCCTCGCCGACCTCATCATGGGCGGCGAACTGCGGTCCGGCATCTACGCCTTCAACCTGGTGCAGAAGCGCGGCAAGCGCCCGGCCGGTGCCCCGGACAAGTCCCTGGCCCGCCCGGTCACCAAGGTCGGCGTCGTCGGCGCCGGTCTGATGGCCTCCCAGCTGGCGCTGCTCTTCCTGCGCCGCCTGGAGGTCCCGGTGGTCCTCACCGACATCGACCAGGAGCGCGTCGACAAGGGCGTGGGCTACGTCCACGCCGAGATCGAGAAGCTCCTCGGCAAGGGCCGGATCAACCAGGACAAGGCCAACCGCCTCAAGGCCCTGGTGACCGGTGTCCTCGACAAGGCCGAGGGCTTCGCGGACGCGGACTTCGTCATCGAGGCCGTGTTCGAGGAGATGTCCGTCAAGCAGAAGGTGTTCGCGGAGGTCGAGGCCGTCGCCCCGGCGCACGCGATCCTCGCCACGAACACCTCCTCGCTGTCGGTGTCCGAGATGGCCTCCAAGCTCCAGCACCCGGAGCGGGTGGTCGGCTTCCACTTCTTCAACCCGGTCGCCGTCCTGCCGCTGCTGGAGATCGTGCGCGGCGAGAAGACGGACGACGCGTCCCTCGCCACCGCCTTCGGCGTCGCGAAGAAGCTGAAGAAGACCGCGGTTCTCACCAAGGACGCCCCGGCGTTCGTCGTGAACCGCATCCTCACCCGCTTCATGGGCGAGATCCAGAACGTCATCGACGAGGGCACCCCGGTGGCTACCGCCGAGAAGGCCATCGAGCCCCTCGGTCTGCCGATGTCGCCGCTGGTACTGCTGGAGCTCGTCGGTCCGGCGATCGGCCTGCACGTCTCCGAGACCCTGAACCGCGCCTTCCCGGAGCGCTTCACGGTCTCCCCGAACCTCAAGGCGGTCGTCGAGGCCGGCAAGCGCGGCTTCTACGTCTACGACTCCGGCAAGCCCGAGCTCGACCCCGAGGTTGTTGCGCTCCTCGAGCAGGGCGACAGCGTCCTGACGGAGGAGCAGGTGCGCGACCGCGTCCTGGACGCGGTGGCCCAGGAGATCGGCCTGATGCTGGAGGAGGGTGTCGTCGCCGAGGCGCAGGACATCGACCTCTGCCTGATCACCGGTGCGGGTTGGCCCTTCCACCTCGGCGGCATCACGCCGTACCTGGACCGCGAGGGCGTGTCCGAGCGGGTGAACGGGAAGAAGTTCCTGGCGCAGGGCGTGGCGAGCGTCCCGGCGTAACGGATCCGAGCCGAAGGGCCGTACGGGATCTGCCCGTACGGCCCTTCGGGCTGCTCTCGCACTGCTTCGGGCCGCTCCCGTGGGGCGGCTCTTCGCGCTGGAGCGCCCCGGCACGGGACACCGGAGCGGGCACACCGCGCCACACGCCGCGGTGCCCCAGGGGCGTCCGCGACCCGTGTTCCGGGCAGCCGTGCGACCGGGCTGCGGGCCGTGGCGCGCGTACTCGCGCAGGCATCCCTGCCTACGCTGCCTCGGGGGAGCGCAGGCAGGAGCCCACCGCGGTCACGGGCGTCCCACCCTGCGGAGAGGACCGTTCCCGCTCCCCCTGTGGTCCGCTCCCGTCGGGGCTCTCTGCGGTCGAGGGGACGTGTCGGGGCCCGCCGGTACCGGTGGACACGGCCGGTGGCACAACGGACGGGACGGGACCGGCGGCGGATCGGCCGCCTACTCCGACCACACGATCGGGTGAACCTCGATGGTCGGCACGCCGCGGCACCACGGTCCGCGGGCGCAGGAGACGGGCGTGGCGGCCAGGCCAGGCCAGCAGCACCGGAGCGCCGTCCGGCCCGTCCGGAGCCCGCGTGCCACCGCCCCCGCGCCGCCTCTCAGGCCCGGGTCCAGGCCCCCATCGCCAGCCCCGTTTCGGCCTTCTGGCGGGTCACCCGCAGCGAACCGTCCGCGCTGAACGCGGCCAGGACGACCCGGCCGTTGCCGTCGATCGCCAGGGCGGGCGCGCCGACGCACGGCTCGCCCGTGGAGGTCCAGTCCGCGCCGGCTGTCTCGTCTTCCGTCGGGTAGGCGGCGATCGCGGGCCGCCCGTCCTTGCCGCGCTGGGCGAGGATCGTGCAGTCGCGGCCGTCCACCGGAGTGCGCAGCAGGGCGACCGGCCCGCTTCCGCCGTCACCGCCCAGAGCGACCGGGTCCATGCCCGCGCGCCAGGCATGGACGGTGCCGGAGGATGCATCGCGCCAGACGTGGGTGAGGCGCTCGCGGCCCGTGCGCTCCGAGGTGACCGAGCCGTTCGCGGCCGATGCCGTGATGTCCGCGGCGCGCTGGAACTTCACGCCCGCGGTCTCCTGCGTCCACCGCATGACGACGTCATCGGTCGGTGCGAGGACCTCCATCAGCCCGTGGTCGGTGGCCGCGGCGGCGGGCAGACCCAGCATGCCGCTGCCTTTGAAGTCCGCCCACTTGTTCCACTTTCCGTTGGGCACCTGGCTGCGGCCGCAGACACCGCCGCCCGCGTTGCGCACGAAGACGTGCAGAGAGCCCTCCCCGTCCACGACGGCGGCCGGCAGCCCTATCTGCGCCGCGAGCGCCCGGTCCTGCGGGTAGGGCGTGCCGAGCGCGTACCAGTCCCGCATCGGACGGCCCGACTGGTACTGGATGGTCTGGACGACCTCCGTGGCGATCTCGCCGCCGGCGGCGGGCGTCCGGCGCAGCGCGACGAGCTGTACGTAACCGTCGCTGTCCTGGGCGATCGCCAGGTACGGCACCAGCCCCGGCGCGCGGAAGAGCTCGGGGCCGGTCCATTCGGGGCCGCCGGCCCGGGTCTCGGTCCAGCGCAGCACGCCCTCGGGGCCCGGGGCGTAGGCGGTGAGCCGGCCGTCCTTGCCGCGCAGCAGCCAACCGGTGGTCGGGGGCAGTGAGGGGTCCACCGGGAGGGACGGCACCGCGCGCAGCGTACGGCGTGACAGCCCGTCGGTTTCCCGGGCCTCGCCCGTCCCACGCTTCGACCTCCGCACAGACCGCAGTGCCATGGCTCGTCGCCCACCTTCCCGAACCCCGTGCAAGCGCTTGATCTACGTGACGATAACACTCGGCGGAAGGCCCGAAGGCCGCCCCGAGGCGCCGGCTGTGCCACCCTCGTGGCATGGGCACTGACGAGCCGGTCCTCGTGATCGTGGACGCCGCGAACGTCGTCGGTTCGGTACCGGACGGCTGGTGGCGGGACCGGGCGGGGGCCACCGAGCGACTGCGTGATGCGCTCGTCGCCTTCGCCGAGGCGGGGGTGCCCGGCCACCCCGGTCCGGCCGAGGTGGTCCTGGTCGTGGAGGGGCGCGCGCGAGGGGTGGGATCGGTGCCGGGCGTACGGGTCGAGTCGGCGCCGGGAAGCGGGGACGACCACATCGTCGAGCTCGTCGCCCGGGCGCCGGACCGGATCCGGATCGCCGTCACGGCGGACCGCGGGCTGCGCAGGCGCGTCGAGGAGTTGGGGGCCCGGACGATGGGGCCGCGGGCGGTCCGCCCTGCGTGAGCCCGCCCCGCCCAGCGGGTGCTGCACCCGGACCGCGGTCGGCCCCGCGCGGTCGCGGTCGACCGGGGCTGGGCGGGCGGGACGGCCGCGCAGGCACGGCCCGTGGAGGGACGGTGCCCGCGTCCGGAGCGTCAGAACTTCGCGTCCTTGCCCAGCTTCCCGAGCCGGCTGTGGCCGCGCCCGTAGAGGAAGTAGACGACGCAGCCGACGGCCATCCACACGCCGAACCGGAGCCAGGTCTCGGTGGGCAGGTTGAGCATCAGCCAGACGGAGGCCGCGATGGAGAGGATGGGGATCACCGGTACCCACGGGGTGCGGAAGGCTCGGTGCAGATCGGGCCGGGTGCGGCGGAGGACGATGACGCCGAGGGCGACGACCACGAAGGCGAAGAGGGTACCGATGTTGACCAGCTCCGCGAGTTTCTCGAGGCTGGTGAAGCCCGCGAGGACCGAGATGATCACACCGAGCAGGATGGTCGCGCGGTAGGGCGTACGGAATGTCGGGTGGGTGACGGAGAAGAAGCGCGGGAGCAGTCCGTCGCGGCTCATCGCGAAGAACACCCGGGTCTGCCCCAGCAAAAGGATCATGCAGACCGTGATGAGGCCGACGATCGCACCCAGACTGATGGCACCGCTGAAGAACGGCTGGTTGACGGACTTGAACGCATCGGCGAGCGGCGCGGTCGCCGACATCTCCGTGTAGCGCTGCATCCCGGTGACGACCAGCGTCACGGCGACGTAGAGCACCGTGCAGATGAGCAGGGAGCCCAGGATGCCGCGGGGCATGTCCCGCTGGGGGTTCTTGGTCTCTTCCGCTGCGGTGGCCACGACGTCGAAGCCGATGAAGGCGAAGAAGACGAGGGAGGCGGCGGTGAAGATGCCCATCACGCCGAAGTTGGTGGGCTCGTAGCCGAAGAGCACCTGGATCAGCGGCGCCTTCCAACCGCCGCCTGCCTCCTGCGGCTGGGCCGGCGGGATGAACGGCGAGTAGTTGGACGCCTTGATGAAGAACAGGCCGGCGATGATGACCATCAGCACGACCGTGACCTTGACGACGACGACGATCGCGGTGATCCGGGCCGACAGCTTCATCCCGATGACCAGGATGGCGGTCAGCGCCAGCACCAGGAGGAAGGCGAGCAGGTCGAAGGACCCGCCCGCGTCGGGCCCGGACAACGCGACCGGCAGGTCCCAGCCGAGGTTGGTGTGCAGCAGGTGCCGCGCGTACCCGGACCAGCCGACCGCCACCACGGCGGTGCCGAGTGCGAATTCCAGGACCAGGTCCCAGCCGATGATCCAGGCCGGCAGCTCGCCGATCGATGCGTAGGAGAAGGTGTACGCCGAGCCGGCGACCGGCACGGTGGACGCGAACTCGGCGTAGCAGAGCGCTGCGAGGGCACAGACGATGCCCGCGGCGACGAAGGAGAGGGACGTGGCAGGGCCGGCGTTGTCCCTGGCGGCGATGCCGGTGAGGACGAAGATGCCCGTGCCGATGATGACTCCGACGCCGAAGACGGTGAGGTCCCACGCGGTGAGGGACTTCCTCAGTGCGTGCTCGGGCTCCTCGGTGTCGCGGATCGACTGCTCCACCGTCTTGGTCCGGAACACCCCGGGGTCCTGACGGGGCTGCTGTTCTGTGCTCACCGGCGTACCTCCGTGCCCATGGGTCTGCATCCATGGTCGAGGCGGATTCGCCGAACCGCGCGCCGAAAACAGACATTTCACGCAAATAGCGCCCTATGCCGCGTTCGGCGACTCACCCCGAGAACGCGGCAGGCGGGCCGTCCCCTGGGAACGACCCGCCTTGAGGGCACGACGACCCGGACGCTTGTTCGACTCAGTCGCGCGCGGCCTCGGCCGGTGCGTCCTCCAGACGACCGTCGAGCCTGGCGACCAGGCCGGTGACCTGGCGGGCGATGTCCGGCGCGGTCAGCCCGATCTCGGCCATGACCTCCTTGCGGGAGGCATGGTCGAGGAAGCGCGGAGGGATGCCGAAGTCCCGCAGCGGCATGTCCACTCCGGCGTCGCGCAGTGCCTGGGACACCGCCGAGCCGACGCCTCCGACGCGGCTGTTGTCCTCGACCGTCACCACGACGCGGTGCTGCTCGGCGAGCGGGGCGAGAGCCTCGTCCACCGGCTTGACCCAGCGCGGGTCGACCACCGTCGTGGAGATCCCCTGCTTGTCGAGGAGGTCCGCGACCTCCAGGCACATGGGGGCGAGCGCGCCCACGGAGACGAGAAGGACGTCGGGCCGGTCCGTGCCGGCCCGGCGCAGTACGTCCATGCCGCCCACCCGTTCGACGGCCTTGACGGCCGGGCCGACCGCGCCCTTCGAGAAGCGGACCACGGTCGGGGCGTCGTCGACCTCGACGGCCTCGCGCAGCTGGGCGCGGACCTGGTCGGCGTCGCGCGGAGCGGCGATCCGCAGCCCGGGCACCACCTGCAGGATCGACATGTCCCACATGCCGTTGTGCGAAGCCCCGTCGGTACCGGTGACACCCGCACGGTCCAGCACGAACGTCACTCCGCACCGGTGCAGCGCGACGTCCATCAGCACCTGGTCGAAGGCCCGGTTGAGGAAGGTGGCGTACACCGCGAAGACGGGGTGCAGACCACCGGTCGCGAGGCCGGCGGCCGAGACCGCGCCGTGCTGCTCGGCGATGCCGACGTCGTACACCCGGTCGGGATAGGCCTTGGCGAACTTGTCGAGACCGACGGGCTGGAGCATCGCCGCGGTGATCGCGACGATGTCCTCGCGCTCCCCGCCGAGCGCGACCATCTCCTCGCCGAAGACGGAGGTCCAGTCGAGACCGGAGCTCGCGATCGGCAGACCGGTGTCGGGGTGGATCTTGCCGACGGCATGGAAGCGGTCCGCCTCGTCCTGGAGCGCGGGCTGGTAGCCGCGGCCCTTCTCGGTGAGGCAGTGGACGATGACCGGGCCGCCGAACCGCTTGGCGCGCGCCAGGGCGGACTCCAACGCCTCGATGTCATGGCCGTCGATCGGCCCGACGTACTTCAGCCCGAGGTCCTCGAACATGCCCTGGGGGGCGATGAAGTCCTTCAGGCCCTTCTTCGCGCCGTGCAGGGTCTCGTACAGCGGCCTACCGACGACCGGGGTTCGCTCGAGGATCTCCTTGCCCCGGGCGAGGAAGCGCTCGTAACCGTCGGTGGTGCGCAGGGTCGCCAGGTGGTTGGCCAGGCCGCCGATGGTGGGCGCGTAGGAACGCTCGTTGTCGTTGACGACGATCACGAGCGGGCGGTCCTTGGCGTCCGCGATGTTGTTCAGCGCCTCCCAGGCCATGCCTCCGGTGAGGGCGCCGTCACCGATCACCGCGACGACGTGGTCGTCCTTCTTCAGGACCTCGTTGGCCTTGGCCAGCCCGTCCGCCCAGCCGAGCACCGTCGAGGCGTGGGAGTTCTCGATGACGTCGTGCTCCGACTCGGAGCGCGCGGGATAGCCGGAGAGGCCGTCCTTCATCTTGAGCCGGGAGAAGTCCTGGCGACCGGTCAGGAGCTTGTGGACGTAGCTCTGGTGCCCGGTGTCCCAGAGCACCTTGTCCTTCGGTGAGTCGAAGACTCTGTGCAGGGCGATGGTCAGCTCGACCACACCGAGGTTGGGGCCGAGGTGGCCGCCGGTCTTGGAGACGGCGTCCACGAGGAAGGTCCGGATCTCTGCTGCCAGCTGGTCGAGCTGCTCCGGGGTCAGCCGGTCCAGATCGCGCGGTCCCCTGATACGGGTAAGCAACGCCACCCGTGCCTCCTTGCGTTTGAGCTGGTCGAGCTTGCCGATTCGCCGAGTCTAATGTTCCGCCCGCGACGGCTGTCAGCGGGCGGTGGGTTGTGCGTCACGCGTCCGGAGCAAGGCGGGGTGGCACACGGCAGTGCCCGGCGCCGGGGACCGGCGCCGGGCACTGGTTGTTCGTCCTCTTACGCGCGACCTGCGGTCTTCTGCGTCTTGCGGGTGACGGAGTCGATCACGACGGTGGCGAGGAGCACACCACCGGTGATCATGTACTGGATCGGGGTGGCGATGCCTTCCAGTGCGAGGCCGTACTGGATGGAGACGATCACCATCACGCCGAGCAGCGCGTTCCAGGTCCGGCCCCGGCCGCCGAAGAGGCTGGTACCACCGATGACGGCCGCCGCGATGACGTTCATCAGAAGATCGCCGGCTCCGGCGCTCTGGTTGGCAGCAGCGATCTTGGAGGCCCAGAACAGACCGCCGACGGCCGCGAAGAAGCCGGCGAGCGCGAAGACGGAGACCCGCACCGCCGTGACATTGATACCGGCGCGACGGGAGGCCTCGACGCTGCCGCCGAGCGCGAAGATCTTGCGACCGTACGGGGTGCGCCGCAGCACGAAGTCCGTGATCACCAGCACGGCCAGGAACAGCACCAGGGCCAGGGGCAGGCCCTTGTACTGGTTGAACATGAACGCCGCGGCGAAGGAGACGACGGCCAGGAGGACCGTGCGGAACACGATGTCCGAAACCGGTCGGGAGGGGATGCCGACAGCCTCGCGTCGGCGATTGTCGAAGTACGAGGTCAGGAAGAAGACCGCGACCGCGACCGCGGCGAGGCCGTAGGCGGCCGCCACGTCGGAGAAGTAGTAGGTGGTCAGCTTGCCGACGACGCCCTCGCCGTCCAGGTTGATGGTGCCCTGGTCACCGAGGAGCTGGAGCATGAAGCCCAGCCAGAAGAGCAGACCCGCCAGGGTGACGGCGAACGCGGGAGCGCCGATCCTGGCGAAGAAGAAGCCGTGGACGGCGCCGATGGCGGCACCGCTCGCCAGCGCCACGACAACGGCAAGCCACTCGTTCATGCCGTGGGTGACCGTGAGCACGGCGACGATCGCGCCGGAGACACCGCTGACGGAGCCGACCGACAGGTCGATCTCACCGAGCAGCAGCACGAAGATGATGCCGACGGCCATCATGCCGGTGGCCACCATCGTGACGGCAATGTTGCTGAGGTTCTGCGCGGAGAGGAACTGCGAGTTCAGGCTCTGGAAGATCGCGCAGATGATGACCAGGCCGATGACGACCGGGATCGAGCCCAGGTCACCGGCGTGCAGCTTCCGCTTGAACTCGGAGATGTAGCCGGCGATGCCCTGCTCCCGGACCAGCAGACGCGGGTCGACCGCGGTGACCGCGTCGTGGGCGGCGTCGGGGTTCACCACCTCGTGCTCGCCGTCGACAGGTGCCGAAGTCTTGTCGATGCTCACTTCTGCCCCTCCGAGGTGCGCGCCGCGCGACGGGTCACGGCGTTGTCCGTGGCGCCGGTGATGGCGGAGATGATCTCTTCCTGCGAGGTGGACTTGACGTCGAAGACGCCGTTGTTCCGGCCCAGCCGGAGCACGGCCACCTTGTCCGCGACGGCCTTCACGTCGGCCATGTTGTGGCTGATGAGGATGACCGCGTGGCCGCGCTCGCGCAGCCGCTCGACCAGGTCGAGGACCTGGGCGGTCTGCTCGACGCCGAGAGCGGCCGTGGGCTCGTCGAGGATGACGAGCTTGGGCTCGCCCAGCATGGAGCGGGCGATGGCCACGGTCTGCCGCTGACCGCCGGAGAGCGAGGCGATCGGAATGCGGACGCTGGGGATGCGGATCGACAGGGTGCTGAGCAGTTCGCGGGAGCGTCGCTCCATCTCGACCTCGTTGAGGACGCCGCGCTTGCGGAGCTCCCGGCCGAGGTAGAGGTTTCCGACCACGTCGATGTTGTCGCACAGCGCGAGGTCCTGGTAGACGGTCGCGATGCCCAGGTTCTGGGCGTCGTGCGGCTTGCTGATCGATACGGACTTGCCTTCCCACTCGATGACGCCCTCATCGATGGGGTGCACGCCGGCGATCGTCTTGACCAGCGTGGACTTTCCGGCGCCGTTGTCGCCTACGAGAGCGACCACCTCGCCGCCGTGGACCTCAAGCTCTACGTCGGTGAGCGCCTGAACGGCACCGAACCGCTTGGAGACCCCGCGCAACGCCAGCACGGGCGTAGCGGACACGTGAACCATCTCCTTCGCCGCCTGACCGGCGGGGATGCCGCGCCGGGGAGGGCGCGGAGGTTGAGCAGAACCGAAAACAAGGGGAGAAGCGTTTCTGTCCGGCGCCCCGCCCCGATAGCGGGGCTGGACTGGGGCAGGGCGCCGGACAGGCTCCGGGGGCGGTCCTCGCCGGACCGACCGACCTACTTCAGGCCGAGCGCGTCACAGGCGGCCTTGTACTTCGCGGTGCAGATCTCGGCGATCGTGTACACACCGTCCTTGACGACCGTGTCCTTGATGTTGTCCTTGGTCAGCGAGACCACCGGGACGAGCACAGACGGGACGCCCTTGGTCGTGGGGCTGTCGACCTTCGCCGTGGCGACGGAGTCGAGCTTCTCGCCCTTGGCGAGCTTCACGGCCATCTCCGCGGCGGCGGCTGCCTCCGGCGCGTACGGCTTGTAGACGCTCATGAACTGCTCACCCGCGACGATGCGCTGCACGCCGGCGAGCTCCGCGTCCTGACCGGTGACCGGCGGGAGCTTGGCGAAACCACCGGACTTCAGGGCGGTGATGATGCCGCCCGCCATGCCGTCGTTGGCCGAGTAGACGCCGACGATCTTGTCCTTGCCGAGCGCCGAGATCGCGGCCTCCATGTTGGAGTTGGCGTTCTCCGGCTTCCACTCCTTGGTGTCGTACTCCTTGCCGATGTTCACCTTGCCGTCGAGCTCGGCGTGCGCGCCCTTCTTGAAGAGGGCGGCGTTCGGGTCGGTGATCGCGCCGTTCATCATCACGATCTGGCCGTCCTTGGCCTTGGCACCCAGGGCGGCGAGGAGCGCCTTGCCCTGGACGTGGCCGACCTCTTCGTTGTCGAAGGAGGTGTAGGCGTCGATCGGCCCCTCGGCGAGGCGGTCGAAGGCGACGACCGGGATGCCGGCGTCCTTGGCCTTCTTCACACTGCCCGCTATGGCCTTGGAGTCCACCGCGTCGACGATCAGCGCGTCGACCTTGTTGGTGATCATCGTGTCGACCTGCTGGGTCTGCAGCGTCGCGTCCTGCTTGGCGTTCGCGTAGACGACCTCGGCCTTGCCACCGGTGAGCTCGCTGATCTTCTTCTCGATGAGCGGCTTGTCGAACTTCTCGTAGCGAGCGGTCTGGTTCTCGGGAAGAAGGAGACCGATCTTCAGGTCGTCACCCTTCTTGGCACCACCCGAGGCGCTCGCGTTCTCGCCGGACTCCTTGGCGCTGCCACAGGCGGCGAGGGAAACGGCCATAGCGGTTGCGGCCACGGCCACGGCGGCACGACGCATCTGCGTGTTCATTCAGAAACCTCCCTGACGAGGCCGCGTCCTTGCGGCCGAGGTGGCTGGAAGTCAACTCGGCCGCAACGCCAGCGTCAAGGAGTAAATCCTTAACGAGATGACAACGGTGCCATTCGTTATCTAAGTGAAGGCAGGCGCCCCGGCCGGAACCGAACTGTCCAGAAGTGTCGAATCGCCCATTTCGCTGAGTACGAGTGCCAGCGCCCCCAACACCTCGGCACGACCGCCCAGCGCCCCGGGAAGGACGGAGAGCTGGCGGGCCGCGCTGGGGATCGCGTACCTGGAGACCGATTCTCGAATCGGCGCAAGTACCAATTCTCCCGCTTCGGCCAGATTTCCGCCTAGCACCACGCGGCTGGGATTGAGTAGATTGCACAGATTGGCCACGCCGCTCCCGATGTGGCGACCCACATCGGCGATCACCCGGCGGCAGCCGGGGTCGCCCTCACGCGCCAGCTGCACCACCCGCTCCATGGTCAGATCCGGACCGTGGCTGGGCTGCAGCAGGGGCAGGACGTACCGCGCGGCGGCGAAGGTCTCCAGGCAGCCACGGTTACCGCAGCGACACACGGGACCCGACTCGTCCAGCGTGATGTGCCCGATCTCCCCGGCCGTACCACCCGGCCCCCGGTAGATCTGTCCCTCTATGACCAGACCGGCGCCGACACCGCTCGCGACCTTGATGTAGGCGAGGTCCTTGACCCCGCGACCGCTCCCCCACACCAGCTCGCCCAGAGCGCCGAGGTTCGCGTCGTTGTCGACGTACACCGGAACCCCGAGCCGGGCCGAGAGCTCCTCACGGGGGTTGGTGCCGCTCCAGCCCGGCAGGATCGCGGTGGACCCGAGTGTCCCGGACTCCACGTCGATCGGCCCGGGAACGCCCAGGCCCACGCCGACGATCTTGTCCGAGCCGATCCCGATGCTCTCGATCAGCCGTTTGACCAGCTGTTCCGCGCGGTCGAAGCCCTGTGCGGAAGAGGCATCGACATCGAGCGGCTCGGACTCCTCTGCGAGCACCTGGTGGGCCAGGTTGCCGACGGCGACGCGCAGGTGGGTGTGCCCGAAGTCGACGCCGATGACGATGCCGGCGTCCCCGCTGAGCGAGACGCTCCGGGCCCGTCGACCGCCCGCCGACGTGGGCGTGACCTCAACGGTTCCACCGTCCTTCAGTTCCCGAACGATGTTGGAGACCGTGGCCGCGGAGAGGCCGGTGGTCCTGGCGATCTCCGCCTGGGTGAGCGAGCCGGCCATGCGCACGGCGCGCACGACCCGCTCGAGATTGGCCCGATGCAGAGATGTCTGCGACCCCGGAGTCTCCATCGACTCACACACTCCCGCTCTTTACTCCAACATGTGAACTCTAAGGGGAGCCTTTAGGGCCGCTCCCCGTCAAGACCTGAGCGCGCCGGGCTGGGGGAGACAGCCCGCCGCCCGCCGGCGGAAGCCGGCGGGCGGCGGGCCCTGCAGGGTGCCGCGGGACTACTTCAGGGCCCCCGCGGTGAGACCCGCGACGACCTGGCGCTGGAAGACCACGTACGCCGCGAGCACCGGGAGCATCGCCATGACCAGACCGGCGAACAAGCCCGACCAGTCGCCCTTGTACCCCTGGCTCACCGCGAGCTGGACCAGTCCCTGGGAGAGCACCTTGTTGTCGGGCTCGGTGTTGAGCACGGTCGGCAGCATGTACTGGTTCCACTGGCCCAGGAAGTTGAAGATCCCGACGCTGATCAGGCCCGGCTTGGCCATGGGCAGCATGACCTGGAAGAACGTCCTGGTGTGCGAGGCTCCGTCGATCAGCGCCGCCTCGGCCACGGAGGTCGGCAGCGTCCGGAAGAAAGCAGTGAGGAAGAACACGGTGAACGGCAGCGAGTAGGCGATGTAGACGAGGATCAGCCCGTGGATCGTGTTCAGCAGCTGCATGTTGTTCATGACATAGAACAACGGGACCAGGGCGAGCATGATCGGGAAGCTCATGCCCCCGATGAAGAGGAAGTAGACGAAGCGGTTTCCCGGGAAGTCGAAGCGGGCCAGCACGTACGCCGCCATCGACCCGAGGAGCAGCGTGCCGGCGAGCGATCCCGCCACCACGAGGACCGTGTTGAGGAAGTAGTCGCTCATGTGCGCCTGGCTCCAGGCGCGCGACCAGTTCTCGAAGTGCAACCGGTCCGGCAACGACCACGGCGAGCCGAAGATCGAACTGTCGTCCTTGAAGGAGGTCATCACTGCCCACAGCAGGGGCATGACGACCATGAAGGCCCAAAGGACCAGCACACCGTGCGAGAAGACGTTGAGGACCCGGCCGTCGCGGCGCCTCTCCGGCGCGGCCGGCGCGGCAGTCTTCACCACGGTCGTCAGCACCTCGGCGGTACCGGCGGGTGAGGTGTCGGTCGTCTTCATCGTCAGTACTCCAGCCGTTCGCGCCGGCCCAGCCGCATCACGGCCGCCGCGAAGGCCAGCGTGACGACCAGCAGGGCGACGCCGATCGTCGTGGCGTAGGCGGCGGCGCCGTCACGGAAGGCCGACTGGTACACGTAGAGGACCATCACCGTGGTCGAGTAGTCGGGCCCACCGGGTCCCGTCGTCATGATCTGCACCACTGCGAAGGACTCGGCGCCGAGCGCCAGGATCCCCATGTAGACCCAGCCGGACTGGATGGTGTCCCACAACAACGGCAGCGTGATCCGGAAGAAGGTGGTGGCCCGGCTCGCTCCGTCCAGCAGTGCCGCCTCGTAGAAGTCCTTGGGGATGGAGGCCATGCCCGCGGAGAAGAGCACCACGAAGAAGCCGACCGTCGACCAGACCAGGACGGCCATCACGCACCACAGGGCGAGGTCCGGGTCGCCCAGCCAGAGCGGCTGGACGTCGTCGAGGCCGAAGGCCCTCAGGGCGGAGTTGATGGCACCGCTCTCGGGGTTGTAGGCGAACTGGAAGAGCAGTGCGACGATCGCGATCGACAGCACCTGCGGGAAGAAGTAGGCGATCTTGTAGAAGGAGGAGCCGCGCACTCCGGAGACCGCAGCTCCCCCGCGGTGGCGACCACCCACGTTGATCATGAAGGCGAAGAACAGTGCGAGACCGATCGTCGCCAGCGGCAGCAGCAGGGCGAAGAGCAGACTGTGCTGCAGGGACTTCCAGAAGACGTCGTCGTTCCACAGCCGCGCGTAGTTGTCGAAGCCGACCATGGTGAAGTCCGGGCTGAGGCCGGTCCAGTCCGTGAACGAGTAGTAGATGGACTGGACGAACGGCCAGACGACGAAGAGGGCGTACAGCGACAGGGGGGCCGCCAGGAACCCCACGATGAAGCGGTACTTGCCGTGCTGCATGGTCACCGACCCCGATCGTCAGAGGTGCTCCGCCACCGGTGGCACGTGGTCCCGGGAGTCGCCCCCGGGACCACGGCCGTGACGGGAGGAACCGCGGAACAGCGGCTCACTGGTGCTTGTAGTGCTTGACGGACGAATCCCGGGCAGCCTTGTCCGCGAAGCCCTGGATCTTGCTGATGGCTTCCGCCGGGGTGAGCCGGCCGGCCATCATCTCGCCCAGGCCGGCCACGCCGATCTGCTCCTTCTGCAGCTTGACGTACCAGTCCTGGAGACGGGGATTGACGACGTTCGTCCCGGCCTTCTCCAGGGCGGCCACGCCGGACTTCAGTCCCGGCGTCAGTTCGATGCCGTCGGTGCCCCCGTTGAACGCCGTGAGGGACTTGACCTGCTGGGTGAAGTTCCTCGACGACTCCTCACCGAGCATGATGCGCAGCTGCTCCATACCGCCTTCGACGTTCTTCGCCTTGGCCGGAACGACGAAGGGCTCACCACCGGACGCCCAGATGGTCCCGAAGGGCATCTTGTCTGACTCGTCCAGGCTCGACGGCGCGGAGACGGCGAGGTCGAAGTCCTTGGGCATGGTGTTCGCCGCCTCGTTCTCCACCCAGGAGCCGTTCGGGATGAACAGCGCCTTGCCCTGCGTCCAGGCGGTCTGGGACTGGATGTGGTCGAGGCCCGGGGTGCCCTTGAGGACGTACCCCTTCTGGTAGAGCTCGTAGTAGGCCTCGAAGGCGGCCTTGACCGCCGGGTGCTTCCAGGCGTTCGGCTCCAGGTTGTCGATGGCGTCGAGGACCTCGGTACCACCGATCTTGGCGATGAACGGGTAGAGCGAGAACGGGAGGTAGTACGGGTACTTGCCCGCGTAGGTCCAGCCGGCGATGCCCTTCTTCTTCGCCTTCTCGCACAGGGCGAGCATCTCGTCCCAGCTCTCCGGGTACTGCGCGTCCAGCCGGTCGAGCGCGGTCTGCGAGTACCAGACGCCGTAGACGGTGTAGGCGTAGTAGAGGATCCAGACCGGATCGCCGTCGAACTGGCCCATCTCGACGATGCCCGGGCGGAGCGTGTCGCGGACCTTCTTGTTCGGGTCGTCGATCGAGGGGGCGTCCAGCAGCGGGGTGAGGTCGGCGAGCTGTTTCTTGCCGACCAGGACACCCATGTCCATCTGCTCCGCCCCGGAGTTGTCGATCAGGTCGGGCGGGGTGCCGCCGTTGAACCGCGGCTGGAGTTCGGACTGGATCTTCTGGGTGGCCTTGTGGGTGACCTTCGGGGCCTTGGGGAACGCCGCGTTGTACTTCTTCTCGGCGTCGATCGCGTACTGCTGCCCGAAACCGCCGTCGAAGATCACGACCTCGAGCGGGGCACTGCCGTTGACGCCGAGCGGGTTCTGCTTGGTGACCGTGCCCTTGTCGACCTTGTCACCGCCGCCTCCCCCGCCGCTCGCGCACGCCGACAGGAAGTTCATCGCAGGAACGCCGACCAGGCCGAGTGCCGCGGAGCGCTTGATCAGATCACGACGGCCGAGACCGCCGTTCGTGTGGGCGGACGTGGTTCCCATGCTCAAGTCCTCGCCTTCTCCAGGACTCAGGCGGTGCACCGGACGCCCGTCCTTCTCGCCTGAGCCGAAGGGCCCCGCCACCGCGGTCATTTGCTGAAGCTGGGTCGTGCAGGGGTTGCCGTGCCGTGAACGGGAACTGCCCGGGCGACGGGCGGCATCGCCCGTCGCCCGCCGTCCTCGTTCCCCGTCCCGCCGTGCGCACCGCCGGGCCGGACGCCGACAGGTATAGTCCACTTCCCGCCGGCGGAGCAAGATCGAAAACAGGGTTGCGCGGCAGTCTTTCCCGAGTTGAGACCTCGCACACCAAGGAGCCACGACCTCCGCACACCGGGCGCCGCGATCTCGCCGCCCGGGCCGGTTCTCTGCCTTTCCGATCGTCAACACCCTTGACACCAAGCGGCACTCGGCTCCCTACTGGAGCCTGCGCTTCACCTTGACAACGTTGTCCTATCATCGCTCCGGCAGTGGAAAGGCTCGGCATGCGGCACAGACCCCGCACTCGACACAGACTCGCCCGCACGGCCGCCCTCGTGGCGGCCGCCTCTCTTCTCCTGGCTACGGCCCCGTCCGCCGCCGTCGCCCTGCCCACCCGAACCACCGAACGCGCCACCGAGTTCAGCACCTCCTTCGAACCCGACGAAACACCACCCGACTGGCGCAACACCGTCGAAACGGGACCCGACGGGAAGGAGCGGTCGTCGGGTGTCGACGGAGGATTCTCGTCCGGGATACCGGGGAACGTCACCGACCGCGTGGTCGAGCTGCGCGCCAGTGGCGAGAACGCCGGTGCCGGAGAGACCAAGGAGAACCTCGTCGACCTCCAGCCGTCCAGCAAATGGCTGGTGTTCGCCTCGTCGGGTTGGGTCGAGTTCGACACCGATTCCCCGGTCAAGGTCGTCACGTACGCGCTCACCTCGGCAAACGACTTCGCCGAACGCGACCCGAAGGACTGGACCCTGAAGGGCTCGCAGGACGGCAAGGACTGGAAGGTCCTGGACAGTCGTGAGGGCCAGGCCTTCGAACAGCGCTTCCAGACGAAGACGTACGACATCGACGCTGCGAAGGCCGCCGCCTACTCCCACTACCGGCTGGACATCACTGCGAACAACGGTGCGTCGGGCCTCACCCAACTCGCCGACGTGCAGTTCTCCGACGGCAGCTCCGACAAACCGGCACCGGAGTCCATGCGCAGTCAGGTCGACCGCGGCCCGGCCGGCTCTCCCACGGCGAAGGCCGGTGCCGGCTTCACCGGCCAGCGCGCCCTGAGGTACGCCGGATCGCACCGGGGGACCGGCCGCGCATACGCGTACAACAAGGTCTTCGACGTCGACACTCCAGTGCGGCGGGACACCGAGCTCTCCTACCGGATCTTCCCGTCGATGCCCGACAAGGACCTCACCTACGCCGCCACGAACGTGTCGGTCGACCTGGCCTTCACGGACGGCACCTACCTCAGCGACCTCGGGGCCGTGGACTCGCACGGCGGGCCGCTGACGCCGCAGGGACAGGGCATGGCAAAGCGGCTCTACACGAACCAGTGGAACCACGTGGCCGCCCGGATCGGCGCAGTCGCCGCGGGCAGGACCGTGGACCGGATCCTGGTGGCGTACGACTCCCCCAAGGGCCCTGCGGCGTTCCAGGGCTGGATCGACGACATCCGGATCGCTCCCCGACCGCCGGAGAAGCGGCGCGCCCACCTGTCGGACTACGTGTCGACGGTCCGTGGCACCAATTCGAGCAGCTCGTTCTCACGGGGCAACACGTTCCCGGCGACCGCCATGCCGCACGGGTTCAACTTCTGGACCCCGGTCACCAACGCCGCTTCGCTGAGTTGGCTGTACGAGTACGCGCGCGGCAACAACGCGGACAACCTGCCGACGCTCCAGGCGTTCAGCGCGAGCCACGAACCGAGCCCATGGATGGGCGACCGCCAGACCTTCCAGGTGATGCCGTCGGCCGCCGCCGGGACCCCGGACACGGCGCGCACCGCCCGCGCCCTCCCCTTCCGCCACGAGAACGAGACCGCACGCCCGCACTACTACGGCGTGACGTTCGAGAACGGCCTGAAGGCGGAGATCACGCCCACGGACCACGCCGCGATGATGCGGTTCACCTATCCGGGCGACGACGCCTCGGTGATCTTCGACAACGTCACGGACCAGGCCGGGCTCACGCTCGATCCCGCCACGCGTTCCTTCACCGGCTGGTCGGACGTCAAGAGCGGACAGTCGACGGGCGCGACGCGGCTGTTCGTGTACGGCGTCTTCGACGCGCCGGTGACCGCGTCGTCCGCGCAGGGCGTCAAGGGACACCTGCGCTTCGACGCCGGCGATGACCGCACGGTCACCCTGCGCATGGCCACCTCTCTGATCAGCGTCGACCAGGCGAAGGCGAACCTCGCGGCCGAGGTCCCGCCTTCGGCGTCGTTCTCCCGGATCCGGAACAAGGCACGGCACGCCTGGGACGACCTCCTCGGCAGGGTCGAGGTCGAAGGAGCGACCCACGACCAGTTGGTGACCCTCTACTCCTCGCTCTACCGGCTGTACCTCTACCCCAATTCGGGCTTCGAGACGGTTGACGGGAAGCCGAAGTACGCGAGCCCCTTCTCGTCACAGACCGGACCCGACACCCCCACCCGTACGGGTGCGAAGGTCGTCGACGGCCGGGTGTACGTCAACAACGGCTTCTGGGACACCTATCGGACCACCTGGCCCGCGTACGCACTGCTCACCCCCAAGAAGGCGGGCGAGCTGGTGGACGGATTCGTCCAGCAGTACCGCGACGGAGGCTGGATCTCCCGCTGGTCCTCCCCCGGCTACGCGGACCTGATGACGGGCACCTCGTCCGACGTCGCCTTCGCCGACGCGTACGTGAAGGGCGTCCGGGGCTTCGACGCGGAGACGGCGTACGAGGCGGCGCTGAAGAACGCGACCGTGGTGCCGCCGGGCAGCGGGGTCGGCCGCAAGGGCATGGCGACCTCGCCCTTCGTCGGCTACGCCTCGACCGAGACGCACGAGGGCCTGTCCTGGTCGCTGGAGGGGTACCTGAACGACTACGGCCTGGCGAAGATGGCCGCCGCCCTGCACGCGAAGACCAAGAAGGCCCGCTACCAGGAGGAGTCCGCTTACTTCCTCAACCGGGCACGGGGCTACGTCGCCCTCTTCGACCGGGACGCCGGCTTCTTCCAGGGACGGACCCCCAAGGGCGAGTGGCGGGTCCCGTCGACGCAGTACGACCCCCGGGTGTGGGGATACGACTACACCGAGACCAACGGCTACGGGTACGCGTTCACCGCCCCGCAGGACAGCCGCGGCCTCGCCAACCTCTACGGTGGCCGCGCCGGACTCGGCAAGAAGCTGGACACCTACTTCGCGACTCCGGAGACCGCCTCCCCCGAGTTCGTCGGCTCGTACGGCAGCGTCATTCACGAGATGACCGAGGCGCGCGACGTGCGGATGGGGATGTACGGGCACTCCAACCAGGTAGCCCACCACGTCACGTACATGTACGACGCGGCGTCGCAACCGTGGAAGACGCAGGAGAAGGTGCGCGAGGCGCTGTCCCGCCTCTACACCGGCAGCGAGATCGGACAGGGCTACCACGGTGACGAGGACAACGGCGAACAGTCGGCCTGGTTTCTCTTCTCGGCGCTCGGCTTCTACCCCCTGGTGATGGGCAGCGGCGAGTACGCGATCGGTTCGCCACTCTTCACCAAGGCGACCGTGCACCTGGAGAACGGGCGGGACCTGGTGATCAAGGCACCGCGCAACAGCGACCGGAACATCTACGTCCAGGGCCTGCGCGTCAACGGCAAGCGGTGGGACTCGACGGCCCTGCCGCACGCGCTCCTCGCCCGGGGCGGCACGCTCGACTTCGCGATGGGGTCGAAGCCCTCCCGCTGGGGAACGGGCAGGAACGCCGCACCGGTCTCGGTCACCAAGGACGACGCGGTGCCCACACCGCGGCGCGACGCCCTCCACGGACCGGGGGCCCTGTTCGACGACACCTCGGCCACGGAGGCGGAGTTGACGGGCCCGGTGGCCCTGCCGGTCCCGTCCCGCACCCGCGCCGTCCAGTACACGCTGACGTCCGCGACGCGGGCGAAGGCTCCGACGTCATGGGTTCTCCAGGGCTCGCACGACGGCACCACGTGGACCGCTCTGGACGCGCGGTCCGGGGAGTCCTTCGCCTGGGACCGCCAGACGCGCGTCTTCTCGGTCGCGCACCCGGGGACGTACGAGCAGTACCGACTGGTGCCGTCCGGACCCGCGGTGCTCGCCGAGATCGAGTTGCTCGCCCGGCCGGGAGGTGTCGCGGCCGGGAGGTGAAGGTGCCCGGTGCGGGGCGGCGGGCCGCGCGTCTGCCGTTCCCGGCCGGGTCAACGCCTCGCCGCGTCACGCACCGGGCCGTGGCGTGGTGCCGGTACGGGCCGGGTCCGGTCATCGGGAAAGGCAGCGGCCGGGGGGAAACAAGGGCAGGGGGGGGGGGAGGGGGGGCGGGGGGAGGGGGGGAGGCAGCTGGCCACCCCCGCTTCCCTCCGCCGCGCCCCCTCGGCCGCCTTTGCCGGTGTGTCTGTGTTCTCCCCCCACCCCGGGACCAGCACGGTGATGTCGAGTACCTC
>NZ_JBHZCF010000004.1:5451-87279 GCF_042755225.1 Streptomyces sp. NPDC059169 | reverse complement strand
GGCGGAGGAAACGAAGGTGGTGGGGGGGGGGGGTGGGGGGGGGTGGTTTTGGGGCGGGGAAAGAACACACCCCCCCCCCCCGCCGTGGGGGGTGCCCCCCGGCCGGATTCCGCGGACGGGCGGAACCACCCCGAACCCTACGTGCGGATCAGGCTGCGCAGCACGTACCGAGCGTCGGCGGGCACCCGAAACGACAGGTCGTCCCCGCCCAGCCTCGTCGGTGGGGTCACGACGGAAGTGCCAGGACGGGCAGTTCGCCGTCCAGCTCCGCGCGCCAGAACGCCTACAGTGCGTCGGCGCGGGTGAGCGCGGCGGACTCCAGCTCGACCGGCAGCGCACTGTACGGAGCGGCCGGTGCGGGAGTGTCCCGCGAGTACGCGCCGCGTGCGTACTCCTGGGTCAGCCCGGCAAGCAGCACCGACAGCGACGAGACATCGCAGACGAGGTGATGCAGGGAGAGGACGAGGACCTGCGCGTCGCCACGCAGCAGGATCCGGGCCCGTACCAGCCAGTCGCGTTCGAAGTCGAATGGCCTGGTCGCCCGCCGGGCTATCCACCTCCCGACTCGGCGTCGGTCCAGCTCGCCGCGTCCACGACGTCAAGGGCGACCGCCGCTTCGGGCCGTACTTCGGCGACCGGGGCCCCTCGACGTCACGGACTCTCAGCCGCAGTGAGGCGTGCCGGGCGACGACGGCGTTGAGCGCGCGTCAGCCGGTCGACGTCTGCGGTCAGGGTGAAGGCACGGGTGATGTTGTAGGCGTAGCTGCGCGGGTCGCTGCGCTGGATGAACCACAGTGCCCGCTGGGTCTCCGTGAGGCGCGGGCCTCCTGCCGCGGCGGCCACGGCGGTGTGGGCGGGGGCGTCCAGCGCGGTTCGGGCGCGCGCGTCGAGCGACTCGGCGCGCAGCCGCACCGCAGGCCACCCCACCATCGCCGCCGCACTCCGCACGACAGCCCTCCGCCCCTACAAGCGCCCACTGGCCGTCCTCGGACTCAACTGCCCTGCACCAACGCACGATCAACGAACGTGGCAATCGCCCTGCCATCAGGACCGAGCCGTGAGCCCGTCAATGACGACTTTCAGCATGCGGTCTAGTTGAGTGCGCTGCTCGGGAGCGCCAGCCACGGAAAGGACACCGGCGAGGATGCTGCCGACATCGACCGGATCGATGTCGCTGCGCAGTTCCCCCGCTTCGGCGCCGGCTTTGAGCATCATCCCCAGGACTTGCTGAATCTGGTCGCAGACCGGTCCGGTGCCGAAGCGTCCGGAAGCGCTCATCGCGACGAGAGCTTCGCAGACGCTTCGCCGCTCGCCCGCCCATTCGGCGAAGCGTCGCATCCAGGCGTGCAGGGCCTGTGCGGGTCGCTCGGTTTCCAGGAGGAAGAGCGCGTCATCACGCAGCGGGCGGATCTGATCGCGGTAGACCTCTTCGATCAGATCCTCGCGGGTGGGGAAATGCCGGTACAGGGTCGCGTTCCCCACGCCCGCGCGTTTGGCGATTGCGTCCAGCGAGACCGCCCGTCCGGAGGCGAAAGCCTCGGTGGCGGTGGCGATCAGGTGCTGGCGGTTGCGTTGGGCATCGGTGCGCAGGGGGCTTCGTGGAGGTGTCATGACCTTCGCGATCCAGAGTGATGGGTGAGGTGCCTCGGACGAACCGGGGACGTCTCCGTTACTGTACAGTGAGCGAAACGGGGAGCTCCCCGATTATCGCGACCTGTCCGCCAAACGAAAGGCTCGCCATGCCCGCAGCGCTCATCACCGGCGGTACGACCGGAATCGGTAGAGCGACTGCTGGACTACTGCACGCCCGTGGCTGCCGCGTCGCCGTCGCCGGGCAGAACCCCGACTCCCTTGGGCGAGCACGGGCCGAGCTTCCCGGCGACGTACTCGCATCGAATCGGACGCGCGTGTCCTGGCCGGCACCGACGATCTCGTGGCAACGGTGGCCAAACGTTTCGGCTCTCTCGACTTGCTCCTCCTCAGCGCCGGGGACTTCCGGCCTGCACCGGTTGCCGACGCGACGGAGGAGTCGCTCGACGAGCAGGTCAGCGTCGACTTCACGGGCGAGTACTTCACCTTCCAGAAGGGGCTTCCGCTCGAGCGACGGCGGAGCAATTGTCCTCACGGTGGGCGTCGCCCGGAGCCCGACGCGGTAGCCCCGGCGCCACGCTTGGGGTGGCGACGCGCGGCGTCCTGTTTGGCGATGCTGCCCTCGCTCGCCCCGGAACTGGCCCCGTGCAGGATCCGCGTCAACGCCGTGAGCCCCAGAACGACCGCGACCCCTCTCTTCGACGAGGTGGGATTGCCTCAGAGCGGTCGTGAGGTCATGCGCACGAAGATCGCGTTCGAACGCTTCGGATCAAGCCAGGAAGTCGCGGAGGTCGTCGCCTTCCTCACGTCGGACGTCGCCGGCTACGTCAGCGGTCAGGACGCCTCCGTGGCTGGCAGGTAGGGGCTCGACGGCCGAAACACGGACACATGTCTGCCACCGGTCCCCGACACCACACACCACAACTATTAGGAGAAGTCTGATGTCACGTACTCTCGACACCTACCGGCTGCTGGGCCGTTCCGGACTGCGGGTCTCGCCACTGGCGCTGGGTGCGGCAACTTTCGGCACGGAATGGGGTTGGGGCGCCGACCGCGAGGAGGCGCGCAAGCTCTTCGACCGCTACACCGAGCTCGGCGGCAACTTCTTCGACACCGCCAGTACTTACACCAACGGCAGCTCCGAGCGGCTGCTGGGCGAGTTCGCCCGCGGTAATCGCGAGAGTCTGGTGCTGGCGACGAAGTACTCGACGCTGCGCCAGCCCGGCGACCCCAATTCCGGGGGCACGCACCGCAAGAGCATGTTGGCGTCTGTAGAAGCCAGTCTGCGACAGTTGGACACGGACTACATCGATCTGCTCTATCTGAACGTCTGGGACTTCAGGACGCCGGTGGAGGAGATCCTGCGCGGCCTCGATGACCTGGTGAGGCAGGGCAAGGTGCTGTACGTGGCGATCTCCAGCGCCCCCGCCTGGCAGGTGTCGCGCATGCAGGCTATTGCCGATCTGCGCGGCTGGTCGCCGCTGGTCGCGCTGGAGATCGAGTACAGCCTGATCGAGCGCACCGCGGAGCGTGACCTGATCCCGATGGCACGCGAGATGGGACTGGCCGTGGTCTCCTTCTCCCCGCTGGGAGGTGGGGTGCTCACCGGCAAATACAGCCGGGAGGACCAGAACCCGGCAGGTCCGGTCACCGGGGAAAGCACCAGCAATCGCAGGAGCCTCAACGCCGCCCTGGGATGGGTAACCGACCGTAACCTGGCCATCGCCGATGTGGTAGGGGAGGTGGCCTCGGACCTAGGCTGCACACCCGCCCAGGTCGCACTGGCCTGGGCTCTGCACTCCCCGCATGTGACGGCGCCGATCATCGGCGCCCGCACCGTCACGCAGTTGGAGGACAATCTGGGCGCCCTGCAGGTCGACCTCACTCCTTCCCAACTGGCCCGCCTCAATGAGGTCAGCGCCATCGACCTCGGCAACCCGCACGGTCTGCTCGCCAGTGACCACATCCGCACGATCACCACAGGCGACATGAAGATCGAAACCCGCCGGTGATTCACCTCAGGAAAAGCAGGATCCGGCTTTACACCACCCTTTCGACAATTAGACGGAGCAACTCGGCATGAGTCAGTACCACGACAAGAATGTGGTGATCACGGGTGGCAGTAGCGGCATGGGACTCGCGCTCGCGGACCTTCTAGTGCATGGCGGAGCCCGCGTAGTAGTTACCGGCCGCTCTCAGGACAAGCTCGACGCAGCGGGCAAGCGGCTCGGTGCACATGCCGTCACTTTCCGAGGCGATGTGGCCTCACTGTCCGACCTGAACATGCTCTCCGACCTCGTGAAGACCGAGCTTGGTTCGATCGAAGCCCTGTTCGTCAACGCCGGAATTTCGCCCCTCACGCCACTTAGGTCGACGACCGAGGAAATGTATGATGAGCTCTTCGCGATCAACGTCAAGGGTGCCTTCTTCACTCTGCAGAGGCTTGCCCCGTTGCTGAGCACGAACGCCGGCGTCGTCCTCACCACCTCGATCGCGAACGTCATCGGCAAGGTGGACATGAGCGTCTACGCGGCCGGCAAAGCTGCACTGCGCTCGATGGCCCGAACTTTCTCCGGCGAGCTACTTCCGCGAGGGATTCGTGTCAACGCGATCAGCCCCGGCCCCATCGACTCGGGGATTCTGGAGACAATGAATTTGCCCAAGGAGGCCATATCCGAGTTCAGGAAGGAACGGATCGCAAGCAATCCCATGGGGCGTTACGGAACCGTCGAGGAGTTCGCCAGGGCTGCCGCATTCCTCGCTTTCGATGCCACGTACACCACGGGCATCGAGCTGGCCGTGGACGGGGGCGAAACCCAGCTCTGAGAATGAGGAGGATTCGCTGGAGCGGACCGATCGCTGCGTTCTTATTGAGCCGGAACTGTCAGGTTTCCTACTGGATCGCGTAGCGAACGTGGCGGGCGGTGAAGTAGCCGCAGACGATGTGGGGCTGTTTCTGGCGTCGACGCAGGAAGCGGCGGGTGTCGTGGGCGAGACCGTCGGGTGAGGCGGCTCGGGCTCCGTGGGCGTGGTGCTTCAGATCAGCGTTCAACAGCTCGTCGCGATGCGGTTCGGGGCTGTATACGGGCATCGGGTGCAGTTCGACGCGCTCGGCGTTTCGGCAAGCCGGGACGGGACGGCCTTGCTGCGGTGGACCAGTGCCGGTTGGCGACATCGGCTCCGGCGCCTCCTGCGCGGCCGCATCATGGTGGGCGGCCAGAGCCACGGCCGTGTCCACCCGAGCGATCACCCGCCACTCCAATACCCCCTCGACCGCGGCAAGTTGGGGCAGGTACCGGCCCGCCTCCAACTGAGGCATCCACCCGCACCCGGGCAGCAGCCCCCGCCCCTCCAACAATCCCACCACCGACGCAACCGACTGCTCCGCATAGTCGAGGACGAACTGATCGCCCCACGACGGCCCCGTAGCCATTCGCCTGAACAGCGGAAACTCGGTGATCAGATCCGGAAGGACAACGGCTTCTCACCAGGCTTGCCATGGATCCTCACACACTGACCTTGACCACTGCGGCTAATCGACGTAGCTTTTTGGCTATCTACATTAGCTAAGGAAGTCGACATGACTGAGCTACTGAACGTGGAAGGCGGCACCCTCGCCTACGAGGTGACCGGCTCCGGGCCGCTGATGGTGCTTGCGCACGGGATCGGCCAGAGCCGCGACGCCTATCGGTTCATGGTCCCGGAGCTGGTGGCCGCCGGTTACCGGGTCGCGGCCGTGGACCTGCGAGGCAGCGGCGAGTCGACCGCGACGTGGCCGTCCTACACCCGCACCGATATTGCCGCCGACCTGATCGCACTGATCGAGCACCTCGGCGGTCCCGCGGTGCTGGTCGGCCACTCCATCTCCGGCGGTGCCGCGACGATCGCCGCAGCCAAGGCGCCGGCGCTCGTGAGCGCCGTCGTCGAACTGGCGCCGTTCACCCGCAAGGTGGAGCTCTCGCTGAGCGCCCTGGGCGTGTCCCGCTACCGCAAGGCAGCGACGGCGATCTCGGCCGTCGCGATGCTCGGCAGCCACAAGCAATGGCGGAAGTACCTGGAGATCGCGACCCCGGAGCCGCGCCCGGCGGACTGGGCCGCGAGCCTTGAGCGCACCGACGCGATGCTGCACGAGCCGGGCCGGATGAAGGCCCTGCAGAAGCAGATGAACAGCGCCGCTGACGCCGGTGCCCAACTCGGCAACGTGCACTGCCCGGTCCTGGTCGTCATGGGCACCCTCGACCCCGACTGGGGTGACCCGAAGGCTGAGGGCGAAGCCATCGTGGCCGCGCTGCCGGAGGGCGTCGGCCGGCTCGAGATGCTCCCGGGGGCAGGCCACTACCCGCAGGTCCAATGCCCGACAGCGGTGGTCGGCCTGGTGCGCTCGTTCCTGGAGACGGCCCGTGCCTAGAGCCGGACTCGACCGGGCCACGGTCATCGCGGCCGCGTCGGAACTCGCCGACGAGGTCGGCTTCCCCGGGTTGACCATGGGCCTGCTGGCCGAGCGGGTCGGCGTGCGGACACCCTCCCTGTACAAGCACGTCGATTCGCTGGACGCCCTCCAGCGGGGCGTCGGCCTCCAAGCCGTCCGCGACATCGGCGCCGTCCTGACCCGGGCCGCGGTCGGCCGGTCCGGTCCGGACGCGGTCCGCGCGATCGCCGAGACGTACCGGAAGTGGGCCCTCGACCACCCCGGCCGATACGCCGCCAGCGTCCGCGCCCCGCGCCCCGAAGACGAGGAACACCAGGCCGTGGCCTCCGAAGCGGTGCAGATCCTGGTCGACGCGGTCGCCGGATTCGGGCTGACCGACGAACGCGCCATCGATGCGGTTCGAGCCCTGCGCACCGTCATCCACGGCTTCGTCGGCCTCGAAAACGACGATGCCTTCCGGATGGAGCGCGACACCGCCGACAGCTACCGGTTCGTCGTCGACACGCTCATCAGCGGCATGCAGGCCGAGGTCGCCGACGGCGGGCCCGACACCGCGCCGCTCCATGCCGCGGAGGGATCATGACCCAGGCCGCCGACTCCCCGAACCGCACCAACGCCGCCTCCGGGCTGCGGTTCCTGACCGAACTGATCGGCTGGACGGCCACCCCGTGGGCGCTGTACCGAGTCGACTGGGCAGTCTCGATCGCCGCGTTGGTCCTGCTGATCGGACTGCCGGCGGTCGTCGGGACACCCGGCGACCGCCCGTTCGACCCGCCGGTGGCGGTTCCCGGCGCGGCGATGCTCCTGCTCGTGCTCCTCGAAGTGAGCGCCGCAGCCGTGGCACCGTGGTTCGCATGGCCCACGTGGGCGGCAGTTGTCGCGACAGCGCTGGCCGCGACGTCGGTCGTGCTGGAACAACCCCGCTGGCGTTGGCTGCTGCACCACTAGATCACGACTCGACACGCACCCTGGCTGTCCCCACGTCACAGTTCACGATGGGCTTGTTCACGGATCGAGAGCATGTCCGCGCGCGCCCCAGACGAAGCCTGGGAGGAGATGATCTCCTGCGGAAGCGGGCGGAGAGGCTCATGTCTCCCCCTGAGCAGCGGTGCGGCTGCCGGCCGTTGCCGAGTTCGACCACCAGGGCGGGCTCCCCACCGGATGTGGTCGGCGCTGGCCCGGCGCAGCCTCAGCAAGCCCGATAAGAAGGCCTACTACTACAACTTCGCCTTCGCACCCCTTCACCTCACGGTCCGGGAACCGGTACGGGCCGCCGGGGCGCGCTGAGTGCCCCGGCCGGGTCAGCTCGCCGACCAGGTTCCGCAGTGACTTCGTGGTCCAACGTAGCAGCGACATCGGGTCACCGCGTTCGTCCGGCTCGGCCAGGCTCAACAGGGCTTCGGGCAGGTCCCGTTCGTTGGCTCCGGCGCGCCTGCAGCCTCCGCGCGGTGCACGCGTTCGGCCCTCCGGCAGCGGCCGCCCCCGCTTCCAGCTCCGACACTCCACGCCGGACGGGCGATGCCGCTGACCTGCGCGATCCGCGCCACCGCCCGTACGCCGCCGGGCCCGATCGGTCGGGCCTCGGTAGCCAGAGCCAGCCGCCGCTGCCGCTCGTTCAGATGGCGAAGGGGCCGTTGTTTGCGAAGACGAGCTTGGCGAAGTTCTCGCCGATGCGGCGGTGCCCTTCGGGGCTGGGGTGGATCGCGTCCGGCAGGGGGAACTCTTCGTGGTCGCTCTCGCCGTAGAGATCGAGTCCGTCGAGGTAGTGGAGGTTGGGGTCCTCGACGGATCGCTGCTTGACGATGTCGGCCAGGACGTCGCGGACGATCGTGAGCGTCAGCCGTCCGGCGCGGGTCTCGGCCGGATCACCGGTGGCCTTGAACTTCAGGGTTCCACTGGAGAGGTCCGGCATGAGAGGTCCGGGCGTGTTCTCGTGGGTCGGACACAGGACAGGGGAGACCAGGAGCAACGGGGTTGTGGGGTGGCCCTCGCGGATGGTGTCGAGAAAGCCATGGATGGCGGGGGCGAAAGCGCGCAGGCTCATGGCGTCGCCGTTGACGACGTTGATGCCGAGCTTGACGCTGATCAGGTCGGCCGGAGTGTCGCGCATCGCGCGGGCAGTGAACGGGTCGACCAGGGCGCTGCCGCCAAATCCGAGGTTGATCAGCTCCACATCGCCTGCGGAAGCGGCCAGGGCAGGCCAGATGGTGCTGGGGAAGACGGCGTTGGATCCGTGGCTGATGGAGCTGCCGTGGTGCAGCCACACCCGGCGCCCCTTGTCCGGGGTCGGCTCGACAGGGGCGTTGGTACGAAGGGCTATGACCTCGGTGATCTCCGCGTGCGGGAGCCAGATCTCCATGTCCTTCTCGCCGGCGGGCAGGTCGGTGAAATGGGCGGTACCGGCGGGGCCCGGGGTGAATTCCGCGGTCTGGGTCTGCATATCGGTGATGGTGCGCAGGTTCCCGCCGTCCACGGTGGCCTGGGCTGTGAGGCGGCCGTCGACCAGGAGGTCGTAGACGCCGTCCGGTGGGGGCGGGAAACCCCGGTAGACGCGTTTGGTGGGCAAGGTGTCCAGGCGGATGGTGGTGGCGCTGGTACGGAAAGCCAGCCGGACGCCGGAAGGCTGGGCCTCGGCCACGGCCAGCCGGTCGTCGGGGATCTGGCGGCGCGCCCAGGCAGGCAGACGGTGCGGCAGCAGGCCGTGGGCAGTTTCTTCCACGTCGAGGTGTCCGCGCAGGAAGGCGGCGGTGTCGGAGGTGGTGATCAGATTCTGTTCGGTACTCATTGTCTCAATGCCTTTTCATTCTGGGGTGTGGTGTCGGGTCGGGATGGGGGATCCCGTCGCGGGGTGATGTGGCCGGTCAGGGGCTCTCGCAGCGCTTCTCCCGTTTGGACGGCGACCGTAGTAGCGCCGCTCCGCGCAAGGCCAGAGGGGCCTCGGACTCCTTGGAGGGGCTCTTGTCCGCGATGGACAGCAGGCCGGGGCAGGGCATGTGATGCCTCTGTCTTTGGCAAAGGGAGTCGTCTGTTTCAGGTTCTCCCGCCGGCATGAATGACGTCGCTAATAGTCCGCACCACACGGTCAACGCTTTCCGCCGCTGCCTCAGGGGGAGAGCTGCTCGGACTGATGGATGAACACGGTGGCACCGCGTCGGCTGCCGCAGATGATGCCGTGCTCGATCTGAGTACCCAGCGCCTTCTCGTCCTCATGGTATTCGTGCGAATGAGTATCCACCCTGTCGCATTGCTCGGAGAACGGTCCGACGATCCGGTGCCGTTCTCTGGCGGGGCCGCCATCAACCCCCTGCTCCCTTTGCACGCCTCACACGGGCCTGGAATCGGCCCCGGCAGTCCCGCTGGGGAGCGGCGTGGCGGCGAAGACGGAGTCCGGGTCGACCGCAGACTTCACGGCGAGCAGCCGTTCGGTGTTCGGCCCGTAGGACTCTTCAACCTGGTCGGGAGTCTCCGGCCCCAGGAAGTTCACGTAGCCGCCCGGCAACGAGAATGGCTCAAGCGCCGCGTGCAGCTGTTCCAGCCAGCGTAGGTGCGAGGACCTACCGTCGCCACCTCCTGCGTTGTCCTGACCTTCGCGGTCCTCCCACAAGGAGATCAGCTCGACCATCAGGTGCGGTTCGCGTCGGCCGAAAGCTGTCGAGCCGAGGGGCAGACGGGTGGCGGCACCATGGAAGTGATGCCACACGATCGCGGAGAACGGTGAGGTGAACTCCCGGGCAGCCCGGTCCAGGACGGTCGCGATGGAGCCGGAAATGGTCTGGACGGTGCGCGTGCGCATAGCGCCCATCCGCCCGGGGGGGAACATGGCATCCGTCGCGGCTAGTGCCGAGGAACGGGCGACAGGTCCAACCTCGGCCAGCACGGGTGTACCGAGTCTGGCCAGGGCACGCACCGGCCCGTTCTCGGCGTTCCCCGCCTCGATATCCCCTGACCAGGTCGGCGCGACGTACACCGTCGGCTTCCCGTCCGGGCCAGGAAGGAACCCCACGTCCACCGTCAGCTCATCCGGGCAGTCCTGAAGGATCCCACCGAGGTTGGCGAGAATGTCGGCGCTCTGGGCGATCGGGTACAAGATGGTTCCCGACACCACTGTCGGCACGGGGTGCAGACGGATCCGCGCCGAGGTCACAACACCGAAGTTGCCGCCGCCGCCGCGCAACGCCCAGAAGAGGTCCGGATGATGTTCGGCGTCGGTGTTCACTCGTGAACCGTCGGCTAGGACTACTTCGGCGCCGAGCAGGTTGTCGGCTGCCAGCCCGAACTGCCCGATCAGGGGGCCGTATCCGCCTCCGAGCGTGAGACCGACCATGCCGACGGCGCCAGCCGTTCCGGTGACGGCAGTCAGGCCCGCCCTCTCAGCGGCGGATACGACGTCGGACGAGAGCGCCCCGCCACCCACCGTCGCGACACGGCGGCCGATGTCGACCTGAACTCCCCGCATATCGGTCAGATCGAGAACCAGTCCACCGGGACGGAACGCCCGCCCCCAGAAGTCGTGACCCCCGCCACGCACCGACAGCGGCACCCCATGGTTGCGAGACGCGCGTATCCCAGCCTGCACGTCAGCGGTAGTCGCGCACCGCACGACGACGGAAGGACGGACATCGACCGCTGCGTTGAACAACGCCACTGCTTTTGCATACTCCGGTCCGTTGGTAAGCACACGGCCCGCGGGGATTCTGGACCGCAGCTCAGCCAGTAGGGCGGGGCTGGCTGCGTCGCGAGCATGGGCATCGGCACGAGACTGCATGGTCACTCCTGTTTGTCACTCACGGGTGTAGATGTTGACGGCGGCGGCATGGAACCGGAGCCGGGCGCGCGGTCAACGAAGATCGGTAGCATCCACCCCGGTCGGCGGAGGCGTTCCAAACCGCCGGACGGCCTCTCGGCGATGTGTCGGAAATAGAGCTGGCAGAGTCCGGAAATTTTATTTCGGTGTCGTTCCTCGGATCAGCCGCCCGCACTTCCCGAGCGAAGGGGCGATGAGCGAAATTCCTCACCGGTGAAGGCATGGTTTTTCGGTTTCGGGCGAAGGGTGCCCAGGAGCAGGAGATCTCTGAGGTCAGCGGGACCGTAGAGCGCCTGGCCGTCCCGCTATTCCAGATTGGGTTGTCTTCGTCTTGAACACGGAGGTCACAGTGTCGGGCCCACGGGTTTCCGATAGTTGGCGCATTGGCTCTCCGACGCATGTCCGTTGGCACGTGCCCCAGGCGGGCGCGTCGGCGGCTGTTTCGCGCACCATTGGCCCGGCGACGGTCATGTGAGAGCCGCTGCGGTGTCGCGCCTGCCTCGGAACTGTGTCACGGTCAGGAGTTGTTGCCGATCATCTCGATCAGCTCGATGGCCGGCCCATGGGCCAGATCGTCGAGATACACGAAGCGTGTCTGCCCTGCGACCCATGCGTCAAAGGTGATACGAACTGCTTCTCCCGCCCTGCGCAGTGATTCGAGATATTGATCGATGCTTGCCACGACGTAGGCGAGGTGGTGGACGCCTTCACCGTGGAGTTCGAGGAACTCCGTGTACGGCGAGCGACCATTGAGCGGCTGGATCAGTTCGATCTCCGAGGCACCCGTCCTGATGAAGCCGTAGCGGGCGGAAGCGCTGACCTCCTTCCCGTGAAATTCTGCCGTGGAGAACTCCAGATCTGTGATCTGCTCCGCCTCGACCTGCCACCGGTTCTCATAGTCGGCGACGGCACGGTCGGAGTCTTCCACGATGATGTCGACGTGGAGGAGAGGCGGAAGTCCGATGGGCACAAATGTCTCCCTTGAATTGATGAATTGAATCGTTGCCGACCTGCCGTTCGCACAGGGTCGGTGGGTTGCGATGGCGGGACGAAGGGGTTGTGCTGTGCCTTCTGGCCTTCTGTCGACAACTCGCTGGGCTCGCGGGGCCCACGCCCTGGCCGGGGCCTCGCGAGGCGTTGGCGTCGAGCCTCGCGAGGCGTTGGCGTTGGCGTCGGCCGGCACTCACAGGGAGCCCAGCGAGCCGCACGACGACTCCGTCCAGAGGTGCGGCGTCCTTCAGCACCGCTCACGGACCAGGGGTACTGAGACTGTGACGTCGCTGTCACGGCCGTGGATGCGGCAGTCTCCGCCTTCGGGGAATCGACTGACCTCCTTCACATCGATGTGGACCATGTGGCTGGGCTACCGGGCGATGGCTCTGCGCGCTTGCGGTTGTTCTCGCCGTTCGGGTCGCGGAGTTGGCGCTCCCAGCCCCAACCGCGTGAGGTGTCCGGCGCTGGTGCGGCGGTTGGTCACATCGCCGGGGTCGGCCAGCTCGTCGGTGATCCGTTGGGCGGGCCACTTGTGGTTCCGTCGCCAGGTCTCGATAGGGCCTCTGGCGCGTTCGGTCGACACCGGCCAGCCACGCACGTCACCGCTTCACCAGGTTCAGGATGAGTGTGGCGATGTCCTCCGGAGCCTCCTCGGCCATGAAGTGACCCGCCTGGGTGGTGAAGTGCTGAAGGTCAGCGGCCCACGGCCGCCAGGTCGCAGCGGCGTCGAACCCCAGCTGCCGACCCCAGTCCTGCTGGACGACCGTAACCGGCATGGTGAGCTGGTTGCCGGCGTCAAGGTCGACTTGGTCGTGTGCGATATCGATGGTCGCGGTGGCGCGATAGTCGGCGACGATCGACGGAACTGCGTCTCGGCATGCGCGTAGGTACTCAGCGCGTACTTCCGCCGGGATCGCGTGGGAACTCGTGGACCAGGCGTCGAGGAAGTGGCCGAAGAATGCGTCGGCGCTGTTGGCGATCATCTGCTCGGCCAGACCGGGCGGCTGGGCCATGAGATACAGGTGGAAGGCGACTGCCGCGTTGACCCCGTTGAGGACGTTCCAGGTATCCAAAGTGGGAATGACGTCCAGGAATCCCAGCTGGCTGATCCGATTCGGGTGATCCAGGCCGGCCCGGAAAGCAACGTGTGCGCCGCGGTCGTGCCCGACCAGCGCGAACCGGTCGAACCCGAGTGCGTCGGCCAGATGGATGGTGTCCGCGGCCATCGTCCGCTTCGAGTAGGTGTCCTCACTCACCGCTTCCGGCTTACTGCTGGCGCCGTAGCCGCGAAGATCGGGGCAAACCACGGTGTGATGCTGGGCCAGGATGGGAGCGACATGCCGCCACATCAGGTGGGTCTGAGGAAAGCCGTGGAGCAGTACGAGGGCTGGCCCGTCTCCGCCGACCGCCGCATTCAGCTCAACCCCGTCAGCCACGCCGATCGGCCTGGTCTCGAACCCCGGAATGGTGATGCTCATCGTTGCCGATATCCCTCTCTTGGACGTGTGAGCTACTGCCGCTCACGCGTAGATGTATGAACGACAAGAAGGATCGGAGAGCCGGATTAGCAGTGGATCAGCAACGCAGCCCGGAGTCGACGACAATGAGGACATGGAGATCCACATCAGGGTGCTCGGACCGATCGAGGTCAGAGATGCCGAGGGCCGCCCTGTTGCGGTGGGCAGCCAGCGCCGCCGCGAGCTTCTGGGGCGGCTGGTCGCGGCCGGGGGCCGGGCCGTCCCGCTTTCGGTGCTGGTCGATGATCTCTGGGAGGACCCCCCGGCCACCGCGGCCGGGACGGTCCGAACCTTCGTCGCCGAGCTGCGCCGCGCCCTTGAACCTGATCGTCCCCCGCGAACCCCCTCGCAGGTCATCAAGACCGTTGGTACCGGATACGCCCTACGGATTCCACGGGCACACGTTGACGCCTACCAATTCGAGGACACCCTTGCGGACATGCGCGACGCACCCAGCGGCCAGGTTGCCAGGGCGCTGAGCGAAGCGCTCTCGTGGTGGCAGGGCGAGCCGTACACAGACCTCGACGCCTCGCGCTGGCTGGCACCAGAACGCGCCCGCTTGACAGAACTTCACTGTCAAGCCGTCGAACTGCGCGCCCGAGCGGTGCTCGACCTCGGACGAGGCGCGCCCCTCATCCCGGAACTGGAGGCTTTCGCAACCGCACACCCGTGGCGGGAGCATGCCTGGGTCCTGCTGTCCCATGCTCTCTACCAAGTCGGCCGCCAGGTCGACGCTTTGGCCTCGCTGCGTGCCGCACGAGCAAGGCTGCTGGATCAGTTCGGACTGGAATCGGTGGACAGTCTCGACCATCTCGAACGTGACATCCTCCGGCACGCTGCGCACCTCACGCCCGCACCCCGGGACGAGGACCGGCTGCGCCTACTCACGCGCACAGAAGCGACAGGGACCTACACAAGGCTGCGATCGATGAGCTCCGTGGCCAGGGCCGCCGCGGTCACAGGCGGCACCAACCTGGTACTTGCCCAGGAGCACCGCGCCGCGGCAGCCGCGGAAGCGGAACGGACTGGAGACCCCGGCCTCACCGCCCGAGTGATCGCGGCGTACGACGTCCCCACCATCTGGACGCGCGCCGATGACCCCGGACGGTCCGAGGCCCTGGTAGCAACCACTCAACGCACTCTGCACCGGCTGGGACCAGGGGTATCACCAGCGCTTCGAGCCCGGCTCCTCGCCACCATCGCACTCGAGCATCGCGGAACCCGCGATCAGTGGGCCGCCGAGGCGGCGAGGGAGGCCGAACAACTTGCTCGAGACCTCCACGACCCCAACGTGCTGGTACTCGCGCTCAACGCCCGATTCGTGCAGTCCTTCCAGCGCCCCGGGCGCACCGGCGAACGCGACGCCATCGCCGGCGAGCTCATTGAGCTCTCCGCGCGACATGATCTCCCACTGTTCGAGATTCTCGGCCATCTGATCAAGATCCAGGTCTACGCAGCCCGCGGCGACACCGGGACCGCGCAACGCCACGTCGAAGCGGCCGAGCGGCTCGCCGCCCTCCACGAGGCCCCACTCGTTCGCGTTCTCACCGCCGCTTTCCGTACCATGTGTCTGGCAGAGCGATCAAACGATGCCGCCGAGGTCGCTCACGCCTATCGCACCGTAGCCACCGACCTCGCCACCGCTGGCATGCCCGGGGTGGAAGCCGGCATCTTCCCGCTCGCGCTCCTCTCCCTCCGTATGCGTCACCACCGTCCCGCGCCAGTGGACCCCGACCTGGACTGGGGCCCGTACCGTCCTTGGGTCCAGCCTCTCCTCGACCTCGCCCGCGACAACCTCGCGGCGGCCCGCCGCGCCGCCGACACCCTGCCCACACCCCCCGCCGACCACCTGTATGACGCGCTCTGGGCCGTCAACGCACATACAGCGACCCTGCTCCACGACGAATCACTCGCCGCACAAGCACACGCCGCTCTCTCCCCTTTGCGCGGCGAGATCGCGGGCGGAACGACCGCCATGATCACCTTCGGCCCCGTCAACCACATCCTGTCGACCCTCGATCAGCACCTCCATCGGCGATAGCGCCCACCTCTTGAGCCGGGGGCTTGCCCCAGGGGCCGGGTCGTGTTCAGGGCGGGGAGGCAAGCTGCCCGCCGGAGACGCACAGGGATGAGGACGCAAGGGTGAGTGGACGCTCAGAGCGGCGCGGGGTCCTCTCTTCCCAACGAGTCCACCTCACGGGGTGCCCGCGCCCACTAGCGATACGACCGACACCTCCATCCTCTCTCCGAGGCCTTCCGGCCCGCTTGGACATCTCCCATGAATGCACAGCCCGTCACCATCCCCTCTGCACACGACATCGCGGATGCATCCAGACAGATCCGCAACGTAATCCGCCGCACACCCGTGCTGCAGGTGGCAGCGGGAGAACTAGACATCCCCGTCCCCGTTACATTGAAAATGGAATTCCTCCAGCACACCGGCTCTTTCAAGGTCCGCGGCGCGTCCAACGCACTCGCCCTCCTGCGCACCACGGACCGGGGTGCACCAGCCGCCGGCGTCTGCTGCGCCTCGGGGGGCAACCACGGGGCCGCCGTCGCCTGGGCGGCTCGCGAAGCTGGCCTGCGAGCGACTGTGTTTGTGCCCGACTTTGCGCCCAAGGCCAAGACCGCGATCATCGAATCGCTCGGGGCGCGCCTGCGCCGGGTCGACGGCTTCTACGCCGATGCACTCGTGGCCAGCCAAGACCATGCCCGACGAGTGGGTGCTTTCCACGTCGACGCCTATGACGACCCGCTGACCGTGGCGGGGCAAGGCACGCTCGGTCTGGAGCTCGCGGAGCAGGTGCCCGAGGGTCGGCCCGTCCTGGTCGGGTGCGGTGGAGGAGGCCTATACGCGGGGACCGCCCTCGCACTGGCGGGGCGCAACCGCGTGACTGCCGTCGAACCATCCTCCGCGCCCTCGCTCACGGCGGCGCTGGAAGAAGGAGAACCCGTGGACGTCGAAGTCGGCGGGATCGCCGTGGACAGCCTGGGTGCCCGCAGGGCGGGCCGCATCGCCACCGCCGTCGGTCTCTCGCTCGGCATGAAAACCCTCACCGTCTCGGACGATACTGTCGCCACCGCCCGCACACTCCTCTGGCAACGGCTACGGATCATGGCCGAACCCGGCGGAGCCACTGCTCTCGCTGGGGTGATCGCCTACTCCGAACACTTCCCGGACGGTGCAACCGTCGTCATCTCGGGAGCCAACACAGACTTTCCACCGAGTGAGGTTCCCCTCCTACCGTGGAGACCGTGACCGGAGGGATAGTTGGGGTCATGGCATCCAAGTCGTGGTCCAGCAAGGGGCCGCGGTGGGTGAGTCTGGGGTGCATCCGGTCCCCGGCATCGCGATGCTCGCTGCGATCCAGGGGTCCCTGGCTCCGCTGGACGTCAACGTCGTCGTTGCACCACGCTCCTCCGAGGATCTGAGGGAGGTTGATCGACCCCACGCGAGTGCGCCTCGCGGACTTCGTCTCGATGAGCCAACTGCTCGACGGAGCAGACGTGGTGGTCTCCTCCGCGGGAGCGGGTAGTGCGCTCTCCGCGCTCAGTGCGGCCCACCCGATGGTGCTTCTCCCGATGGGCCTGGACACACCCGTCAACGCCGCGCGGGTAGCCGAGGCAGGTGCAGCGTCGTCAGGGCCGACCAGGTCGGTGCCGCGGTCGCGCGGGTGCTCGACGAATCGGCCCTGACCAGGGGTGCCGCCGAAGTAGCCAGGGAGAACGCCAGCATGAACTCCGCCGACGAGGTGCTCCGGCTGCTGCTGCGCCGCCTTGGACGGTGACTTTCTGGCATCGTCCTGGGCCCGAACCTGCCCGGCCTCCCCGGCGCTCTGCGCCTGGCCGAGGCCGGCAGATCGCGGCCCGACTTTCGAGCCTCCCACTCGCCCGGGCCGCAACCACACACCGGGCAAAGGAGGCCCGGTCCACCTTTGACGCGATGGTGTTTCACCCGGACAGGGCAGCTGCCACTGAGCGTCGTACGTCCCCTGCGACGGTAACCACGACTGCGGTAGGAATCCGACCGGTGTCGGATTCCTACCGCAGTCAGACCTCGTGTCGGCGTGGAAAATGCGGAAGCAACAGTCAAGACCTGTGGATTGGTGCAGCCAGCACCTGATAGGTCGGCGCCATTGACTCGCCCTCGCGGCGCTACTCCCGTTTGGACGACGGCCGCAGCAACGCCGCTCCGCGCAAGGCCAGATCGGCCTCGAACTCCTGGCGGGGAAGATCTTGTCCGCGATGCTCAGCAGGCCGGACCGGCCGGTGACCGCGTCCGGCTCGCGGTTCCGCATCGCCATCACCACGTCGCGCTTGCCCAGCTTGAGGTTGGCCAGTGCCCACAGGATCGGCATGCTGGTCAGGGCGCACACCAGGTACAGCCACAGGCCCCAGAAGAACCGTGAATGGCTGGCGCAGAACCCGTATCCGGCCAAGCCGTTCATGTTCGACCGCTTCACCGTGGGCCGCGAGCGGCCGCACTCCACCGGGGTCGAGTCGATGAACCAGTGGCGGACTGCGTCCGAGTCCTATGGCGGTCTTACGCCACCGCAGCAGCCAGACGGATCAACGACCCGTCGAGTGCGTCGGCGGAGACGACCGGCAGGCGAGGCACCTCTGCCGGGTGGGTGACAGCCGTCCAGTCGTAGGTCTGGGTCACCTCGGTGTGGCCGTCGTCGGTCGGGCTGAGCTTCCAGGTGAAGCGGTGACCTGCCGGGCGCTGGCCCGGTTGGCCGGGGGCCCAGGCGATGACCCGGTTCTTGGTGAAGGCCACGACGTGGTTCTCGATCCGGTAGTCGCCCGTCTCGTCGTTGTGCATGGCCATGACGAAGCTATCGCCGACGCCGTCGACCGGGCGGGAGGTTTCTGCGTGCCGCAGGAGGCCGGTGGCGTCGAGTTCGGGGTGGCGGCGGGGGTCACGGAGCACCGCGAAGATCCGTTCGGCCGGGGCGTCCAGCACACGGGAAACGGTGGTGTGGGTCGGGTTGTCCGTGGTGACCGGGTCGGGGTAGAACCGGGCCCATGCGATCCGTCCGTCGCGGGTGGTGAGTATCACCGGGCCGCGCAGTACGACCGTCGCCCCGGTCGGGGCGGTGCCCTGCCACTCCCACTCGGACCACAGCTCGTCACCATTTTGGGCGTGGCGCAGGATCTCGGCCCGCACGTCGGGCAGCCCGACCAAGATCTTCGTCCAGTTCGCGGCGACCTGGTCGGAACCGATGAATCCCTCGGCCGGCCGCAGCGGTCGTTCGGCCACGTAGTCGTCGGTGAAGCAGTCGGCGATCCGCTCCGGGACATGGGAGTTGATCGCCTCGCGCAGTGCCTGGAGGGCCTGGGGGAGCATGCTGTCGATCTCCTAGCTCTGATTCGTTCTGTCACCGTCGAGCATGAACATCGGGGCGCTGCCCGACAATCGGACAGCGCCCGGACACCGCCCGGACACCGCCCCGGCCCTCGAAGGCATAATCGATCTCGTGAACGATTCGCCAGAACGGGCGCGGAAGACGAGTGGCTTCGCGACCATGCTGCGTGACCTGCGGGAGGCGAGGTCGCTGACCCAACAGGAGCTGGCAGCTGCCGCCGGATTGTCCGTTGACGCGGTCAGCGCGTTGGAACGCGGGCGGCGGACCCAGCCCCAGCCGCACACGGTGCGGTCGCTGGCCTCTGCGCTGCAGCTCCGTGACACCGACCGCATGGCGCTGCTGTCCGCCCTGGGCCGGGCAGGGGACGAGGCCCTCGAGATGCCGCTCCGCACGTTGACGACCCGCTCGCCGTCGCCTCCAGCCGTCCCGGTGATCGGGCGGGACGACGAGGTCGCCGAGATCGTCGCCGCTCTTCGCGGCACGCCGGGCAGGTTGGTGACGCTCACCGGTCCGGGCGGGGTGGGCAAGACCACCGTCGCGCTGGTGGTCGCGGATGTGGTGGCCGCCGATCATCCTGGCGGCGTGTACTTCGCCGACCTAACCGACGTCACCGACCCCGACGACGCCGTCGCCGTCATGGCTCGCGCCGCGGGATCCCACGCGGACACGGTGACCGAGCTCGCCGCGCACCTCGCCGGGACGTCGGCCCTGCTCGTGCTCGACAACCTGGAACGCGTGACAGCCTGCGGCCCGCAGCTGATCGAGCTGCTGACTGCGTCCCCCGATGCAGTGGTCCTGGCCACCAGCCGCGTACCGCTGAAGGTACGCCGGGAACGTGAGGTGCGCATCGCCACGCTCGGACAGGCGGACGCAGTAAGGCTCTTCGGCGAGCGGTTGGCTGCCGCCGGCGCGTCACCGCCCGCCGGGAGCACGGACGAGGGTGCCGTCGCGGAGCTGTGTGGGAAGACCGACGGACTGCCACTGGCCATCGAGCTCCTGGCCGCCGCGGCCGCCCGACTCGGGCCACGGGCGCTGCTCGAACGGGGTGATCAGCTGGCGAATCTGCCCGTGGCCAGACCGCGGGACCTGCCCGCACGGCAACGCACCATGGCTGCCACCATCGAGTGGAGCTCCCGGATGCTCGACCCTGAAGCCCGGCGGCTGCTCCCCCGGCTCGCCATGATCCCGGGCAGCTTCTCCCTCAACCTCGTTGACGCGATAGCTGCGCCGCACGCGGCGGGTGCGATGGGTGCGCTCGCCGAGCTGATCGAGCACTCCCTGGTCACCCGCGGCGACGACGCAGGACTGGTCACGCGGTTCCGGCTGCTGGAACCGGTACGCCGGTACGCGCTTGAGACGCTCGAACCGTCCGACCGGGAACAGGCCCGTCGAGGCGTGGCCCAATGGGCCCTTCGGGCGGCGCGTGAACACGGTGTGCGGATCCGGGGCCGCGGCGACATGACGGCGGTCGAGCAGGTCGAGGTCGACCGCCACGTGCTCCGACTCGGCTTCGACCAGCTCGTCGACGCCGGTCGGCACGACGACGCCGCCGAGTTGCTGTGGTCGATATGGCTGCCGCTGTGGATGACCGGGCACACCCATGAGGGCCTCGCCTGGACCGATCGCTTGCACGAGAATGTCCTGGGCGAGCGGGGCCGGGCTCGCTGGCTGGTGGCACGCGCCGGGTTCAACCGCGTCGCCGCGGACCTGTTCGCCACCGCGGAACGGGCCATGCGGCTGGCCGAACGGATCGATGACGCCTCCCTGGCCGCGGAGGCGGCGATCTTTGCGTCGGCGGCGGCACTGCGCCTGGAGGACTTCGATCGTTCAGGGGTTTTGCTGGCCAAGGCCGAGGTCCACGTGAAGGAACGCCTCGACGTCCTACACGACGTGTGGGCAGCCGTGCACGTACCCATCGGCTGCGGGGACGGCGCGCTGCTGCGCGGTGACCGGTCCGCGGCGGCGCAGCACTGGCGGACTGCCGCAGCCACGGCGCAGGAGTTGGGCAGCGGGTTCTCGGTGGCCGCGGTCCTTGTGGAGTGCGCGCATGCCGCTCGCGGCGAAGGACGCCTGGACGACGCGGCCGTGATGCTCGCTGTCGCTGGCGAGCTGGCCCCCCAACAGGACGGGCACCGGCCGCAGGCACACCTGGCGGGCGTGGCCGCGGCCCTGGCGGCCGACCTCGGTGACGTCGCGTCGGCGAAGCGGTGGGAGGGCGTGGCGAGGTCGGCCGCAGCCTCGTTGGACGCCGATGAACTTGGCGAGCGGCTCCGGGAGCTCGTCCGGCGTGCCGACACCGCGGCCGGGCGAGGCTGAGCTGGGCCGTCCGACCGTACCGGCGGTGTCCGGTCGGTGTACCGGGGCTCTGGCTTCGGAGCACCCTGAGGACCCTGGCTGTCCCATGTCCTTGATCGTTCCCCGGAAGTGCCGAACCACGGTTCCTGGAGCGCTGTCGCAGGAGAGGCACAGTACGTGGGAGTTCCCCGCGTACATCTACCGCGGCGACTCTGCCCCGCCGCCCAGCAGTTGGTTGGCGTGGCGCGCGGTGGCCATGATCGTGATCACAGCGGGGCTGTTGGCGCAGAGCGCCGAAACGGTGCTGGGTATCCTGCGTGAGCGCGGCATTCGTGGTCTGCCGGGTGAGGAACTGTAGCGACGGATGTTCAACCCGCAGTCATGTCTGCTGGTCTACGGCCGGATCGCCGCGGTCGAGCAGCCGCAGCGCGAGCAGCCCCCCGACGCCCGGTACGAGGGCCGCGATGGTGACGGCCGGGGCAGGCTTGAGGCGCCATGTTGCGATCACTACGAACAGGTATGCGCAGCCGTGTGTGGGGCCCATCACGGACGAGATGGGCTTGAGATGGATGGTGAACACGTTGGCCAGCATCACGATCAGAGTGATTAGCTCGGCGTGAGCTGCGATGCGTAGGTGGCGCGGTGAACGCAGAGAAATGGTCATGCTCCTGTGGTCGAGCCGGGGCGGATGATCATCAGCACGGTGACAGTCGCCCAGAGGAGGTTGAAGATGCCGGTGGCCAGGGCGAGACGGCTCGCCGTTTCGTGCGCCAGCGACGGCGTTTCGGCCGGGCTCGCCGTGTCGGTCAGGGCACGGTCCTGGCCGGGCAGGATCAGCAGGATCAGGACGCCGGCGGCCGTTGCGGTCAGCACGATCGAGGTGATCAGCCAGGCGTCGCCCAGGACTCCGAGGCTGCTGGCTGTGGCGAGGCCGAAGATGGGGACCGCGATGCCGATGCCGGCGTAGACCTTGCAGATGCGGTGCAGCGTCTGCAAGGTCGTGCGGGTGCCGTCCCGGTCTCTGGCCGTACGGCGCAGCGTCCCGGGGAACATGCTGGCAGCGACGGTGACGGGGCCGACGGCCAGGATGGCGGCCAGGACGTGCAGGGACAGCAGAATCTTGGTCACGCCTGGTGCTCCACGGCCGGCCGGCGCTCGCCGGTGACCATCGACGCCGGGAGGCGACCGGCCTTGGAGGTGCCGTTGAGCGTGTCGCCGTCCACGGTCACGTCGAAGGCCAGGTTGAGCCGCATGGGCTTGGTGATGGCCTGCTTCCAGGTGAGCCGGCCGCCGTCGAGTGCGATGTCGCTGAGTGGTACCTCCTCACCGGTTCCGTGAGCGACGCCGGTCAGGGTGCCGTCGTTCTGCCTGCGCAGTTCCACCGCGGCCTTGATCTTGCCGCTGGGGGTGGAGATGGACAGGTTCCAGGTGCCTTCAACGGACATGGTGACGCTCCTTCATTCGATGCGATATCGGCGCGAGGGACGGGCCCGCGTCGGTGGGTGCGGGCCGAGGGGCTCAGAAGGTGGCGGGAGTGGGGCCTTTGGCGCGCCAGACGGTGCCGCGTCGCTCGTAGGCGAAGAGTTCCTCGACGGCGTGCGCGATGCGTGGGCCGATCTCGCGTTCCAGCAGGTACAGGCCGAGGTCGAGTCCGGAGGTGACGCCGGCGCCGGTGATCAGGTCGCCGTCGTCGACGACACGGGCGCGTACTGCGTGTGCTCCGGTGGCGTCCAGCATGTCCAGGCCCGTGTGGTGCGTGGTGGCGTGCCGCCCCACCAGCAAGCCGGCCATGGCCAGGACGAGCGAGCCGCCGCAGACGGTGGCGACGGTCACGTCCGGGGCGTCCATCGCCCGCTTCAGGAGCGCGGGCAACTCGGTGGTCAGCGTGCGGCCGAGCAGTACGGGGATGAACTCGTTCTGCTTCCACTCGCCGGTCCCCGCTTCCTCCTCCGGGACCTCGCCGGGTTCGCCGACGCGGCCGGAGGCTCCGGGCACCAGGACCATGTCCGCACGTTCCGGGTCGAGTGCGGCGGTGGCGCGCAGTACCAGCCCCCCGGTACCGCTGATGACCTCGCGAGGCCCCTCCGCGGAGGCCAGTTCCACGCTCACTGCACCCGCCGAGGCCGTGCCGCCGGCATACAGCACCTCGTAGGGGGCGATGACATCGAGCGGGTCGAAGCCGTCGAACAGGCTGATCTGGACGTGCATGGGTCATTCCTCCGGGATCGGTTTGCTGCGCCGTGGTGAAGCCAACCGGCTGCGGACTCGATCGCCCAGTGGCACGAGTGACATATCTCAACGGGAAATTGCCATACCCTTCTACAGGCGTCAAAACCGCTTTCACATGGGCACACTGGCATCCTGGCCCGGGATTCTCCGTGCTCCGAACAGGTAGGTTCCCGCCATGCACACCATCGCCGTTCTCGCGCTGGACCAGGTGATCCCGTTCGACTTGTCCACGCCGATCGAGGTTTTTACTCGGACCCGCCTGCCCGACGGGCGGCCCGGCTACCAGCTGCGGGTCTGCGCAGAGCGCGACGAGATCGACGCCGGCGCCTTCACCCTGCGCGCGCCGTGGAACCTGGAGGGTTTGAAGAACGCGGACACGATCGTCGTGCCGGGAATCGCCGACCCCACGGCCCCGCTCCCTCCTGCCGTACGCGATGCTCTGAGGTCGGCCGCCGCGTCCGGGACGCGGATCGCCTCGCTGTGCGTGGGCACATTTCCCCTCGCGGCCACCGGCCTTCTCGACGGGCTGCGCGTCACGACCCACTGGAGTGCGGCAAACCTACTGGCCGCCCTGCACCCGGACGTCACCGTCGACGCGGACGTGCTCTATGTCGACAACGGCCAGTTCCTCACCTCGGCGGGCGCTGCCGCCGGCATGGACCTGTGCCTACACATGATCCGTCGTGACTACGGCTCAGCCGTCGCCGCCGATGCCGCCCGTCTTTCCGTGATGCCGCTCGAACGCGAGGGCGGACAGGCTCAGTTCATCGTCCACGACCATGCCCTCCCCCCGCAGGGGTCCGAGTTGGAGACGCTGCTGGCCTGGCTGCGGGAGAACCTCGCCCGCGACCTCACCCTGGGCGACATCGCCGCGCAGTGCGGAACCAGCACCCGCACCCTGATCCGACGCTTTCGCACCCAGACCGGAACCACTCCGCTCCAGTGGCTCCACCGGGCCCGCATCCGCCAGGCACAACACCTGCTGGAGACCACCGAGCACTCCGTCGAGCGCATCGGCCACCAGGTCGGGTTCGGCTCGCCCACCGCCTTCCGCGACCGCTTCAAGCGCACCACCGGCGTCAGCCCGCAAACCTACCGGCGCACCTTCAGCTGACTCGTGATCATTCTCCTGAATGGTCGTCTGTGAGAATTCTTCTGCCGCTCGGGGCGGGCGGTTACCGGGTGGTGGCGCGGAGTGCGGCGTGGGAGGCGGTGGTGCAGATACCCAGGGCTGTGGTGCTGATGTTACTGAGGGTGTCGCCGGGGGCGTGGTGCTGGGGGTCGAAGGGCTGGCCGGCGACGCCGCCGAAGATGGCGGCCTCGTGGTCGTCCTTGAGACGCGCAGGGGCACTGTTGACGGTGTCGATCCCGGCTACCGGGATGCCGGCTTCGAGGAAGGGGACTTGGTCGGACATGCCGTCGACCGGGCCCTCCAACCAGGGCAGACCGATGGCGGCGAGGTGGTCGGTGTAGTGGCGCTGCGGGCCGTCGCCGTAGACGCTGATGACGTAGTTGGGGGCAGCGACCATGTCGGAATTGAAGTAGCCGCGGACGAGTTTGAGCGGTTCGGTGGCGACGAAGTGCCGAGAGCCGCGCATCCCGTCCTCCTCGCCGCCCCACCAGCAGAACTGGGCACGGCGCCCGGCGCGGGCGGTCGGGGAGAGAGCGAGGTCGAGCAGGAGCGCGGAGCCGGAGGCATTGTCGTCGATGCCGGGGCCCGCCGGGACGCTGTCGAGGTGAGCTCCGAAAAGATGGCGGGGGGCGGTGATATCCGGCGGGACGGTCAGGACGTTGAAGGTGTCGACCTGGCGCTCTTGCAGTTCGAGATCGACACGCACCGTCGCGCCCCCGGCGTCCATGTCCTGCCGCAGTGCGGTGGCGGCACTGGAAAAGACGGCGGCAGCCGGCGGCAGGCCGGTGTCGCCGGGAGCGTCGAAGAACAGGCCGATGAGAAAGTCGAATTGGTCGAGGTAGAACAGCACCGCCGAAACGTCGGCGGCGCGGGCGTGGACCAAGGCTCGGCGGGCCATTGCGGTCTGGTCGTCCGCGATCCGCTGGTGGCCGGACGGTCCGTCTCCTGTGTGGCAGCCCGTGCGGCGTTCCTGCCGGGCGCCGCGCAGCGTGTTCGGGCGCAGTTGCAGCAGCGCCACCTTTGCGCGGGCGTCGATCCCCTCCCAGCTGTCTGCGGCGTCGCCGAACGGGTCGCGTGGGACGACGAGTTCACCGATGTGTCCGCCGTCGGGCGATGCCGCCAAGCCATGCGCCGGGAAGTGGATCACCTCGCGCCGCTGCGGGCGGATCTGCTCCACGGTGTCGCGTACGAAGTCCGTACGGGGGTAGCCGAAGGGCTGACGTCGGGTGCGCAGGCCGGCCGCGTGGAGCCGGCGCTCCACGTAGCGGGCGGAGTGCTCGAAGCCGGGCCGGCCGGCCGCCCGGTCGCCGCCATGCCGCGCGGCGACGGCGTCCAGTGCGCGCAGGTGCTGCCGCACCCGCTCGCCCGCGCTCTCCGCAGGCGGGCAGGCGGGTGGGGCGCCGTACGCCTGCCCACCGAGGGCTGTTGAGGCCACGAGGCCGGTAGCTATCGCGCCCAGCACTCCTCTCCGGGACATCCCCTGTGGCTGCTGATGCGAGTGCGTCGATGTCATCGGGCGTTCCTTCTGGTCACTGATGGATCACTGTGGGATCGGGCGAGAGCGGAGGCGCTGGGCCGACCCCGGGGAGCGGGAGTTCCCGGTGAGCCCGCTCGGGGGCAGGCAGGGAGAGGGCCGTGGTGCGTGTCGGGATCAGGCCCCGGACAACGCCTCGGTCGGCGGCAGTCGGGAGGCCCGCACAGCCGGGTAGAGGCCGGCCAGGGCGCCGATCGCGAGGGTGGCGAGCAGGCCACCGGCCATCGCCCAGGCTGGAACGACGGCTGGCCAACCCTGAGAGAGGGCGTAGACGGCGGTGACAGCCGCCCCGATGACGATTCCGGCGATCCCGCCGATGCCCGCCAGCAGCTGGGACTCCGCGAGGAACTGCGTGCGGATGTTGCCGCGCCGTGCGCCGAGGGCGCGGCGTAGGCCGATCTCGGCGCGGCGTTCCAAGACGGAGATGACCATGGTGTTGGCCACGCCGACCCCGCCGACGAGGAGGGCGACCCCGCCGAGGCCGAGCATCAGACCGGTGAAGGCCTCGTCGGTGGCGCCCTTGGCGGCGAGGGCGTCCGAAGGGCGGCTGACGAGCACTTCGGTAGGTGCCTCGGGGTTGACGGTGGCGGCGAGGACCTCGCGCACCGCCGTGACGGCGCTGTCGGTGGTGCGGACGTAGAGCGTGGTGGGGTGTCCGTCGAAGGCGAGGTGCCGCTTGGCGGCGTCCCAGCCGACGAGCGCGCTGTCGTCAAGCTCGGGTGCCAGGGCCACCTCGTCGAGGATGCCGACGACGCTGAACCACTGACCGCCCAGCCATACCTGGGAGTCGGGGCTGATGCTGCCGATGCCCAGCCGGTCGGCGGCGCCTGCGCCAAGCACAGCGGCCGGATACCTGGAGGTGGCGGTGTTGAGCCACCTGCCGCGGGCGAGGGTGCCGCCGACGGTGTCCAGGAGGTCGAGGCGTGCAGCACGGACACTGATGCTGCTGTTCTCGGCGGCCGGGATGCGGTCGTTGCGGTAGACGTACGCCTTGACCTTGCCGGTGCCGGTCGCGGACTCGACCGGGGCGATACGGCCGACCATGTCGATGGAGCGTTCGGGGAGCTTGGCCTCGCCGCCGCTGAAGGTCCGGCCGGGGGCCGCGGTGAGGAGGTTGGTGCCGAGGCGGTCGAGGGTGCGCTGTAGTTCGGCGTGGCTGGAAGTGGAGATGCCCACAACGCCGATCATCGCCGCGATGCCGATGGCGATGCCGAGCGCGGACAGGAAGACCCGCAGCGGGCGGGCCCGCAGTCCAAAGGCTCCTACGCGAACGACGTCACGCGTGTTCATACGAGAGACCTTCAACACGGCGACACCGCCTGGGCGTCGGCCGGGCCGCTCTGCACGGAACCGGGCGCGGAGTCGTGCACGATGCGGCCGTCGCGCACGTGGACCTGGCGGGGTAGGGAGGCGGCGATCTCCCGGTCGTGGGTGATGATCACTACGGTGGTGCCCTCGGCGTTCAGGGCACGCAGCAGGTTCATCACCGTGGTACCGGAACGGGAGTCCAGGGCCCCGGTCGGCTCGTCCGCGAGGAGTAGGCTCGGCCCACCCACCAGGGCGCGGGCGATGGCAACGCGCTGCTTCTCGCCGCCGGACAGCTCGTGGGGCCGGTGGTAGACGCGGTGGCCGAGTCCGACCCGTTCCAAGGCCGTCCGGGCGGCGACGCGGCGCTGGGCGAGAGGGATGCCCGCGTACAGCAGGCCCTCGGCGACGTTGTCGAGGGCGCGGACGCCCGCCGTGAGGTGGAAGTGCTGGAAGACGAAGCCGATGTGGAGCGCGCGCAGCGCGGACAGTTCCCGGTCGCCGAGGGTGGCGACGTCGTGGCCGTCGACGGTGACGGTGCCGTGGTCGGGCCGGTCGAGGCTGCCGATCATGTTGAGGAGGGTCGATTTGCCTGACCCGGAGGGGCCGACGATGGCGACCAGTTCGCCGCGGTAGATGTCGAGGCTGACGCCGTCGAGGGCGGTGACGCCCCCGGGGTAGGAGCGGGTGATGCGGTCAAGGCGCACGACGGTGGAGGTCATCGCGGCACCCCGACCTTGTCGCCCGCCTTCAGTCCGTCGCCGGTGATCTCGACCCGGCCGTTGGCGAACATGCCGGTCTTCACCGCGACGGTGGTGGTGACGGAGCCCTTGACGACTTGGACGCCGTAGCCACCCTCCGACAGGGCGAGGAGTGCGGAGATGGGCACGGTCAGCACGTTCTTCTTCTTCTCGGAGGTGATCTCCACGTCGACGGGCGCGCCGTCGTAGCTTCCGAGCTTGTCCTTGTCCTTGTCGCCGATCCGAACGGTGACCTTGATGACGGTCTTGCTGTTGTCACCTCCCTGGCCGCCCCCGCCGGTCTCGGTGCTTGCCACCTTGCCGACGGAGGAAACGGTGCCGGCTGCGCGCGCGCCGTCGGGCAGGACAACAGCGACCACGTCGCCGCGGCGCACGAGGTTCTGCTTCTTGGCATCGAGGTCGATGACGACCAGCCGGCCGGTGCTGGTGTACGTCAAGACGGGTGAGCCGGGCCGGAGGGGCTCGCCCAGTTTCACCTCGTGGCCGGTGACGCGTATCTTGTCGCCGGCCACGACCAGGTCAGCGGGCTCAACTGTGCCCGTCTGCGGCACGCCGAGTTTCTTCTGCCAGCGCTTGACGGCCGCTGCAGTCTTGTCTGAGTACTCCTCGTCGGCGGTGAAGCCGATGTAGCCGAGGGCGACCAGTGCACGTTCCACCTCGGCAACGTCGGGGCCTTTTGTGCCGGGGTGCACAGCGCGGTAGAGCGGGGTGTCGCCGTAGATGAGAGGGACGGGCCGCCCGTCGACCTTGAAGGCGTTCTGGCCCTGCGCGACGGTGGTGCCGGGTTTCGGCATCCAGGTCACGGTGCCCGATGCGCCGCTCAGCAGGGGCTGTTTGTCGCCGTAGCCGAGGCTGCCGGTGACGGTGTCCTGGCGGGCGAGGTCGGAGCGGGTCACGGTGGCGGTCGCCGGTGGCAGGCCGCTGCTCTTGTCGGTTTTCCCGCCGTCGTCGCCGGCGCCGTACGCCACCACCCCGACGGTCCCCAGCACGACCGCGACCGCAACCGCGACGAGGGCGACGACGGTGCGGCGGCGGCGGACGCGCGGCGGCTCCTGCCGCCTGTCGTCAGGAGGCGTGTCCGGCGGGTTGTGCGCGGGTGTCTGTGCTGGGTCCGCCGGAACGGGGAGGCGGTCGGTGCGGTCCGACCGGTCGTCCGTGGTGCCCGGTGTGTGTGTCATTCCGTCGCCACCCGTCACTGCTTGGGGGCGGGGTTGACGTCCTTGCACTTCTCCGCAGCGGCCCGGAGCTTGTCCATGTCCTTCATGGCGTTCTGGTCGACCGGCAGGCCACCTGTCTCCGGGTCGGGGTCCGGGGCGTCGTAGCCGTTGGCGCGCAGGCACTTGACGTACTCGCGTGCCTGGGCGAGCTGCTTCGCGTCGGGCTTGGTGTCCTGCATGTCCTGCGCAGTGGGCGCGAACTCCTTGCACGCCGCGAGCGCGGCCTCCACTTCCTCGGGCGAGGCGGTCTGCTCGGGCGCGTCCTCGCCGGCCTTTCCACCGGGTGGCGCCACACCTCGCTCGGAGAGACAGGCGGTGTACTTCTTGCTCTTCTCGGCGGCGGTGAGTTGCTGTCCGCCCCTCTGCTTGTCACCGCCCGCGGAGGCGACACCGTCGTCGTCGCCGTTGTCGCCCCCGCAGGCGGCGAGCAGGAGGCTCATCAGCGGTATGGCGGCCAGCAGGCCCCATCGAGTACGCGAAATGGTACGCATGCGCTCAACAATCTCGTCCGTGCCGGGCGTCTCCCGGCGTCGGGGACCAGTAGAGGTGGGGCCCGGTATCCCCGGCGTAACCGGATGTGTTTACGTTCCGGTTATCCGCGCCTCTGCCATCCTGTGCGGCATGAGAGTGCTGATCGCCGAGGACGAGCGCATGCTGGCCGACGCCCTCGCCGAGGGACTGCGCGAGGAGGCATTCGCCGTCGACCTGGTGCACGACGGCGACTCCGCCCTGGAACACCTCTCCGTGCACGACTACGACGTGCTCCTGTTGGACCGCGATCTGCCGGTGGTGCACGGCGACGAGGTGTGCCGGGCCGTCGTGGGGTCCGGCGGCAGCACCCGGGTCCTGATGATCACCGCCGCCTCCGACGTGCCCTCCCGCATCGACGGTCTCGCCCTGGGCGCCGACGACTACCTCCCCAAGCCGTTCGCCTTCGAGGAACTCGTCGCCCGTGTGCACGCCTTGGCCCGCCGCGCCCGGCCTGCGGGCCCGCCCGCCTACGAACGAGCCGGGCTGCGGATGGAGACCGCTCGCCGCGAGGTCTACCGCGACGGACGCCACGTGCCCCTGGCACGCAAGGAGTTCGCCGTTCTTCTGGAACTACTCCGGGCGGACGGCGCGGTCGTCTCGGCCGAGGAGCTACTGGAGCGGGCATGGGACGAGCACATCGACCCCTTCACCAACGCCGTCCGCGTGACGGTGATGAAACTGCGCAAGAAGCTCGGGCAGCCACAGGTCATCCTGACCGTCCCGGGCGCGGGATACCGGATCCCGTGAGGCGCCTCGCGGGGTCGGCGCGACTCCCGCAGCCGCCCATCCGCATCCGGCTCACGCTCCTGTACGGCACCCTGTTCATGGCCTGCGGAGTGATTCTGCTCGCCGTGACCTACCTGCTGCTCGAAGCAGGGCTGGCCGAACGGTTCCAGGCGGCGGGGGCCCTGTATGTCACCAGGGAGGGCGGGATCACCCCGGTGCCCGAAGCCTCACTTGATCCCCTCGCGCAGGACTTCCGCGCCAGCCAAGCGGCCGGCAGCACCGGACTGCGTGAGCTGGAGGATGTCTACCGGGCCGTGGCCCTGCAGTCCCTGCTGCGCCAGGGCGCCCTCGCGCTGGGCGTACTCACGGTCGTGGCGGCGTTCTTGGGCTATCTGATGGCCGGCCGAGTGCTGCGTCCCCTGGACCGGATCGCGCAGACCGCGCAGCGCATCGCCTCCCGCGGCGACCTCGCCGAGCGGCTGGCATTCACCGGCCCGCGCGACGAGGTCACCCGGCTCGCCGACACCTTCGACACAATGATGGGTCGCCTGGAGAAATCCTTCCGGGACCAGCAACGCTTCATCGCCGACGCCTCCCACGAACTGCGCACGCCTCTCGCCATCAACCGCACCCTCATCGAGGTGGCCCTGCGCCGTCGGACGGCCACCGAAGACACCCGGCGCCTGGGTCTCTCCCTGCTCACCGTCAACGAACGCAACGAACGCCTGATCAGCGGACTCCTTGCCTTGGCCAAGGGGGAGGCGGGGGTCGCCGACTACACGCCCGTCGACCTCGCCGCGCTCACTCGTCACACCGCCGAGTTGCACCAACCGCAGGCGGACGCGGCAGGCATCGGCCTGCGACTAGAGATCCGACCGGCCATCGCCTCGGGCAACGCCGTGATGGTGGAACGCATCATCCACAACCTGCTCGAGAATGCCGTCCGCTACAACGGGCCGCACGGCTGGGTACGCCTCTCCACCGGCACCGCCCCCGACGGCGGCGCCGCCCTTACGGTCGAGAACACCGGCCCCGTGGTCGCGGGCCAAGACGTCGAGTCGCTCTTCCAGCCCTTCCGCCGCCTGGCAGCGGACCGCACCGAATCCGAGCGGGGCTCGGGCCTCGGCCTGGCCATCGTCCGGGCCATCGCGCGCTCCCACGGCGGGGAGGTCACGGCGCTTCCTCGCAAACACGGCGGGCTCATCGTCACCGCCGCCCTCCCCCGTTGGGTCCCGCCCCCGCACCGCGGCGGCCACCGCGGGACCGGGACGGGCGACACAGACGGCGCCCGGTGAAACCGGGCGGCGGACGCGGACGGAGCCGCGCACCGACTACACCGCAGTAGTAGCGCGTGACCCCCACAAGCCCAGCGAGGCCCTCGAACCAGCAGTGCCAGGCGGCATGGCAGAGCCCCTCTGAGACCAGGCCGGACAGCGCAGCGGCCCTGTCGATCGGGACCGGCGACAACCCTGAACGACTGGGCAGCGATGCTTCCTTCACCGCGCTCTGCGGCGTCAGTCCCGTCGAGCAGTCTCGGGCCGGAGCCGGCATCTCCCGCTCAACTCGGGCGGGCACAGACAGTCCAACACCACCTTGCACCGCATCGTGTCACCCGCATGCGACTGGACGAACCCACCCGCGTCACATGGGAGCGACGCACGGCCGAAGGAAAGGGAAGCACGAGGTAATGCGCTGCTTGAAACGCTACACGGGGTGAGCAGGCAGGTCGTCGCCGATCCGTTTCGGTCGGCTGCCGTGGCCTTCCCCTCCCCTGCCCGGGGCCGTCCGCGACGTCCGCCCGGCCAGCGGTCTCTGCGTCCCAAGCCATGTGGCAACTGGCGGACATCCAAGGGCCCGTCACACTCCGAAGCGCAAGGCGGCCTCCGGCCCCATCACCAGGTTCGGACCCCACCCCCGGATGTGGCCGTCAGGGGGTGGGCGCGAGGCCGACCTGGAGGATGCCGAAGTAGGCGTCGATCGCTGCACCCTGCCGCTCCGCAGGGTGCTCACTGACAGCGTGAATCAGTCCACACAGGAGCTTGAGCAGGTTCTCGCCGGTGAGGGCAGGGAGCGGGCTAATACGAGCGAGCAGGTGAGAGGTGACTTCGACCAGCTCCGCCTTGGCTCGGTGCAAAGTGTCCGTCTCGTCGGACCCGGTAATCAGAACGTCAGTGAGGCCCGGTTGGGCCATGGCTGCCAGGAGTGCCGTGCGGAGGAAGTCAACAAGGGCCTTGGTGGGGTCGGGGTGTCTGCCGACTGCGGTCGCGGCATCGATGAGTTCTCGGACCGCCTCGGTCAGGACGGACTCCAGCATGGCCCGCTGCGTGGGAAAGACCCGGTAGACCGTCCCCACGCCTACTCCCGCCTTGCGTGCAAGCTCGTTGAGGGTGAGCGTGGTCTCCCCGCGAATGACGGCACTGTAGGCCTCCTCGAAGATCCTCTGCCTGTTGCGTGCGGCGTCGGCTCTCATGGCCCTCCTCGAAATCTATACGGATAGCCTATCAGGTAGGTGTTAGAGTGAAATGGATAGCTAATCCACTTACCCTTGTCAGGAGCGGCCATGACCGTCGTGTTGATCCATGGAGTGCCCGAGACGCCCTCTGTCTGGAACGAGCTCCAGGAGCGGATCGACCGCCCCACCACAACCCTGCGGCTGCCCGGATTCGGCAGCCCTAGACCGGCTCACCTGGACGGTAAGGAGGCATACGCCGCCTGGCTGGCGAACGAGCTGCGAGCCCTCGGTGAGCCCGTCGACCTTGTCGGCCACGACTGGGGTGCGCACTTGGTGATGCGGATCGTCTCCGCCTACGAGGTTCCGGTGCGCAGCTGGGTGTCCGACGTCGCCCACGGCTGGCACCCCGACTATCAGTGGCACGAGGCGGCGACTCTCTTCCAGAAGAGCCCGGACGGTGAGGAGTTGCTCGCCTCGTTGCGCACGCAGACTCCTGGCAGTCCCAGCTTCGGCGACTTCCTCCGCCCCCGAGGGATGAGCGCCGAACTGGCGGCAGAAGTCGACAGCGTCCACGACGAGGAGATGAGCACGGCCATCCTGACCCTCTACCGTTCGGCCTGGCCCAACTTCCACACCGACTGGGGCCAGAGCTTCGACCGCCCCGCTCCGGCGCCGGGGCTCATCCTGATCCCGACTGGCGATCCCATGGCCCAGCCTGCAATGGACCTGGACATGGCGAGGCGAATCGGGGCACAGGCAGTGGAACTGGACCACCTTACCCACTACTGGATGCAGCAGGACCCCGATCGGGGCGCGGAGGTGCTGAACCGGTTCTGGGGGACCGCATGACATCCGGGTGGCGGGCGAAGTCCTTGCGATGACGGGACCGCTCGCACGTGAGGGCGGGACCGTGATGGCAGGTGACTCAGTCCGGTCCCAGGGCGAAAGGTGGGCCGTCGAAATCGATGGGGCTCGTCCTCACCCTCCAACTCCTCCACGCCAGGAAGGATGGCCAACGCGTAAGCGAGGTCCACTCATCGATCTCGCCCTGCCCAAGATTTGCACGGTCAGTCACCGATGCCAGGATGAGACAGCACCCGGAACAGCAACCAGAGCGACTGGAGATCTTGGTCCGGATCGACGCTGCAGTCCGGACGTACGCCTCCGCCGTTTCACTGAGAGGTCAACCAAACTCGCGACGATGCCGCCGACCAAGCCAAAGGGGGCACCCCTGCGGAGTACCGGGATGCCCGCGACGCGTCCCGTCCGGAACGCCCTCACAGCCAGTCGTGTGTCCACGCGTAGCGGGCTGCCTCGTGGCGGGTTCGCGTCTGGGTCTTCTGCATGGCGAACGACAGGTAGTTGCGTACGGTGCCCTCAGCAAGGTGCAGGCGGGCGGCGATGTCGGCGACGGAGTAGCCGTCGCGGGTGCCGCGCAGAACATCGATCTCACGGTCGGTCAGGGGGCAATCGTCGACGACGGCGAGCGCGGAGACGTCGGGGTCGATCCACCGCTTGCCCGCGTGCAGGGTTGTGATCACGGACGTGATGTGGGCGGGCTCTGCCGACTTACTGACGAAGCCTTGGACGCCGAGTTTCAGGGCTTTGCGCAGCACTCCGGGGCGGGCGTGCCGGGTCAGCATGAGGATCACCTGCTCGGGCCGGACACGGCGGATCTCCGCGACCGCACCGAGGCCATCCACGCCGGGCATCTCGAGGTCAATGACAAGCACGTCGGGCTGATGTTCGAGCGTCGCCCGGACAGCGGATTCGCCGTCCTGGGCTTCGGCGAGCACCGTGATACCGCCCTCCAGGGTCAGCAGCGCTGCCAGGGCCTTGCGCAAGAGTGCTTCGTCGTCGGCCAGCACCACCGTCATCATGTCTCGGTCCTCCCGTACGGGAACTGTGCGCGGGTGCGGAAGCGCCCGTCCCTCTTCTCCACCGTCAGCTCCCCTCCGCTGCCGGCAACTCGTTCCCCGAGCGTGGACAGCCCACTGAGACCGGGCAAGGGCGTGGGCCCCGCGCCGTCGTTGAGGACGGTGATCCCCCCCTCCGAGAGCAAGATCCTCACGTATGTGGCTTGGGCATGGCGCAGAATGTTGGTCGTCGTCTCGCGCAGCACCTGGCCGAGCAGTTCGTTGGCCCGCTGGTCGACCTCGCCCTCCCGCTCCACCCGGACGTGGATGCCGGCGGCCTCAAAGAGGTTCTTTGCGTTCTCCAGCTCGGCGGACAGGTTGAGTCTTCGCTGTGCGTAGGCGAGCTCCCTGGTCTGGGTGATGGTGTCGCCGATGAGGGCGCGCACCTCCCGAAGCTCCTCCCCCGCGCGCCTCGCGTCGATGCCCAGCAGCTTCTCGGCTAGCGTGATCTTCAGTTTCACCACGTGCAGGGTGTGCCCCTGGATGTCGTGCAAATCGCTGGCGAACCGCATCCGTTCCTGGACGACGGCCAGTTCGGCCTCCCGTTCCCGCGCATCCTCCAACTCCTCGACAAGGTCGTAGAAGACCTGGCCGGCGAACATGCTGCCTGTCACCACTACCGTGCTCCCCGCCGGGATGAGGACGTACCGGAGCAGGAGGTCCGTCACGTCCTCTGGCGCGATCAGGAGCCTGGCCGCGCCCACGAGGGCGACGAAGGCAACGAGTCCGAAGGCGGCCGAGACACGGTGGCGCGGCAGCTTAGGCGCGTAGAGCGAGCCAACGACGCAGATGCCGTAGAACGCGGTGTGGGCGTCCAGTACCAGCGCGCCGACGATCCACACCGCTGCCGTGACGATCAGGCAGGGGCGGACGACGCGCGGGATGCCGACCGCCGTCCACCGCGCAGAGGCAACGAAGGCGGCGATCACACCGGTGCTCAGGACGGCCGCCTGCCACCAGGTCCGAGCGTCGACCGCGATGAGCAACGTGCCCACCGACAAGGTGGCAACGATCATCATGAGGACGTGGAGCCGGCGCATTCGCTCACGGGTTTCGTGCCGGCGTTCGGCCAGGTCGACGCCGGCTCCTTGCGCTGTCACCGCCGGGTCCGCGGTCCGAGCACGGGGATCGCGACAGCGCTCGGCGCGACCATGCCTGCGGCCGTCCACATCAGCCGCCGGCGGTCTTCGAGCCAGGAGTCCATGGCGCCAGGGTAATGGCTGGCCCCAGGCAGTAGACGAACAGAACCAAGCAAATTAGAACATACGCTGCAATATTACCCGTCGATGGAACGAGCAGAGGCCGGGTGTCCATGTGCGGCCACCTCTCCGGGAGCGAGCAACCGGTCGATCTCGAAGTGTCGCGCCGGTTCCCCGGGTGCCACCAGTGACACCACGTCATGCCGCCACCCCCAGAAATGTCACGGACCGGCAGTGACACCACGCCACTACCAGGCGGCCGGAGACTCTCGTGCAATCGACCCATGACCTCGACACCCGTCATCGACGTTGACCGTCTCAACCTGAGCTACGGCGACTTCCACGCCGTGAAGAACCTGTCTTTCCAGGTGGAGAAAGGAGAGCTCTACGCGCTGCTCGGCACGAATGGGGCCGGCAAGACCTCGACCCTGGAAACAGTGGAAGGCCACCGCACGGCCGACTCAGGCACCGTGCGCGTCTTCGGCCACAGCCCGCGCGACCGGCGGGCCGTGCGTTCCCGGATCGGCATCATGCTGCAGGAGAGCGGTTTCTCGTCAGACCTGACGGTGAAGGAGTCGGTCCAGCTGATCGGCACGCTCTCCCAGCGCACCGACACGGTCGAGCGCGTGCTCGACATCGTCGACCTGAGGCGCAAGGCCGACACCAAGGTGTCCCATCTCTCCGGCGGCGAGAAGCGGCGTCTGGACTTCGCCACCGCCGTCTACGGCACACCCGAGCTGATCTTCCTTGATGAGCCGACCACCGGTCTGGACATCCATTCCCGGGACGACCTGTGGCGGGCGGTGGACAAGCTGCGCGAGGACGGCTCCACCGTCGTGCTGACCACGCACTATCTGGAGGAGGCGCAGCAGCACGCCGACCGTATCGGGCTCATGCACAAGGGCGTCTTCCACCAGGAAGGGACTGTCTCCGAGCTCACCCGAACCCTGCCGGCCACCATCCGCTTCACCTTGGCAACCCCCGCACCAGCGGATCTACCGCTGCTGGGCAGGAGCGACGGCGAGGGGAGGTTCCTGATCGAGACCTTCGACCTGCCGCACGACCTCTACATCCTGCTCGGCTGGGCGCACGCCAACGAAGCTGAACTGCGCGAACTCGAGGCCGGGCCGACCCGGCTCGACGACGTCTTCCGCAAGATCAGCGGCGTCTGAATCCCCCAAGACGCCCCGGCCGGATCCGCCGCGCATTCGGCGCCCTGCCGCCGGAACCCCACAAGAACCTCACAGGAAAGAACCCTCACGATGCTCCCCATCGCTCTCAGCGAGCTGAAGCAGATCTTCCGTAACCGGCTGGTGCTGCTGACCAGTTTCGTCATCCCGATCGTGCCGTGCGCGTTCTTCGTCTACCAGAATGAGATCTTCGCCGACCTGGGCAGCCTCGGGTACATCGCCGCCGTGGTGATGTTCACGGTGACAGCCTTCGGGCTCTACACGACCGTCGTGACCACGCTGGCCTCGCGCCGCCAAAGTCTCTTCCTCAAGCGGCTGCGCTCCACCCCGACGAGCGACGCTGGGATCCTCGTCGGGCTGACACTCCCGGTCACCCTCCTAGCGATCGTGCAGGTGGTGGCGATCCTCACCGTACTGGCCGCGGTCACCGGCGCGCCGGCCAGCCTCCCGCTGCTGGCAGTAGCGGTCCTGTCCACGGTGGCCATGATGCTCGCCCTGGGCCTGGCCACGGCGGGACTGACGAACTCCCCCGAACATGCCCAGGTGACCACCCTGCCCGTCAGTCTCGGCGCCATCGGCGTCTCCACCTGGGTAGGGATCACCGGCACCACGGAGCTCACCCAGCTCAAGCGGCTCCTCCCCGGCGGCTCCGCCACCGAACTCGCCCTCAACGCCTGGAACGGCGGCGTACCCGCAGCGGACTCCCTGCCACTGCTGCTGCCCACACTGGCCTGGGTCGTCGTCGCCGTCGCGCTGGCTTCCCGCATGTTCCGCTGGGAACCGCGCCGCTGACCCCGCCGCCCACCCGTGGTCCGCATTCCTGACAGTGCGCCGCCGAACCTGTCTCCGCGCGAACGTCGCCGCCCTTCCCGCCCCTGACCCCAGCGCGGGGCCGTGCGCCCCAGACCGCCTCTTCTCTCGCTCTGTCACTGAGAGGTCGTCTTCTCCCGTCGTTTCGTCCCTGGATCCAGATTGGGCACCGCGATGTCGGGTCACGCCAGGAGATGGCGGGCTTCGCCGGTGAGGCGGCGGGCCATGAGGTCAGTCATGGCGAGGTGGATCATGGCTTCGGAGCGGGCCGGGAGGGTCTCGTAATCGCGGGCCGGGCGGCGGTTCAGCATCAGCCAGCCGTAAGTGTGCTCCACGGCCCAGCGTTTGGGTATGGGGGTGAATCCCCTGGTCCCGGGCGTACGGGCGCTCATCTCCATGTCGATGCCGAGGCTGGCGGCGTGCTCGACGAAGTGCTTGCGGTAGCCGTCGCCCACCCAGGTCGTGCGGATCGTGGGGTGGTCAGCGGCGACCCGGTCGAGCAGGCGGGTGCCGGCGTTGGAGTCCTGGACGCTGGCCCCGGCGACCAGGACCGCGAACAGGAGGCCGAGCGTATCGGTGACGATGCAAGACCAATGGACAACTGCAGTGCGACGGGACATGAGAGGCCGCCCCAGCAGCGGAAACGATCCTCGGCTGACTGGGAAGCGATCTTCAACCGCTTCTGTCCCGCCTGGTCAGAGACAGTCGTGAGCACCCCACAGAAGAACCCCGAACCTGGTACCAGGTTCGGGGTTCTTCGTCGTCGCAGGATGTGCAACTCCGCTCCCGGAGCAGATCGCGTGCGATCATGCTCGCGGGGCGCGTCTTCCGCCCCGTCGCGCGCGAGCGCCCTGCCCCTGCGCGCGAGATGCAGGAGCAGGGCGCTCGTTCACGTCAGGTCAAGAACCGACAAGTTGACGCAGCACGTACTGCATGATGCCGCCGTTGCGGTAGTAGTCGGCCTCGCCGGGGGTGTCGATGCGGACGACCGCGTCGAACTCCACGCCCGTGTCGGTGGTGACCTTCACCGTGCGCGGCGTGGTGCCCTCGTCGAGCTCGGTGACGCCGGTGATGGAGAGGGTCTCCTCACCGGTCAGGCTGAGGGACTCCGCCGAGGCGCCCTCGGGGAACTGCAGCGGGAGCACGCCCATGCCGATGAGGTTCGAGCGGTGGATCCGCTCGTACGACTCGGCGATGACGGCCTTGACGCCGAGGAGCGCGGTGCCCTTCGCCGCCCAGTCGCGAGACGAGCCGGAGCCGTACTCCTTGCCGGCCAGGACGACCAGCGGGATGCCCTGCGCAATGTAGTTGCGCGAGGCGTCGTAGATGAAGGAGACCGGCGCGCCTTCGCCTTCGGCGGACCGGGTGAAGTCGCGGGTGTAGCCGCCTTCGGTGCCCGGCGCGATCTGGTTGCGCAGGCGGATGTTGGCGAACGTGCCGCGGATCATGACCTCGTGGTTACCGCGGCGCGAGCCGTAGGAGTTGAAGTCACGACGCTCCACACCGTGCTCGGTGAGGTACTTCCCGGCCGGGGTGTCGGCCTTGATGGCGCCGGCCGGGGAGATGTGGTCGGTGGTGACCGAGTCGCCGAGCTTGGCCAGGACGCGGGCGCCCGCGATGTCGGAGACCGGGGTGGTCTCCATCGTCATGCCCTCGAAGTACGGGGGCTTGCGGACGTACGTCGACTCGGCGTCCCACTCGAAGGTGTTGCCGGTCGGGATCGGCAGCGCCTGCCACTGGGCGTCGCCCGCGAAGACGTCCTGGTAGGACTTGTTGAACATGTCTTCGCCGATGGCGTTCGCCACGACGTCGTTGACCTCGGCCTCGGACGGCCAGATGTCCTTCAGGTAGACCGGGTTGCCCTCGCTGTCGGTGCCGAGCGCGTCACGGGTGATGTCCACCTTCATGGAGCCCGCGAGGGCGTACGCGACGACCAGCGGCGGGGACGCCAGGTAGTTCATCTTGACGTCGGGGTTGATCCGGCCCTCGAAGTTGCGGTTGCCGGACAGCACCGACGTCACGGCGAGGTCGTGCTCGTTGACGGCCTTCGACACCTCCTCCGGCAGCGGGCCGGAGTTGCCGATGCAGGTGGTGCAGCCGTACCCGACGAGGTTGAAGCCGACCTTGTCGAGGTACGGGGTGAGGCCCGCCTTGTCGAAGTAGTCGGTGACGACCTTGGAACCCGGGGCGAGGGTGGTCTTCACCCACGGCTTGCGGGTCAGGCCCTTCTCGACCGCCTTCTTGGCCACCAGCGCGGCGGCGACCATGACGTACGGGTTCGACGTGTTGGTGCAGGAGGTGATCGCGGCGACGGTGACGGCGCCGTGGTCGATCGTGTAGGTCGTGCCGTCAGGGGCGGTGACCGTGGTCGGGCGGGACGGCACGCCGTCCGCCGTGGCCGGGGAGTCGGAGGCCGGGAAGGACTCCTTGCCCGCCTCGTCGGCGTCGTCGACGTAGTTGCGGACGTCCTGCGTGAACTGCTGCGCGGCGTTCGCGAGGACGATGCGGTCCTGCGGACGCTTCGGGCCGGCGATCGAGGGGACGACGGTGGAGAGGTCGAGCTCCAGCTTCTCGGAGAAGTCGGGCTCGGCGGCCGGGTCCAGCCAGAGTCCCTGCTCCTTGGCGTACGCCTCGACCAGCGCGACCTGCTGCTCGCTGCGGCCGGTCAGGCGCAGGTAGTTCAGGGTCTCGCCGTCGATCGGGAAGATGGCGGCGGTGGAGCCGAACTCCGGCGACATGTTGCCGATGGTGGCGCGGTTCGCGAGCGAGGTGGCGGCGACGCCCTCACCGTAGAACTCGACGAACTTGCCGACGACACCGTGCTTGCGGAGCATCTCGGTGATGGTGAGCACGAGGTCGGTGGCGGTGGTGCCGGGCTGGAGCTCACCGGTGAGCTTGAAGCCGACGACGCGCGGGATGAGCATCGACACCGGCTGGCCGAGCATGGCGGCCTCGGCCTCGATGCCGCCGACGCCCCAGCCCAGCACACCGAGGCCGTTGACCATGGTGGTGTGCGAGTCGGTGCCGACGAGGGTGTCGGGGTACGCCTGGCCGCCCCGGACCATGACCGTGCGGGCCAGGTGCTCGATGTTCACCTGGTGGACGATGCCGGTGCCCGGCGGGACGACCTTGAACTCGTCGAAGGCCGTCTGGCCCCAGCGCAGGAACTGGTAGCGCTCCTTGTTGCGGCCGTACTCCAGCTCGACGTTCTGCGCGAAGGAGTCCGGCGTGCCGAACTTGTCGGCGATGACGGAGTGGTCGATGACCAGCTCGGCCGGAGCCAGCGGGTTGATCTTCGCCGGGTCGCCGCCGAGCTCCTTCACGGCCTCGCGCATCGTGGCGAGGTCCACGACGCACGGCACGCCGGTGAAGTCCTGCATGATCACGCGGGCCGGGGTGAACTGGATCTCCTGGCTCGGCTGCGCCTGCGAGTCCCAGCCACCGAGCGCCCGGATGTGGTCGGCGGTGATGTTCGCGCCGTCCTCGGTGCGGAGCAGGTTCTCCAGCAGGACCTTGAGGCTGTAAGGGAGGCGCGCGGAGCCCTCGACCTTGTCCAGCCTGAAGATCTCGTACGACTCGTCGCCCACCCGCAGCGTGGCACGGGCGTCGAAGCTGTTCGCCGACACGACAGTCTCCTTCATCAATGTGCGCGTTCTTACCGCATCCTGCCGCCAGCGGCTCTCGCCGATCCGCTAAGGTGAGGCTCAGTTAGGTAACCCTTACCGATTACCTCGGGACAGAAGGCGTTGCGGTACGTCTTCGGTATTTATCTCGATGTCGAGATAACTCTAGTACATCACCGCTGCGCGGTCATGCCCGGATACCAGTTGACCGCTCTCATGCCCATCGAGGCGCTTACTCGGCGAACCCGGCCGTTCGGCCTGCTGTCTCAGTCAACCTCGTCGTGTGGGCGATCGCACTGGGGGTGCTGGGCGGCTGTACCGGCTGGGGTGGATCTTGCGGGACCGTACGTCGAGCTGTCGTACGTGGACGCCGTACATCAGCGGCAGCGCCCGCTGCCGAGGGCGCCTCCCAGCCGTTCCGGCTGCACCGGCACGAGGGCGAGCGGGAGCGCCGGCATGCACCGGAGTACCTCATGCGCCACGCGAACGGCTCGGCGGTGGCCGTCGATGAACCGCGTGCCGAGCGCGGTGTACCGGCGACGGCTGCACCGAGGTCACCGAACGCGCCCGCTCCCACGGCGCCGAATCATCGCCGGCGGATCCTCCGTCACGGCGGCGATCCTGGGGGGTACCGGCAAGGCGTGCGCCTACGCGTCTACCGAGCCCCCCGGCGGCCCCGCAGAACACGGGCATCGTCGGCCAGGAGTGCGTTCTCCCGCAGGCCCGGTTCCACCCGGAGCGTTCTCGTGAACCAGTCGCCGTAGCGGACGCCCAGAAACGGGGCCGACGCGCCGTGCAGCAGAACGCTCAGACCCACGGTCACGGCGATGACCCCGCTCACCAGTTCCACCCCTGGCAGGTGCTCCTCGAAGGCGATCAGACCGAAAACCAGGGAGGCGAGCCCACGAGGACCGAACCAGCCGATATATCCGACCGAGGCAGGGCGCAGGCCCGTACCGATCAGGGCGAGAGCGACCGGCAGCATCCGGCACGCCGTCAAGCTGATCACCGCGTAGACCACCATCTGCCACCTCAGATGCTGCAGTACCGGCCCCAGGATGACCGCACCGAAGACCAGGAAGCTCACCGAGGCCAGCAGGAGGCCGAGCCGGTCGGTGAATTGCACGCTCTGCAGCGGATCCGAGCCTTCCGGCCCCGCTCCTCGGCCGGAAGGCGCCCCGCGCAGACGGCTCCCGAAAGCCAGGCCGGCGATCCAGGCGCCGATGAACCCGCTTCCTTCGGCCGCCACACACACGCCGTAGGCCATGACCGGAACCGCGAGCGTCAGGAACTGCCGCCAGTCAGGGCTGCTCCGGCCCTGCACGACCGACCAACGCAGCACGCTCGCCCCGCCCCACCCGGCCACCAGTCCGACCGCACCGCTCAGCAGCAGCGCCCGGAGGAAGGTCACCGCGACGTCCGGATGCCCTTGGCTCTCACCTGCCGCCGCCAGCGCGAGAACGAAGAACGGAAGCACCAAACCGTCGTTCAGACCCGATTCGACCTTCAGACCGCCGCGGACCAGTGCCGGGACCCGCTCGTTGGAGACGGCCTGCTGCCCGAGCGCGGCATCCGTCGGAGCCAGGACGACGGCGACAAGCGCCAGCTCCCACACACCAAGTCCGGGCAGCAGAGGCCAGGCAAGCAGCCAGCCCAGCGCCATCGTGGCGGGCAGGCCGACCAGGAGGAGTCGCACCGGCAGGAACTCCTCCCTGCGCAGGTCCGGGATCCTGATCGCCGCCGCGTCCGTGAACAGCACGAGGATCAGCGCACTCTCCAAGAGCGCCCGGGTGACCGCCGGGTCCCGGTTCCGGTCCAGCAGGTCCAGCCCCAGCGGCCCGATCGCCAGGCCGGACACCACGAACACCAGGGGCGCGGAGAGCACAGTGGTCGACAGTCGCCGGGAGAGCGCCCCGTAGCCGGCGACCACGCCACCGATCACCACCACACCCCACTGGCTCATCGGCGCTCCTTCACACGGGACACGGGACACGGGACACGGGACACGGGACACGGGCCATGGGCCATGGGCCATGGGCCGGACAGTGGCACCCGGGCGACGCGCCACGTGCCCGACCGTGCCGTCACGCCTCACACAGGGGCGCGAGCCATCACTCTAAGTGGCCACCGGGTGGGGATGCGGTCACCACGGCGTGCGCGCCGAACTCGGCGCCGCCGGCGCGCGGAGAGACCTGCGGTCCGTGGCAGCACGGAGGACGGGTTCGTCCGGGTGTGCTTCCGCCCGGGGACGAGGGGTCGGTTCACGGAGTTCATGGGACACCCGCTCGGTGGTCACCCGTGCGAGCGCTGCCGCGCGTCCCAGCACGTCGAGCATTCCCCGGAGAAGGAGAGCCGGTCGTCGACCGCCTCGCCCAGGAAAGCCATCCTGGGGAGGCTGCGACACCTGCCGAGCCGGTTCGTCCGCTCACCGTCGAGGCGGAGCTCGCCGACTGGGCGGAGCCGGTCGACGCCAGCCTGTCCACCGTCCGTGGACGAGCAGCGGCCGGTGCGCCCCGGCTCCGCCCCACGATCGCACCTCCTTACGGTGGTGCCTTCCTCGACCGCCGGTCGTGTCGGCGTCGTCCGGCCCTTCCGATACCGAGCGGCACGAGATAGTAGACGGCGACGGCGAGGTACCCAACGACGGCCGCGACCGGTACGAAGAGACCCAGAACGATCATGACAACGTAGCCGATGAGTCCGGGCGTGAGGCGTTCGGTCAGAACCTGGACGTCTCCCTCGTCCGCATCGCGGCGGACCAGCCCTCTGTGAACCGCGTACCGCCAGAACAGGGAGAGCAACGCGGAGGTCGCCAGGAGGGAGAGACCGTAGAAGGTGGTGGCGACGCGCTCCGAGTTGCCCTCGCGGATGTACTCGGCCAGCAGTCTGGTCGGAAACGGCAGGAAGGCGACCGCGAGCATCAGCAGCAGGTTCAGGCGCATCAACCAGAGGTCCGCGCGTTCGAGGTACTCGGTGATGACCGAGTGGGCCAACCAGATCGCCCCGATCGTGGCGAAGCTCGCCAAGTAGCCGAGGTAGGAGGGCCACTGCTCGAAGATGGCGTGCAGCAGGCGCGTCGCCCCGGGGGGAACAGCGATTTCGAGGACGAGCAGCGTGCCGGCGATGGTGAAGATGCCGTCGCTGAACGCCTCCAACCGGGCAGTCCGGAGCCGACGGCGGGGCTGCTCCTCATCCATCCCTTCCTCTGCCATGACCGGAGTGTGGCAGCTCTGCCCTGGGGCGCCCCGCAGGCGAGCGGCCGCCACGGGGCCCGTGTCGCGCCATCTCACCGAGGTCATCCGGCTGCCGCCTGCCATGGGATCGGCCGCGTGTCGCTGCCGAGGAACGACCAGGATGGGCATCGCCGGTCAGGGAGCGACCACGGAGCGCAAGAGCCGCCGTTCCACGGATCCCGCGATGCTCCCCACGTGGGCGGAATCGGCCCGGGCGGCAACTCGACGAGCAGCAAGGCGAGTTCTGTCTCACTCTCGGCGGGCTCCGCGGCAGAGCCGGGGCGTCGTCGCTCACCTCCGCGTCGACAGCGTGGCTGCGTCCGACGTCTCCTCCGCAGCGTCCACCACCCGGCGTCCACCGAGTCCCCACGTCGTCGGCGGCTGTTCGGTCCTCGGCCCGTTCGGCACACGGTTCCTGCATTCCTTCAGGTACAGACGGTCCGACGACCATGCACCCAGGCCTGCCCGGCCAGATGGACGGCACCTACCCGTAATCGCTCCCCCCGTGGGCTAGGCTCACATGTGCGAATCATGGCCCACGCGGACCGGTACGACCGACGCGTGGAGCGACGTGACGAGGGGGCGAGCGATGGCTGATCCGAAGGGACCCGGGGATCTCCGGGCGAAGAGCGACCACCTCACCAGGCTGGCCGATGACCTCGACGACATGCAGGGCCAGTTGGACCAGCAGGTCAGACGCATGGACGCCATCGTCGACACCATCGAGGCGGGCTGGCGGGGCCCCGCGGGTACGGCCTACCGGGACTTCCACAGGGCGGCGGCAGAGGACGCCGTGCGCATCCGTGAAGTGATGAAGGTCCTGGAGGCGGCCGTTCGCATGAGTCGGGACGGTTTCACCCAGACCGAGCTGGACGTGCTCGACAGCCTCCGCAAAGTCCGCGTCGACGTCGACAGCGAGGTGGATCGGCTCTCCACCCCGCACACGGACCCGGCGGAGCCCACGCGCCCGCGGAGTGGACTCGACACGTTGTGACAGCCGACCGCCACCACCGTTCCGGTACGGAGCCGCACACCCGCGGGGGACACGGGGAATCATGCCGCCAGACACCAACGACGACCACATAACCGTAAGCCTCGCCACCCTCCAGCACCTCGCCGGTGAGCTGGAGGACATCCTCAAGAAGCTCAACGCCGGCCTCGACGCTCTCTACGACCGCGTGGAGCCGGTCGTCCTGTCATGGAACGGGGAGGCGCGCGAGGCCTTCGTCGACAAGCTCGACGAGTGGAACCGCAGCGCCCAGGACCTGCAGGCCGCCCAGAAGTGGCTGCACGAGTGCGTGACGACCGGCCACACCAACTACGCGGCAGCGCACCGTGCGGTACTGCGAGGCTGGGGAGGGGCGCCGTGAGCATCCCGCCACCACCGCCGTCCCAGGGCGGCGGCACCATCGACGTCAAGCCGTCCACGCTGCACCAGGTGGCCGGCGGCTTCGCCGGCCAGCAGACGCCGTACGACAAGGCGGCGAAGACCCTCCTCACCAAGCTCAAGGAGTACCCGGACGCGGGCGGCTACGGTACGGCGTCCCAGGCTTTCGCCGCCTCGTACCTGAAGGTGGGCAACCGCTTCCTCGAGGTGTGGGCCAGGTCCGTTGCCAGCATCGGGGGCGCGGCGGTCGGGTTCGCCGTCACCGCCAACAACTACTCGCGGGCGGAGGCGGCCAACGACGCCTCCGGCAAGACGAAGGCCCAGACCCAGCCACCACCCGTCGTCATCGACAAGGTGCCGGACTACGGCTCGGTCCCGGACCTGAAGTGGGGTGACGACGACGGCGGCGACGATTTCATCCGCTCGCTGCTGGAATGGGTCCCGGACCTCCTCTGGGACGTCATCCGCCCGTTGCTCGAGCACGCCTTCCGCTGGGGCAAGGTCGCCGAGGTCTACCCGTTTCCGCAGCAGCACTACCTCAACTCGCTGTCCCAGGCGTGGGCGGACACGACCATCTCGCTGTCGATGACGGAGAGCGGCCTCACCGGTCTCGTCAGCAGCATCACCCAGCAGAGCAACAGCGAGTGGTACGACGCGATGCGGGCCTTCTGCAGCTCGCTGTGGGGGACGACCGCCTGGGGCGGCAGCACGGCGAACTACGAGTGGAAGCACGACTCGTCGGCGAACCGCACTGCGAGCCATCCGGTCATGACCGTCCTGTTCGATACCGCGAAGAAGGTCAGCGACCTGCTGCGCGACTTCGCGGAGGCCGCGGTCGACTTGAACGGGAAGGTCTGGGACATCTACATGAAGGCGGTCCGGCAGGCCGTCGGAAACGTCGACCTGAGCGACGGGGTCGACCTCAAAGACCTCAAGGAGGGCGCGAAGGGGGTCGGCCGCTTCCTCAAGGGGTTGGCCAAGGGCGGTGCCGAACTCAGTGCCGAGATCACCCTCAGCATCGATACCGCTGCCCTGAACGCCGTCGTGGAGGAGTACAACCGGCGGGTCAACGCGCTCGTCCCCCAGCTGGACAAGCTGTCGAGCGCCCTGGAAGAGGCACACCGCAGCGCTCCCACGTACGCGGCGGAGGAGGCCCGGGCCGAGGCCTTCGGCGCCCGAGCGCTCAACGACTTCAAGAACGAGCACCGCTACACCACGGACGACGACGAGAAGAACCACTTCTACGCCGTGGATCTCGCGAACGCGGAGGGCCTCTACGGAGGCCACAGCGTGGACAAGCACGTCGGAAAGACGGACGAACAGCTCGCGCAGCGGCTCCGGGACCAGCAAGTGGTCCGCCCCGATGGTTCCGTACGGCCCGAGGCGGCCTCGTCGTTCAAGGACCTGGCTTCGGCGCAGCGCCTGACCCAGTCGACGCTGGACGACATCGGGAACGCGGAGAAGATCGAGCGGTGGCTCGATCGGCTGGAGAGGCAGCCGGTCGCGAACGAGAGGTCGACCCTGACCCTCGACAAGACCTACGCCGATGTCACGGGCCGGACCGTCACCCGCGACAGCTACGACAGGGACGGCCTGCGGGCGAGCGGAAGCGATACGCACGGTGTCAACGTCGTCCTGCGGTACAAGAGGGGCCTGGTGCCACCGTTTATCGTGCTCACGTCCATGCCGACCGCCTAGCGGGACGGCTCGCGGAGTACACCAGCGACCAGAACCGGAGAGGAACACCCAGCGGCCGTGACTACCTACACCGGCGCAGTCTTCAACAACGGGGCGGTGGCGAGGCTCGTCGACGTGGCCGTCGCCGCGGCCGGCCGGACGCCGTTCGCCGACGAGCTCGCGCGCTTCAACCGGACGCTGGCCGACTCGCCCACGGCCAATTGGGCGATGCCGAGCGCGACCCTGTCCGCCCTCCTCGACCTCATCGCACAGGAGCTGGAGGCCCGGCCGGAGACGCCCCTCCCGCAGGGCTTTGCCGAGCGGCTCGCCGCTGCGGCGGGCAGTCGGGGCGGTCCCCGCTTCCTGAAGGACACAGCGCGGGCGCTGAGGGAGGGACAGCGCCGGGGCATCCCCCGCTTCGACGAGTTGCCGATGTCCCCGTGGGAGGCCGAGCTGCGCTTCTCCGGCCTGCGGGACTTCTCCTGGTGGGTCGAGTCCGACGAGTACGACTCGTTCGAGGAGGGGGTGGTCGCAGGAGTGACCAGCGAGCACCCGGACGGCTGCGCCTTCCTCCTCCCCCGCTTGGCCCAGGAGTTGCACACGGCGCTCCTCATCGGTGCCGACACCGAGTCCGGCATGAGCCTGCGCGCGGTCGTCCCCTGGGCCACGCCGCCCGTCCTGAGCGAGATCCTGCGAGTGGCGTCCGCCCACCTCCTCGAAGCCCACTGAGCCCGTCCACGTCCCCCTCTGACCCGTCCGTCCCCTCCACGACAAGGCAGTCACCGTGCCGGCATCTCCCCCCGTCCGCACCAGGAGCTCGACCTATCCCGACCGCGAGACCGCCCAGTGGGCCACCCAGGAGGTCGTCACGGCCAACGAACAGCTGATCCACCGCTGGCTCGCACGGTCGACCCGGCCCCGACTGACCATCGAGGCGTCCTGGCCGTCGCGCCCCCGACCGGTGGGCCGGGTTCTGTTGCAGGCGATGATGCTGGCGGGCCGTGATCCCATCGACGTGAGGGCCGCGCGGGTGGTCCTGAGGCGGGAGCCGTCGAGCCCGCACGGCTTCGTCGTGCACGCCACCTTCCCGATCCATCTCTAGCCGCCTGATCCCCGCACCCGCAAAGGCTCCCGCACATGCCCATGAAGCCCCTCGAACACGACCGTCGCTACGGAGAGCTGGACCAGGTCCTCCGCGCGTACGCGGGCCAGCCGGCCGACGACACCGAGGACAGACCGAGCGTCGCCCTGACCGCCTACTTGCGCCACACCTGGCACACCCGTCCCGCGGCCCTGGCCGTCGCCGAGACCCAGCTGCGTGAGTACGCCCGCAACCCTCCCGGCCGGCTCCGCCTCAAGCTCGGGGAGTTCTACCCGGTCCCGGACGTCGGCCTGCCCGAACCCGAGGTCCGGGACTGGCTGTTCGTTCTCGCCACGCACATCAGGCGGAGCATCGAGGAGGGCGAGGTACCGCCCCCGTCTGCGCCGGTCACGCACTGGGAGTGGCACGCGCGTTTCCCCGAGCTCGCGCAGTTCCTCGGCGGCTGGTTCTCACAGGACATGCCGGACGAGTTCGAGGACCACGACGCGGCCGTGGCGCACTACGCGGCAGCGGCGGATCCCCAGCTCGTGGCCCGTCTGGTCGGAGAAGTGCACGAACTACTCACTCTCGGCCTCGAAGAGTCCGACTGTGCCCTGGCGCTGACCGAGTTGGGCATGGAGGTCGATCCTCCCGCACCGTACGGCCCGAGCGGCTGGCTCGCGCAGGTCGCCGACCGGCTGGGCGGTCCCCGGGCGGAGTACGGGTCCCCGCGTCCCTGAGACGTGCGGCGAGCCGGAGCGACGGACCGTGGGCCGTCCGGAGGGGGTGACCGCGACCGAGCCGGGGGCCGCTGCTCGAAGTGGTTCCGGTGCGGTCACGGCGTCCGGGATCTACAGGTGGCCTGATCCGTCCCCCAGAATGGGCCGGTGACCACCACCGAATCACCCGCGAGCGAGAGGGCCGAGCACCGGCGCGTGCGCTGGCTCGAGCTCTTCTTCGATCTCGTCTTCGTCGCCTTCGCAGCCCAGTTGTCCCACTCCCTGCACGGTGACCCGAGCCCGCAGGACTTCGCCGTCTTCCTCGCGCTGTACTTCCCACCGTGGTGGATGTGGATCAACTTCACCGTTTCGGCGAACCTCTTCGAGGACGACAGCGCCCGTCGCCGGCTGCTGATGCTCTCCGCGATGGCCTGCCTGGCCCTCATGGCCGCCGCCGTGCCCGAGGCCACGGGGGACCGCGGTCCGGCGTACGCGCTGGGGTACGCCGGGACCCGGCTCGTACTGCTGGGGTTGTGGTGGCCGGCCACCCGGTTCCCGGAGCCGCTCCGCGTACCGAAGTGGCGTCCGCTCAGCTATTCCCTCGCGTCGGGGGTGCTGTGGGCGGTCTCGGCATTCGTCCCGGCGCCGGCGCGGTACGTGATGTGGGCGCTGCTGATCGTCGCCGAGATGGTGCTGCTCCTGAGTGCCCGGGGCCGAGGGATCCCGGGACAATTGCACACCGGGCACCTGGTGGAACGCGTGGGGCTCTTCGTGATCATCGTGCTGGGCGAATCGGTGCTGGCCCTGATCACGTCGGCCGACCACACGTGGACGACCGAAGCGGGCGTCGTCGCCGTGCTCGGGTTCGTCCTCCTCGCCGCTCTCTGGTGGTCGTACTTCGACTTCGGCACGGTGTCGGCCGAGCTGATGCTCGGCTCGGTCAGGGGCCGTGAGGCCTACCTCCTCGCCCGTGACGTGGCCGGGTTCCTGCACTTCTTCGTGACCGCTTCGGTGATCGCCGTCGCGGCCGGGCTCGCCACGGCAGTCGACGAGGCCGGGCACCCCCACCTCGCCCCGGGCGCGGTCCTCGCCCTCGCCGGCGGATTGGCGCTGTACCACTTCACCCACGCCTGCATCGCGCTGCGCTACCGCAGGCCGGTGGCGAGCGTGGCGATCTGGGCCGTGCCCGGCGTCGGCATCCCCGTACTGGTCATCGCCTTCGCCGATCACCTGGCTGCTCCCTGGCTCGTGGTCCTGATCCTCGGCGCCGAGGCGATCGCCCATCTCCTGTACGCGGCGGCGAAGGCGCGCTACCGGCGCGCGCAAGACGCGCCGTGACACGGGCACCGGACGCGGGCGGCAGCCAGCCCGTAGGTGCCACCACGGGGCGTGGGGTCGCGTGCGGCCGGTCGGATCCGCGATCAGGGGAGGGGCCGGCGGCGGTCTTCCTCCGCGTGCCGGCGGACGACCGTTTCGAGGTAGTCCATGCGGGGTCCGGGGACACCCACCAGTTCGGCCGCGGAACGAACGAGCAGGATGCGGTCAAACTCCGGCTGGTGCCCGTGGGCCGTCTCCGCGGACACCAGGGCGGAGAACCGTTCATGCAGCTCGGCGGGCGGGCGGCTCGGGGCGCGGAAGAGGAATCCGACGTTGCCGTACTCCCCGCGCGTCACGCACCACAGGGCCAGGTCCTCGGCCGGTGTGTCCACTCCCGTCTCCTCCACGAGCTCCCGCGCCGCATGGCGGCGGAGGCCGGCCACGTCGAGCGGTTCACCCTGACCGGGCGGCTCCATGGAACCGCCGGGAAGCTGAATCCGGCCGGGAACGACCGTCGACGACGACATGCGCCCCACCAGCAGGCGTCCGTCATCCGACGGTTGCACCACGCCGACGAACACCGAGGCCACCGGAGGTGCGCCGGGAACCACGCGCAAAGCGCGGTAGCGGTAGCTCGCCCTCGCCCACGACAGGACCAGGGTGTCCGAGCCCTCCCCTTCCAGCCCCGTGCACGCGACGACCGGTCCGTCGAACAGGTTCGGATTGGCCTCGACCGCCTCGCTCCAGGCACGGTCCATGGCACGCCGGTGCTCGATCGACAGTCGGGGCGGCCGACCTTCGGTGAAGAGGATCCGCCGAGCTTCGAACAGTTCCACACCGGACGCGCGCTGCCGTGGCTGGGTCACCGGTCGATGCTTTCACAGGGGGTCCACGGCGGCCGGCATGCTCAGCGGTTGGGGAACGGTCTTCCTTCCCGCCGCATCGGACGACCTCGGGTGGCGGCCGACCGACCGACGGCTGCATCCGCGGCCGCGTCGGTGCGCGGTACCGGCAGTCGATGTCTGCAGCCGCCGAGAGGTTCACTGCCGCCCTGTTCACGTGGAAGGCGTGGCAGGAGGCCCCCTGGGGCCGCCCGCGCTACGCGGTCGGCGCGGCGAACCTGCAGCGCCGCCTCGATGAGGTGGCGGACGTGCCGCTGCGCGTCCTCGACCTGGCCGGCGGGGACGGTGACGATGCCGTGCGTCTCGCCGCCCGGGGGCATCACGTCACGATCGTCGACCACGCCCCGCCATGCTCGCAGCGGCGGGCGAGCGTGCGACAGCCAGGGGTCTGGCGGAGCCGGTCGCCTGCGTCCGGGCAGATGTGCACGCGCTGCCGGCCGGCCTCGGTGGGGGCGGCTTCGACCTGGTCCTGTGCCACGGCCTCCTCCCGTACGTGGACGATGCCCGGCGGACACTCGCCGCGGCCCTCGCCCCGTTACGAATGACCGACAGGGTCTCGATATCACTCCAGGGCCAGCGCATCACCCGATTTGCCCCTTTTTTTATCGTGATGGACCATCAAGACAGCGCATCACCCGGACGGCCCACCCCCATTGGACGTCTCATCTCATATACGAGATAGCCTTCCCCCATGGCAGACGACTACCTCGTACGCATCGGCAAGCTCATCCGTGACGCCCGTCAGCACCGGGGCTGGACACAAGCGCAACTTGCCGAGGCTCTCGGTACCAGCCAGAGCGCGGTCAACCGCATTGAACGCGGCAACCAGAACATCAGTCTTGAGATGATCGCCCGCATCGGTGAGGCGCTCGACAGCGAAATCGTCTCGCTCGGCTACGCCGGTCCCATGCATCTGCGCGTCGTCGGCCGCCGCCGACTCTCCGGCGCCATCGACGTCAAGACCAGCAAGAACGCCTGTGTCGCGCTGCTCTGCGCCTCCCTGCTGAACAAGGGCCGCACGGTCCTCCGCCGCGTCGCACGGATCGAAGAGGTCTACCGCCTGCTGGAGGTCCTCAACTCCATCGGCGTGCGCGCCCGCTGGATCAACGGCGGCACGGACCTGGAAATCGTCCCTCCCGCGCACCTCGACATGGATGCGATCGACGCCGAGGCCGCGCGCCGGACCAGGTCGATCATCATGTTCCTGGGACCGCTGCTCCATCGGCTGGACCGGTTCCGTCTGCCCTACGCGGGCGGCTGCGACCTCGGCACCCGCACCATCGAGCCGCACATGATCGCACTGCGCCGCTTCGGCCTCGACATCACCGCGACCGAGGGTCTCTACCATGCCGTCGTCGACCGATCGACGGCTCCGGACCGACCGATCGTCCTGACCGAGCGGGGCGACACGGTCACGGAGAACGCGCTGCTGGCCGCCGCCCGCCACGACGGCGTCACCGTCATCCGCAACGCCTCCTCCAACTACATGGTTCAGGACCTGTGCTTCTTCCTGGAGGCCCTGGGCGTACGCATCGACGGCATCGGTACGACGACGCTGACGGTGCACGGCCTGGCCACCATCGACGTGGACGTCGACTACTCCCCCTCGGAGGACCCGGTCGAGGCCATGAGCCTGATCGCCGCAGCCGTGGTCACCGAGTCCCAGCTGACGATCCGCCGAGTGCCGATCGAGTTCCTGGAGATCGAGCTCGCGGTCCTGGAGGAGATGGGCCTCGACCACGACCGGACGCCGGAGTACAGCGCCGACAACGGTCGCACGAGGCTGGTGGACCTGACCGTACGCCCCTCCAAGCTGGAGGCGCCGATCGACAAGATCCACCCCATGCCCTTCCCGGGCCTCAACATCGACAACGTGCCGTTCTTCGCGGCCATCGCCGCCGTGGCCCAGGGCCAGACCCTCATCCACGACTGGGTCTACGACAACCGCGCCATCTACCTCACGGACCTGAACCGCCTCGGTGGCCGACTCCAACTCCTCGACCCGCACCGCGTCCTGGTCGAGGGCCCGACCCGCTGGCGGGCCGCCGAGATGATGTGTCCACCCGCGCTGCGTCCCGCCGTGGTGGTCCTGCTGGCGATGATGGCGGCCGAGGGCACCTCGGTGCTGCGCAACGTGTACGTCATCAACCGTGGATACGAGGAGCTGGCGGAGCGCCTCAACTCGGTGGGCGCGCAGATCGAGACGTTCCGGGACATCTGAAGGCCCACGGAAAAGGCGCCGTCACACCTCTTCCGAACTGCGTGCACGCGAGTCAAAAGAGAGCATGGCGGCGCCTCTGGGACTTTCCTCGGCCTCTTGGTCGGCACGGAAGGCATCGTCTTCTGGGGCGGAGCGGGCCCAGGAAAGGGGTCAGGTCGGGACCATTCCCGGTGCACTGCGCGCGTGCGCACCCCCAGAGCGTCAGACGGGAACCATGCAGGCACGTCCTTCAGCCCACGGCGCCCCGCCCCGCGCCGATGGACCTCTCTGGCACGGATGTCGAAGATCTCGAGCTGTTCCGGACCGGCGGCGGTCGCGTCCATTCGGGGCACTGTCATGGCTCTCCCTGAGTGACTGCACGGAATGGCGCCAGGGCACAGCCCTTGCCCATGGAATATTCGATCCTTGAAAAGAGGCCGTCGCGAGTGTTGGGCACGAAGGGCAGCTCCTACGTTCTGCATGCTCCTGAGGGGTCGCCAGGAAGTTCTTACGACATTCCTTCTGGTGAAATCTGAACGGACTGCTTTTCTGTCCCGGCATTTCCAGCAGGCCTTGCACTCATGGAGAGGAAAGCAGGAATGAAGAAGCTCGCTTGGGCTGCCCGGGGAATCTCGGCAGTGTCCGGAGCCCTGCTCGCCGGGGTCCTGGTGGCCCCGTCCGCGGTTGCGGACAGCGACCCGTTCGCTTCCGCCCTGGAACTGGCCAGCACCCTCCAGTCGAACCACGGGGGGAGCAAGTGCGGGGCGTTCGCCCGTGACTTCGACTCCGACCTCGTGGACGACCCGGCCAGCACCTTGTTCGGGACGGAGTTCCGTACGGCCACGGACCGTTGGGGCCACGCGTTCCTCAACGACAGCCGGAACCCGGGCGTCTGGGTCAACCTCGGGCTCGTCCCGGGTGCACCGGGCTGCGTGGCGAAGGCCGACGTGGCGGTCTCCGAGGCCAACCCCGGCCAACTGGTCCTCCACCTGCTGACCGACAGGGGTTACGTCCACCGCGCCCAGTGCGTCACCGACGGGACAGCGTTCTCCTCGGCGACCATCGTCGCGGCGTGCAGCCCCGGATTCCTCCCGCTTCCGGGCGCTCCGGTCGGATAAACGCATCGCGTCGACCCTTCGTGCGCCTGTCCGGAGGGCAGCAGGAATTCCGGGGAGGACGCGACAGCGAGGCCGGTCACCCGACGGTGACCGGCCTCGCTTTCCGTTTCCCTTCGACGAATACCGCAGGCAGGAGCGCGCGAGCGGTCACCTCGGACGAAGACAGCGGAAAGGCCCGGGCGCGGATCCCCCGGCGGTCGCCGTTCCTCCGCGCACCTTGGCACCAGGTGACGCATCGCCCTCGCACTTCACAGCGGGCACCGGCCCCGTCGCCGCCAGCGCCGGCCGCGAGGGGCATCAGCGCCGGCCCCGAGTCCCTCAGCGCTTTCCCTGGACCGTCCGGCCGTTGAGCCGCGCGATGTCCGCGGGCCGCACCTGGATGACCGTGAGGGCGATCAGCGCTGCAACGGCGGTGAAGATCGCCGCGATGGTGAATGCGGTGGAGATCCCGCTCGTGAGGACCTCGTCTGCCCAGGGCGGCGGCAACCGGCCGGTCCGCTGGAGTTCCAGGCGTTCCCTCGGTGTCGCCTGGGCGAGGAAGTCCGGGATCTGCTTGGCCGCCTCGTGAGCGCTGGCGGTGCCGAACACCGTGACCAGGATGGACAGCCCGAGGGAGCCGCCGATCTGCTGGCTGGTGTTGAGCAGACCGGACGCCGCGCCGGTTTCCGGTGACGGCACGTTCGACAGCGCCGTCAGGGCCAGCGAGACGAACTGCGTGCCCATGCCGAGGCTGAAGACGAGCATCGGCCCGAGGACGCTGCCGAGGTACGTGGAGTGGACGTCGATGAACGTGAGCCAGGACAAGCCCGCCGTCGCGAGCAGCGCTCCGGTCACCATGAAGGGCTTCGGACCGAACTTCGGCAGCAGCCGCGAGGTCACGTTGGCGCCGGTCGCGATGAGCACGCTGACGGGCAGGAAGGCGAGTCCCGCACGCAGGGGACTGAAGCCGAGGACACCCTGGACGAAGAGCGTCAGGAAGAAGAACATGCCGAACATCGCGGCGGCGAGGCTGAGCATCATCCCGTACGTGCCCGCCCGGTTGCGGTCGGCGAACATGTGCAGGGGCGTGATCGGCTGCCGGGACCGAGTCTCCACCAGGACGAAGACGGTGAGGACGGCGATCGCCGCGATGAAGGACGTCACGGTGACGGGGTCGCCCCAGCCCTCCTGCGCGGCCCGGATGAAGCCGTAGACCAGCAGGACCATCCCGAGCGTGCAGGTCAGCGCACCCGGCGCGTCGAAGTGACCTGGACGGCGCTCGGACTCCGCGATGTAGCGCCGGGCGGCGAGGGCGATGAGCACCCCGATCGGGACGTTCACGAAGAACACCCAGCGCCAGTCGAGCCATTCGACGATCACACCGCCCGCGAGCAGGCCGATGGCACCGCCGCCCGCGGACACCGCGGCGAACACGCCGAACGCACGGTTGCGCTCGGGGCCCTCCTTGAACGTCGTGCTGATGAGGGCGAGGGCGGTGGGCGAGGCGACGGCGCCTCCGCATCCTTGGAGGGCGCGCGCGGCGAGGAGTTGTCCCGCGTCCTGGGCGAGGCCACCGAGCAGCGAGGCGAGGACGAACAGCAGCACGCCGAAGACGAACACCCGGCGGCGGCCCAGGATGTCGCCGGCCCGGCCGCCGAGGAGCAGGAGGCCGCCGAAGGTGAGCGTATAGGCGTTGACGACCCAGGACAGGCTGGTGGTCGAGAAGTTCAACGCGGTCTGGATGTGCGGCAGTGCGATGTTCACGATGGTGATGTCGAGGACGACCATCAACTGGCACGAGGCAATGACCAGGAGCGCGATCCCGCGGCCCGCGCCCGGGTCGGGGGCGGGGGCCTGCGGCACGGGAGTCGGCTGAGGCGTGGTCATGGCACGGCGCCCTCGACGGAGGGTCGGCGGGCGGCTCCTGAGGGTCGGCAGCGGTACCGCCCATCTCTCGACCGTAAGCCTGTCGCAACACAGCCACCAGTCGATCACCCAGGGTCGCGGGGAGCCTGGCCAGGGGGGTGCGGAGGAGGTCACACAACGCCTCGGCGGCCGTTGCCGCCCTCAGCGGGTGCCGAGCGTGCGCCGGGCCCGCGGCTGCTCCGCCGGCTCGTTCCCGGACTGCGCCCACAGGGAGCGGACGTGCCCGAGGTGACGGGCCATGCACTCCTCGGCGGCCGCCTCGTCGCCCGCCACCATCAGGTCGAGCAGCACGTGGTGCTCCTCGGCTGAGGACACCAGCAGGCCGAGTTCGTCGAGCTTGTTCAGCCCGTAGAGACGGGAGCGCTTGCGCAGGTCGCCCACCGTCTCGACCAGTCGGTCGTTCCCGGCGAGCCCGAGCAGGCCGAGGTGGAAGCGCCGGTCAGCGTCAAGGTAGCCGATGAGGTCGTGGTCCCTGGCGCGTTCCACGATCTCCTCGGCGACCGGCCGCAACTCCTCGAGCTGCTCCACGGTCGCCAGCTGGGTGACCCGACCGATGGTCGGCACTTCGATCAGGGCGCGCAGTTCGTAGTACTGGTCGAGATCACGCTCGCTGACCTCGGTGATGCGGAAACCCTTGTTGCGCACGGGCTCGACGAGACCTTCCCGGGCGAGATCCAGCATGGCTTCGCGCACCGGCGTGGCCGAGATGCCGAAGTCCGCGGCGAGCCCGGGAGCGGAGTAGACGTTGCCCGGGCGGAGTTCACCGGCGACCAGGGCGGCGCGCAAGGCATGGGCGACCTGGTCACGCAGCCGCTCCTGGGCCGTGATCAGGTTGATCTGCTTGAGTTCCCCCATGACAACCTCCGTGAATCCGAGAGGTGCCAGCGTACAATGTCACGTTGCGCCAGGGTCGCGTGTCGCCGCTGCCCTGTGGACAACCGCGGCCACGGCCAGATCCTCCCAGGCCATGCCCACACTCTTGAAAAGCCGGGGCCGACCCTCGGCCCGCCCAGCGCGTCCCAGGACGAGGTCGGCGAGCGTTCCGGCGAGGTGCCGGGGGCCGATCGCTCCTTCCGCCTGGGGAATCAGCAGGTCTCCCGCCTCGGTCGCCGCCACCGTCCGCGCTTCGGCGTAGACCGCCGACCGCCGCACCAGCGCCGTATCGGTCTCGCGCGCATCCGGTTCGTGCGAACCGACCGCGACCACCGTGGCGCGGTCCGGGACGAGCCGGCCGTCGAACAGCGGCTCGCGGGCGCTGGTGCAGCAGATGACGAGGTCGGCGTCCGCCACGTCCCGCGGGACACCCGCGCGGGCGTCGACGTCCCGCGCCCTGGCGTGGGCGACCAGGGTCTCGGCCGTCTCCCGGTGGCGGGAGACAACCGTCAGCCGCCCCAACCCTCGTTCCTGGTGCACCGCTTCCAGGTGCGCGTACGCCTGCGGGCCGGCCCCGAAGATCACGGTGTGCGCCAGGTGCGCAGGGGACGCCAGGTGGCGCAGGGCGACGACCGAGACGGCGGGTGTCCGCAGGGCCGTCAGCGCCGCTCCGTCCAGCACGGCCAGCGGGAGCAGCGTCCGGCCGTCGAACAACAGGTGACTGCCGGTGATCCGGCGTAGCCCTCGTCCCGGGTTGGCAGGGGCGACGCCGGCGATCTTCACTCCGGCGTACGCACCGGACGCGGCCGGCATCAACAGCAACTGGCCCGCAGGGACGTCGACCTGCACGCGGGGCGGACAACGCTCGGGGTCGAAGCCGTCCCTGAGCGCCGCCTCCACGGCGTCGGCGGCGGCCCTCGGCTCGACCAGCCGCGCGATGTCCTCGGCGTCCAGGTGCAGGACGCCTCGCGGGCCGTCCGGTGAGCCGCTCACCGCGCTCGGCCCCCGTGCCGGACGGTGCCTGCGTGTCCCGGGTCGTCCCCACTCACAGCAGGAAGCCCGTCGCGAGAGCGTCGTGGGGGTCGCGGACGAAGGTGTGCTCACCGGTGCGGTGGGCGTTCCCGCTGACCTCCGTGATGACGCCCTCGTCCGTCCACGAGACCGCGCGGCCGGTGAGGACCGTGCCGATGACGGACTCGTGGTGCAGGACGTCACCCGGGCCGAGTCTGCCGTCCTCGGCGAGCAGTGCGATCCGGGCGGAGGTCCCGGAACCGCAGGGCGACCGGTCGATCTGGCCGTCGGCGAAGACGGTCACGTTGACCTGGGCGGGCCCCGCCGGGGTGTCGGGCAGTTCCTCGTGGAGGACCACACCGTAGACACCGGACAGCAGGGGGCCGTCAGGGTGCCACGTGGCGGGGTGCCCGGCGAGCGCGGCGCGGATCTCCTGCGCGGCGCGCACGAGCAGCGGCAGCGAAGCCAGGTCCACGTCGAGACCGAGCTGGGCGGCGGGCACCGAGGCGTAGCAGGCTCCGGCGTGCGCGACGTCGACGTCCGCAGTGCCGAAGCCGGTGGCGACCGGGACCTTCCGGGCGGTGACCCGGGTGGCGACGTTGCGGAAGGCGATGGACGTGGTGCGGCCGTGTTCACGGCGGACCGTGGCGGTGACCCGTCCGGACGGCACATCGACGCGGACAACCACGGAGCCGTCGCGGGGCGCGTCGACCCGTCCGCTGTCCACCGCCCAGGCGCCGAGCGCGAGGGTGCCGTGGCCGCATGCGGTGGAGTAGCCGTCCTTGTGCCAGAACAGCACGCCGAAGTGGGCTCCTTCGTCATCGGGCGGAACGACGAAGCCGCCGTACATCCCTGCGTGTCCACGCGGCTCCTGCACCAGGAGGCGGCGTACGTCGTCGAGCGGACCGGGGCGCGGCGCGGTGCTGGAGCCGCCGGGGCCGATGGCGTTCGCGCAGCGCTCTGCCACGGTGTCGCCGGGGACCGGCGGCAGCCCGTCGGCGACGATCCGGAAAGGCTCCCCGGCGGTGTGGTAATCGATGGTGCGGACGACGGCGGCGTTCGGGGCGGTCGGCCACGTCTGCGGCACGGACGACGCCGGCGGATCGGACGGGGTCACAGCAGGAATCCTCCGGGGAACGGGTCGGACGGGTCCAGGAAGAACTGGGCCGTGCCCGTGATCCAGGCGCGGCCGGTGACAGTGGGCACGACGGCGGGCAGTCCGCCGACCGTTGTCTCCCCGACGAGCCGTCCGGTGAACTCCGTGCCGATGAAGGACTCGTTGACGAAGTCCCGGCCGACGGCGAGTTCACCGCGGGCGTGCAACTGCGCCATGCGGGCACTCGTGCCCGTGCCGCACGGAGAACGGTCGAACCAGCCCGGGTGGATGACCATGGCGTGCCGGGAACGAAGGGCGTCGGAACCCGGAGCCGCGAGGTAGACGTGTTTCACGCCGCTGATGCCCGGGTCCTCGGGGTGCAGGGGCCGGGCGGTGGCGTTGATGGCGTCCATCACGGCCAGCCCCGCGGCGAGGAGGTCGTCCTTGCGGGTGCGGTCGAAGGGCAGGCCGAGTGCCTCCAGGGAGACGATGGCGTAGAAGTTGCCGCCGTATGCCATGTCATAGGTGACCGTGCCGTGTCCTTCCACATCGACCTTCTGGTCGAGGCCGAGGCAGAACGATGCGACGTTGGTGAGGGTGACGGAGCTGGCCACGCCGTCCTCGACCCGTACGTCGACGCTCACCAGCCCGGCCGGAGTGTCGAGGCGAACCGTGGTGACCGGCTCGATGACGGGGACCATCCCGGTCTCGACGAGCACGGTGGCGACGCCGATGGTGCCGTGTCCGCACATCGGCAGCAGCCCGGACACCTCGATGTACAGGACGCCGTAGTCGGCGTCCGGGCGGGTGGACGGCTGGAGGATCGCCCCGCTCATCGCGGAGTGGCCGCGCGGTTCGTACATCAGGAGCGTGCGGACGTGGTCCAGGTGCTCGGTGAAGTGCTGCCGGCGTTCGGCCATGGTGGCGCCGGGGATCACCCCCACGCCGCCGGTGATGACGCGGGTCGGCATGCCCTCGGTGTGTGAGTCGACGGCGTGGTAGACGTGGCGGGTGCGCATCGGGTGGTCCCCTTCTCGCTGCGGTGGTTCGGGCTCCGGCCGGGTTCCGGACAGCGGACGACGGGCGTGGGCGCAGCGCCGGCGCGCGGCCGACGGGTCACGTGGTGCCGGTTCGCGGAGTACTGGTTCGCGGAGCACCGAATCGCGGAGTGCGCCGGGTGGCCCGCCGGTTGACGGTTCGAGGCTCGTGCGGCACCAAGGCACGGGCGGCGGCGACAGGTGCGCCGCGGATGCGGCTCATGTGCGGGCGGCGGCGGTCGCGCTTCGTCCCGGTGCGGCGTGCGCGGGCGTCACCGGGCCGGGGCGGCGCACCGGGTGTTCACCGGTACCCGTCGGCGAGTGCCTTGCCGGTGGCGGCGCGAACGGCTGCTTCCTGGTCCCCCGTCAGCGGGAGGCGCGGCGGGCGGGCGGGACCGGCCCGGCGTCCCGCCAGGTCCATCGACAGCTTGATCGCCTGGACGAACTCGGTCTTGGAGTCCCAGCGCAGCAGCGGGTGCAGGGACCGGTACAGCGGGAGTGCCGTGTCCAGGTCCCCCGCGACCGCGGCGCGGTAGAGGGTGGCGCAGGTCTCGGGCAGTGCGTTCGGGTAGCCGGCGATCCAGCCGACCGCCCCGGCGAGGGCGAGTTCGAGCAGGACGTCGTCGGCACCGATCAAGAGGTCCAGTTCCGGGGCGAGTTCGGCGATCTCGTACGCGCGACGGACGTCACCGCTGAACTCCTTGACGGCGACGATGCTGTTTTCGCCGTGGAGCCGGGCAAGCACGGCGGGTGTGAGGTCCACCTTGGTGTCGTACGGGTTGTTGTAGGCGACGACGGGCAGCCCGGAGCGCGCGACCTCGGCGTAGTGGGCGACCACCACGGCTTCGTCGGCACGGTAGGAGTTGGGCGGCAGGAGCAGCACGGATCCGGCGCCGGCCTCGGCCGCCTGGTCGGCCCAACGGCGGGCCTCGGTGCTGCCGTAGGCCGCTACGCCGGGCATCACCCGCTCCCCGTCGCCGGCGGCCTCGACCGCGGTGCGGACGATCCGGGCCCGCTCCTCGTCGGTGAGGGTCTGGTACTCGCCCAGGGAGCCGTTGGGGACGACGCCGTCGCAACCGTTGCCGATGAGCCATGCGACGTGGGCGGCGTAGGCGTCGTAGTCGATGGAGAGGTCGTCGCGCAGGGGCAGGGTGGTGGCCACCATGACGCCGTGCCAGGGACGCATACGGGAGGTGAGTGCCATAGGAACTCCTAGTGTGAGGTGTGACATTTTACTCAGCCGCGCGCGCCCGCCACAAGGCGACCGCCGCGGCTACGGAGGTCGGTTGCCGAGGACCCCTCACCGAACGACCCGCCGGCCTCCGGGAGACCGCCACGGGCACGGGGTGCGCTCCTTGCCTTGTTGGCGGGTTGATTCCGGTCCTTCGTACGATCGGAAGACCCGGGGGCCTGGGGGTGGCTCGGGGCGCTCATGCCGTGGTTGTGGCTTTGACTGATTGGCCGCCCAGTGCCACGCGACGACACGGCCACTCATTGGGATGAGCAAACTGAGATCGCTTCGTAAGGACACGTCGGCGTGGTCGTCTGCAGGCACCAGTCAACCGATCGACGAGGGAGGCTCGGGTGCCCGAGTTCTGGGCGGGGACGACTGCCGGCAAGGCCGCGCATCACTGCGCGGTGATCGACGCGGAGGGGACGAAGGTACTCTCGCGCCGGGTTCCCAACACCGGGCCCGAGCTCTTGGAGCTGATGGGCGACGTCCTCGCACTGGCCGAGGACAGCCCGGTGACCTGGCCGTCGACCTGAACGCCGGCGGCGGGGCTCTGCTGATCGCTCTCCCGACCAGCCACGGCCAGCAGTTGCTCTACATTCCCGGCCGCACCGTCCACCACGCCTCCCGCGGCTACCGAGGCGACAGCAAGACCGACGCGAAGGACGCCTACGTCATCGCCGACCAGGCACGGATGCGCCGGGACGTGCAGCCCGTGCAGGAATGGGACGAGATCGCGGTGGACCTGAAGATCCTCACCGCCCGCCGCTACGATCTCGCCGCTGACCGCACCCGCGCCGTCAGTCGGATGCGAGCACAGCTCCTGGAGTACTCCATCGCTCTCGAGCGGGCCTTTGACTATGCCGCCTCCGAAGCGGGGCTTGTCCTGCTAACCGGCTACCGAACACCAGCTGGTCTGCGCAGGGTCGGCCCGAGCCGGCTCGCGACCTGGCTGAAGAACGCCAAAGATCGCAAAGTCCGCGGCGCCCAGGCCATGGCCGACGCGGCCGACGCCGCGGCAAGGGCCCAGCACACCGCCGTGGCCGGGGAGAGAACTGCCGCGGCCGTGGTCAACACCTTGGCCAGGGCCGTGTTGGCTCTGGACGACGAGATAGCTGAAATCGACGCACAGATCGCAGCCCGTTTCCGTGAGCACCGCCATGCGGAAGTGGTCCTCAGCATGCCCGGCATGGACCCGTTGCTGGGGGCGGAGTTCATCGCCCGCACCGGTGGGGACATGGACGCCCTCGGCAGCTCGTCTCGCCGGCGTCGCCGGGACTCGCAACGGTCCCACGGGACTCCGGTCGCATCGGCGGCAACATTGCGTCGGCCCACACCGCCACCACCGTCGACTCCTGCGGGTCTTCTGTCTCTCCGCCCAGATCGCCGCCCGGTTCTGCCCCGCTTCGAAGACCTTCTACGACCGGAAGAGAGGCGCAGGCGAGAGTCACGAGCAGGCGATTCTCGCCCTGGCTCGCCGCCGCCTCGACGTCCTGTGGGCCCTCGTCCGCGACCAACGCCACTGGACAGCCCAGCCATCACCACCGGGCCTGACCGGCGCCGCACAACGCAGGCCGACCCGGTGAGGGTAGGTTGATCATCGGTTGGCTGGAGGCCGTGGGGAGGGGCTGCTGTGGCGGAGATCGAGGTCCCGGGGCCTGAGCCCGACTGGCAGCCGGCTGCGCAACCGCCCTACCACACCGGCAGGAACCCCGCCTACCAGTACAGCGTCTGGGAGCACTTCGCCCCGCTGTTCCGGATGATCGGAGTGCTGGCGCTGCCGGTGCAGCCCGTGGCCCGGCGGCTACGTCTGCACGTGGAGCGGTCGTGGGACGGGCTGGACGAGCTCGACGTCGTACTGTTCCGGCTGAAGGGATTCAGCTTCGCGGTCAGCAAGCACGACGGCAATCCGGTGGGCGTCTCGTATGTCTGGCTGACCGAGCCGCATGAGCACGCCGACAAGGCCCTGGACGTCCTCCTGGAGGTGGTCGGGATCGGGGAGGACGCCGTCGCATTCCGCGGAGACGCTCGCGAGGACCCAGCAGAGCGGACGGCCACGGCGCACGATGCCGGCTCTCCGGATGAAGCCACTGACGTCACCTTGCCGACTTCTCTATGGGCGAGGTTCCGGCGTGGGATCGGCAGGACCCAGTAGGCACCTCCGATGCTTGGCAACGGTCATTGGGAATCAGTCGGCTGTGTCGCACGGCCCCGGTTCGCCGTGGTCCCCCCACGCCCCCGGCGCACCGCTGGCCCCGGACGCCCCATGGACGTCCGGGGGTTCGCCAACCCCTCGGCCTCCGGGTGGACGTGGGGCCGGGAACTCGTCGGGACGCCGTGGTGCTCCCGGTGGAGCCGACGGACCGGGCTCACCGCCTGGTTGCGACGGATCGTGCAGGCCGGCCAGTTGCTTCAGGGGAACCGGGCAGGACAACGGTCGCCGGTCGGGCACCGGCTCCTGTCCGACCAGGTGCGACACGGCCGGGCCGCAGGTACGTCCCTGGCACCAGCCCATGCCGGCGCGGGTGAGGAGTTTGACCGTCCGGGCGTCGATCGTCCCGAACTCCGACACGGCCTCCCTGATCCGCCCGGCCGGCACCTCCTCGCAACGGCACACGTCCGTGGTGTCGTCCAGCCAGTCCGTCCATCCCGGCCCCGGGCGGTGGGTCGTCTCCATGGCCTGGGCGAACCTCCGCAGCCGGTCCCGGTGTGCTCCCAACGTGGCCGTTCGCCTCGCACGACGGGTGCCCGACACGTGGTGGGCTATGGAGTGGGCGGCCAGTTCGCCTTCCAGGAGGGCGAGTTGGACGCCACCGACGCCGCCTGCCTCCCCCGCGGACCACACACCGGGGACGGAGGTGCGCTGTTCACCGTCGAGGTCCAGGGCGATCGTGCCGTCGGCCGACCGCCGGACGGCGCATCCGATGCCGTCGGCGAGTTCCCGTTGCGGTACGAGCCCGAACCCGACGGCGAGGGTGTCGCAGGCGATGCGTCGTCCGCTGCCGGGCACGGGGCGCCATGAGCGGTCGAGCCTCGCGACCGTGACCGCTTCGATGCGACCCGCGCCGTGGGCGGCGACGACTGCCCGCCGGTTCAGGAGCCGCACGCCGTGCCTGACGAGCGCACCGCCGTACGCCGCGCCCTCGACGAGCTTGCCGGGACTGCCCAACAGGGCGGGCAGTCGGAGTGCGTACGCCGCGTAGTGGGCCGCCTCCACGACGGCGGGGACCCTGGCGCCTGCCGCCGAGAGCGATCCGGCGACGGCGAGCAGAAGGGGCCCGCTTCCCGCGACGACGATCCGGCGACCGGGCAGTGCGAGTCCTGACTTGAGCACGGCCTGCACACCACCGGCACCGACGACCCCGGGAAGCGTCCAGCCGGGGAACGGCAGTTGGCGTTCGTAGGCGCCGGTGGCCAGCAACACCGTACGGGCCCGCACGGTGACGGCCTGCTCGTCCGCGGCGTGTCCGGCCACGGCGTGCAGGCACCAACCGGGTGTGGCGGGGAGACTCCCGGCTCCCGGCGGCACGGGGCGGGCGTCGCCTCGTTGGTCCGGTTCGACCGGGGGACGCTCCTGCGCCGCGGAGGCCAGGTCGCCTTCGGCCTGCACCGTCCACACGTGATGGGAAGGCAGGTACAGGATGCGTCCCGCGGCCCGGTGGGCCTGCAGGCGTCGCTCGCGGTCGGCGAAGGCCCGCCAGCCGCGGTGCAGCGCCCCGGGCCTGGAGGCCCGGAGTTCGGGTGCTGGGTGCCGGTAGTACTGTCCGCCGGGCCGTTCCCCGGCGTCCAGGAGCGTGACCCGCAGGCCCAGGCCGGCGGCGGTGACGGCGGCGGCGAGGCCCGCGGGGCCGGCACCGACGACGGCGAGGTCGCAGGGCTCCGGGTGATCAGACGGCGAGGTCGTCACGACCGGTGCCCTCCTGGGTGGTGATCACGTCGCCGGATCGTGCCGGGACCACGCAGGCTCGCTGGTTGGGGCGGCCGTTGACGGTGGCGAGGCAGTCGTAGCAGGTGCCGATGCCGCAGAAGGCGCCGCGGGGTGCGCCGCTCCCGCGGGTGGTGCGCCAGGCGAGGATTCCCGCAGCCCACAGGGCGGCGGCGATGCTCTGCCCCGGGAGCGCGGTGATCGGGCGCCCGTCGAAGGTGATCCGGTGCGGGGGCCCGGGCTCGGCCCGCACCAAGGACGTCGGTGTTCTCCTCACAGCCCTGCTCCTTCCTGGTCGGGACCTCGCTCGTCGGAGGCTCGTGGATCTGCCCCCCGGTCTGCGTCGGGGTCGGCGGTCGCCGGGGCGGTGCCGTCCGTTGCGCATGCGCCCTCGAAGCGTTCCGGCTTGAACGGTCGTGGGTCCAGTGCGGGTTGCCCGCCGGTCAGGGCGCAGGTGACCAGCAGTCCGGTCGCCGGGGCGAGTCCGATGCCCGCCCCTTCGTGCCCGCACGCGTGGAACAGTCCCGGCACCCGGGGATCCGGTCCGATGGCGGGGAGGTGATCGGGCAGATAGGGACGGAAGCCGTGGTACGCGCGCATCACGCGCACCTCCGCCAGGACGGGGAAGAGCGCGACGGCCTGGCGGGCGAGCCGGTGCAGCGCCTCGACGGAGAGGCTCCGGTCGAAGCCGACGCGTTCCCGTGTTGCACCGATCAGCACCGGTCCCGCGGGCGTGCCTTCGACCACCGGGGAGGACTGGAGGGCAGCCGAACCGCTGGCGACGTCAGCGATGTAGTCGGCGGCGTACACCTTGTGGCGGACGACGCGCGGCAGGGGTTCGGTGACCAGGACGAAGCCACGGCGCGGCAGGACGGGCAGCTCGGTCCCGGCGAGCCGGGCGAGTTCGCCGCCCCAGGCGCCCGCGGCGTTGACGACGGCGGGGGCGAGGAGCCGACCGCGTGGGGTGCGCACTCCGCGGACGCGTCCGCCCGGCCCGCCGAGGATGGCGGAGACTTCCTCACCCAGCCGGACGACGGCGCCCGACGATCGGGCGGCGGCCAGTAGTCGGGCAGCCGCTTGGGCCGGTTGGACCTGGGCGTCCTGTGGGTAGTGGAAACCGCCGGACAGGCCGTGCGCGAGGTGGGGTTCGAGGTCGTGGATCCGGTCGGCGGTGACCTCGTGCGCCTCGACACCGGCCTTGCGCTGCGCTTCGGCGAAGCCGCGCAGTGCCGTGAGGGAGGTCTCGTCCGGCGCCACGACGAGACCTCCCTTGGGCTCGTACTCGGTCTGTTGCGGGAGCACGTGGGCGAGTTCGCGCCACAGCCGGGTGGACAGCAGGGCGAGGTCGAGCTCAGGCCCGGCCTCCTTGTCGGAGACGAGCAGATTCCCTTCCCCTGCACCAGTGGTGCCGCCCGCGACGGGACCCCGGTCGACGACTGCCACGGCGAGTCCGGCGCGACTCGCGTAGTAGGCGCACGCCGCGCCGACGACACCGGCGCCGACGATGACGACATCCAGGGGGCCATGAGGGCTTCTGGTGGACACCACAGTAATATGTCACATGCCACGTGGTGGGGGAAGGGAATCCGGGAACTCCACTCAGCTGCGCAGCGGACCCTCACAGCCGTAGGACGCACTGCCCGCCCGCCCGTTGGACCAGATGTCGACGGACCCGAAGGAGCAGTTCATGTCCGCGAGGTTGTTGGACGCGGTTCCGGCCCGGTCGAGGATGAAGTAGTCGACCGTCTCGGACATGTCCTTGAAGACCAGGTCCGGGTCGCCCGCGTCGGAGAGGTTGGCAGTGATGCGTCCGGTGCAGGTGAAACGCCGTTTGCCGGGTTCGCCGCTCTCCACGCAGGTGGGGTCCCCGTACGTGGCGGCGGCGAAGGACGAACGGACCGCCTCCACCGAGGCGTCCCTGAGCTTCCCGTTGGGCGTGTACGTGGTGTCGGGGACGAACAGGTCGTCGACCTTGGCGATCTGGGCGTCCAGGAAGGCGTCGTACGCGCGTTGGATCGCGGGGTCGCCGCCCATGCGGTTCCGCCAGGCGTCGAAGCCCACCGGGTCGTCGGACCGCAGGTGGCCGTACATCTCGCGCAGCAGGGAGGGGTGTTCGGTCCACAGGAACTCGAAGAACGTGCCGGCGTAGTTGTAGAACCGGAAGCCGTCCCCGTCGTAGGTGGCGTGCAGCAACTGGTTCACGGTCATCCGCGGGCCGCCACCCGCCGTGTCCCTGATGATCCCCTTGACGAGGGACTTGCGGACGGCGATGCCGTCGGCGCGGGTGGCCCCGTCGAAGAACTCCGCGGTTCCCTCGTCCATCGCCGTCGTGCGGTCGTCGGTGTACCAGGCGCCTTCACCGAAGTATCCGGGCACCGCCCAACGGCCGTTGAGGTAGTGGGTGTACTCGTGCCTGAACAGTTCTTCGAGGGTGAGCGAGGAGTCCTGCGGAACGCGGCGCTGGTAGGTGTAGAAGGTGGCACCGCGCTCGATGTAGACCCCGCCGTTCTCGGTGCCCATGCCGGTGAGGAGCGGGTGGTAGACCTCGTAGTCGGCACGGGAGGCGTACAGCACGACCGTGAGCGCGGTGTTGGTGTCCCCCGCCAGCGGCTCGTCGGTGCCGAGCACGCGGTGGAACTGCGCCTTGACCTGCTTGCTCGCGTAGTAGAGCTGGTCGACGGTGGCACGGTCGAGGGCCGTGCGCACCTTGATGGCACCGTTGTCGTAGCTGTAGGCGTACGGGAAGATCTTCCGTTCGATGTCGTCCTTGCAGACCGCGTACGGCTTGCAGGCTTGGTAGTAGTTGAGCCACGACACGAGCGAGGCCCACGGTCGGCTGCCGTTGCCGAAGTTGCCTCGGGTGACGGAGAGCAGGGCCCCCAGATCCGGGACGATCTGCGCCTTGAGCCCCTCGACCTGCCCGAAGCGACCGTACTCCCCCATGGCGTCGCGCACGACCCACTCGTTGACCGTGCCCTTGAGGTGGGTGTAGCCGGAGAACGCGCGGAAGGCGGCGCGGTACGAGGCGTTCTGCGTCACCACGTTGTGGAAGGCGGTGTCCCGGTTGCCCGGGTAGATGCCGAGGTAGTTGACGGACAGGGCGGCGAGGGCTGCGCCTCCCCACGAAGCGTCGTCGTACTGGCCCTGGTGGTACTTGTCCATCGTTGCCAGGACCTTCTTGATCAGCCCGAGCTGGCTGTGCCGCAGCCCGGCGGCGCTGCCGGTGTAGAGGGCCTCGCGGAGGGTCTCGGCGTTGGTCCGGGTGACATCGAAGGTGCGGGCCGCGGTCCCGAAGGCATTGACGGCGCGCCGGACGACTTCGATGGTCGGGGGGTCGCTGATGTCGATCTCGGGGCGCGAGAAGTCGTGGTACACGACCGCGTGGAGGTACGTGAACAGCTCCAACAGGTGCGTGCCGTTGCGACCGTCGTGCCGGGCGGCGAGCGAGGAGATCCGACGACCGACGGCCTGCACGTGGGCGTCGGACATGATCGGCGCGAGCCGGGCGTCCCAGGCCCAGATGAGGCCGCGCAGACAGCCGTCGGCGGTGACGGCGGGGTCGGCGAGGAAGTCGGCGAGCTGTTCCGGGCGGAGGCCGGTGACGCCGTCCAGGGTGCAGGGGACGCCGGCGGCGCTCCGGGCCGCCATGCGGTCGGCGGTGCCCTCGACGGCGCCCTGCCGACCGGGGGTCCGGCCCTGGACCAGGCCCCCGGGCGCCGGCGCGGGGCTGGCCACGGGCTTGGGGGCCCGGCCGAGGCGGTCGACCTCGTCCGAGGGGTTCTGCCCCCGGACGGAGCGGGGGGCCGCGGTCGGGGCGGGTGCGCCCGGCCGCGCGGCGAATGCGGCGGGGACCGTGGTGGACGCGGTGGCCGGTCCGGCGCCCTGCCCGAGGGGGGCGAGCAGGGTGGCGGCTATGGCTCCGGCGAGCAGGGGGGTACGCACGAGTCTGAGCTGGGACACCGGTGACTCCTGTGTGGGAGGTGGAAGTGAGGTGTGGCAGCGGTGCGGTCATCGCAGGGCCTCTGAAGTCCTGTGCTGTGACTGGGGATTGGCCGGACAGCAGAGCGCGATGTGACCCGTAACATAGTAATGTGAAATTGCACTGACAAGAGGTCTGCGGCAGTGTTCTCGCCGCACGCCGCACCCCACACCCGCCTTGACCGGGAGGCTCCATGGAAGAAGACCCCGTGCCCACGTCCCCCCGACTCAACACCGGCAGCCATGATCTGCCCGTATCACCGGAGTTGGCCGCTTCCATGAGCTCCGGATGGGAAGCCACTCGCCTACCCGGCGGCGTCCGGCTCCCGGCCCGGGCGGTGACCCCCGCGCGTCGGTCCCGCCTCTCCGCATGCTTCCCGGGTGAACGGCTGCTGGTGCCCGCAGGTGAGTCGACCGTCCGTTCCAACGACTGTGACCACCGCTTCCGGCCGCACAGCGCCTACGCCTGGTTGAGCGGGCTGACGGGCGAGGACCAGCCCGGCCATGTGCTGGTCATGGAGCCGTCCGGCTCGCACTCCCACGAGGCCGTGCTGTACCTGCGCCCGAGGTCGCCGCGGGGGGACGGCAACGGCAGAGGCGGGGACGGCGACTCCTTCTACCGGGACCGCCGTCACGGCGAGTTCTGGGTGGGACGACGCCCCGATCTCGCCGAAGCCGAGCAGTTGACCGGCATCCGATGCGCACACCTCGACGACCTCGCCCGGCTGCCACCGGGCCGCAATGCGGCCACCGATACCGAACTCGCCACCGTCCTCTCCGAACTCCGTCTGGTCAAGGACGCGTGGGAGGTCGAACAGGTGCAACTCGCCGTGGACCACACCACCGCGGGCTTCGAGGACGTCGTGCGGGCGTTGCCGCGCACCCTCGGCCACCCGCGCGGCGAACGCTGGATCGAGGGCGTCTTCGGGCTGCGCGCCCGCCTGGAGGGCAACGGCACCGGCTACGAGACCATCGCGGCCTCCGGTGCCCACGCCTGCGTACTGCACTGGACGCGCAACGACGGGCCCCTCGACCCGTCGGAACTGCTGCTGCTCGACGCGGGCGTCGAGACGGACACCCTCTATACCGCCGACATCACCCGCACCCTCCCGCTCTCCGGTCGCTTCTCCCCCGTGCAGCGACGGGTGTACGAACTCGTCCTCGCGGCCCAGGAGGCGGGCATCGCCGCGCTGAAGCCCGGTGCGGGCTTCCGGGACTTTCACCGGGCGGGTATGCGCGTGATCGCGGAGGGGCTGGTCGACTGGGGAGTCCTCCGGAGCGCGGACGGCGACCTGCACAGGCGGTACACCTTGTGCAGCAGCGGCCACATGCTCGGACTCGACGTGCACGACTGCGCGAAGGCCCGCGCCTCGGCCTACCTCGACGGCGTGCTGGAGGAGGGTCAGGTGCTAACCGTCGAACCCGGTCTCTACCTCCAGCCCGACGACGAGACGCTCCCCACCGAACTGCGTGGCATCGGAGTGCGCATCGAGGACGACCTGCTCATCACGGCGGACGGCGCCCAGCTCATGTCCGGAGCACTGCCGCGTACACCGGACGCCGTCGAGGAGTGGATGGGCGCCCTCGCGGGCGACTGACACAGGGCGTTGGGGACCGGCCCGCACGCGGGTCACGGTCCCCGCCGTCCCGGTTGCGACCGGGTCCCGTGCCGGACGCGCACCGCCCGGCGCGCGACGGCAGGCACACGACGGCAGGCGCGGGACGAAAGCACACGACGGCCAGGGCCTGTTGCCGAGGACCGACCGCTACGGCAGTACCGCGGTCCCGTCCAGTTCGACCAGCGCTTGCTCGTCCCACAACCGCACGGCCCCGATGACCGCCATCGCCGGGTAGTCGCGCCCCGCCAGCCGGTGCCAGACGCGGCCGAGTTCCTCGGCGTGGGCCCGGTAGTCCGCGACGTCCGTGGCGTAGACGGTGACTCTGGCGAGGTCGTGGGGGGTGCCGCCGGCCGCGGTCAGGGCTCCGAGGAGGTTGGAGAGCGCCACCTCGAACTGCTCGACGACGCCGGACCCGACCACGGCGCCGCCCGGGTCGAGTGAGGTCTGCCCGGCGAGGAACACGAGCCGCGAGCCCGTCGCGGCCACTGCGTGCGAGAAGCCGGTGGCCGGGGACAGCCCTGGTGGGTTGATGCGTTCGAGGCTCATCGCACGTCGTCCTCACGGTCGGTCGGGTCGTCGCAGTCGATTCGATACTCGCGGTCGATTCCGTCGTCATGCTCCGTCTGGTCGCCCGCGGTCCGTTCGCCGCGCTCCGATCCGGTGACGCCACCGGATCGGGCGCCCGGCGACGAGGGGCCCGTCACCCTGTCACCCGCCGCGGCGCCGCCTCCTGCGGCGCCGCGCCGCACCGGGGTACCTCCCCCACCGGATCCGGCGGGGGTGCCCCCGTGCCCCGGAGCACCCGTGCCGAGGTCCGAGGCACCCGGCGACGCGGCGCCACCGGTCGCCCCACCGGCGGCATCCGGCGGCTTCGGGCGCGCTCCGGCACGCCCGTACAACTCCTTCGCGATGATGTTGCGCTGCACCTCGCTCGCCCCCTCGTAGATCCGTGGCGCGCGGACCTCGCGGTAGAGGTGCTCCAGCAGGTGGCCTCGTTGCAGTGCCCGTGCACCGTGCAGTTGCACCGCCGTGTCGACGACGTACTGCGCTGTCTCCGTCGCGAACAGTTTCGCCATGGCCGAGCGCTGGGGGACGTCCGGCGCGCCGGAGTCGTAGGCGCAGGCCGCCGCGTACACCAACAGGCGTGCGGCCTCGGTCCTGGTGGCCATCTCGGCCACCTGGTGGGAGACGGCCTGCAGGTCCTTCAGGGGGCCGCCGAAGGCGGTCCGGCGCGCGGTGTGGGCCAGCGTCGCGTCGAGTGCCGCCTGCGCCATGCCGATCGCGAAGGCGCCGACGCTGGGGCGGAAGAGGTTGAGGGTGTTCACGGCGACGCGGAATCCCCCGCCGGGTTCGCCGAGCAGGTCGTCGCGTGTCACGGGCACCCCGTCGAACGTCAGGGAACCGATCGGGTGTGGCGAGAGCATGTCCAGTGGGGCACCGGTCAGTCCCGGCCGGTCGGCGGGGACGAGGAAGGCGGTGATGCCTCGGGCACCTGGTGCTTCGCCCGTTCGGGCGAAGACGGTGACGAAGTCGGCTTCGGGCGCGTTCGAGATCCACCGCTTCTCACCGGTCAGCCGCCAGCCGTCCGCGTGCGGCACGGCCCGGAGGGCGAGGGATGCGGCGTCCGATCCGGCGTCCGGCTCGCTGAGGGCGAAGGCGGCGACGGCCCGGCCCGCGATCACCTCGGGGAGCCAGCGGTCGCACTGCGGCCCGGTACCCGCCTGGACCAACGGATAGGCGCCGAGTCCCTGCAGGGCCAGCGCGGTCTCCGCCTCCGTGCAGCCGTGGGCGAGGGACTCGCGCAACAGGCAGAGGTCCAGCGCACCCGCCGTGAACAGGCGTTCCAGCAGGCCGAGTTCACCAAGGGAGGCGATCAGGGCCCGGTTGACGCGGCCTGGTTCGCCCTTCTCCGCGAGCGGGCGCAGCCGCTCGGCAGCCAGGTTCCGCAGTTCGACGCGCCAGGCGGTACGTACCGGGTCGAGCGAGAATTCGGGCATCCGAGCCCCCACCTCCTGAGGCCGAGTGGCCGGGGCCACCCCGGAAAAGCACGTTATCGCGATCTGTTGACTGTCGTCACCTTCACGATACGCTCGGTGCGCGACCCCACCACGACAAGGGGGCGAACATGGAGCTGACACCCTCGGCCCACCGGGACTCCTTCCCGCGCGACCACCTGCCGCCCACGGAGCAGTGGCCCCGGCTGCTCCTGGACCGACCCGGGCTGCGCTACCCCGAGCGGCTCAACTGCGGGGCGGAGCTGCTGGACGGCACGATCGGGCGGCACGGTGCGGACCGGCCCGCGTTCCGGGACGGTGCCGGCACGATCTGGACGTATAGCGAGCTGCGCAGCCGGGTCGACCGGATCGCACACGTGCTCACCGACGACCTGGGCGTGGTGCCCGGCAACCGGGTCCTGCTGCGGGGCCCGACCACTCCCTGGCTGGCCGCCTGCTGGCTCGCGGTGATGAAGGCGGGCGCAGTGGCCGTGACCGTCCTGGCCCAGCAACGTGCCGGGGAACTGGCGACGATGTGCGAGATCGCCCGGGTGGGGCACGCCCTGTGCGACGTCCGCTCGGTGGACGACCTCGTGAAGGCGGAGGTGCCGGGACTGCGGATCACGGCGTTCGGCGGGGACGCGCCGGACGACCTGCTGCGCCTCGCGGAGCCCAAGCCGTCGGTGTACGAGGCCGTGGGGACGGCGGCCGACGACGTCGCGTTGATCGCCTTCACGAGCGGGACGACGGGGCGGCCCAAGGGGTGCATGCACTTCCACCGGGACGTACTCGCCGTGGCCGACACCTTCTCCGCCGAGGTGTTGCGGCCGACGCCGGACGACGTCTTCGCGGGTAGCCCGCCGCTCGGTTTCACCTTCGGTCTCGGCGGTCTGGTGATCTTCCCGTTGCGGGCCGGCGCCTCGTCACTGCTGTTGGAGCAGGCGGGTCCGAAGCAACTGTTGCCCGCTGTCGCCGAGCACCGCGTCTCGGTGCTGTTCACGGCCCCGACGGCGTACCGCGTGATGCTCGACGAGCTGGCCGCGCACGACATCGGCTCGCTGCGCCGCTGCGTCTCCGCCGGGGAGAACCTGCCGGCGGCGACCTGGGAGGCATGGCGGGAACGGACCGGTCTGCGCATCATCAACGGCATCGGGGCGACCGAACTGCTGCACATCTTCATTTCCGCCGCCGACGGGGACATCCGGCCCGGCACGACCGGTGTCCCGGTGCCGGGGTGGGAGGCACGGGTGATCGACGGCGGCTCGGGGGAGCCGGTGCCCGACGGCGAACCCGGTCTGCTGGCCGTGCGCGGCCCGGTCGGCTGCCGCTACCTGGCCGACTCTCGGCAGAGCGGGTACGTGCGGGGCGGCTGGAACGTCACCGGCGACACGTACGTGCGTGAGCCGGACGGCTGGTTCCGCTACGTCGCCCGCGCCGACGACATGATCATTTCAGCGGGGTACAACATCGCGGGGCCCGAGGTGGAGGACACGCTGCTGGACCATCCCGATGTGGTGGAGGCGGCGGTGGTTGGCCGCCCCGACGAGCTTCGGGGTCACATCGTGGCGGCGTACGTGGTGCTGCGGGACGGTGCGGCCGGCGACAGGGCAACGGCCGAGGAACTGCGCGCCTTCGTCAGGACCCGACTGGTCCCGTACAAGTGCCCGCGGGTGGTCGTCTTCCTCGGAGCGCTCCCCCGTACGCCGACGGGGAAGCTGCAGCGGTTCCGGTTGCGGGGCCTAGAGTGATCACGTGGCAGAGCAGCACACCCCCCGTTCCCTGATCGTCACCCTGTACGGCGCGTACGGACGCGAGACGGCGGGGACGCTCGCCGTGGCGGAGCTGATCCGCCTGATGGGTGCCGTCGGCGTGGACGCACCTTCCGTGCGCTCGTCGGTCTCGCGGCTGAAGCGCCGCGGCCTGCTCGTCCCGGAGCGCACGCCCGCCGGGGCGGCCGGCTACGCCCTGTCGGCCGACGCCCGGCAGTTGCTGGACGACGGGGACGACCGCATCTACGGCCGGTCGACGCCGAAGCTGTCGGACGGTTGGGTCCTGGCGGTCTTCTCCGTGCCGGAGGCGGAGCGGCACAAGCGGCACCTGCTGCGGTCACGGCTCGGTCGTCTCGGTTTCGGCACTGCCGCCCCGGGTGTCTGGATCGCACCCGCGCGGCTCTACGAGGAGACCGCCCACACGCTGCGGCGATTGCACCTCGACCCGTACGTCGACCTCTTCCGGGGTGAGCACCTGGGCTTCGCGGTAACCGCGGAGGCCGCGGCGCGCTGGTGGGACCTGGCGGCGATCGCCAAGGAGCACGAGGAGTTCCTGGACGCCCACGGCCCGGTGCTGCGGTCGTGGGAGACGCGCCGTGACACTCCTGCACAAGACGCTTACCACGACTACCTGCTGGCCCTCGACTCGTGGCGGCGGCTGCCGTACCTGGACCCGGGGCTGCCCGAGGAGTTGCTGCCCTCCGGCTGGCCGGGGGCCCGCTCCGCGGCGGTCTTCGCGGGGCTGCACGAGCGGTTGCGGGACGCGGGGGCCGGATTCACGCGGCTCGCACCGCCGGACCGGACCACGGGCTGATCACGGGGAGCGCAGCGTGAGGCGCGGCCTGGGCCCGTCGGTCCGGCCGGTCGGTGGTTTGCGGCTGCCTGCACGGTAGGGCGCGGGCCAGGGCGCGGCGGGGCCGCCGTAGTCCTGGTCGGCGGCGGCGTGCAGGGTCCAGTGCGGATCGTGGAGGTGTGGGCGGGCCAGCGCACAGAGATCGGCTCGGCCGGCGAGGAGCAGGGAGTTGACGTCGTCCCAGGAGGAGATCGCGCCGACGGCGATGACCGGGACGTCCAGTGCGTTGCGGATCCGGTCGGCGTAGGGGGTCTGGTAGGAGCGGCCGTACTCGGGGCGTTCGTCGGGGACGACCTGGCCGGTGGAGACATCGATGGCGTCGGCGCCGTGCGCCGCGAAGGCGCGTGCGATCTCCACGGAGTCCTCCGCGGTGGTGCCGCCCGCCGCCCAGTCGGTGGCGGAGATGCGGACCGTCATCGGGCGGTCGTCGGGCCAGACGTCACGGACGGCGTCGAACACTTCGAGGGGGAAGCGCAACCGTGCGGGGAGACTTCCGCCGTATGTGTCGGTCCGGTGGTTGGTGAGCGGGGAGAGGAAGCCGGAGAGCAGGTAGCCGTGGGCGCAGTGCAGTTCGAGGAGGTCGAAACCGCAGTCGGCGGCACGGCGTGCGGCGGTGGCGAACTGTTCGCGGATCGTGCGGAGCCCGGTCTCGTCGAGCTGGTGGGGCACCTGGTTGACACCCGGCCGGTAGGGCAGTGGCGAGGCGGCGACGAGGGGCCAGTTGCCCTCGGACAGCGGCTGGTCGATGCCGTCCCACATGAGGCGGGTGGAGCCCTTGCGGCCGGAGTGGCCGAGTTGGACGCCGATGGCGGTGCCGGGTGCGGTGTCGTGCACGAACGTCGTGATGCGTCGCCACGCGTCGGCCTGCTCCGCGGTGTAGAGGCCGGTGCAGCCGGGAGTGATACGGCCTTCGGCACTGATGCACACCATTTCGGTCATCACGAGTGCGGCGCCGCCGAGGGCCCGGGAACCGAGGTGGACGAGGTGGAAGTCGCCGGGGACCCCGTCCGTGGCGGAGTACATGTCCATGGGGGAGACGACGACCCTGTTGCGCAGGGTGAGTCCGCGCAGCCGCAGGGGGGTGAACATCGGGGGTGTGCCGTCGGGGCAGCCGAAGTCCCGCTCGACGGCGCCCGTGAAGTCGGGGTCGCGCAGCCGCAGGTTGTCGTGGGTGACGCGGCGGCTGCGGGTGAGGAGGTTGAAGGCGAACTGCCGCGGGGGCTGGTCCAGGTACGTGCCCAGCTCCTCGAACCAGCGCAGGCTCGCGGCGGCGGCCCGCTGTGTGGACTCCACGACGGGCTTGCGCTCGGCCTCGTACGCGGCGAGTGCCCCGGGGAGGGTGGGGTGCTCCTCGATGCTGGCCACGAGGGCGAGGGCGTCCTCGACGGCGAGTTTGGTGCCGGATCCGATGGAGAAGTGCGCGGTGTGCGCGGCGTCGCCGAGGAGGACGACGGGGCCGTGCGACCAATGCTCGTTGACGACGGTGCGGAAGGCGGTCCAGGCGGAGTGGTTGCCGCGCAGCGGTCGGCCGCCGAGGGCTTCGGCGAAGGTCTTGGCGCAGCGCTCGGCGGACTGCTGCTCGTCGCAGTCGGCGAATCCGGCGGCGCGCCAGACCTCCTCGCGCATCTCGATGATGACGGTGGAGGCGGCGGGCCGGTCGTCGCGTCCCCTGCTCCCGCCCGACGGTCGGGAGAAGGGGTATCCGTGGAGTTGCATCACGCCGTGCTCGGTCTCGGCCGTCTCGAAGCGGAACGCGTCGAAGGCGAAGTCGGCGGCGAGCCAGATGTACCGGCAGCGGTGGGTGGTGATCCGGGGCGCGAAGGCGCTGGAGTACGCCTCCCGGGTGGGGCTGCCTGCGCCGTCGGCGGCGATGACGAGGTCGTGGGTGGTGGCGAGTTCGACGGCGGGCGGGGCCTGTTCGCGGAAGCGGAGCCGTACGTCGAGGGAGCGGCACCGGTCGTGCAGGATCTCCAGCAGTCTGCGCCTGCCCAGTGCGGCGAAGCCGTGTCCGCCGGAGGTGAGGGTGCGCCCGCGGTGGACGACGTCGATGTCGTCCCAGCGCACGAACTCGTCCTGGAGGGCCCGGTAGACGACCGGATCGGCGTGCTCGATCCCGCCGAGCGTCTCGTCGGAGAGGACGACACCGAAGCCGAAGGTGTCCTCCGGTGCGTTGCGCTCCCAGACGGTGATGTCTCGGTCCGGGTCGAGTCGTTTGAGCAGCGCGGCGGCGTACAGTCCACCGGGGCCGCCGCCGATGACGGCGATCCGCAGCGCGTGCCCCTCCGGCCGCGGTGGCGCCGCGGTGCGGGCGGCGGCGTTCGCGGACGGAGGGCGGGGGCCGGGGGCGTGCGCGGCCGGTGGGCTCGTCATCTCAGCGGCCCCGCCACTTCGGGGGGCGCTTCGCGGTGAACGCCGCATGGAACTCGGCGTAGTCCTCGCCGTTCATCAGCAGTGCCTGGGTCGCCGCGTCCAGTTCGACCGATGCCGCGAGCGGCATGTCCAACTCTGCGGTGAGTAGCGCCTTGGTCTGCGCGTACGCGAGGGCGGGGCCCTCCGCCAGCCGGCGGGCCAGGGCTTCGGCGTGCTCGTGGGCGTGGCCCTCCTCGGTCAGCTGGCTGATCAATCCGATCCGTTCGGCCTCGGGGGCCCGGACCGGCTCGCCGAGCATCAGCAGCCGGGTGGCGTGGCCGAGGCCGACGACTCGGGGCAGGAGGTACGCCGCGCCCATGTCGCCGCCGGAGAGACCCACCTTGGTGAAGAGGAACGAGAAACGGGCGGAGGGGTCGGCGACGCGGAAGTCGGCGGCCAGGGCCAGCACGGCTCCGGCTCCGGCAGCCACCCCGTGCACCGCGGCGATCACCGGGAACGGGCATTCCCGCAGGGCGCGCACGACCTGTCCGGTCATCCGGTTGAAGTCCAGGAGCTGGGCGGTGTCCATGGCGAGGGTGGCGCCGATGATGTCGTCGACGTCACCGCCCGAGCAGAAACCGCGCCCTTCGCCACCGAGCACGAGAGCCCGGACGGAGCGTTCCCGGGACAGCTCGGCGAGGAGGTCGCGCAAGTCGGCGTAGGCGCCGAAGGTGAGCGCGTTGAGCTTTTCCGGCCGGTCGAGCGTGACGGTCGCGACACCGTCCTCCCTGGTCAGTTTGATGTGGCGCCATTGCTCGGTGCGGGGCGCGGAGCTGGAGAAGGGGCTCATGGACGCGGCCTCCCTCGGCGGGCCGGCAACTACCTGCCCAACGAAGTTATCACTCTTGCGTGACTTCCGTCATGAGGACGCGATATCCCGAGGATGTCGCGACGGGTCGGGGCACGGTGTCGTGCCGGCCGGGCGCGACCTCGGTCGGGTCGCAGGCGGGGCCCCGGTCCACGGCCCGGGTCGCCGTGCGGGCCGTCGCCCGCCGGCGGGACAGTCGGCCGGCCGCGGCGGGCTTCGCTCAGAGGCCCGGCGGTGAGGGCCGGGGTCGTGCGCCGCGGGGAGCCGTCGGACCCGTGAGCACGGCCTCGCACCCGTCCCGTCCGGGACACCCGCATGGCGTCGGTTCGGCGCCGGAAGTGGGACAGGGCCCACCCCCGGGGGAAGCGGGCCCTGCCGTGGTCGCAAGCGCACCCGACCCGGGCGGCAGCGCAGCCTGGGCGGCGCGCCCGGGCCTGGGGAGCGGCGGCTCGGTTCAGGCGTTCTGCGGCTCCCGCTTGGGCTCGGCCGCGGCGTTGGCGGCGTCGACGTCCGTGACCGCGCCGCGCGCCAGCCGCGAGTTGCGGCGGCCGTAGAGCGCGTAGACGAGTACGCCGGCGATCAGGAAGACGGCGAACTGGATCCAGGTGGTCGGGCCCGTGCCCCACATCAGGTAGAGGCAGAAGAGCACGCCCAGCACCGGGCTCACCGGGAAGAGCGGCACACGGAACGAGGCCCGGGTGTCGGGGTGACGGCGGCGCAGCGCGATCACGGCGACGTTCGCCACGGCCATGACGGCGAGTGTGCCGATCGTGGTCAGGTTCATCACGACGTCGAGCGGAACGACCGCGGCCGGGACGGCGAAGACGAGCGCGACGATCCAGGTGTTGGCGACCGGTGTCGAGGTGCGCGGCGAGACCTTCTGGAAGACCTGCGGGACCAGCCCGTCACGCGACATCGACATCAGGATCCGGGTCTGTCCGTACATCACGGCGAGGACCACCGAGGCGATGGCGACGACCGCGCCGAAGGCGACCACGCCGCCGCCGACCGCGGAACCGGTGACCCGGTCGACGATGAGCGAGAGGGCCGCCGGCTTGTCGGCGACGTCGTCCGCCGACATCGCACCGATCGCGGCGAGCGCGACGGTGCAGTACAGCAGGGTGACCGCACCGATGCAGATCATGATCGCGAGCGGGATGTTGCGGCGCGGGTTCTTCACCTCTTCACCGGCGGTGGTGATCGCGTCGAAGCCGATGTAGGAGAAGAAGGCGAGCGAGGCACCGGAGGTGATGCCCGCCAGTCCGTCAGGGGCGAACGGGGAGAGGTTGTCCGACTGGTAGGCGGTGAAGGCCACGGCGCAGAAGACGACCAGCACGGCGAGTTTCACGACGGCCATGGCGGCGGTGGCCCGGGCGGACTCGCGGATGCCGCGGACCAGCAGCAGGGCGGCGAGCAACATCACGACGACGGCCGGGACGTTGACGACACCGCCCTGGCCGGGCGGGTTGGAGAGCGCGGCGGGCAGCTGGTGGCCGATGAGACTGCCGAGCAGTTCGTTGAGGTATTGGCCCCAGCCGACGGCGACGGCGGAGACCGAGATCCCGTACTCCAGCAGCAGGCACCAGCCGGTGAGGAAGGCGACGCGCTCGCCGAGGGTGGCGTAGGCGAAGGAGTAGGAGGAGCCGGAGACCGGCATCGCACTGCCCAGTTCGGCGAACGAGAAGGCGGTGAAGACGCAGGTGATCGCGGCGAGCGCGAAGGACACGACGACGGCGGGCCCCGCCTCGGAAACGCTGTCGGAAAGCCCGACGAAAATGCCGGTCCCGACGATGGCGCCGATGCCGAAGCTCACCAGCTGGAAGAGTCCCATCGTGCGCTTGAGGCCGTGGCCCTCGCGATCCGCGCCGGATTCGGCGACTAGCTGGGCAGGGCTTTTCATGCGCATGGGGTGGTTCTCTCTCAGGTCTTTCAGGGCCTTGCGGTCGTACGCACAGCGAAGTGGGGGGCGGGGGGCGGGGGACGGGGACCCACCCCACTACCCGGCAACGTACAACACACGATTACCCAAACCAACCACAGCTGCCTGGCCGGGCGACTCGACCCACA
>NZ_JBHZCF010000004.1:0-5441 GCF_042755225.1 Streptomyces sp. NPDC059169 | reverse complement strand
CCCTTTCTGCCGTTTTTTTCCCGCCTTTGGGGGTTTTTCTTCCCAATCCCCCCCGGTCCTTTGCGGCCGCACACAGAGTGGGTGGGGTTCGGGTCGTCCCCCCCCCCCCCCCACTTCGATGTCGGCGCCAGTCTAACGCCCGTTCACATGGACACCCGCATGGCTATCCGGCGGTCTGCTGGACCCCGGCCAACGTCGCCACCAGTACAGCCTTGATGGTGTGCATGCGGTTCTCGGCCTCGTCGAAGACGATCGAGTGGGAGGACTCGAAGACCTCGTCGCTGACTTCGAGCTCGGTCAGCCCGTGGCGCTCGTGGATCGCACGGCCGACTTTGGTGCCGAGGTCGTGGAAGGCCGGCAGACAGTGAAGGAACTTCACGTCCGCGTTGCCGGTGGCGCGCAACACGTCCATGGTCACCGCGTACGGGGCCAGGGCCGCGATGCGCTCGTCCCACACCTCCGCGGGCTCACCCATGGACACCCAGACGTCGGTGGCGACGAAGTCCGCTCCGGCGACGCCTTCCGCGATGTCCTCGGTGAGGGTGACCCTCGCCCCGCTGGCGGCGGCGGCCTCCTGTGCGGCCGTGACGACCTCGTCCGCGGGCCAGTAGGACTTGGGGGCGACGATGCGCACGTCCATGCCGAGCAGGGCGCCGGTGACGAGGTAGGAGTTGCCCATGTTGAACCGGGCGTCACCGAGGTAGGCGAAGGCGATCCCCGTCAGCGGCTTGTCGCTGTGCTCGGTCATGGTGAGCACGTCGGCGAGCATCTGGGTGGGGTGCCAGTCGTCGGTGAGGCCGTTGTACACGGGCACGCCGGCGTGCGTCGCGAGCTCCTCGACGACCTCCTGGCTGTCCCCGCGGTACTCGATTCCGTCGAACATACGGCCGAGCACCCGTGCGGTGTCCTTGACCGACTCCTTGTGCCCCATCTGGGATCCCGAGGGGTCCAGGTACGTCGTCGAGGCACCCTGGTCCGCGGCGGCGACCTCGAACGCGCAGCGGGTGCGGGTCGAAGTCTTCTCGAAGATCAGGGCGATGTTCCTGCCACGCAGCCGCTGGACCTCGGCACCGGCACGCTTGGCGGCCTTGAGCTCGGCGGCCAGCTCGACGAGGCCCCGGAACTCCCCCGCCGTGAAGTCCAGCTCCTTGAGGAAGTGGCGGCCTTCGAGATGTGTCGCCATGATGGTTGCTCCTGGGGGTCACGAACTGCGAGGACTGCGGAATTCTATACACACTCCTGCATTGATATGCGTCACTCGGTGTCAGGTGTGGGCGGCGTCACGCTCCACCGGGCAACTCATGCAGCGCGGACCACCGCGGCCCCGGCCGAGCTCGCTGCCCGGAATCTCGATCACCTCGATCCCCTGCTTGCGCAGGTGCGTGTTGGTCGTGACGTTGCGCTCGTAGGCGACGACCACTCCCGGCTCGACGGCGAGGACGTTGCAACCGTCGTCCCACTGCTCGCGCTCCGCCGAGTGCACGTCCTGGGTCGCCGTGAGGACCCTGATGTCCTGCAAGCCGAGGGCGGCGGCGATCGCACTGTGCATGTGCTCGGGCGGATGATCAGTGACCCGCAGGGACAGGTGCCGACCGCCCTCGGCGGGCTCGATCGTGTACGAACGCAGCATGCCCAGACCCGCGTACTGGGTGAAGGTGTCGTGGTCCACCATCGTCATCACCGTGTCCAGGTGCATGAACGCCCGCCGCTTGGGCATGTCGAGCGCCACGATCGTCCGCGCGGAACCGGCGGCGAACAGCCCGCGGGCCAGCATCTCCACGGCCTGCGGCGTGGTCCGTTCGCTCATCCCGATCAGTACCGCACCGTTGCCGATGACCAGTACGTCGCCACCTTCGATGGTGGAGGGGTAGTCGTCCTGCCCCTCCGACCAGTGGTGGAAGGGGCCCGCGTCCGGGCTGGTGAACAGTGGGTGGTGCTTGTAGATCGCCTCGAAGTGCACGGTCTCTCGCCGGCGGGCCGGCCAGCGCATGGCGTTGATGGACACCCCGTCGTAGATCCAGGCGGAGGTGTCCCGGGTGAAGATGTGGTTGGGGAGCGGGCCGAGCAGGAAGTCGTCCAGATCCATGACGTGGAAGCGGACCGACGTGGGCTCCGAGTGGCCCGCGAGGAACTCCCGCTTGGTCATTCCGCCCACGAGCACGTCCGCCAGGCCGGCGGTGTCCATCCTGTCGAAGGCGGCCCGCAGGTGGTCGGTGGCGAGGGGCCCGTACTCCTTCTCGTCGAAGACCCGGTCCAGCACGAGCTTCCTCGCCGCCGGGACGTCCAACACCTCCCGCAGCAGATCACCGAAGAGGTGCACCTCGACGCCGCGGTCGCGCAGGACGTCCGCGAAACCGTCGTGCTCCTGTCGGGCGCGCCGCACCCAGAGCAAGTCGTCGAAGAGGAGCCCGTCCTTGTTGGTGGGGGTGAGCCGCTTCAGCTCGAGATCGGGCCGGTGCAGTATGACCCGGCGCAGTCGCCCGGTCTCTGAGTCCACGTGGAATCCCATACCCCCCATCCTCACCGTCCGGACGCCACTTCACCCGGCGAACGGCCCTACCGCTTCCCCCACCAGCCGCGCCGTGTCGCGCACGCCCCTCTCGACCACCTCCCCCCACCACCCGCGCCGCGCGTCCGGTGGCACCGCGCGCAGGGGCCCCGCGCCACGGACGCGGGCCGCGCGCGGGGGCCGGGCCGGAGCCCCACGAGGCGGACTCCGCCACCTGGAGCCGCACTTCCGCGGGGCTCCGGCCGGGGCTACAGCCGTGGGTCGACCGGCTCGGACTCCAGCGCCAGCACCGCGAAGACCGCCTCGTGCACGCGCCACAGCGGTTCCCCGGCGGCCAGCCGGTCCAACGCCTCCAGGCCCAACGCGAACTCGCGCAAGGCCAGGGAGCGTTTGTGGCCGAGGAATCGACCGCGCAGCCGCGTCAGGTTGTCCGCGCGGGTGTACTCCGGGCCGTAGACGATCCGCAGGTACTCCCGACCGCGGACCTTCACCCCCGGCTGGACGAGCCGCCCCTTGCCGTCCCGCACGAGGGCGTCCAGGGGTTTGACGACCATGCCCTCCCCGCCCGCACCCGTCATCTCCAGCCACCAGTCGATTCCCGCCCGCACCGATTCCTCGTCGCCGGTGTCGACCACGATTCGGCGCGTGCGCTGGAGCAGCCCGCCCACGGCAACGGCGTCGGTGTCCACCAGCCGGTCCAGCCAGTCCAGTTGACGGTCGTGCGGTGCGCCCGCCAGTGACCGGCCCTGGACGGCCAGGATCTGGAAGGGCGCGAGACGCACCCCGTCCAGCGCATCCGTCGTCCAGCAGTACCTCCGGTACGCCCGGGTGAACGCGGCCGCGTCCGCGGTTCGTTCGCGTTGCCGCTCGAGCAGCCCGCCCACGTCGAGGCCTCGGGCAACTGCTGCTTCGAGGGCCGCCGTGACACCCGGGAGGACCGCACGGGAAGCAGCCCCGACCGCTGCGTACTGCGTGCGCAGGAGGCCGGACGCCTTGAGTGACCAGGGCATCATCTCGGCGTCGAGGAGCAGCCAGTCGGTGTCCAACTCCTCCCACAACCCGGCCGCGGTGACCGCACGGCGCAGCCGGTCCAGCACCTGCTCGGTGGCCTCCGCGTCGTCGAAGAAGGGCCTTCCCGTGCGCGTGTGCAGTGCGCCCGTCGGCCCGCTGTCGCCTCCTCCGGCCGCCCAGGCGTACCCCTCGGTGCCGAAGCGCGTCCGTGCCACGTCCGCGTCCCGGCATACCAGAGCGACGGCCCGCGAGCCCATGTGCTTCTCCTCGCACACGACGCGCTGCACACCGTCCGCCCGGTACTGGGCGAACGCCTCGGCCGGGTGCTCCAGGTACCCCTCCTCCTGTGAGGTCGCGGTGGGTGCCATCGTGGGCGGGAGGTAGGCGAGCAGCCTTGGGTCGACCGCGAACCTGCTCATCACCTCCAGCGCCGCCGCCGCGTTCTCCTCGCGGACGGCGACGCGTCCCATGTGGCGGGTCTCCACGATCCGGCGGCCGTGTACGTCCGCGAGGTCCAAGGGGCGGCCCTGGTGTCCGCCGTGTACGTCGGTGACCAGTGGCTTGACCGGCTCGTACCAGACCTTCTCGGCCGGCACCTCGACGAGTTCACGTTCGGGCCAACGCAGTGCGGTGAGCTTCCCTCCGAACACGGCACCGGTGTCGAGGCAGAGCGTGTTGTTGACCCAGGACGCGGTGGGCACGGGCGTGTGGCCGTACACCACCGCGGCCTTGCCGCGGTAGTCCTCCGCCCACGGGTAGCGCACGGGCAGCCCGAACTCGTCGGTCTCCCCCGTCGTTTCTCCGTACAGCGCGTGCGCGCGGACCCGGCCCGAGGTGCGGCCGTGGTACTTCTCGGGCAGTCCGGCGTGACATACCACCAGTTTGCCCCCGTCGAGGACGTAGTGGCTGACGAGCCCGTCGATGAACTCCCTCACCTGCTCCCGGAACGCCGGGTCCTCGGCGTCCGCGCGCTCCAGTTGCTCGATGGTCTCGGCGAGACCGTGGGTGTGCTGGACCTTCCTGCCCCCGAGCCAGCGTCCCAGCTTGTTCTCGTGGTTCCCCGGCACGCACAGGGCGTTGCCGGAGGCCGTCATCGCCATGACGCGCCGCAGCACACCGGGGCTGTCAGGGCCACGGTCCACCAGGTCACCGACGAACACGGCCGTCCGTCCCTCGGGGTGTGCCCCGTCCACGTAGCCCAGCGCGCCGAGCAGGGAGTCCAGCTCGGAGCTGCAGCCGTGGACGTCACCGATGATGTCGAACGGCCCGGTGAGGTGCCGCTTGTCGTTGAAGCGTTTCTCGAGGACGACCTCGGCCGCATCGACCTCCTCCGGGCTGCGCAGCACGTGGATCTTGCGGAAGCCCTCCCGTTGCAGGCCGCGCAGCGATCGGCGCAGTTCGCGCCGGTGCCGCTGGATCACGTGGCGCGGCATTCCGGCGCGCTCGGGGCGGGCGGCGTTGCGCTCGGCACACACCTCTTCGGGCATGTCGAGCACGATGGCGATCGGCAGGACGTCGTACTGGCGTGCAAGCCGCACGAGTTGGCGGCGGCTTTCCTGCTGGACGCTGGTGGCGTCGACGACCGTGAGCCGGCCGGCGGCGAGCCGCTTCCCGACGACGTAGTGGAGGACGTCGAAGGCGTCCGAACTGGCGCTCTGGTCGTTCTCGTCGTCGGCGACCAGGCCGCGGCAGAAGTCGGAGGAGATCACCTCCGTGGGCTTGAAGTGCCTGTGGGCGAACGTGGACTTGCCGGAGCCGGTGGCACCGACGAGGACCACGAGGGAGAGGTCGGTGACCGGAAGCGTGCGCGGGGTGGTGGTCATGCGGCCCTACCTTCTTGAGTGCGTCCCGTGAGTTCGCGACTCTGGGACTGCGCGGGTGGGGCAGGGATGGTTTTCATGCTGGCTGCCTCCGATGGCTC
>NZ_JBHZCF010000003.1:518450-536561 GCF_042755225.1 Streptomyces sp. NPDC059169 | reverse complement strand
CGTGGTCGTCGCTCCACTGCTTCGTCAGCCGGGTCACGGTGGCCGGCGACAGCCCCGCCGCCGAGCCGAGGAACTGCTCCAGCGCGGGCACGAAGTCCCCCGAGGACAGTCCGTGCAGGTAGAGCAGCGGCAGTACCTCGCTGATCCTGGGCGACTTGCGGCACCACGGCGGCAGGATCTTCGAGGAGAACCGCATCCGTTCTCCAGTGGACGCGTCCACCCGCCTGTCGTCCACGCGCGGGGCCGCGACCTCTACGGGACCCGCGGCGGTGGTCACCGTGCGGGGCCGGTGGTGGCCGTTGCGGACCACCAGACGCCGCCCGGCCCCGTCCGTCTCGGCTGCCAACTCGGCTATGTAATGGTTGACTTCCGCCTCCAACGCGGCGGCGAGCATCCGCCGGGCGCCCTCGCGGACGATCTCATCGATCAGGGAGCCGGACTCGGTGGAACCATCGGCATTCACTACGCTGAGCACGGGCGTGCCTTCCCGCCCCGCGCTGCGAACGCGAGCCTACTCGGTGACCATCACAGGATCATTCGGGAAGGTACGCCCTCCGCATCCTCCCGCGGCCGATCCACAGGTCTTGAGCATTGCTCGCAGGTCCCACGCAGGTGGGTAACGGTTCGCCAGGGGGTTTCCTGGTGCAGCCCGTCGTGGGTGAGCGGAATGCTGCCGGTGGCCAGGCCCCGCAGGAGACGGACGACGTTGGGGTTGCGGAGGCGGATGAGGCGGCTCTTGGGCCGGTCCATTTCCAGCAGGATCTTGACCAGCGGCAGGAAGTTCGAGGCGATACGGCCAGTGCCGTCGTCGAGGAGGCGGGCGAGCGTGCCGGCGAGGGTGCAGTGTTCGCAGAGACGTCCACCGAGTAAGGCCCACCCGTCCCCGTCGGCACGGAGACGCCTGGACCGATTGACCCCCGTCGAGGACGTTGCCATTATGACCCCACCCGCAACTCTGGTCGCATAAACCCCGCTGTCACCTGGTGGTGTAGCCGTCCCGAGCGAGCACCCGGCGCCGCATTCGCCAAAAGGAAGAATATGAGCAAGATCAATCTGCGTGAACTAGCGCTATACACCGTTGGGGCCGGAGTAATCTTCGGGATCGGTCATGCGATATTCGATCCGGAGCCAAGTGTTCTTCGGGGATTTGGCTACGCACTATTTATGGGGCTTGCGCTGGGTTGCCCCATGTACTTCTTCGAAATGCGGCGCAAAAAGTAGGAGACTGGCTTCAAGCTCATCATCGCGACCGAAGCGGCGGAGCCCGACCAGTGCTGGGAATCTCTCCGCGCGGGGCCGAGAAGGCGCGCGAGTCGAGCAGCACTATTCGACCCTCTGCGCGCGGGGAACTTGGCCGCTTGGCGTTCAACGGCCCGAGCCCACTGTTCACCGTCTGTGCCAGTATCGGTGAACCAAAGCCGCCACAGGATGATCTTGGCGAGTCAGGAGCGCTGCATGGCTCCCGACGCAAACAGCTGGACCAGGGTCGAGGCGAGGTGCACCGCCATGACCGCCTCCTGCACTGTCTCGTCCCGGGTTTCCTGCAGGTTGCCGTGACGGCTGGTCTGTCCCGTCCATCATGCTCTCGACCACCGCCAGGCCCTCCGTCCCGGACTTCCCGGCGATCGGCACGCCGAGTTGGGGTTCAGTCAAGGTGAGCCCAAAAGCCGCCATCAGTGGATCTTGACGGACAGTCCGCCATCGCCCGGACGCGGGGCTACGGCTGGGCGGGGAGCAGGGTGAGGCGGACGGGGCGGCCCTGAAGGTGGAAGCTGAACGGTGCCACGATCTCCGGGCCGACGTTCTCGACCAGCCATGCGTCGTCGCCATCCTGGCCGCAGCGCACGTACAGGTGCCCGTCGAGCTCCACGAGGAGCGCGGCGCGCTCCAGGCGCTCGCGGACGTGGTCGGCGAAGGCGAGCATGCCCTTCTTCCAGGCGTCGCGGACGTGCTTGTGCACGGTGGGCAGCTTGTGCGGCACCAGCGGCCAGGCGTAGCCGGGGCCGGGAAGCCGCGCGACCCGGAACCCCTCCCAGGACAGGGAGCCGTTGCTGCCTTCCGGGTAGCCGCACTCGCGGGCCAGGTCTGCCCACTTGTTGGCCTTGATGAGCCGGCGGCAGCGCTCGCAGGCCTTCCAGAGCATCGCGCCGAACGGCAGGCCGATCCGGATGCCCGAGCCGGGGACGAGTTCGGCGGACTGCTCGGCCTGCCCGGCTGGGAAGGCCCACACCACCGGCGGCGACTCGATGCCGGTCGCCGGTTCGTTCGGGCAGAAGTCGCTGGCGGCTCCCGCGTTCTCCAGGTTCATCGGCTCGGCTACGGCGGCTTCGTCCCGGGGAGCGGGGAAGCCGGTGATCGCTTCGAAGACCGTGTTGGGTTCCATGCCCTACATAACTACCGGCGCCGCGGATGGTGATGGCCCCTCCCTGCCACCTGCCTGTCGGCAAACCTACGAATGACGACAGGAGCCGCTGGTGTCCAACGAACCCGGACTTTCCGGGGCCTCGCGGCGGCGCCGATCCAATCAGATCCGATGACGGCTGATGACAGCGTTTGCTGACAGCTAGGGTCGAATGCGATCACCGCAGCCCCTTCGGGCCGAGGCCTCGAAGCAAGCCGCGAGGGCTTCAAGATCATTGCGTGGCGGCTTTTGGGCTCACCTTGGCTGAACCCCGTACACCGTCGACCGGCGCTCCGGACACCGCTTCACGCACGCGGCGTCGGCGATGCCGAGCTGCCCGGCCAGGTACTCCACGACCTCCCACGGCACCGCGAGCGGGTCCTCGCCCAGGAACCGGCCGACGTAGCGGACGGTGCAGATCTGCACCGCCATGCCCAGCCGGTGCGCGTCCGTACGACGCAACGCGATCAGATCACGGTCGTCATCGTCGAGGAAGAAGAACCGCTCCAACTCCGGGCGCGTAGACGCCTCGGTGAACGTCCCGTACGCCTCAGCCTGCTCATCGGTCAGAAATTCCACCGGCACGAGCGGACCGTAGCCAGCGCCCTGGCCCGCCTGGCGATCTTTCCTCGAACCCCAGCGTCAGCCGTATGCGGTGTGCTAACCGACCATGATCGTTCTCACCGGGACTGTCTGTACGCCAACTACTCACGCCCGAGGTCCGTGATCCGGCGCCTTGTCCGTGCCGCGGACCACCCGTCCTCCGGGTCGGGCGACGGTCGTGTTTCCGGCGTGGAGCGTGGTGTCCGGCGCGTGGTGGGGGCAGGGGGTTCAAGGGTCGGCGGGCGCCGCGCCGGTGTGGGTCGGTGGCTCCTCGTCGTCCACCGCGATGACAAGGTGACGGTCGATCTCCGTGGGTGCGCGCGGCGGCTGAGTCGGACGCCCCTACACCGCCTGTGACCAGGGCGTACGGTGTTGCCTCCGGTGCGGCCGCCACCTGCTTAAAGTTTTGCACTATGCAAAGTGTTGCGTAAAAAGAAACGACAATCGTGGACTTCGCATGTCCGGGGGACGCCTTGACAAGGGTATGGGGGCGCCCCACACTGACGTTGCGCTAACCGCAATCCGTTTCGCTATATGCACCCGAGGTGTCATGATGATTCCCGCGTGCCGTCTCGCGGATCTGCCCCGAGGCGAGGCCTACCGGCTCGACATCGACCCGCCTGTCTCGGTGTTCCACACCGACGAGGGTGAGATCTATGCCATTGACGACACGTGCACCCACCAGGACGCGTCGCTCGCAGACGGATGGCTGGAGGGGTGCGAGGTCGAATGCCCCCTCCACGCCTCGAAGTTCGACCTCAGAACCGGGGCGGCGGACTCGCCCCCGGCCAAGCTCCCCGTCCGCACCCACGAGGTCCTGGTCGAAGACGGCATGATCTACGTCCTGCCGTCCACGGAGGCCCCGAACCTGCCACCCTGCATCGCGGCGCGGCTGGCCGGGGGCCTCCGTTGAGGACGGTAGCCGTGGTCGGTGCCTCGCTCGCCGGACTCTCGGCCGCACGCTCGCTGCGCAAGCAGGGGTACGACGGTCGGCTCGTCCTGATCGGCGACGAGCCGCACCGCCCCTACGACAGGCCACCGTTGTCCAAGGAGTTCCTGTCCGGCGACGTCGGCGAGGGAGACCTCGCGCTGGAGTCGGACGGTGAGGACCTCCAGGTGGAGTGGCGGCTCGGCGTGCCGGCCGTGGGACTCGACCGAGGGGAACGCGCGGTGCGGCTCGCGGACGGCGAGGCCGTACCGGCCGACGGGTTCGTCATCGCAACGGGAGCCGCCGCCCGCACCCTTCCGGGCGGTGGGGACCTCGGCGGCGTGCACACGCTGCGCACGCTGGACGACGCCCGTGCCCTGCGCGCGGACCTTGCGCGCGGCGGCAAACTCGTGGTGATCGGCGGTGGGTTCATCGGCGCGGAGGTGGCCTCGACCGCGCTCGGTATGGGACTCGACGTCACGGTAGTGGAAGCCGCATCGACCCCGCTGGCCGGACCGCTCGGCGAAGCCATGGGCGGGGTGGTCTCCACGCTCCACGCCGACCACGGCGTCCGACTGCTCTGTGGGGTCGGTGTGTTCGGCCTCGCGCCGGACAGCGGCGGCCGGAGGGTCGCGGCGGTCCTGCTCCAGGACGGCCGGCGCATTGCCGCCGACACGGTCGTCGTCGGGGTGGGTGCCCGTCCCTGCGTCGACTGGCTGGAGGGCAGCGGCATCGCGCTCGGGGACGGCGTCACGTGCGGGGCGGACGGCCGCACCAGCCTCGCCGGAGTGGTCGCCGTCGGTGATTGCGCCTCCTGGTACGACCCCGCCGTCGGCGTCCACCGGCGGGTGGAGCACTGGACCGGCGCTCGCGAGCGGCCCGATGCTGCCGTGACGGCCCTGCTCTCCGGCGGCGCAGCGCCGACGGCCACGCCGAAGCCACCGTACTTCTGGTCCGACCAGTACGGCGTGCGGATCCAGTTCGCCGGGCACTCCTTCGGTGCCGACAGCGTGACGGTGGAGGAGGGGGTCCCCGCGGACCGCAGTTTCCTCGCGGTCTACCGGCGTTCGGGGCGGCCGGTGGCGGTCCTCGGCATGAACCAACCGCGCCTGTTCACCCGCTGGCGAAAGCAGCTCGGCGCCGCCCTCCCGTGACGCCGCGTCGAGGCGCCCACCTTGTGGTTCACCGCCATACACATCGTTGAGAATTGCGCAGCGCCGTCGACGCCCCCCGTCCCCGGCGTGACGACCGAACGACGACGTCTCCGCGAGGAGTGCACCGTGACCTCCACCAGCCTGCCGGACAGTCTGATCGCCACCCTGCCCGGGGCCTACTACACCGATCCCGGGATCTTCGCCCAGGAACAGGAGCGCATCTTCGAGACGATGTGGTTCTGCGCGGCGCGCTCCTCCGACCTGGCGCGGCCCGGTGCCTTCAGGACCGTCCAGGTGGGCCGCGAGAGCATCCTCGTCACCCGGTCCCGCGACAACGCCGTCCGTGCCTTCTTCAACGTTTGCCGGCACCGTGGTGCCAAGCTCTGCGCGGAGGGGGCCGGTGAGGTCAATCGGGCCTTCCAGTGTCCGTACCACGCATGGACGTACGACCTCACCGGCAAGCTCATCGCCGCGCCCAACCTGACGAAGATGCCCGACGTCGGTCGGGTCGAGTACGGCCTGGCCCCCGTGGCCACGCGGGAATGGCTCGGCTACGTGTGGGTCTGCCTCGCCCCGGCGCCGCCCTCCTTCGAGGAGCAGGTCCTCGGCGAGGTCGTGGCACGCCTGGGCGACGCGGAGTCCATCGAGCACTACGGCATGGAGGACCTGGAGGTCGGCAAGCGGATCGTCTACGACGTCAAGGCGAACTGGAAGCTCATCATCGAGAACTTCATGGAGTGTTACCACTGCGCCACGATCCACCCCGAACTCACCGAGGTGCTGCCCGAGTTCGCCGACGGGTACGCCGCGCAGTACTACGTGGGGCACGGTGCGGCGTTCGGGTCGGAGATCAAGGGCTTCACGGTGGACGGTTCCGAGGGCATGGATCGTATCCCGGGGGTCTCGGACGACCAGGACCGCCGCTACTACGCGATCACCGTCAGGCCCCAGGTGTTCATCAACCTGGTGCCGGACCACGTGGTCTTCCACCGGATGTACCCCGTCGCCGTCGACCGCACGGTCGTCGAGTGCGATTGGCTCTACCTCAGGGAGGTGGTGGACGGCGGCCGGGACGTCAGCCGGTCCGTGGAGCTCTTCGACCGCGTCAACCGGCAGGACTTCGACGCGTGCGAGCGCTGCCAGCCCACCATGAGCTCGCGCCTGTACGCCAAGGGCGGCGTACTCGTGCCCAGCGAGCACCACATCGGGACGTTCCACGGCTGGATCCACGAACGCCTCGGGACCAGGCAGCCCGACTAGGCCGTGTGTCGAAAGTGGATCTTGAGCTGTGAATGATCACGGTTCATGGGTCGGGGAGATCTCACGGACGAGCAGTGGGCGGTGCTGGAGCCGTTGTTGCCGAAGGGTGCCAGGTCGGGGCGGCCACCCGTCTGGCCTCGTCGGCGGTTGATCGACGGCATACGGTTCCGGGTGCGGACCGGAGTTCCGTGGCGGGATGTGCCCGTCGAGTAAGGGCCGTGGGGCCGGGTCTGCGACTTGTTCGCCGGTGGCAGCGGAACGGGACCTGGCAGCGGATCCTCACCCGGCTCCAGTCTCTGGCCGACTCGAAGGGCGCGATCGTCTGGGACCTGAGCGTCGACTCCACGGTGTGCCGTGCCCATGAGCATGCGGCCGGGGCCCGCAAGCAGGGCGACATGCAGAAGGAACCACCGGGCGGTGTCTTCGCTGAGCCCGGAGACCACGGCCTGGGAAGGTCGCGCGGCGGGTTCACCAGTAAGCTCCACCTGGCCGTCGAGCAGGGGCAGAAGCCAATGTCGGTCGTGGTGACGGCAGGACAGCGCGGGGACTCGACGCAGTCCGAACCCGTGCTGGAGAAAGTCCGTGTGCCCCGCGTCGGGCCTGGCCGACCACGTGTCCGCCCCGATCGGGTCCGCGCGGACAAGGCGTACGACTCCCGCAGCAACCGGTCCTACCTGCGCAGACGAGGGATCAGGGCCACGATTCCGGTTCCTGCGGACCGTGTCCGCAACCGCCTCGAACGCGGATCGCGGGGCGGCCGGCCGCCGAAGTTCGACAGAGACCACTACAAGCAGCGGCACGCAGTCGAGTGCGGGATCAACCGGCTTAAGAGCCACCGTGCTGTCGCTACCAGGTACGACAAACTCGCCGTCCGCTACGAAGCGACAGTGCTGGTCGCAGCCCTCAAAGAGTGGCTCTGACCAGGTCTTCCGCGCTGGACGCTAGCGACGACTCTTTCGAGCGTCGCGTCGGAACTGCTCGTAGCCAGCGCGCAGGTTGAGGTAGTCCAGGGCGAGTGCCACACCGCGAGCAGCCCACTTCACTGCCTTCACCAGGACCTCGTCCACAGGAGCCTTCTTTCGGCCGACCTTGTTTCCCCTTCAGACTCCGCTACGGCCCGGACGGTTGCGCGGTTGCCGCAGGGCGAGGTGGCACCCCAAGTGGGCGCTCCTCGAATGCATCGTCGGACTGCGACAGGATCCGAGGCTTTCGATACACCTAGGGCCGACGGCTCGGACCGTGCGGGCCGGCAGCAGCAGTTCCGGGCGCCGCAGGAAGCCGCCGGGGCGTTGCGGCGCCCCGGGCGGGTGCCCGGGGGTGCGCGGTCCCCGCGGAGTCCCGCGTCTCACGCGCGTGCTACGAGCGGGTCAGCCCAGGTACCCCATCCGGTGGCTGATCTCCTCGGCGCCTGCGATCAGCACGGGCGCCACCTCGCCCATGCGTTCCTCGGTGAGCCGGTAGGACGGGCCCGAGGCGCTGAGCGCCGCGATGACGTCGCCGTCCCGGGATCGGATCGGCGCGGCCATGGCGTGCAGGCCGATCTCGAACTCCTCCAGGGTCCGCGCGTAGCCGCGCTCCCTCGCCTCCGTGAGGCTCTTCTCGAGCTTCGTCTTCGCCGTGATGGTGCGGGGAGTCACCTTCTTCATGCCCGCATGGGTCAGCACCTCGGCCCGCTCCTTGGCGGGCAGGTGGGCCAGCAGGATCTTGCCGCTGGACGTGGCGTGCAGCGGGGTCAGCTGGCCGACCCAATTGTGTGCCGCGACAGCGGCGGGGCCGCGCACCTGGAAGAGGTTGATCGCGTACTGCTCCTGCATGACGGCGATGTTCACCGTCTCGCCGATCTCCCCCGCGAGGCGCTCGCAGACCGGGCGGCCCTGCTGGGTGATGTCGATGCGGCCCGTGACGGCGCCGGCGAGGCGTACGATGCCGAAGCCGAGGCGGTACTTACCGCGCTCTCCCGCCTGCTCCACCAGCCCGCGCGCCTCCAGCGCGCCGAGCAGCCGGAACGCGGTGGACTTGTGGACATCGATCTCGGCCGCCACGTCGCTCACGCCCGCCTCGCCGTGCTGGGCGAGGATCTCCAGCACGCTGATGGCGCGGTCGACGGACTGGACCCCTCCGGGCTGCGGACCTGTCGTTTCGTTTTCTGTGCCGTAGTTGCTCACAGCGAAACTATACGCGCAGTAAACAACGAGCGCTTCGAGAGCCCGTCGGGATTCAAGTTGCGTCGATCGCAACCTAGTGCGTATAGCGATACCCGTAATAGCATGCCGCGCGTACCGAACCGCCCGATCGAGACGAGGCAGCCATGGCTTCTTCCCCGCAGTACGACTTCGTCATCGTCGGCGGTGGATCGGCCGGAAGCGCACTGGCGAACCGGCTCTCCGCCGACCCGGGGAACCGCGTGCTGGTGCTGGAGGCCGGTCGGCCCGACTACCCGTGGGATGTGTTCATCCACATGCCCGCGGCCCTCACCTTCCCCATCGGCAGCCGCTTCTACGACTGGAAGTACGAGTCCGAGCCCGAGCCGCACATGGGCGGCCGGCGCGTGTACCACGCCCGCGGCAAGGTGCTCGGCGGTTCCAGCAGCATCAACGGCATGATCTTCCAGCGCGGCAATCCCATGGACTACGAGCGCTGGGCTGCCGACCCGGGCATGAAGACCTGGGACTACGCCCACTGCCTGCCGTACTTCCAGCGCATGGAGAACTGTCTGGCGGCGGAACCCGACGACGAGTTCCGCGGCCACGACGGCCCGCTCGTCCTCGAACGCGGCCCGGCGGCCAGTCCGCTCTTCTCCGCCTTCCTCGAAGCCGTCCAGGAAGCCGGGTACCCGCGCACCGACGACGTCAACGGCTACCGCCAGGAGGGCTTCGCGCCCTTCGACCGCAACGTCCACCGCGGGCGTCGGCTGTCCGCCTCCAAGGCATACCTGAAGCCGGTGCGCAGGCGCCCCAACCTCGACGTCAGGACCCGCTCCCTCGTCACCCGCGTGCTCTTCGAGGGCAAGCGTGCCGTCGGTGTCGAGTACCGGCGTCGCGGTCGGGGCCCCGTCGAGCAGGTGCGGGCCCGTGAGGTCATCCTCTGCGGCGGTGCGATCAACTCCCCACAACTGCTGCAGCTCTCGGGGGTCGGCAATGCCGAGGAGTTGGCGGCCCTGGGCATCGACGTCGTGCACCATCTTCCCGGTGTCGGCGAGAACCTGCAGGACCACCTGGAGGTGTACGTCCAGTACGCCTGCAAGCAGCCGGTCTCCATGCAGCCGTACATGAAGTGGTACCGCTACCCCCTCATCGGCCTGCAGTGGCTCTTCCGCAAGGGCCCCGCCGCGACCAACCACTTCGAGGCCGGCGGCTTCGTGCGCAGCAACGAGGACGTGGACTACCCCAACCTGATGTTCCACTTCCTCCCCGTTGCGGTCCGTTACGACGGGTCCTCGCCCGCAGGCGGACACGGTTACCAGGTGCACGTCGGTCCCATGTACTCCGATGCGGTCGGCTCGGTGAAGATCAAGAGCGGGGACCCCCGCGAGCGTCCGGCCCTGCGCTTCAACTACCTGTCCACCGAACAGGACCGGCGCGAGTGGGTGGAGGCGGTCCGGGTGACCCGCACCCTGCTCAACCAACCCGCGCTCTCCCCCTACAACGACGGGGAGGTCTCGCCGGGTCCCTCCGTGGAGAGCGACGAGGAGATCCTCGCCTGGGTGGCGGAGGAGGGAGAGACGGCCCTGCACCCGTCCTGCACCTGCAAGATGGGGACCGACGAGATGGCCGTGGTCGATCCGCTGAGCATGCGGGTCCACGGTGTGGACGGGCTGCGGGTCGTCGACGCCTCCGTGATGCCGTACGTCACCAACGGCAACATCTATGCTCCAGTGATGATGATCGCAGAAAAGGCCGCCGACCTGATCCTCGGCAGGGAGCCGCTCCCGCCGTCCGAGGCCCGGTACTACCGCCACCGCGACCCGCGGTGAGAACGCTGCTCAAGAGCGTCCGCTACGAGGTCCTGCCGGCGAAGTCCACGCACGACACGGTCCTCGCCCACGTGCCGCGCGACGTGGTGGTCACGGTCACCGCGTCCCCGGTCAAGGGGTTGGAGCCGACGCTCGACCTCGCGACCCGGCTGTCCGCGCAGGGCTACCGCGTGGTCCCGCACGTGCCCGCCCGGTCCCTGCGCGACGGCGGCCACCTGGCGGAGGTGGTGCACCGGCTGCGGGAGGCCGGGGTGGACGACGTCTTCGTACCGGCCGGCGACGCCGATCCGCCCGCGGGGCCCTACGAGTGTGCGCTGCCCGTGCTGCGGCGACTGGACGAGTTGGGCAACCCCTTCGCCCGGATCGGCATCACCGGTTACCCGGAGAGTCATCCGATCATCGGCGACGACGCGGCGGTCCGGGCGATGCGGGACAAACACGCCCATGCCGCCTACATCGTGAGCAACCTGTGTTTCGACCCACGGCTCCTCGGAGACTGGGTCATGCGGGTGCGGCGGCGCGCCGTCACACTGCCGATGTACATAGGGGTGGCCGGGCCCGTGCAGCGGACGAAGCTACTGGCCGTGGCGGCGAAGATCGGAGTGGGGGAGTCCACACGCTTCCTGACCCGCCACGCTTCCTGGTTCGCGCGCTTCGCCGCGCCGGGCGGCTACGCGCCCGAGCGGCTGCTGCGGCGCAGCGCACCCGTGCTGACCGCGCCCGAAGCGGCGGTGTCGGGCCTCCACGTGTTCACGTTCAACCAGATCGCCGAAACGGAGCGCTGGCGGCGCGACACGCTGGCGCGGCTCGACGGCTGCTAGAGCGCTTCTCCTCCGGCCGGCCCGTGGCGGAGCGAGCAAAGGGACCGCCCCGGACCTTCGCCCCCTCGTGTCCGGACCGTGCGCCGGGGGGCAGCGGGCTGCGGGCCCCTTCCCGGCCCGCTGCTCAACGGAACACGACGGTCCGGCTTCCCTCCACCATCACGCGGCTCTCGCTGTGCCACTTCACCGCGTGGGCGAGTACCCGGGCCTCCACGTCCCGCCCCACCGTGACGAGTTCGTGCGGGTCCAGCGAGTGGTCCACGCGGACCACGTCCTGCTCGATGATCTGCCCCTCGTCCAGGTCCGGCGTCACGTAGTGCGCCGTCGCGCCGACCAGTTTCACGCCCCGGTCGTACGCCTGTCGGTAGGGACGTGCGCCCTTGAAGCTGGGAAGGAAGGAGTGGTGGATGTTGATGGCGCGTCCTTCGAGCTGCTTGCACAGGTCGTCCGAGAGGATCTGCATGTAGCGCGCGAGCACCACCAGGTCGACGTCCAACTCGTGCACGAGCTCCATGAGGCGGGCCTCCGCCGCAGCCTTGGTCGCCTTGGACACCGGGACGTGGTGGAACGGGATGCCGTACGTACCGGCCAGCTCGGCGAAGTCCTCGTGGTTGGAGACCACGGCGGGGACTTCGATGTTGAGGGCGCCGGTGCGGCAGCGGAAGAGCAGGTCGTTCAGGCAGTGGCCGACCCGGGACACCATGATGAGCGTGCGGGTCGGGGTCCAGGCCCCACGCAGAGTCCACGTGATCCGGTGAGCCTCGGCGACCGGGCCGAACCTGTCGCGCAGCTCCTCCAGGCCGGTATCCGGGTCGGACACCTCGAAGTGGACCCTCATGGAGAAGCGGCCCTGTAGCCGGTCGTCGAACTGCTGGCTCTCAAGGATGTTGCCCGAGTTCCGGACCAGGAAGCCGCTCACCGCGTGGACCAGGCCGGGCTGGTCGGGGCACGAGAGCGTGAGGATGAATGCACGGCCAGGGTGTTGTCGAGGGGACATGCGCTGCCTCCGTTGGTGCGTATCGCACAACAGGGTGAGTGATACGCAACATGGTTGGCTTGTCGCGGCGCTGGGTCAAGGGAGTCGGTGCAAGCCGGCTCCGAGTGTGAAACAGGCTGGTCTCGCCCTCTTGACGTAGGTCACACACTCAGCAATGGTGTTCCACCACAAGCAATGCGGTGCATGATGCGCAACGACTTCGCTCGATCGAAGGGCTCCGCTCGTGTCAGACCTGTATGTGGACGGAGTATGGTGCGATCCGGTGGCCGGCGGCCGCCGGGAGATCCGTTGCCCCGCAGACGGCACACTCGCCGCGGTCGTATCCGAAGGAACCAGGCCCGACAGCGAGGCCGCGATCGCCGCCGCCCGACGAGCTTTCGACGAAGGACCGTGGCCCCGAACCCCCGAACGCGAGCGCGGGGCCCTGCTGTCGCGCACCGCCGATCTGATCGAGCGCGACGGCGATCACTTCGCCCGCGCCGAGTCGCTCGACACCGGCAAGCGGCTGGTGGAAAGCGCGTACGACGTCGCGGACGTGGTCTCCTGCTTCCGCTACCACGCAGGGATCGCCGGCACCAGCGCCGGGCGTGTGGTGGACACCGGACGTCACGACGCGATCAGCCGCGTCGGATACGAACCCGTCGGCGTGTGCGGACTGATCACCCCGTGGAACTACCCGCTGCTCCAGGCGTCGTGGAAGGTCGCCCCCGCGCTGTTGGCCGGAAACACCGTCGTCCTGAAGCCGAGCGAGCTCACTCCGTCCACGTCCGTTCTGCTGATTCGGGCCCTCGAGGAGGCGGGCCTGCCCGCCGGGGCGGCCAATCTCGTACTGGGCCCCGGACCGGAGGTGGGCGCGCCACTGTGCGAGGACCCCGCCGTCGACATGGTCTCCTTCACCGGGGGACTGGACACGGGCCGGCGGATCATGGCCGCGGCGGCCGCGACCGTCAAGAAGATAGCCCTCGAACTGGGCGGAAAGAACCCCAACGTCGTCTTCGCGGACGCCGACTTCGAGACCGCGGTGGACTTCGCCCTCACAGCGGCGTTCCTCCACTCCGGGCAGGTGTGCTCGGCCGGCGCCCGGCTCGTCGTCGAGGACGGTCTCCACGACGCCTTCGTCGACGAGGTCGTGCGCCGGGCCCGGATGATCCGGCTCGGCGGGCCCTTCGATCCCCAGGCAGACACGGGGCCCCTGGTGTCAGCACACCACCTGGAGAAGGTCGAAGCGTACGTCGCGACGGGCATCGCCGAAGGCGCCGTACTGCGGTGCGGCGGCAGCCGGCCGGACGACCCGGCTCTCGCCTCCGGCCACTACTTCCCGCCGACCGTGCTGGACGCCTGTCACCAGGGCATGCGCGCGGTGCACGAGGAGTCGTTCGGACCGGTGCTGACCGTCGAGCGCTTCCACGGCGAGGACGACGCCGTGCGCATCGCCAACGACACCGAGTACGGACTGGCCGGAGCGGTGTGGACCCAGGACGCGGGCCGAGCCGAGCGGGTGGCTCGACGGCTGCGCCACGGCACCGTGTGGATCAACGACTACCACCCCTACGTCCCGCAGGCGGAGTGGGGCGGTTTCGGGCATTCGGGAGTGGGCCGGGAACTGGGGCCGACGGGCCTCGACGAATACCGCGAGCCCAAGCACATATGGCAGAACATCCAACCCCGGCCGCAGCACTGGTTCGCGGCGACAGGCCGAAGAGAGGTCGACCGTGACCCCCACAGAGACTGAACTCCCCGGCCCTCGCGGCGCGTCCGAGGACCGGGGCCGGACCCCGGTCGTCTCCGTGCGCGGGTTGTGGAAGGTATTCGGGCCGAAGGCCGACCGGGTACCGGGGTCCGATGAGCTGTGCGCACTCACCCGGCGCGAGCTCATGGACCGCACGGGTTGCACGGCGGCCGTCAGGGACGTCAGCTTCGACGTGGCACCCGGTGAGGTCTTCGTCGTGATGGGCCTGTCCGGCTCCGGCAAGTCGACCCTGGTGCGATGCCTCACCCGGCTCGTGGAACCCACCGCGGGGGACATCGGCTTCGAGGGCGAGGACATCCGCGCCGCGGACCCGAGGAGGCTCCGCGAGCTGCGACGCCGTTCCTTCTCCATGGTCTTCCAGCACTTCGGGTTGCTGCCGCACCGCCGGGTCCTCGACAACGTCTCCTTCGGACTGGAGATCCGTGGCACGGCGAGGGCCGAGCGCACCCAGCGGGCACGGGAGGTCATCGAACTGGTGGGCCTCGCCGGATACGAGAACTCCTACCCCGATCAGCTTTCCGGCGGCATGCAGCAACGCGTCGGCCTCGCCCGCGCCCTCGCCGGCGATCCCGACGTCCTCTACTTCGACGAACCCTTCTCGGCTCTCGACCCGCTGATCCGCCGGGACATGCAGAACGAGGTCATCAGGCTGCACCGTGAGGTGGGCAAGACCATGGTCTTCATCACCCACGACCTGTCCGAGGCGCTCAAGCTCGGCGACCGGATCCTCATCATGCGCGACGGCGAGACGGTGCAGTGCGGCACGGGCGACGAGTTGGTCGGCGCACCCGCCGACGACTACGTGCGCGAGTTCGTCAGGGACGTGCCGCGGTCCGAGGTCCTCACCCTGCGTTGGATCGTGCGCCAACCCGGGCCCGACGACCCCCTGGACGGGCCCGAACTGGGGCCTGACGTGGTGGTGCGCGAGGCGACGCGGGCGGTGCTCGCGGCCGACGGGCCCGTCAGGGTCGTCGAGGGCGGACGGCTGCTGGGCGTCGTCGGCGACGAGGAGATCCTCGCCGTCGTCGCCGGACGACGAGGCGGTGCGTGATGGCCGTCGCCGCAGGCGTGGCCGCCCCCGGCGCGGACACACGCAGAGTCCGGCGACGTTTCGTGGTGGCCGCGGTCCTGGTCGTCTGGCTGGTGTTGTTCGCAGCCCTGCGCGGACGGCAGACCCTCGCGCTGGCGGCCGCCGACCTCACGGAACTGCACCGCTGGTTCAACTCGGTCAACGACGCCATCGGGGCGAACCGCAACAGCAATCCGCTCTTCCTCTACTTCTTCAATGAGATCCGGCTGGTCATCGACCACCTCGTCAGCTTCATCCAGTCACTGATCTCCCAGCCGACGGGTGACCGTCCCGTTCCCGTCGTCGGATGGCTCGGTGTCGTCGCGCTGGCCGGGTACGTCGCCTGGGCCTTCGGGAACGCCCGCGTCGCCCTTCTGGCAATCGCCGGATTCGTCTTCTTCGGGCTGCAGGGCCTGTGGCAGCAGAGCATGGACACACTGGCCCTGACCCTCGCGGCGGTGCTGGTCTCCCTGCTCATCGGGATCCCGCTGGGCATCGGGGCCGGGCTGTCCGACCGGGTGAACCGTGCGATCACACCGTTCCTGGACTTCATGCAGACGATGCCGACGTTCGTCTACTTGGCTCCGCTGACCCTGTTCTTCCTCATCGGCCCGGCGTCCGCGACCATCGCCACCCTCATCTACGCGGCGCCTCCCGCCGTCCGTATCACCGCACACGCCATCCGCTCGGTCCCCGCCGCCACCGTCGAGGCCGCCGAGTCGATGGGATCCACCCGGCGGCAGACACTCACCAAGGTGCTGCTTCCGCTGTCCAAGCGGACGGTGGTGATGGGTGTGAACCAGACCATCATGGCCGCGCTGTCCATGGTCACCATCGCCGCGCTGATCGACGCGCCCGGACTCGGCAAGACGGTCGTCAAGGCGCTGCAGACGCTCGACGTGGGCGTCGCCTTCAACGCCGGTCTCGCGATCGTGGTCATGGCCATCGTGCTGGACCGGGTGACGACCGCGGCGGGGGAGCGGGCGGAGCCGACGGGGCGGCGCGGCGCGAGCCGCTTCGCCGGGTGGCGCAGACCCCTGCTCGCCGCCGGTGCCGCGGCTGCGGCGGTGTGTGTCTGGCTCTCCCACACCTACGTGTGGGCCGCCGAGTTCCCGGGGGACGCCGGTTTGGGGAGCGGGATCGCCCGGACCGCCGACTCGGTCACCCAGTGGTCGCAGAACACCTTCGGCGGTCTGACGAACGGGACGCGGGACGTGACCACCACCATGTTGCTCAATCCGTTCGAGACCTTGCTCACCGACTCCCCGTGGTGGTTGGTCGCCTTCGTCCTGGTCACCGTCGGAGCCGTGTTCGGCGGGTGGCGCGCCGGCGCCACGGCGGCCGGATGCGTGGTCCTGCTCGTCGGTACGGGAGTGTGGTCGGACAGCATGACGACGCTCGCCTCCACGGCGGTGGCCACCCTGATGGTGCTGCTCCTCGGTGTCGTGGTGGGTGTCTGGATGGGCCGCAGTCGGCTCGCCGACCGACTCATCAGGCCCAGCCTCGACGCCGGCCAGACCATGCCCTCGTTCGTGTACCTGGTGCCGTTCCTTGCGCTGTTCGGCGCCACGCGCTTCACCGCCATCATCGCCGCGGTCGTCTTCGCCGCCCCGGTGACCATCAAGATCATCGCCGATGGGGTACGCGCCGTCCCCGCGACCACGGTGGAGGCCGCCACGGCCGCCGGCTCCAGCGTCCGGCAGACCATCACCAAGGTCCAACTCCCCATGTCGCGCAGCGCTCTTACCCTCGCGGTGAACCAGGGGCTGATCTACGTCCTGTCCATGGTGGTCGTCGGCGGGCTGGTCGGCGCAGGAGCCCTGGGCTACGACGTCGTAGCCGGCTTCTCGCAGGGCGAGCTGTACGGCAAGGGCCTCGCGGCGGGTCTCGCCATCGTCCTGCTGGGGGTCATGTTCGACCGGATTACCGGGGCGGCCGCGCGGCGTTCCGCAACGCCAGGCGCACGCTAGGCCGGCCCCAGCCCGGCAGCCAAGGAAGAAGCACAGGAGGCAGCACATGATGGGGAACCTCACGACGCAGTCGCGACCCGCGAGACGCGCGGTGGCCGGCCTGGCGGCCCTGGGCCTGGCCGCAGTCGCCGGGTGCAGCGGTGCCAAGGTCGGGGAGTCCGGTTCGGGTGCGTCGGGCGGCCCGTCCGGCACGTGCGGCACGTTCAACCTCGCGGTCAACCCGTGGGTCGGGTACGAGGCGAACGCCGCGGTCATCGCCTACGTCGCCGAGAAGGACCTCAGGTGCCAGGTCACCAAGAAGGACCTCAAGGAAGAGGTCGCCTGGCAGGGCTTCGGTACCGGCGAAGTGGACGCCGTCGTGGAGAACTGGGGCCACGACGACTTGAAGAAGAAGTACATCACGGACCAGAAGTCCGCGGTGGCGGCCGGTACGACCGGCAACAAGGGGGTCATCGGGTGGTTCGTGCCGCCGTGGCTGGCCAAGGAACACCCGGACATCACCGACTGGAAGAACCTCAACAAGTACGCGGACCGCTTCAGGACGTCGGAGTCGGGCGACAAGGGCCAGTTCCTCGACGGCGACCCCTCGTTCGTCACCAATGACGCGGCACTCGTGAAGAACCTCAAGCTTGACTACAAGGTCGTCTACGGCGGCAGCGAGGCCGCGCTGATCCAGGCGTTCCGGCAGGCAGAAGCGAAGAAGAGCTGGGTGATCGGCTACTTCTACGCGCCTCAGTGGTTCCTGTCGGAGGTCGAGCTGGTGAAGGTCAACCTACCGACGTACACGCCCGGTTGTGACGCCGACGCCGAGAAGGTGGCCTGCGACTACCCCGAATACCAACTCGACAAGATCGTGAGCAAGAAGTTCGCCGACTCGGGGAGTCCGGCCTACGACCTCGTGAAGAACTTCACCTGGACGAACGAGGACCAGAACCTCGTGGCGAAGTACATCGCCCAGGACAAGATGTCTCCCGAGGCGGCGGCCGAGAAGTGGGTGGAGTCCAATCGGCAGAAGGTTGACGCCTGGCTCGAGAAGGGCTGATCCACCGGGGCGACGACGCACAGCCGTGGGGGGGGGGGGGGGGGGGGGCGTCCGTCAGCCGTTCTTGATTTTTTTTTTCCCTTCGGCCACCCGACCCCACCCGGACCCCCCCCCCACCATCAAACTACCGATCTTGTGTTCAG
>NZ_JBHZCF010000003.1:452928-518440 GCF_042755225.1 Streptomyces sp. NPDC059169 | reverse complement strand
AACAGAAGGGGGGGGAGACTAAAGCAGGAGGAGTGTTGACGTGGGGCGGAGAAGGGCCCGCCACACGGAGACGACAACACACACCCTCCCCAGGCGCTCTCCCGCACCCCCCCTCCGCCCACGGCTGGTTTTTTTGCCCCGGTACGGCCGCGAAAGCCCCCTTGACACCCACTCGGGCGACCGGCATCGTGAGTTGCGCAACCTGATGCTTGTTGCGCTAATAGCAACTGGAGGTGTGGTGATGGCGGGACCCCGAGTGGTCATCATCGGAGCGGGCGTCGTGGGAGCGGCGCTCGCCGACGAACTGTCCTTCGCAGGGTGGACCGACATCACGGTCGTCGACCAGGGCCCCCTCCCGGCCACCGGTGGGTCCTCGTCCCACGCGCCGGGTCTCGTCTTCCAGACGAACTCCTCCAAGACGATGACCGAGCTCGCCCGCTACACCGTCGAGAAGTTCCGCAGCCTCGACGTCGACGGACAGCCCTGCTTCCTTCCGGTCGGCGGCCTCGAAGTGGCCACCACCCCCGAGCGCCTGGCCGAACTGCACCGTCGACACGGTTGGGCCACCGCCTGGGGCGTCGAGGCCCGGCTGATCGGACCGGGCGAGTGCGTGGCGCTCCACCCGCTCCTGGACCGCGGGCGGGTCCTCGGGGGTCTGCTCGTCCCCACCGACGGTCTGGCCAAGGCCGTGCTGGCCGTCGAGGCGCAGATCGGACGGGCCACCGAACGCGGCGTACGCTTCCTCGCCCGGCACGAAGTGCTGGACGTCGTCCACGACGACGACGGTGTTCGTGCCGTCCGCACCGACAGGGGTGAGATCCCCGCGGACGTCGTCGTGTGTTGCGCCGGCATCTGGGGGCCCAGGATCGCCCGGATGGTCGGCGTCAACCTGCCATTGACCCCGCTCGCCCACCAACTGGCCTGGACCGGACCGGTCCCCGCCCTGCAGGGGCAGACCCGGGAAGCCGTGCGGCCGATCCTGCGCCACCAGGACGCGGACCTCTACTACCGCGACCGGTTCGACCGCATCGGGATCGGCTACTACGGGCACCGCCCCATGCCCGTCGACCCCGACGACATCGCCCGCTCGGACGAGTCCGAGCAGATGCCCTCCGTCATGGAGTTCACGGAGGGGGACTTCGCGGACGCATGGACCGAGACCCGGGCGCTGCTGCCCGCAACCCGCGACGCCAAGATCGAGGAAGGCATCAACGGGCTCTTCTCCTTCACCACCGACGGGCTGCCACTGCTCGGTGAATCAGCGGACGTCAAGGGCTTCTGGGTGGCCGAGGCGGTGTGGGTCACCCACTCCGCAGGCGTGGCCCGCGCCGTGGCCGAATGGCTCGTGGACGGCCGCTGCTCGTCGTTCGACCTCCACGAGTGCGACGTCAACCGCTTCGAGCCGCACCAGCTGTCCCCGGAATACGTCCTGGCCCGGGACTGCCAGAACTTCGTCGAGGTCTACGACATCCTCCACCCGCTGCAGCCGGCCGGAGCACCCCGCCCGATGCGCACCAGCCCCTTCTACGCTCGCCAGCAGGACCTCGGGGCCTTCTTCCTGGAGGCCACCGGATGGGAGCGTCCACACTGGTATGAAGCCAACGCACCTCTGGTGGAAGGCCGTTCGCTCCCCACGCCGGGCGACTGGGCGGCGCGCTACTGGTCGCCGATCGTCGGCGCCGAGGCCCAGACCACCCGCGAGACCGTCGCCGTGTACGACATGACGGCACTCAAGCGACTGGAGGTCACCGGCCGGGGCGCCGCCGCCTTCCTCCAGCGCCTGTGCACCGGAAACGTCGACAAGTCGATCGGATCCGTGACGTACGCCCTGCTCCTCGACGAGGGCGGCGGGATCCGCAGCGACATCACCGTCGCCCGGCTCGGCCGCGACCACTACCAGGTCGGGGCCAACGGCAACCTCGATCTGGACTGGTTCCGGCGCCACCTGCCCGCGGACGGTTCGGTCGCCGTGCGGGACATCACCGCCGGCACCTGCTGCATCGGCCTCTGGGGGCCGCTCGCCAGCGAGGTGCTGCAGCCGCTCGCCGACGCGGACTTCTCCAACGACGGGCTGAAGTACTTCCGCGCCACACGCGCCCACATCGGCGCCGTGCCCGTCACCGCGATGCGCCTGAGCTACGTCGGCGAGCGCGGCTGGGAGCTGTACACGAGCGCCGACATGGGCCTGAAACTGTGGGACACCCTGTGGAGTGCCGCCCGGCCCCTCGGCGGCATCGCGGCGGGCCGCGGAGCCTTCAACAGCCTCCGGCTGGAGAAGGGGTACCGCTCCTTCGGCACCGACATGACCCACGAGCACGATCCCTACGAGGCGGGTCTCGGTTTCGCCGTCAAGCTCGACAAGGGCGACTTCATCGGCAGGTCCGCACTGGAAAGGCGCGCCGCCCACGTGCGGCGCAGGCTTACCTGTCTGACCGTCGCCGACCCGCGTGCGGTGGTCATGGGCAAGGAGCCGGTGTACGACGGCGGCCGTCCCGTCGGGTACGTCACCAGTGCCGCGTACGGCTACACCATCGGCAAGGGCATCGCCTACGCCTGGCTGCCCGCCGAACTCGCCACCACCGGCCGCACCCTGCACATCGGCTCCTTCGACCAACGCGTCGAAGCCGTCGTCGCCGAAGAGCCCCTGTTCGACCCGTCGATGTCCCGTCTGCGCGGCTGAGTCCCACCCGCACCACGAGGAGGAACGCCGCATGACCACGCTGAACGCCTCGCTCGCCGAACTGGACCCGGAGGTCCATGCCGCGCTCCGCGCGGAACTGGACCGACAGCAGTCCACCCTGGAGATGATCGCGTCGGAGAACTTCGCCCCCGCGGCGGTCATGGAGGCCCAGGGGTCGGTCCTGACGAACAAGTACGCCGAGGGCTACCCGGGCCGCCGCTACTACGGCGGCTGCGAACACGTCGACGTGACCGAGCGGCTGGCCGTCGAGCGGGTCACCGCCCTCTTCGGTGCCGGCTACGCCAACGTACAGCCGCACTCGGGCGCCCAGGCCAACACCGCCGTGTTCTTCGCCCTGCTGGAACCCGGGGACACCGTCCTCGGCCTGGACCTGGCGCACGGCGGCCACCTCACCCATGGAATGCGCATCAACTACAGCGGCAAGATGTTCAACGTCGTGCCCTACCACGTGGACGCGACCGACAACCTGATCGACATGGACGAGGTGGAACGGCTCGCCAGGGAACACCGCCCGAAGATGATCATTGCGGGCTGGTCCGCCTACCCGCGGCATGTGGACTTCGCCGCCTTCCGTGAGATCGCCGACGAGGTCGGAGCCCATCTCCTGGTCGACATGGCCCACTTCGCCGGTCTCGTCGCCGCCGGGCTGCACCCCAGTCCCGTGCCGCACGCGCACGTCACCACCACGACCACGCACAAGACCCTCGGCGGCCCGCGCGGCGGCGTCATCCTCACGGACGACGCCGCGCTCGCCAAGAAGATCAACTCTGCCGTGTTCCCCGGCACACAGGGCGGCCCGCTGGAGCACGTCATCGCCGCGAAGGCGGTGGCGTTCAAGGCCGCCGCGTCACCGGAGTTCGCCGAGCGCCAGGCCCGCACTCTCGCCGGTGCCCGCATCCTCGCCGGGCGGCTCACCCAGCCGGACGCGGCCGAGGCCGGGGTGAGCGTGCTCACCGGAGGAACGGACGTCCACCTCGTCCTGGTCGACCTGCGTGCCTCCGCACTGGACGGGAAGCAGGCCGAGGACCTGCTCCACGACATCGGCATCACCGTCAACCGCAACGCCGTTCCCTTCGACCCGCGGCCCCCCGTCGTCACCTCAGGACTGCGCATCGGCACCCCGGCCCTGGCCACCCGCGGCTTCACCGAAAGGGACTTCGCCGAGGTCGCCGACGTCATCGCCCGGGCACTGCGGCCCGCACCCGACCTCAGCGCCCTGCGTGCCCGTACCCGCGCACTGGCGACCAGGCACCCGCTCTACTCCCACCTCTCCGGAGGAGCCCGATGAGCCCCCGCACCCCCGGCGCCGACCTCCCCGAGCACCCTGACCGGCTGTGGCGCAACCCCGAGCCCGCGCGCAGCTACGACGTGGTCATCGTCGGGGGCGGCGGGCACGGTCTCGCCACCGCCCACTACCTGGCGAAGAACCACGGCATCACCCACGTCGCCGTACTGGAGAAGGGCTGGCTCGGGGGCGGCAACATGGCCCGCAACACCACCATCATCCGTTCCAACTACCTGTGGGACGAGAGCGCCGGGATGTACGAGCACGCCCTGCAACTGTGGGAAGGGCTCGCCGAGGAACTCGACTACCCGATCCTCTTCTCCCAGCGCGGTGTGCTGAACCTCGCGCACAGCCTCCAGGACGTCCGCGACAGCGTACGGCGCGTCGAGGCCAACCGGCTCAACGGCGTCGACGCCGAGTGGCTCGACCCCCAGGGCGTCAGGGACGTCTGCCCCATCGTCAACACCTCACCCGACGTGCGGTACCCGGTGCTCGGCGCCACCTACCAGCCACGGGCCGGCATCGCCAAGCACGATCACGTCGCCTGGGGGCTCGCCCGCTCCGCCGACGCCGCCGGCATCGACATCATCCAGAACTGCGAAGTGACCGGGATCGACGTGCGGCACGGCCGGGTCACCGGGGTGCGGACCACGCGCGGGCCCATCGCCGCCGGCAAGGTGGCGCTCTGCTCGGCCGGTCACTCGTCGCTGCTCGCCGCCATGGCCGGTTTCGAACTGCCCTTGCAGAGCCACCCGTTGCAGGCGCTGGTCTCCGAGCTGCTGGAGCCCGTCCACCCCACCGTGGTCATGTCCAACGCGGTGCACGTATACGTCAGCCAAGCCCACAAGGGCGAGCTCGTGATGGGTGCGGGCATCGACGCGTACAACGCCTACACCCAGCGCGGTGCCTTCCACGTCATCGAGCACCAGATGGCCGCCGCCCTGGAGCTCTTCCCCGTCTTCGCACGCGCCCACGTGCTGCGCACCTGGGGAGGCATCGTCGACGTCAGTCCCGATGCGTCGCCGATCGTCGGCCTCACCCCCGTGGCCGGCCTGTACCTGAACTGCGGCTGGGGAACGGGTGGTTTCAAGGCCACCCCGGGCGTCGGCTGGGTCTACGCCCACACCATCGCCCACGACGCCCCCCACCGTCTCAACGCCCCCTTCTCGCTCGACCGATTCACCACCGGCGCGCTCGTCGACGAACACGGCGCGGCCGCGGTCGCCCATTGAGGAGCCGAATCGATGCTGCTCATCCCCTGCCCCTGGTGCGGACCCCGCGACGAGGCCGAGTTCCACTACGGCGGCCAGGCCCACGTGACCCATCCCGAGGACCCGGCGACACTGACCGACGAGGAGTGGGCCCGCTACCTCTTCTTCCGCGACAATCCCAAGGGCCCGTTCGCCGAGCGCTGGAGCCACACAGCCGGCTGCCGCCGCTGGATCAACGTGATCCGCCACACTGCCACGAACGAAGTCCTGGCGGTCTACCGCACCGACGAGGCGCGGCCCGCCACCGCCACTCCAGAACCGGCCCGCCCGGCGTTCCTGGGAGTACGGTGCCAACCGGGCGCCACCCCCGCCCGGGCCACCCCGCCACCCGCCGGCCAGACCCCGGTGCTGCGGCCGGTGCGCCCGCCCGCAGCGCGCCCGGCGGGCAGCACCCAGCCCTTCCGCCTCGCGAACGGCGGCCGGGTGGCCCGCGACGAGCGCCTCACGTTCACCTTCGACGGCACGACCTACGAGGGGCTGCGCGGCGACACCCTCGCCTCCGCGCTCCTCGCCAACGGCGTCATCCAGACCGGCACCAGCATCAAACTCGGCAGGCCGCGCGGCATCTTCTCCGCCGGAGTGGAGGAACCCAACGCCGTCGTCCAGATCGAGGAACCCTTCCCCGAGCCCATGCTTCCCGCGACGGCCGTGGAACTGTACGAAGGGCTGGTCGCCAGCAGCCTCCCCGGGCAGGGTCGGCTCGCCACCGAACCGGACCCGGCACGCTACGACGCCGTCCACGCCCACTGCGACCTGCTCGTGGTCGGCGCCGGACCGGCGGGGCTCGCCGCGGCCGCCGCCGCGTGCGGCACCGGAGCCCGCGTCATCCTCGCCGATGACCAGCCCCAGCCGGGCGGCAGCCTCCTGGGCAACGGAGGGCTGCCGGGCTGGGTGGACGAGACGACGGCGCGGATCGAGTCCGAGCCCGAAGCGCGGGTCCTGCGCCGCACGACCGTCTTCGGGTACTACGACGACAACCACGTCCTCGCCGTCGAGCGCCGCACCCAGCACCTCGGCGTGTCAGCCCCCCGGCACGTCTCCCGCGAACGCCTCTGGCGCATCCGCGCCCGGCGCGTCGTACTGGCCACCGGAGCGCACGAACGGTCGATGGCCTTCGCCGACAACGACCGCCCCGGTGTGATGCTGGCGGCCTCCGCCCGTGCGTACGCCCACCGCTACGGCGTCCTCCCCGGCCGCCGTGCCGTCGTGTTCACCACCAACGACAGCGCCTACGCCGCCGCACTGGACCTGGCCGCGGTCGGCGCCGAGATCGCTGTGGTCGTGGACACCCGGCCCGACGCGGGGGAGTGGGCGCGCCGGGCCAGGGGCGCCGGGATCGAGGTGCTGACCGGTCACGCGGTGATCGCCACCGAGGGCGAGCAGCGGCTGTCCGCCGTATCCGTCGCCCCGTACGGCCAGTTGCTGCCGCGCAGGGAGTTCGCCGCGGACCTGCTGCTCGTGTCGGGTGGCTGGAACCCGGCCGCCCACCTGTTCAGCCAGGCGGGCGGCGCACTGCGCTTCGACGAGGCACTGGACGCGTTCGTACCGGACGCCGGCCGGCAGGCTCTCGAGACCGCCGGCTCGGTGAACGGCGTCGCCGACCTGCTCGGCGTCCTCGCCGAAGGTGCGGCCGCCGGCGCCCGTGCCCTCGAAGCCGAGGGCTATGCTGCCGCCGCACCCGTGGTCCCGGCCGCCGACGGTGAGCCGCGGTCCCCGTCCATGCCGGTCTACGCCGTTCCCGGCGTCCCGGGTGCACCGCGCTTCGTCGACCTCCAGCGGGACGTCACCGTCGACGACCTCGCCCGCGCGACCGGCGCGGGCCTGCGCGCGGTCGAGCACACCAAGCGCTACACCACCGCGGGGACCGCGAACGACCAGGGCAAGACCTCGGGGCTCCTGGCGAGCGGGGCCGTCGCCGAGCTCCTCGGTGTGGACGTCGCCGCGCTCGGTACGACGACCTTCCGTCCCCCGTACGCACCCGTCTCCTTCGCCGTGCTCGCCGGGCGTGACCGGGGACGGCTCCACGACCCGGTGCGGGTGACCGCCCTGCACGACTGGCACATCGAGAACGGGGCCCGGTTCGAGGACGTCGGCCAGTGGAAACGCCCGCGGTACTACCCCCGGGACGGCGAGGACATGACGGCCGCCGTGTTCCGGGAGTGCCGTGCCGCCCGGGAGGGCGCGGCTTTCATGGACGCCTCCACCCTCGGCAAGATCGACGTGCAGGGCCCCGACGCCGGGGTGTTCCTCGACCGGCTGTACACCAACGTGATGAGCACGCTGAAGACCGGCATGATCCGTTACGGCGTCATGTGCCGTCTCGACGGCATGGTCTTCGACGACGGCACCGTCATCCGGCTCGCAGCGGACCGCTTCCTGGTCACCACGACCACGGGCAACGCGAGCGCCGTCCTGGACTGGATGGAGGAGTGGCTACAGACCGAGTGGCCCGCGCTCCGGGTGCACTGCACGTCCGTCACGGAGCAGTGGGCCACCCTCGCCCTCGTCGGCCCCCGCTCCCGCGAACTGCTCGCCGTCGTCGCCCCCGAACTGGGCGTGGCAGCGGCAGACTTCCCCTTCATGACGTGGCGCGAGTCGGCCGTCGCAGGCATCTCCGCCAGGATCTGTCGGATCAGCTTCTCCGGCGAGCTGGCCTACGAGATCAACGTGTCGCCGTGGCACGCCCGTACGGTGTGGGAGGCCCTGTACACGGCAGGTCGCCCGTTCGGCCTCACCCCCTACGGTACGGAGACGATGCACGTGCTCCGCGCCGAGAAGGGCTACCCCATCATCGGCCAGGACACCGACGGAACGGTCACCCCGCAGGACCTCGGCATGGGCTGGGTGGTGTCCCGGAAGAAGGCCGACTTCATCGGCAAGCGCTCACACACCCGCGTCGACACCGTGCGTCCTGACCGCAAACACCTCGTCGGCCTGCTCCCCGACGACCCGGATTCCCTCCTCCCCGAAGGGACCCAGCTCGTCGCCGATGCGGTGCTCCCGGCCCCGCCGGTGCCGATGCTCGGCCACGTCACCTCCAGCTACCGCAGCGCCGCGCTCGGCAGGACCTTCGCCCTCGCCCTGGTCAAGGGCGGTCGGGACCGCACGGGCGAGCGGCTGTACGCGCCGGTGGGTGACCGGATGGTCCCGGTCACCGTTGCGAGTCCCGTCCTCTACGACCCCGAGGGAGCACGTCGCGATGGCTGACACCGCAACCCGACGCAGCCCACTGGCGCACGCAGCCGTGGGATTCGCCGCCGCCACCCGTGCCTCGGGGGGCGCGCTGCGCCTCGCCGAACTGCCCTTCCTCGCCCAGGTCGATCTGCGGCTCGACCCCGAGGGGCCGGCAGCGGACGCCGTCGGTCTCGCCCTCGGAACCCCCCTGCCGCTGGAGCCCGACACCGCCGTCCGCGCCGGCGAGCGTTTCGTGCTCCGGCTCGGTCCCGACGAATGGCTGGTCGTGGCGCCGCCCGGAAGCCAGCCGGTGCTGGAGCAGCAGATCCGGGCGGCCTGCGGCGACGAACCAGCGGCCGTCACGGACGTCTCCGCCCAGCGCACCACGCTGCTCGTCGCCGGCCGCAGCGCCCGTGAGCTGCTGGCCCACGGCTGTTCGCTGGACCTCCACCCGCGTGCCTTCCGCCCGGGCCGCTGTGCCCAGACCACGCTGGCCCGCGCCCAGGTCGTCCTGGTCGCCCGGGGGCGGGCCGGGGCGGGCTTCTGGGTGCTGGTCCGTTCGTCCTTCGCCGGCTACCTGGCGGACTGGCTGCTGGATGCAGCGACGGAGTACACCGCACCGGGGTCCGCCCGGTGCTAGGGCGCAACACGCCCTAGCACCGGCAGCTGCCGCGGTTACGCGCGTGCCCTGCAGGGCCGGACGACCAGCCGTGCACGCGCCGGTTGCCGCGACGTCTCGTCCCGTGCCGGAGGGAGACGCCTCGTCCCGCGCCGGAGGGAGTGGTGTGCCCGTCCTCCCGTCCCCCGAGCCGGGATGGCCGTCCGCCGCGGCGGCCTGTGCACGGAACGTACGATGTCCTGATAAAAGACCCACAACCCCTTGACTCGGATGAAATAGGGAGGAGACTCATCAATACACCAGACAACCAGAAAGAGCCGCACCGCTGACGGAGACGTCCGGAGGCAGCGTGACGCTTATCTCGGCTCTGGCCAGGCCCCCGGCAGATCCTGCCGACGACGGAGCCGCCGGCGACGACCAGCGGCCCGCGGCATCGGTGAGGACTACCGGGGACTGTCGTTTCGTGCGGGGTCTGCCGCGCCGAGGTGGTGTGGCGGGGCGCAGGACCGGGTCGTCGGAGGCGCGAGGGCCCCGAAGCCCGCAGCGGGGGCGCGCACCCTACAGGAGCAGCGTTTCCTTTTTCCGGATGTCCACGATTTCCAATCTCGTCATATCTACGTTCCGTAGTGTCTTCATCACGGAACGGGCCGGACGTGCCCGTGCGGCGACGACGAGGAGCAACACCTGTATGAACGTGGAGACCTCCCTCAAGGAGACCATGACGTCGATCGAGGGCAGCCTGGGAGTGGCCCTCGTTGACTACACCAGCGGAATGGCGCTGGGCACGCTCGGGGGCGGCAAGGACCTCGACCTGACGGTCGCCGCGGCGGGCAACACCGATGTGATCCGTGCCAAGGTCCGAACCATGGAGCACCTCGGTCTCAACGACGACATCGAGGACGTACTGATCACGCTGGGCGGGCAGTACCACCTCATCCGGTTGCTCAAGGGGCGTGGGGGCAACGGCCTCTTCCTCTATCTCGTGCTCGACAAGGGTAAGTCGAACCTGGCCATGGCGAGGCACCAACTCAGGCGCATTGAAGCTGAGTTGGAGATCTAGCCGCAGTCCGTCCTCCCGCGTCCCCGCATGCCCGCGAATTGAAGAATTCTTCAATTCGCGACATCCGGATCAAACTAATCCCTCATCCCTGGGGTGTGCGGGACCGGGAGGCGGGAGGATGGACCTGCAGGACACCGCCCTGCGGCGGCCGAAGGCATGGCCGCCGCTCCGGACGAACGGCCGTCGAACCCGGCAGGAGCGATTTCACCATGCAGGTCCCCCTCTACCAGGCCAAGGCGGAGTTCTTCCGCATGCTCGGGCACCCGGTGCGGATCCGGGTGTTGGAGCTCCTCCAGAACGGCCCGGTGACCGTGCGCAACCTGCTGAACGAGATCGAGATCGAACCCTCCAGTCTTTCGCAGCAGTTGGCGGTGCTGCGGCGCTCAGGAATCGTGGTGTCCATACGCGACGGTTCCACCGTCAGCTATGCGCTCGCCGGAGGCGACGTGGCGGAGTTGCTGCGGGCGGCTCGTCGGATCCTGACCGAACTACTGGCCGGGCAGACCGAGTTGTTGGCCGAGCTCCGCCAGGCCGACGTGTATCCCGGGATGGTCCAGGAGGGCGCGCGAGCCCGTTCCTGAAGCCGCCCTACTGCTGCCCCAGCCAGAGGTCGGGGCCGAATACCTCGTAGTGGACCGACGCAGCCCCAATCCCGCGGTGCAGGAGGTCTCCCCGGACCGCGCGCATGAAGGGGAGGGGGCCGCACAGGTACGCGGTCAACCCCTCCGGCAGGGGCAGGGTGCTGATGTCCGCCAAGCCCGCGGACGCCCCGGACGTCTCGTTGCTCTGCTGCTCGTACCAGACGTGCAGTTCTGCCTGGGGGAGGGCGTGCACCAGTCGGTGGAGCTCGTCGCGGTGGGCGTGGTGCGCCGGACTGCGGTCGGCGTGGACGACGATCACGGGGCGGGGTGCTCCGGTGCGGGCGAGGTGGTCGAGCATCGACAGCATCGGGGTGGTGCCGATGCCCGCGGAGGCCAGGAGCAGCGGGCCGCTCCCGTCGGGCAGGACGAGGTCACCGAACGGAGCGGAAACGGTGAGGTCATCGCCGGGCCGCGCATGGGCGTGGAGCCACGATGACACCTCGCCGTCGGGTGCGTCCGCGCTGGTGACCCGCTTGACGGTGATCCGCCACTCGGACCTGTCGGGTGCGGCGGAGAGGCTGTACTGGCGGATCTGTCGGGCGCCGTCGGGCAGCGTGGTGCGGACGCTGACGTACTGGCCGGGGTCGAAGCTGCCCGCCGGGCCACCGTCGGCGGGCCGGAGGGTCAGGGAGATCACGTCGATCGCTTCGTCGTGCCGGTCGGTGATCTCCATCCGGCGCCAGACCTCACCCTCGGCCACCCCGGCTTCGCCGTACAGCCGGGCTTCCGTCGCGATCAGGGCGTTGGCCATGAGCCAGTAGACGTCGTCCCAGGCGGCGGCCACCTCGGGTGTGACGGCGTCCCCGAGCACTTCGACTATGGCGGCGAAGAGGTGCCGGTGCACGATCTTGTACTGCCCGGAGGTGACACCGAGCGACGCGTGCTTGTGGGCGATGCGCGCGAGCATCGCGTCCGGCCGCTCCCCGGGGCGTTCCACCAGCATGCGCGCGAACGCCGCGATGGAGCCCGCCAGGGCCTGCTTCTGCTCGCCGTTGGCCTGGTTGCCCCGGTTGAACAGGTCGCGCAGCAGCTCCGGGTTCTCCTCGAAGAGCCTGCGGTAGAACAGCTCGGTGATCTCGCCGATGGCGGCGCCGACGACCGGGAGGGTGGCGCGCACGACGGGGACGGACTGCTCGGAGAGCATGACGGAACTCCAAATTGGTAGATGATCTTCGAATTTAAAGGGATGGTGCGTGGGGCGGGTGTGTCGCGTGAGGTCAGTCGACGGGGCGGCCGACCAGGGTGACCAGGACTGGACCGGTCGGCGGGGAGGTCAGGTCGCTGACGGTCAGCGGGTCGAGCGTTGCGTAGAAGGCCTCCTGGGCGTCGCGCAGCGCGCTGCGCAGGAGACAGGCCCTGCGCAGCGGGCAGGGGGTGTCGCCCTCGCAGGCGACAACCTCCCCTTCGCCTTCCAGCTCCCGCACCAGCCGGCCGACCGAGGTGCGTTTCCCCGACTCGGTCAGGACGAGGCCGCCGCCGCGTCCCCGGCGCGCCTCGAGCACCCCGAGGTGCTGGAGGCGGGCGATGGCTTTGGCCATGTGGGTGTAGGGCACGTCCATGGCGTCGGCCACCTCGCGCGTGGTGAGGGGTTCGCCGTGTTCGGAAACCGCGAGGCGCATCACGGCACGCAGCGCCAGGTCGGTGAACTTCGTCAGCCGCACACCGGGACGGTATCAAATACACATCTGAGATTCCTATTTATCGCGGACGCTGGTCCCGTCATCTCGGTCACATTCCGGGCCCGTCCCCGCAGCACCGTCTTGCTCGCGTAGTAACCCGCAGGTCAGGGGCGTATGTTGGTGGGATACGACAGTGCGCGTTGCCCCGACCGGGAGGTGCGTGTCATGAAGGAGCACAACCACGGAGTGCCGCCGGAACGGCTTGCCGAGGCGACGCTCATCAAGGAGCTCGAAGCCGTTCACCGCACGCGCCACGACACCCTGCTCTACGGATCAGACGACGCCTTGACGACGCACACGCTTCGGATGACCGAGTTGGAGAGGGAGTACGTGAGGCGCCATCCCGAGCGCGCCCCGCTGCCGGGGCGCACCCGAGCCGGGGCGCGGGCACGGGAGGGCACCACCCCCTGACGCCGGACTGGGTCCGCAGGCCCCGGCCGTGCACTGCGCTGCCTCCGTGTGCCCGTGGGCACTCCTCGGTAGGCCACCCCGCCGGCGGTGGCCCGGGTGCGTCGCCACGTCCCGCGCAGGGGGCCGAGGTACCGTGGAACGGTTCCAGTCACGCGTGCACGGCGGATGGGGTTGGCAAGTCGTGTCGACGTCAAGTCATGCGGTCTTCGGTGCGCCCTGCTGGGTCAGCCTCATGGCCCGCGATCTGCACGCCGCGGAGGCCTTCTACGGCGCCGTCTTCGGATGGGAGTTCCGACCGACCCGACTGGGGGAGGAATTCTCCGTGGCCTTCCACGAAGGCGCCCCTGTGGCCGGTATCGGCGCACTCGCACCCCGCCTCTCGGTACCCGTCGCCTGGACCCCCTACTTCGCGGTCGACGACGCCGACGCCACCGCCTCGCGCATCCGCGAGCGCAGCGCCACCGTGGCGGTCGGCCCCCTCAGCTTCGGCACCGGTCGGGCCGCACTCGCCGCGGACCGCGACGGAGCGATCTTCGGGATCTGGCAGGGCAGGGTCATCCCCGACTGGAGCGTGGGCCGCGACAAGGCCCCGGCCTGGCTGGAGCTGCGCACCAGGGACGCCTTCGACGCAGCCATCTTCTACGCGGAGGTACTCGACTGGGCGTGCGAGCTTCCCGGCTGCTGCGAGGTGACGTACGAGGACGACCACGTCGTCCTGCGCCACGGCGGCGACACGGTCGCGCGGCTCTCCGGGGGTGCCGTCGAAGCGGCCCCCGATCCGCACGTCCGGCCGCGCTGGCACGTGTACTTCTATGTCCCCGACATCGAAACCGCCGTACGGACGGCCGTCCGGCTGGGCGGCAGCACCGTGGCGCCCACGATGCCGGGCTCCTGCGGACGCGTGACGCTGCGCGACCCGGACGGAGGATTGTTCACGCTCACGGCCCGTGACCTGGAGCAGATCACGGGGCAGACCGCCCGGTCCGATCCCTACACGGCCTCCTGATCCCCCGCTCGATGCCCTTGCGCGAGGGAGGCCACCACCGCGTCGCGTCATCACTCCGAGTGCCTCGTCGGGTCCGCGTGCGCGACCCGACGCTGTGGATCGGACGGTCGGACCGGTGAACGGACCGTGCACGGCCGCGCGGGCGGCGGGTCCCCCGAGTTCAGCAGAGGGGAGTAGCGGCGCCGCCGTGTGCGTCAGCCGTCGCGGGGCAGCAGGGGCTCAGCGGCGCGAGGTCCAAGTCGAGGTCTTCCGGCCGGGGCCCGGACTTCTCCCGAAGCTGTTCCATCGAATGGCCCGTCGCGCGGAACAGAAACCTGTCGGACCGTCATCAGTACTGCATGGAAAGGGAGTTCAGTGCCAATCCCCTGGCGGGGGTCCATCGCCGTCGGGGAGTCCGGCTACCGTGGAGCGTCCGGAGCGGACTCGGGCGGTTCGGGTACGGGAGCGACCATCGGGGGGGCGATCCCCGCCCCGATCCCGTGCGAGTCCGGTTCGACGCCGTCACGTGCCCGATGGCGCCACCGCGACGAGTTCCACCTCGAAGCCGTCGTCGTTCTCGAGGAAGGCGGCGTAGTGCCGTGCGCCTCCCGCATGGGGGTGTTGATCGGGGAACATCAGTCGCCAGCCGTGCTGGGTGGCGTCGACGGCGAGCCTCTCGACGGTCGCGGCGTCTTCCACGTGGAAGGCCAGGTGGTTCAGCCCCGGGCGGCAGCGATCGTGCTCGTCGGCGGTGAGGGCCGGGGACTGCTCGAGGGCCAGGTAGGTGGGCCCCAGCCGCCAGCTGCGACCGGCCTCCCAGTCCTGGAAAGGGAGCGTAGCCCAGCGCCTCCAGCAGCCAGCCGAGCGAGGCGAGGGCACGCTGGAGGTCGGGCACCCACAATTCGACGTGGTGCAGCGTGCCGTGCGTCGGCCGGCTCATCCGTCCACTTCCTCGACCCGCTGGGAACCCTGCGCCGTGGCGTTGTCGTGCATCCCGTACCTGTACACGTCGGCCGTGCCGTGCGCCGGTCGGGTGACGTACGGTCCGGGCAGCCCGGTCCGCGCGTCGAGGCGCCCTGCGGGCGCCGGAACCGTCCTGGCGGCTCCGGCGCCCGCGCCGGTCAGCTCAGTGCAGGCCCTTGCGTACCCGGTGGGCGGCCTTCTCCGCCATTTCCTGGGCCTTCCCGCGCAGCATGTCGCCCCTGCCCTCCCGCTGCATCGACTTGTTGTGCATCGTCTTGCCGAGGGTTTCCTTGAGCTTGCCCTTGATCTGTCTCGTCTTGCCCTTGTTCATGGGGATCGCTGTCCTCTCCGGGGATCGGCGGCATGGCGGTCCGGCGGGGCCGGCCCCTGTTCACCGTGCGCCCGCCCACGTGCGGCCGCAATCCGGCGCACGCCCGCCGGTACCGCACATACCTGCGGCGTGTGCGAGAGTCCCGGGATGCACGAGTCGCGGTGTACGCGGACCCCGACCTTTTCGACGCCTACTCCACTGACCGGGTGCTCGGGGCGGCGCCGGCTGTCGCTTGTTCAACGGTTCGGGCTGGTGGTCCGGATGCGGTCGACGCTCCTGGCGCCCGCAGGCCGGCACCGCCGTCCAGGCCGCGGAGGCCCGGGAACCCGCTCCCACCGGACCCGCGCGCCGGGTGCGGGGCCCTGCCGCGGTGATCGCCCGGATCTCCGGTGTGCACCCCCGTCTGCGCCGGTGGGCCGGGGCTGGCGGGGTGGCGCTCCGGGTCGCGCCCGGCCCGCCCCTCGCCGCCCCGCGGGGCGGGGGGCGCCCGTGTCGCCGCTGCCCGCCGGTCTGCCCGAACGGACCGGAGCCCGACGCGGCTCAGTTCCTCGCCACCAGGCGGAAGGAGTGCCCCGCCGGGTCCGACAGGAGTCGACCTTCGCGCGGGCTCCCGCGGTCCGTGACGTCCATGGGCGTCGCACCCGGGGTGACGGCCTCGCGCTCCGCGGCGTCCAGGTCGTCGCGCGCGACGAACACGAGCAGGTGGGCCTGCCGGGAGTCCTCCGGCCGGGGCCAGCTCGGCGGAGCGAAGCCGCGGTCCCGGCGGAATGCGAGGACCGTTCCGTCCGCACCGGCGACCTCTATGAGGTCGGGGTCGTCCGTCCGTCGGACGTCCGCATCCAGCAGGTCTGCGTAGAACGCGGCGAGCGCCTCCGGCTCGGCACAGTCCAGTGCCGGAACCGCCGTCCTTTCTGCCGCCATGGCCCCTCCCTCGTACCCGGAAGACTGGTGCCACGACCGGTACCCCCGCTGCCCGCGGGCATGCACGGATAGCCGGGGCCGCCCCTGGTGAGCGCCCGGGAGGAGTGGTTTCCCCGGGCACGAGGGAAGGTCGCCAGTGACGCCCTCGGTGGTGGCGGTCCCTGGACAGTGCGACGGGGCGGCGTCACGTGTGCTTGCGGACCTTCGCCTTGGTCTCGTCCGCTAGGGTGATCTAAGAGTGTTTGCCCGGAAAAGGACTGAATGTAGCCGAAGGGTGCTTCCCCGATGACGTGGCGGAAGCGCTCGGCCGGAGGGAGCCGCGGGAGCGCCCGGTAAGCGGAGCGCTCCTCGCCCCGGGGTTAGGTCGTTGCGTTGGAGACAGACGAGCCGACGAGCGATGTGCCGGACCAGCCCGTGACGGCGGTCGGGTACGCGGGCGTGCTCCGCGACCTGCTGCCCATGGCGCTGTGGCGGTCCGACGCCGACGGGCTCGTCGTCGAGTGGTCGCTCGCCGCCCAGGACGTGCTCGGCTACGCCGCGGAGCAGCTGCTCGGCCGGCAGGGCATCCCGGTGCTCGTTCCCGAGCCCAACTGGGAACTCGCCGAGGAGCTGAGCCAGAAGGTGATGTCCGGCGAAACGGTCGTGGGAACCTTCCCGGTGCGCCACCGCGACGGGCACATCCTCACCATGGAGATCTGGATCTGCCCTGCGGTGGACCCGCGGGGCCGTACGGGCGTCATGGCCATTGCCGTGGAGACCTCGACGGTGCTCGGGATGCGGGATTCTCTCGCGGCGCTGGAGGGCCTCTTCACCCAGTCGCCCATCGGACTGGCGCTGCTCGGGCCCGACCTGCGTTTCGTACGGGTCAACGACGCGCTCGCACGGATGAACGGGGTCCCCGCGGAGGAGCACCTCGGCAGACGTCCCGCCGAGGTCGCGCCCGGCCCCACGGCGACGTCTCTGGAGAACGTGATGCGGCAGGCGCTGGACCGGGGGCGGGCCGTGGTGGACGTACGCGGTACCGGCCGCACCAGGGCGGACCCCGACCACGACCGTGTGTGGTCCTGCTCGTGCGCCCCGCTGGTCGACAGCGCCGAGCGCCGGCTCGGGCTCGTCGCCTCGCTCCTCGACATCACCGAGCGGGAGCAGGCACAGGCGGCGGCGGAGCGGGCCCGTCAGCGCTTCGCCCTGTTGGCCGAGGCGGGAGCGCGCATCGGCACCACCCTGGACCTGTACCGCACCGCGGAGGAGGTGGTGGAAGTGCTGGTGCCCCGGATAGCCGACTCGGCCGACGTACAGCTCCTGGAGGAAGTCCTCGAACCCGACGAGGCCGCCGGGTCCAGCCGAGGAGTGGTGCGACGGGTGGCCGCCCAGTTCCCCGACCCCACTTCCCCCACCGCGCAACTCGTGGTGGGGACGACGTTGCAGCTCCCGCTCGGCTCCGTGTACGAGCGGGTCATAGCCGAGGGTCGTCCGATGGACCTCTACCAGGCGGACATCCCTGCCCTGATCACCGACCCCGGTGCGGAGCGGCTGCGCGCGTACCTCATGAGCCGCATCGGCTGTGCCCGGCTCGTCCCACTGATCGCCCGCGGCACGGCACTCGGTGCCGTGGTGCTCACCCGTACCCGGGATCGCGAGCGCTTCGACGAGCAGGACTGCGTCCTCATCGACGAACTGGTCGCCCGGGCCGCCCTGAACATCGACAACGCCCGCATGTACACCAGCCAGCGGGAAGCCGCGCTCACCCTGCAGCGCAGCCTGACGAGCACCGTCCTCCCCGAGGTGGCGGGCCTGGAGCTCACGGGCTGCTACCTGCCCGCCAGTGATCACGAGGTCGGCGGCGACTGGTTCGACGTGATCGACCTGCCCGGTGGCAGGACCGGCCTGGTCATCGGTGACGTCATGGGCCACGGGGTCCACGCGGCGGCGGTCATGGGACAACTGCGCACGGCCGTGCGCACCCTGGCCCGGCACGACATCCCGCCGGACCGGATGCTCCGCTCCCTGGACGCGGCCGTCTCCGACCTGGGCGACAACGAGATGGCCACGTGCGTCTACGCGGTCCACGACCCCGCCGAGGGCGGCTGCGTCCTCGCGCGGGCCGGTCACCCTCCGCCGGCACTGGCCGCCGGGGGCGGAAGGGTCGCGTTCCTCGACGGTCCCTCGGGCATGCCACTCGGCGCGGGCGGCCGGGAGTTCAGGACCGAGCGGGTACCGCTGCCCCCGGGCAGCCTGCTCGTGCTCTACACCGACGGGCTCATCGAGGCCCGGGACCGGGACCTCGACCAGGGCATGGGGCAACTCGCCGGCGCACTCACCCGACTCGACCGTCCCCTGGAGGAGATCTGCGAACGGGTCCTCGGCCGGTTGCTGCCGCGCACCGCCAAGGACGACGTGGCGATGCTGCTCGCCCGGGCCCGGCGCCCGGGGGCTCCTGCCCCCGGCGCCCGTCGCGGCGCGTCGGGGCGCGCATCGGGTGGGACCGCCACCGGACGGCGTAGTGGGCCTCGCCCCCCTTCCGGGCAGGGAGGAACATGAGAACGTCCAGAGGAACGGCCCGTACGACGGCCAGGACGCCGGGATGAGCCCGTATGCGCGCCACTGACAGCAACCAGGACTATCCGTTCGCCATCGCCAACTCGGCCGCTGCCGTGCTGGACGGCACGGGGACCGTCCTGGCGTGGACCGGGCCGGCCGAAGCCCTGCTGGAACGACCCTCCGCCGACGTCTGCGGACGCTCGGCCCGCGAACTCCTGGCGGACGCGAGCACCTGGGACGCCGTCCTTGCGCAGCGGACACAGTCCACGGCTGACGGCTGGGAGGGCCGGGCCACCCTGCGGCACGGGTCGGGACGCGCCGTGGACATCGGCTTCCGGGCCCTTCCGCTGACCGACGGCTCCCGCGCGGGCACGGCGCGCTGGCTCGTCCTGGCCGCGCCCGCAGAGCTGGACGCGCAGTGGCGCCAGGACCACGCCTTCACCCAGGAACTCTTCCTGCAGGGCAGGGTGGGCCTCGCGGTCTTCGACGCGGGCATGCGGCTGCTGCGAACCAACACCCACCTGTTGCCGTACACCGGCATGCCGCCCGAGCTGAACGGCCGGCGCCTCGCGGACTTCCTCTGGGAGGAGGACGCCAGGGCCATTGAGGAGCAGCTGAGGGAAGTCCTGCACACCGGGACGCCGCTGGTCGGCTTCCACACCGCCGCGCGCACGCTCGACGACCCCAGGAGCGGTCGCGTCCTGACCGTCCAGGCCTTCAGGCTGCAGGAGCCCTACGGGGACCCGATGGGCGTGGCGGCGGTGTTCACCGACGTCACCGACCACGAGCGCTCGCGCGGGCGTCTCGACCTGCTGTACCGGGCCACGGCGGCGTTGACGGGGTCCCTGTCCGTGCTGCGTACCATCGAGGACCTGGGCGGCGTACTGGCGCCCGCACTGGGCGACTGTGCGGCCGTGGACCTCGCCCAGACCGTGCTCACCGGCGGTGAGCCGCCGCCCGGCGAACGGTACGCGCTGATGCTCGTCCGCACGGTCGTCGCGGGGGCCCCGGCCGACGGGCTGCGCACGGGCACGACTCACGTCTCGCCTGTTCCCGCCGCCGCGGGCACCGGCGACGGGAGGTCCGACCGGAGCGGTGGGCAGCCTCCGGTACGCGAGTGCGGTGGGCTGCTGGTCGTGGACCTGGCAGATCAGCTGGGGGTGCAGGAGGACCACGCCTGGGCCGCCGCCGTCCCCGGGGCGCACTCGGCGATGACCGCTCCGTTGCGTGCGCGCGGCAAGATGCTCGGTGCACTGACCCTGTGGCGCGGTGGGGACCGTCCGCGGCTCGATGAGGACGACCTCGCGCTCCTGGAGGAGATCGCCTCCCGGGCGGCGATGGCCGTCGACAACGCCCGCAGGTTCACCAAGGAACGCCTCACGGCCGTCGGCCTGCAGCGCAGCCTGCTGCCGCCCGCGACGTCCGAGACGCCGGCGCTGGAGGCGGCGAGCGTCTACCTGCCCGCCGACGCCGACAGCGGCGTGGGCGGGGACTGGTTCGACGTGGTGCCCCTGTCCTCGGCGAGGGTGGCGCTGGTCGTCGGGGACGTCGCGGGCCACGGACTGCACGCCACGGCGATGATGGGGCGCCTGCGCAGCGCCGTGCGCGCGCTCGCCGATCTGGAACTGGAGCCGGACGAGCTGTTGGTGCACGTGGACGACCTGGTCCTGCAGGTCGCCGCGGAGGCCGAGACCGAGGACGGGCGCCACGGCACGGACGACGTGACCAGGCCGGGCGGACCGGTCGCCGCCACCTGTCTGTACGCCGTCTACGACCCGCTGACCCGGCAGTGCGTCATGGCGAGTGCGGGCCACCCGCCACCCGCCGTGGTCGGTGGGGACGGCGTGGTCACGTACCCGGAACTCAGCCCCGGACCACCGCTCGGGGTCGGGGGCTGGCCCTTCGAACAGGCCGAGGTCGAGTTGGCACCCGGAAGCGTCCTGGCCATGTACACGGACGGTCTGATCGAGCGGGGGGAAGGGGACATCGACGAGGGCATGCGCGACCTGGCGGACCGTCTCCTGCGCGCCGACGTGCTCGGCCGCCCCCTGCGTGACGCGCGCCACGACATCGTGGCCGGTCTGCCGCCCGGCCGACTGCGGGACGACGTCACGCTGCTGCTCGCGCGTGCCCGTACGGTCCCGGCGGACGCGAGCGCGACGTGGCAGCTCGACGCCGATCCGGCGGTCGTCGCCGACGCACGTCAGCTCGTCGTGGCGCAGTTGGCCCGTTGGGGCCTCGACGAGCTGGCGTTCACCACGGAGCTGATCGTCAGCGAACTGGTCACCAACGCCATCCGCTACGCGGGCGGCCCGGTGCAGCTCCGACTGATCCGTGCGGGCGCGCTGACCTGCGAGGTGTCCGATCCGAGCAACTCCCAGCCGCGGATGCGCCGGGCCCGGGCCTCCGAGGAGGGCGGTCGCGGCCTCTACCTGGTCGCCCAGCTCTCCCACCGCTGGGGCAGCCGTTACACGCGGGACGGAAAGACGGTCTGGTCGGAGCAGACCCTGCCGCTGAACGAGCGGGGCACGGCAACCGCGGCCGCGGGCAGTTCGTGGTAGCGGCGCGGTAGGGCGCGGCGACGAGAGGTGCCACCGCGGTGAACGGAGCCGTGCGGGCTGCCACAAGCCCGTGGCAGCCACTCGTCCCGGGCCGGGTCCACCCGCCGGGCGAGCCACCTCGACCCGGCGCACCGGCGGAGGACGGCGACGGGTGAGCCGCCCGGAGGCCGGCGGACAGGGCCCTGTCGAACGGGTGGCGATCACGAGATATCTTGATGTCGAGCAATGTTGCAGAAGTGGAGCGGAGCACCCGGTGACTGACTCGACGATCATTTACACACACACTGACGAGGCCCCGGCCCTGGCGACCCATTCGTTCCTGCCGGTGATCCAGGCGTACGCCTCGACGGCCGGCGTCAGTGTGGAGACCCGTGACATCTCCCTGGCGGGCCGGATCATCGCCAGCTTCCCCGAGCACCTCGAGGAGGGCCAGCGCATCCCCGACGCCCTCGCCGAGCTCGGCGAACTGGCCAGGACGCCTCAGGCGAACATCATCAAGCTGCCCAACATCTCGGCCTCGATCCCGCAGCTGAAGGCCGCGATCGCCGAGCTGCAGCAGCAGGGCTACGCGCTGCCTGACTACCCGGACGACCCGAAGACCGACGAGGAGCGCGAGATCCGCGCCCGCTACGACAAGGTCAAGGGCAGCGCCGTCAACCCGGTGCTGCGCGAGGGTAACTCCGACCGCCGTGCTCCCGCCTCGGTCAAGAACTACGCCAAGGCGCACCCGCACCGCATGGGTGCCTGGACGCCGCAGTCGCAGACCAACGTCGCCCACATGACGGCCGACGACTTCCGCTCCACCGAGAAGTCCGCGGTCGTCGCCGAGGACGGCGCCCTGCGCATCGAGCTGGTCGGTGACGACGGCACCACCACCGTGCTGCGCGAGTCGGTACCGGTACTGGCCGGAGAGGTCGTCGACGCCTCCGTCATGCGCGTCGCCGTGCTGCGCGAGTTCCTCAAGGAGCAGGTGAGCCGCGCCAAGGCCGAGGGCGTGCTCTTCTCGGTGCACCTGAAGGCCACGATGATGAAGGTCTCCGACCCGATCATCTTCGGACACGTGGTGCGTGCCTTCTTCCCCAAGACGTTCGCGGCGTACGGCGAGACCTTCGCGGCTGCCGGCCTGAGCCCGAACGACGGCCTCGGCGGCATCTTCAAGGGCATCGAGTCGCTGCCCCAGGGCGCCGACATCAAGGCGTCCTTCGAAGCCGAACTCGCCGAGGGCCCCGCCCTGGCGATGGTCGACTCTGACCGCGGCATCACCAACCTGCACGTGCCGAGCGACGTGATCGTGGATGCCTCGATGCCGGCCATGATCCGCACCTCCGGTCACATGTGGGGCCCCGACGGCCAGGAGGCCGACACCCTCGCCGTCATCCCGGACAGCTCGTACGCCGGCATCTACCAGGTCGTCATCGACGACTGCCGCGCCCACGGCGCCTACGACCCGTCGACGATGGGCTCGGTGCCCAACGTCGGCCTCATGGCGCAGAAGGCCGAGGAGTACGGCAGCCACGACAAGACCTTCGAGATCCAGCACACCGGTACGGTCCGCGTCGTCGACGCCGCGGGCGAGGCCGTCATCGAGCAGGCCGTCAGCGCCGGCGACATCTTCCGGATGTGCCAGACCAAGGACGCTCCGATCCGGGACTGGGTCAAGCTCGCCGTCTCCCGTGCCCGTGCGACCGGCGACCCGGCGGTCTTCTGGCTGGACGAGGGGCGCGCCCACGACGCCCAGCTGATCCAGAAGGTCAAGGCGTACCTGCTCGAGCACGACACCGAGGGCCTGCAGATCGAGGTCAAGTCCCCCGTCGAGGCGATCAAGTTCTCCCTGGAGCGCATCCGCCGCGGCGAGGACACCATCTCGGTCACCGGCAACGTGCTGCGCGACTACCTCACCGACCTGTTCCCGATCCTGGAGCTCGGCACGAGCGCCAAGATGCTGTCCGTCGTCCCGCTGATGAACGGCGGCGGACTGTTCGAGACCGGTGCCGGCGGTTCCGCGCCCAAGCACGTCCAGCAGCTGGTGAAGGAGAACTACCTGCGCTGGGACAGCCTGGGCGAGTTCCTCGCCCTCGCGGTCAGCTTCGAGCACCTCGCACAGACGACCGGCAACGCCCGGGCCCAGGTCCTGGCCGACACCCTCGACCGGGCGACCGGCACGTTCCTCAACGAGAACAAGTCGCCGAGCCGTCGTCTCGGTGGCATCGACAACCGCGGCAGCCACTTCTACCTGGCGCTCTACTGGGCCCAGGAGCTCGCCAAGCAGACGGCCGACGCGGAGCTCGCCAAGGCGTTCGCCCCACTCGCCCAGACGCTGACCGAGCAGGAGAAGACGATCGTCGACGAGCTCGTCGCGGTGCAGGGCTCGCCGGCCGACATCGGCGGCTACTACCAGCCCGACCCGGCCAAGGCATCGGCAGTGATGCGCCCGTCGCAGACGCTCAACCAGGCCCTCGCGACCCTGGCCTGACCCGACGGCAGCGGGAGGTGGCCCAGAGTTCCCGCTGGAGCGCGTACGGCCCCGCCCCGGCAGACCACGGTCCGCCGGGGCGGTTCCTCGTGCGGGGCCCGCACGGACACGTGGCGTCCCTGCGGCGGGGACGGCGTACCGGGGCGGGAGGCCGCCGGGCCGGGAGTCCGGTGAAGGCGCGTCAGGCAGCGGCCGGGGAGCGGAGTCAGGACGTCGCGTCCTCCTACAGGCCCGCGCGTGGCGCATGAGGCTGTTGCCGTTCTCCTGCGGCTCGACCGGGTAGTCCCCGTCGTAGCCCGCTTCCAACAGGGCCGTCCAGCGGTCCGGCCGGAGGACGACGTCGACGTCCTCCGGGCCCGCTTCGACCACGCAGACGCTGACGTCCGGGTCCTCGGTCAGTCGAGCGGCGATCGCCTGTGTTGCGAAAGTGATGCCTGGGTGGGGCCTCGACCCGGCGCCCCCTTCGGCACCGGCCCGGGGCCCCACCTCCCGGTGCGTCACGCGTCCAAGAAGTGGAACCCGGGCCTCGGGTGCATGAGGAACTCGTGGTGGGAGATGTTCCACGCGTACGCCCCGGCCAGTGCGAACACCACCCGGTCCCCGGCCCGCAGTCCCGCCGCCGGCACCCGCCCGGCGAGCACGTCCTTCGGCGTGCACAGCTGCCCGGTGAGGGTGACCAGGTCCCGATGGGCCCGTGGGCGTGGCCAGGAGTGCGGCCACTCCTCGACGGGCAGCACTTCGCACGGCTGGTCGTGCCCCTTCGTGACGGGGGTGCGCAGATGGTGGGTGCCGCCTCTCACGACGGCGAACTCCTCGCCGTGGCTGTGCTTCACGTCCAGGACCTCGGTGGCGTACCAGCCGCAGTACGCGGTGAGCGCCCGGCCGGGTTCGATGCGCAGCCGCAGGCCGGGGCGGGAGGCCGTCAGCCGCGCGAGTCCCACGCCGTACGCGGTCCAGTCGAACCGTTTCCCGGGCGAGGCGTAGTCCACTGCCATCCCGCCGCCCACATTGACCTCGTGGAGGGTGGTTCCGTGTCGCTCGAAGAGCCGCTCGGCCCAGGCGACGACGGATTCCGCGACGGCGGTCTGGGCCCGGGCGCCGAGGCCGCTGGCCAGGTGGGCGTGTACACCGCGCAGGTCGAGCCGGGGGAAGCCACCGCCGGCGAGCAGGCCGACGACGGTGTCGGCGTCCGAGGGATCCAGGCCGAACGGTGTCGGACGGCCACCCATGGACAGTGCACTGTCCTTCAGGGAACTCTCGTCGAGCGGCAGGTTGAAGCGGAGCAGCACCCCCACGCGCGATCCGGACCTCAGCCGGGAGGCCGTCTCCGCCAGGACGTGTAGCTCCTGCACGCTTTCGACGTGGAACCGCTCCACCCCCGCCGCGAGTGCCGCCGCCGTCTCGGCCGGCGTCTTGCCCGGTCCGCCGAAGGCCAGCGGGGCGCCGGGCACCGCCCTTGCGACGTGGGTCAGTTCACCTCCCGAGGAGACCTCGAACCCGTCCGTGTACGGGGCGAGGGCGGCGAGGACCTGCGGCTCGGGATTGGCCTTTGCCGCGTAGTACAGCTCGACGTGTCCCGGCAGGGCCGCACGCACGGACGCGGCGTGCTCGCGCAGCGCGGCGAGGTCGTACAGGTAGGCGGGAAGGTCCTCCGGGGGGAGGGCCAGCGCGCGCGCCCGGACGGACGGCGTCAGGAGGTCACTGGTCATCGCGGTTCCACGGGGCGTCGATCGGGTGTGCGCCGGACAGGACGTCCGGCGCCAGCGGGGAAGGCAGCCGGACGTAGCCCGCCTCGCGGTCTGCCGAACGGGCCCACCGGGTCAGCAGGTTGGCCTTCGCGGGCAGGGGACCGCCGGCGAGCAGCTCGCGCAGCAGGCGCGGGCGGCCGTGGGCGTCCGAGAACGCCTGGAAGGTGCGGCGCACCTGCGACCAGAGCGCGGCCTCCCAGTGCGGGTGCAGGTCGGCGAGGGCGGCGAGCAACTCCGCGACGTGGTTCACCACCAGGCAGTAGAGGACCCTGTCCCAGCCGCGCGCAGCGTCGTACGTCAGCGGGCCCGCCACGTCCGCCGGAAGCGTGGCGAGAGCTTGGGCGTGGTGCTCCGGGACCAACTTGGTGCCTTCCAGATCGCGGAAGAGCACGTGGGCCGGTCGACCGTCGCCGTCGACACAGACGAGGACGTTCTGTAGGTGCGGCTCGAGGACGAGTCCGTGGTCGAAGTAGGCCGCGAGCACGGGCGGGACGAGCAGGTCCAGGTACGCCCGCCACCACGACAGGGCGGTGCGGGGGTCAGAGTCGGGGAGCAGACGGGACACGTGGGCGGGCCCCGAGGGGTACTCGTCCGCCACGGCGCCCGCGAGCAGGGGGGTGACTCCGGGGCGCAACCGGCTGCCGAGCCCTTCCCGGACGATCACGCCGAAGCCTTCCAGCAGGTCGAGCACGGGCTCGCCGTCCGGACCCGGGAGCGCGAGGCTGCGATAGGCGGGCTCGCGGAGCACGCCGCTGTCCGGGAAGCGCGCAGCCAGGTCGGCCAGTGCGGGCCTGAGCAGCCGGGTGAGTGCAACCGCACCCGCCAGCTCGTAACGGGCGTTCTTCCGCAGGCAGTTGGTGATGCGCACGTTGAGGCTGAACTTCAGGAAGGTGTCGCCGTCGTAGACGGTGCGCACCGAGGCGGTGGCGGTGAACGGCGTGCGGCCCGCTCCGAGGTCGATGACGTCCCGGCGCGCGTACGCCTGTTGCAGCGAGGGGTGGTCGCGCAACAGTTCGTACTGCCACGGGTGGGCCGGCAGCAGCCGGTAGCCGTCGGGCGCCCGCCCCAGCCGGTCCAGCGGAGCCGTGGCACCCGGGGCGGCCGTCTCCTCGGCGATCCGCTCCTCCCGCACGGCGAGCAGCCGGAGCGGGAAGGAGGCCCCGGCCTCCGGAGCGTAGGCGGACCAGGTTGCCGTATCGCCTCCGCGTGCCTTGGGGGCGGGGTGGAAGCGGTGGCCGAGCACCAGGGACTGCTCGGACGCGAGGTAGCGGCCGAGCGGGCTCCCGTCCCCCGCGCGGTGAGGGGCAGTTCTCCCCGACCGGCACCGGGCGAGTCCGGCGGTGACCCCCCGGTGGCTGGAGGCGATCTGCGTCAGGAACTCGTCATTGTCCGCGCCGGTACGCAGCGACAGTTCGGCACGGGTGTACTCGGCGAGCCGCTGCCAGTCGAGGTCGGACCAGCCGTCGTCCGTCTGTTCGGCCACCGGGCCGGTGAACCGGTGGGCGCCCAGCAGGGACGTGCGGCGCAACGCCACCCGCAGCAGCACCCCGTGACGGGGTAGCCGCAGCAGCAGGTGGCCGTCGATCACGGCGGTCTGGTGCTCGGGTCCTGACACTTCGCGGAGCAGGCAGTTCAGCAGGGTGTGCGCCACGGCCTCGTCGGCGGTGGGCATCCCTGCCAGGGCGGAGTGGCGTGCAGAAGGGCTGGTCGATGTCATCGCCGTTCACACTCCCCGCAGCAGGTAGTTGGGGCCTGTGGTGTAGTGCTTGTTGATGTCCGACGCTCCCGAGCGGTCCTTGGCGAGCAGCGTGCCCGCCGTCACCATCGCCTTGATGGGCAACCGCGCTGCGTCCAGGACATGTTCGCGCAGGACGGTGCCCGGCTCACCCGGACCCCCCTCCCAGCGCCCCACCGCCTCGGAGAGCCGCTCCCGGACGAGCCCGAGCAACCGCCGCAGCGGGGCGCGTTCGAGCCGGGCCAGCGCGAAGGCGTACGCGCCCGCGCACAAATGGACGGTGATGGTGGTGAACAGGTCCACGACGGGTCCGTCGTCGTGACAGACGACCCGCGGGTCGTCGAAGACGGCGGGGTCCGGCGTACCCGGACCGAGGGTCGCACGCAGCCGGTCGATGTTGACGCGCGGTCCGTCGTTGTCCTTGAGTAGCAGGCGCATGCGCGGACGCCCCTTTCGTTCGTCCAGCACCAGGGACACGTTCTGTTGGTGGGACTCCAAGGCGATTCCGTACGCGAAGAGGGTGGTCTGCCAGTCGAAGAGCACGGTGAACCAGGCGTCGAGCAGGGCGAGCGGATCGCCGCCGTAGAAGCGGTCCGCAAGGTGGTCGAGGAGCATCCGTCCGCCCGGGGCCCGGCCCAGGAGGGCGGCTGCCGGCACCACGACGGCATCGTCGAGACCGGCGGGGTACCGGCGCAGGAGTACGGCGAGGAGCTCGTGGCCGGCGTGGGCGTACCGGGATTCGTCGGCGAGCAGCACGGTTCTGCGGAAGCGCGGCTCACGGTCGATCACCGACTGCAGCAGGCGCTGCCCGGCCGCTCCGTCCACGAGGGTGCCCGGCTTGATGGTGCGCCGGTTCAGGCTGCCCAGGGTGGAGGTGGCGAGGGGCAGTTTGAGATGGACCCGAGGGGTGTCGGCCAGGGCGACGGTGCGCATGGACAGGGTCGGTACGACGTCGAGGTGGGAGCGGTCTGCGAGTACCGCGGCCCCGTCGAGCACCGCGTCCCGAAGGGCCGCACGCAGCGGGGCGCCCACCGAGAGCGGGTGCACGGGGAGGGCGACGTGGCTGTCGTCGAGTCCCCGCAGGCCGAGCTCGGAGGGGCGCGGTCCCGGGAGCGCGCCCCGGAGCGTGACCGCGTCCGCGGGGAGCGCGATCCAGCGCAGCGCGAAGCGGGGGTGGAATTCGGGTGCGTAGGCGCGCAGCTGGCGCGGGACGAGGCCGGATCGGCCGCGCGCGGTCGGATAGACCGGGTGGTCGAGCCGCGCGGCGAGCGTGTCGTGGGCGAGTCCGGCGAAGAGGCCGGTCCAGCGGGCCGGGTCCGCTCCGTGCCGCTCGGCGAGCAGGGCCAGGACCTCCTCCTGCGTGCCGGTGTGCAGCCGGACGGTGGCGAGCGTCTGACGGCACTCTTCTGCGAACGTGTCGAAGCCACCCCGGTCCACCGGGTCGGCCAGCGCCCTCAAGGCGGCGAGGACGGCGTCGCAGCCGCTCACCACCGTCCCGTCGGACTCCCTGCGCAGCAGCGGCAGTCGAGGCGCCCAGACGCACTGGAACCCGTCGCTGCGCACCGGCAGCAGCAGTGCGTCGTGTCCTGTGGTCGGCCGGCGCAGCCATACGCCGTCCGGCCCGTCCACCGGGACGCTGCCGGAGCGCAGCCCCACGACGTCCTCGCGCAGCAGCGCGCCGAGTACGCGCAGCGTCAGCTCCGCCGACTCGGCCGTCCCGCCCGGCGGTGCGTCGGGCGTGCCGTCGGAGCCGGCCGCCGGTACGGTCACGGTGCGATCTCCCAGTGCTGCCCTTCGAGGAACGCGCGCACCGCCCGGTCCACCCGGCCCTGGTCGACGCCGGTGGCGCGGACGACGCCCAGGAAGTCGCGGTTGGTCCGGTAGAGCTCGTGGCGCTCGCCGACGGCGCGCAGCGGGCGGTACGTCAGTTTTACTCCGTCGTCTTCGAGTTCGACTGCTGCGGGAGCCGAGGCCAAGGTGCCCGCGCGGTCCGCGCAGGGGTAGTGCAGTCGCGCGGCGACCCCGGTGCGCAAGCCGAGGTCGACGGGGAGCGGCTCTCCGAGGTGCGTGCGCAGGACGTGTTCGAAGTACGGGACGTCCAGCAACTCGGCGAGCAGCAGGTCGCACTGGTCGCCGACGGCCCGGTAGTTGACCTCGATGATGCGCGCGCGACCGTCGTGCACCACGAACTCGGTGTGGCAGGCGCCGAAGCCCACGCCGAGGGCGTCCAACTGCGCCAGCACCTGCTCGGCGACGGGAGAGGAGTGCGCCGGCACGTAGGACAGGCGCTCCTCTATGAAGTGCGGGGGCGGTGACAGCTCGGTGCGGAACCCGCCGAGCGTGTGCAGGACGCGGCCGTCACCGAGCGTCTCCAGCGTGTAGAGGTCGCCCGGCAGGTACTCCTCGACCACCAGGGCCGCCCCGGGGCGACGTGCCCGGATCTCCTTGCAGCGCTGCCCGAGCTCCCGGAGGTCTTCGACGAGGAAGACGTCCTCACTGGCCACGCCCTCGCGGGGCTTGACCACGCAGGGGTAGGGCAGGTCGGCGACCCCCCTTGCCGTGGTCGGGTCCTGCCCCGGGGCGAGTTCGACGGACCTGACGGTGCCGCCCGCCAGAAGGTCCTCCCCGGTGCCCGGGGCGCAGCCTCCTCCTGCGGCCGCCGCCGCCCGGAGGTGCCGGCGCATCTGCGCCTTGTCCTTCGCCCGCAGCGCGGAGCGCCAATTCTTGGCGGGGAGGCCGAAGTAGTCGGCGGCGAGCGCGGTCTGGGTCTGCACGTGGTCGCTGTTGCTGAAGACCGCGTCGGGCGCGCGGTGGGCGGAGACCCGGGAGATCACCGCGTGGACGTCGCGTACGTCGCACTCCAGGATCTCGACGTCCGGGTACACGGCACGGTGTGCTGACGGCTGGTCGGTGAGCATGGTGACGTGCAGGCCGAGCCGCCGGGCAGCGGGGAGGAAGCCCTCGGTGACCGAGTCGGTCGGGTTCAGGGCGAGCAGGTACAACTGCATGAAGGGATCACTTCCGCCGCGGATCGGTGACCCGGCAAGTTCTGGATCACGACCCGAGAGCTTAAGTTAGGTACGCCTAACTTTGTCAATTCGCGCCGACGCGGGCTCGATTGGTGCAAGGGCCGGGGAGTGTGGTTAAGGTGAGCCTTGCCTTACCGTTGCGATCATTCCGGTCTCCGACATCGTGTCGAGGTGCGTTCCGTGACCATGGCTCCGGTATGCCTGCCGACAGGCGCCGCCACGAGCTGCTCCGCCCTGCTGGCCGTCACCTACGAACGGCTCTCGGTGCTCTGCCCGGCCCTGCAGGTGGACGTCGCGGCGCCGGGCGCGACGGCGGGCCAGGGCTGGGCCGACGGTGCGGAGCTGGCGGGTCGTCCGCGGTTCCTCGACGCCTTCCTCGACGCGGAGGCGTTGCGCATCGAGCGGGACCACGGCCGCACCCCGCGACGTGACGTCGTCGCGTCGCGGGCCCTGCACGACTACCTGTGGTCCGTGAGCCTGCTGATGAGCGGCCCCTGGTACCTCCAGCGCCGTGTGCCCCGCATCCGACCCCAGGACGTGCGCGTCAGTCTGATGACCGCCTCCTACGCCGTCGTGCCCACGGGCTTCGCCTGCCTGCCCGGGGATCCGGCGGCGGAACTGCCCGGGGTGCGGGTGCTGGCGCACGAGGAGGCGCTGCGTGCGGAGCTGCGCGCCGCGGTGGCCGACCATGTGCGCCCGCTGCTGGCGGCGATCGGCCCGCAGGTGCGCCGGGGACCGCGCGCGCTGTGGGGCATGGTGGGTGATGACCTCGTCTCCGGGATCTGGTACCTCGGTCGGATGCTGGGGGAGGAGGATGAGGGGGTCCGTGCCGCGGGGGAGTTGCTGCCCGAACCCGTCGCCCCGTTCCCCGGCGGTGCGGGTTTCCGCAGCCTGACGGGTTCTTCCGGGCGTTCGTACCCCACCCGTACCCGCCTCGGCTGCTGCATGTACTACGCGATCCGCCCGGCCGAGGCGTGCGGCACCTGCCCGCGGACCTGCGATGCGGAACGGTTGCGCAGGATCGACGGCGACGGCGTGGCCGAGGGCACTTGAGGCGGGGGCGCTCGACGCGTCGACGGCTCGGGCGGGGAACGGTCGGCGGCGGACGGTCGTCAGCGTCGCCGCGCCCGTCGCGTCCCACGGTGCCGGGAAACCGGCGGACGACCGCATCCGGAGCGATCCACCCGCACGCGCGGTGACGTCCTTCGGCGTCCGGTAGGGGCGCCGGCGGGCCGGGGCGTGCGGACCGGCGGCGCCGAGCCCCGACCGCGGGGTCCCTCGTTCGCCGTACGTCATCCCCCCCGCGCGTCGGGCAGTGAGCCCCGCGCGTGTCGGCGTCGCTCTGTGTGACGCCGTCCTGTGCTCCGAACGGGTGGCGGCCCGCGGTTTGATCCGTATGGGCGGACGGTCGCACTCCCCGAGCCGTAAGCGCTTGTCCTTCCCCGGGGCACCCCGACACGCGCCTGTTGGCTTATGGTATGTGGCGATTCGTCATAATTGCCCATAATTTTTTCTCATGACGAAACAACAGATCATGTACCTCGGAAGCGTTGCCCTCCTCATGGCCTCGGGAGTGGGCGCCGCGGCGCCGAAGCCCGTCCCGGTCACCCGCACCGTGAACCCGGGGCAGTCCATCCAGGCCGCCGTGAACGCCGCCAAGCCGGGCGACACCATCCAGATCGCACCCGGCACCTACCGGGAGAGCGTGCAGATCGCGAAGTCGGACCTGACCCTCCGCGGATCAGGCCGTTCCACCGTCATCGCCGCCCCGGCCGTGAAGCCCGCGCACACCTGTGGCCAGGCAGGCAACGGGATCTGCGTCCTCGGCACCAGCGCGAAGCCCGTCAGGAACGTCCGGATCGAATCCCTGCGGGTGTTGAGGGCCAAGAAGAACGGCCTCTGGGCCTCGGGCACCGACCGGCTCAGCGTCCGGCAGGTCACCGTGGACAAGAGCGGCAACTGGGGCATCGCCACCGAGCGGTCCCTGCGCACCGAGGTCGTACGGAACACCGCGCGCGACAATGCCGAGTCCGGCATCTTCCTGTCGAACACCGTGGACTCCGAGGCCGGAGCCACCGACGCCCGACGGGCGGTCGTCAAGGAGAACCTGATGACGGGCAACCGCGTCGGGTTGACGGTCAGACGGCTCAGGAACCTCACCGTCGAGGGCAACGCCTTCACCGCCAACTGCGCCGGGGTGTTCCTCGTCGGCGACGAAGGGGTCCCGCGCGCCGGAGCGCTGACGGTCCGCAGGAACTGGGTTCACAACAACAACAAGTTGTGCCCGAAGACCGCACGGCTCCCGGTGATCCAGGGTGCGGGGATCGTCCTCACCGGCGTCGAGCGCGTGACCGTCGAGGACAACACGGTCTGGGGTCACGCGGGCTCCTCGCCCTTCGCAGGCGGGATCGTGCTCTTCAAGAGCATCGTCGGTGCCCCCAACAGCGGCAACGTCATCCGCGACAACGTGCTGCTGAACAACGCGACGGCAGACCTCGCCAACCGGGACACCGGCAAGGGCAACAGGTTCGACGGCAACTTCTGCCGGGTGTCACAACCCGCAGGACTGTGCTGACGCGGGCCGCTCCCACCGGCCCCTCCCTCCCCCCGAACACCGTGAGAAACGAGAGGGCATGACGACCGTAAGCACCACCCCGAGCAATGCCACCACCGCCACCGCCACCGCCAGCACCACGATCCTGACCACGACCCCGCCGTCCATGCGGCTGCGGGAGTTGGTGTTCGGGGCGGCATGTGCCGCCGCGGTGCGCGCCGCAGCGCGACTCGGCGTCGCCGACGCACTGGGGGAGACCCCCGCCACAGCCGAGGAACTGGCGTCGGCCGTGCAGGCCGACCCGAGGTCACTGCGGCGGATGCTGCGCGCCCTGTCGTGCTACGGCATCTTCACCGAGACTGACGACGGCGCCTTCGCCCACACCGAGATGTCCCGGATGCTCCGCGAGGACGACCCGCACAGCCTCAAGTACATCTCGCTGTGGTGCACCGAGCCCTGGACATGGGACGCGTGGCCCGTCCTCGACGAGGCCGTGCGGTCCGGCAAGAGCGTCTTCGACAGCCTCTACGGCAAGGGGTTCTTCGACTACCTGCACGAGGACGCGCACGAATCGGCCCACGTCTTCAACCGGGCCATGACCACGTCCAGCATGCAGTCGGCCCGTGACGTGGCGGAACTCCTCGACCTCACCGGGGCGGCCACCGTCGCGGACATCGGCGGCGGCCAGGGGCACGTCCTGGCCAGCCTGCTGGAGAAGCACCCGGACATCCGGGGGACCCTGCTGGACCTCCCCCGGGTGGTGGCCCACGCGGACCCGCGGCTGCGGGACGGGGGCGCGCTCGCCGACCGCGTGCGCATCGTGCCCGGCGACTGTCGCGAGTCGATCCCGGTCGAGGCCGACGTCTACATCATCAAGAACATCCTGGAGTGGGACGACGACAGCACCCGCAGGACCCTGCGCAACGTGGTCTCGGCCGCCCGCTCCGGTGCCAGGGTCGTGGTGATCGAGAACCTCGTCGACGACACGCCGTCGATGAAGTTCACCACCTCCATGGACCTGCTGCTCCTGCTCAACGTCGGTGGTGCGAAGCACACCAAGGAGAGCATGCTCAGCAGGATGGCGGACGCGGGTCTGGCCGTCGGTGACGTCCGACCGGTCAACAGCTATCTGCACGCCTTCGACAGCGTCGTCCCCGGCTGATCCGGACGGGGGACCGCCGGGAGGTACTTCCCCTGCCCCCGTCGACCCGTTCGTCCGACCCGGAGAACCCCTTCGCCGGCTCCGCGTTCCCCACGCGGAGCCGGCGACCGGTGTTGCGGGGCGCCCTACACCGTGCCGGCGCGCTCCCAGAGGTAGAACCGGTGGGCCATGGCGTCCTTGGGACTCCGCCAGGTCTCCGGATCGTAGGCGCTGACGTAGGCGGAGAGCTTCTCGCTGACGTCCCGGAACGCCGGGTGGTCCGCGACCTTCGCGATCGCGGGACCGGGCGGCCTGTCGGCTTCGACCAGGTGCACGTAGACATCGCCGAACTGGAAGAGGCTGCGCCGGGTGACCCCGACGAGCCCCGGCAGCTCACCCCGGTCCGATTCCTCGAACACCTTGGCGATGTCGGGCGCCGAACCCGGTGCCATGCGGGCGACGATGAGGGCCTGGTGCATCAGGGGGAGTCCCTTCTGTCGGAGTCAGTTGGAGTCGGTCGGAGTCAGTCGGTGTGGACGGGAACGGTCTCGCGTTCCCGGGCACGCTTCTCGATCTTGTCCCGGATCAGCTCCATCTGGACACGGGAGTTCCGGTTGATGTTGTCGGTCATCCAGTCGTCGTCGACGGGGGCGTCCGGCTTCATCGCGAAGTCCTGCGTCCAGTGCATCACGACGCCCTTCGGGGTCTCCTTGTACGTCCAGCGGATGTCCATGTGCTGGAAGGGGCCGGTCTCGACGCGACGGGCGTTGACCGTCAGCGACGGCCGGTCCGTGACCCGCTCCGAGACCCAGCTCCAGATCTTGCCGTTGTCGTCGGGATGCATGGTCAGACGGAACTTCGTCCTGTCGCCCTCGCGCTCCAGGATCTCCACGGAGGCGTACTCGCTGAACAGCTGCGGCCAGTTCTCGATGTCGTTGGTCACGTTCCAGACGAGGTCGAGGGGTGCGTTGATGGTGATGTTGTTCTCGGTGTGCCCGGACACTTCAGGCTCCTGCCATGAGGGAGTTGTTGACGAGGTCGAGGAACTCTCGGGGGGTCTTGCAGCGGTCCGCGTCGGAGGGCAGCGACCGGCCGTACCGGTTCTCCAGCTCGCCCACGATGCCCAACAACCCGAGGGAGTCGAGGCCGTACTCGTCGAACCGCGCTTCGGGACGGCCGCCCATCTCCTTGGGGTCGACCGTGACACCGGCGCCCTGCTTCATCAGGACGGCCAGCTCTTCGATGGTCAGTTTGGTCACTTGAGTGGTCATGAGGGAGTCCTCCTTCTCATGAGGGGTTGTCGGTGCCGTGCCGCAGCACGAGCGCCGCGTTCGAACCCATGAGCCCTCGACTCAGCACCAGGGCGGTGCGCAGCTCGGCGGGGCGGGCCCTGCCGGTCACGACGTCCAGGTCGTGGCACACGTCGAAGACATTGGGCGTGGGCGGGACGAGACCTTCCTGCATCGCGAGCACCGCAGCGGCCGCGTCCAGGACGGGCGCCCCGCAGTAGGCCCGGCCGGTGCCCGTCTTGGGCGCCGTCACCGGCACGCGCCGGGCGTGCCGGCCCAACGCGTCCGTGATGGCCCGGGCTTCTGCTTCGTCCGCCGCCGGTACGCCGAGCGCGTCGGCGAACACGACGTCGACTTCCTCCGGCGCGCAGCCCGCGTCGTCGAGGGCACCGGAGATCGCGCGGGCCAGTCCCTCGCGCGATTCCTCCCACCGGGAGGCGCCGGTGAACGTCCCCGCGTGGCCGGCCACGACGGCCCGGACCGTGGCCCCGCGGTCACGGGCCAGCGATTCCTCCTCGACGACGAGCATGGCGCCGCCCTCCGCAGGGACGAAACCACAGGCCCCCGAGGTGAACGGGCGGTAGGCGCGGTCCGGTTCGTCGCTCATGCTGAGCTCGCGGTAGCCGAGTTGACAGACGAGCGAGTACGGCGCCAAGGGAGCTTCGGCGGCACCGATGACGACGGCACCGGTGCCGCGTTCGATGGCACGCGCCGCATGGGCGATGGCATCGAGCCCGCCGGCCTCGTCGCTGGCCACGACACCACAGGGGCCCTTGAAGCCGCCGCGGATCGAGATCTGGCCGGTGCTCGCGGCGTAGAACCAGGCGATCGACTGGTAGGGGCCCACGTAGCGGGAACCCTGCCCCCACAGCCGTTGCAGCTCCCGCTGGCCGAATTCACCGCCACCGGAACCGGCGGCCGTGACCACGCCCACCGCGAACGGTGAGTCGTCGTAGTCGCCGGCCGCTATCCGTGCGTCGGCCAGTGCCATGTCGGCCGCCGCCATCGCGAAGTGGGTGAACCGGTCGGTCTGGACGAGGAAGCGCTCCTCGACCAGCGATTCCGGATCGAAGCCGCGGACCTCCCCGGCGACACGGACCGGCATGTGGTCGCAGCCTTCACGCGTGATGTGGTCGAGGACGCTGACCCCCTCCCGTGTGGACTTCCAGAAGGCATCGGTGCCGACCCCGTTGGGGGCGATGACGCCGATTCCGGTGACGGCCGTACGCCGGTCCTGCCGAGGACTCATCGTGTCCTCCCTCCTGGCCGGGTCAGGACCACGGCGGACTGGAATCCGCCGAATCCGCTGCCGACCGAGAGCACGTTGCGCAGCTTGAGGGCGCGCGCCGTGCGTGGCACATAATCGAGATCGCACTCGGGGTCAGGGGTCTCGTAGTTCGCCGTGGGCGGCACCACCTGGTTGGCCAGTGCCAGGACACAGGCGACGACCTCTATGGCCCCGATGGCGCCGAGGGAGTGCCCCACCATGGACTTGATGGAACTCATCGGCACCTCGTACGCATGCGTTCCGAGCGACTCCTTCACTGCCGCGGTCTCGTGCCGGTCGTTCTGCTGGGTGCCCGACCCGTGTGCGTTGACGTAGTCGATGTCCGATCCGTCGACGCGGGCGTGGTCGAGCGCACTGTCGATCGCGCGCGCCATCTCCAGGCCCTCCCGGGTGAGGCCGGTCATGTGGTACGCGTTGCCGAACGTGGCGTAGCCGCCGATCTCGCAGTACACCGTCGCCCCGCGGGCCCGGGCGTGCTCCAACTCCTCCAGGACGAGCACCGCACCGCCCTCGCCCATGACGAAACCGTCGCGGTGGGCGTCGAAGGGGCGCGAGGCGTGCGCGGGGTCGTCGTTGTTGGGGGACGTGGCCTTGATCGCGTCGAAGCAGGCGACCGTGATGGGTGAGATCGGTGAATCGGACGCACCGGCGATGCAGACGTCGACCCGGCCCTCCTCGATCGCGTGGAAGGCGTAGCCGATGGCGTCGAGACCGGAGGTGCAGCCCGTGGAGACGGTTTGCACCGGGCCGTGGGCACCGGTCTGTTCGGCCACTTCCGAGGCGAGGGCACTGGGCGAGAACGCCCGGTGCAGGTGCGCCTCCGCCTGGCTGGGATCGACGTCCCAACGCTGCCCGGAATCGCTGACCTTGACGTAGTCGTGCTCCAGCCGGGTGGTGCCGCCCACCGCGGTGCCCAGGGACACCCCGATCCGCCAAGGGTCCTCCTTCTCCGGGTCCAGCCCTGCGTCACGCAGGGCCTCCCGGGCGGCGACCATGGCGAACTGGACGTACCGGTCCGCACGCTGCACTTCCTCCGGACCGAGGCCGTGGGCCGCGGGATCGAAGTCGCACTCGGCGGCGATGCGCGAGCGGAACCCCTTCGGATCGAACAGCGTGATGCCTCTGGTCGCGGTACGGCCGTTGGCCAGGAGGTCCCAGAACGCCGGTATGCCGACGCCTCCCGGCGCGACTATGCCGACACCGGTGACCGCTACGCGCCGGGTCATGAAGCCGCCTTCGTCCGTTCGGGCGGACGCTGTGCGGCACCTTCCCTGGAGGGCGTCTCCTCCGTGTCGACGTGGCCGAGTTCTGGACGCGGCGCCAACGGTCCCAGGTGGAAGACCATCCGGGCCTCGGTGTCGCCGACGTTGCGGAAGCGGTGCCGCACGTACGGCGGGATCAGCAGGCCCTGGTCCGGCCGGATGGCGTACGTCTCGTCGTCCAGGTCGACTTCGAGCGAGCCGCTGACCACGTACACGAACTCTTCGGAGTACGGGTGGTAGTGCTCACCGATGCGGTCGCCGGGCTCCACGATCGCGAGGCCCATGAAGCCGCTGGTGGCTCCGACTGCGGTGGGCGTGAGCATGGCGCGCAGATCGCCGCCGCGCTTGCGGTTGGGCTGGGTCTCGCTCAGGTCGACGATGCGATGGGGTGTGGTCATGACTGGTTCCTCCACGTGGCCGTTTGGCGTGCTGCCGGCGGTTCGGTGTGTGTGCGACCGGTGGGGCCGGAAGCACGGTTCAGGGGGCCCGGCGGTCGGTGAGCAGGTTCATGTCGGCACGGGCGAGGAAGCGCGACATGTCCGCCTCCGTCGGGGTCGCGCCCCCGCGGAACTCCTCGTCGTCGAGCAGCCGCGCCAGCATGGCCGCCTTGCGGGGACCGTGCGCACCGATGGTGAGCAGGGGCTGGGCGTCGATCGGGCCGCGCACCTCCACCAGGCGTACGACGATGTCGTCGCGCTGGAAGATGGTGCTGCTGTCCAGGGGTGTGCTCGGGTCGTCGGCCGCCACCTCGTCCTGGCCGGCGAGCAGCCTGGCGAGGGCCATGCCGCAGCCTTCCTTGGCCTGGTAGAACAGCGCGTGTCGCTTGACGTCCGGATGGTCCTCGCCACCCGCCGTGGCGAGGTGGTGCACCGCGGGCAGCGCCGCCCGGGTGAAGAACACCCGCGCCGAGTCGGGGTCGTGGAGGTCCCGGTCCTGCTCCAGGTAGGGGTTGATGGCCTCCTCGACCTTCCTGACCTCGGGCTGCCGCGCCACGTGGCGCAGGGCCGCGAGCAGGTCGCCCTGCACCTCCACGGCCCGCACGACCCGGTTGCCGTGCATGTACAACGAGGTGCGGCGCAGCCTGGTCGTCTCGTCGACCTGTGCCTCGGGCGACGTGTAGTTCGCGAGGATGTCCGCCACGACGGGCTCGCTGCCCGGCTTGACGGTGAAGGTGATGGCGTGGCGGACCACACCGTCACCCACCCGGGCGTACGGCTGCAGGCCCCCGCCGGGCTGCCCCGAGAACGCGGAGGTGTTCATGTTGCCCGTCTCCCGCAGCACGCTGAAGCGCAGCGAGCGGGTGTCCCGCACGCAGTTGTGCAGGGGACGTACCGTCTCGACGTGTTCCTCGCTGTTCACCCAGGCGAGGAAGGGCGGAGCGCTCTCCCATTCGCTGGTGATCAGCCACTGCGAAGGATTCTCGATCGACTGGCACAGCTGGTCGCTGATGTGACCGGGGACCGACGCCACCTGGTTGCGCATGTGCTCGTACGCCTTCAGGAAGTCCTGCTGGGCACCGTCATGGAGATCCAGCAGCAGCACGACGCGCAGCCTGGAGCCATCGAAAGCCGACTGAGATATGCGTTCGGAAAGCGTTGTCATTTGCACGCCTCTCCTTCGAGACAGTGAGGCCGCCGCGTGCGGTGCACGAAGTCGGCTTCTCGGGGTTTCCGAGTGCGAGACCCGACAGATCCGACAGGTACGGACGGCCGTTCACACTGACGCGAAGTGGCAGTCCGGCTTCGATCCTGTGCCGCTACCACGGGTGGCGCGAGATGTGTGAACCAGGTGGGTGAACGGGCGATCGACGCCCTCCCACAAGGGCATGGAAACTCCATTCCCCCTACCGGCGGCTGGAGCTGAGGCACCTGATGGAAGAAAACATCGACGAGCGCGTACCGGTCCTGATCACGGGAGGCTCCCTGGTGGGCCTGTCCGCATCGCTCTTCCTGGGCCGCCTGGGCGTGGACCACATGCTGGTGGAGAGACACGCGGGCACGTCGAGGCATCCGCGCGGACGGGGCAACAACATTCGCACGATGGAGTTGTTCCGGGTGGCGGGCGCCGAAGCCCTCATCCACGAAGCCGCCTCTCTCCTCGCCGACAACCACGGCATCCTGCAGACGCCTTCCCTCACCTCGGACGCGGGCGAATGGCTGTTCAAGGAGATCGACCCCGGACACGGCTCCGCCCGGTTGAGCCCCTCCTCCTGGTGCGTGTGCAGCCAGAACGACCTGGAGCCCGTCCTGCTGGACTGCGCCCGCAAGCACGGGGGCGACCTGAGGTTCTCCACCGAGCTGCTCTCCTTCGACCAGGACGCGGACGGCGTCACCGCGGTCGTGCAGCACCGCGACACCGGCCGGCGCAGGACGGTGCGCGCGAGCTACCTGATCGCCGCCGACGGGCCCCGCAGCCCCATCCGGGAACGCCTCGGGATCGGCAGGACCGGCCCGGGAGACCTCTTCCACAACGTGAGCATCACCTTCCGCTCACGCGCGCTCGCCGACGTGGTCGGCGACCGGCGCTTCATCGTCTGCTACCTCACCGACCCCGAGGCCGACGGCGCCCTGCTCCCCGTGGACAACGAGGAGAGCTGGGTCTTCCACGCACCTTGGCAGCCGGGTCGAGGCGAGGCACTGGAGGACTTCACCGACGAGCGCTGCATCGACCACATCCGCAGGGCGGTCGGCGAGCCGGACATCGACGTCGAGATCACGGGGAAGGCCCCGTGGCACGCAGCCGAACGGGTCGCCGAACGGTACGGGCACGGCAGGGTCTTCCTCGCCGGCGACTCGGCGCACGAGATGTCCCCGACCGGCGCGTTCGGCTCCAACACCGGCATCCAGGACGCGCACAACCTCGCCTGGAAGCTGGCCCTGGTGCTGGACGGCTCTGCGGGCCCCGGGCTGCTGGAGACCTACGAGGCGGAACGCCTCCCGGTGGCGGCGGCCACCAGCGCACGCGCCTCGGCCCGGTCCGCGGAACACAGCCACCCCGGGTACGTGCCGGCCCCGGGCGCGGGCGGCGGGCGGCAGGGCGGCATGCTCACCGTCGCCATGGGCTACCGCTACCCGCGCGGCGCGGTCCTCGGCGCCGATCCCGAGCAGCCGGTCGTACCACAGCGGATGCAGCTCGCCGGGGAGCCCGGCACCCGAGCCCCGCACCTGTGGCTGCACCCGCCCGGCACCATGCGGATGATCTCCACCCTGGACCTCTACGAGCGGTCGTTCGTGCTGCTCACGGGTACCGACGGGACTCCCTGGCACGCGGCTGCTGCACTGGTCGCGAGCAAGCTCTCGATCACGCTCGACGCGTACCGCATCGGTGAGGGCAAGGACGTCGACCTCGTCCCCGAGACGGGATCGGACTGGGCCGAGCTCCACGGCACGACGAACGCGGGCGCCGTCGTGGTGCGCCCGGACGGCTTCGTGGCCTGGCGGTCGGTCGACGGCGTCCCGGACGCCGAGGAGGTCCTGCTGACGGTCATGGACGCGCTGCTGTACCGCTCCTGACCCCCGGAACCGCCGGTGCGCCGCGGGCGCACCGGCAGCCGTGCCGCTCGCATGCACGGCGGGGCGGTCCGACGGCGGCGCATGACGTGCCGGGAGGATGCACGAGCGGGCCGGACCGCCCCCGCCGTCCGCCGAGGCCGCCCACCGCTCGGCCCCGGGCTCCCCGCGGGGACCTGCCCTAGGCGCGCGGCGGAAGACGGTGCAGGGTCACGTCGACCAGCAGCCCCCGCTCGATCACCGCGGTCATGTACGTGCAGTGCGGCTGCCGGCGCCGGTCGGTGGGCGACCCCGGGTTCAGCAGCCGCAGACCGCTCTCGGCGGTGGTGTCCCACGGGATGTGGCTGTGGCCGAAGACGAGCACGTCCAGTTCGGGGAAGCGTGCGGCGCACCGTCGTTCCCGACCCTGCGCGGCACCCGTCTCGTGGACCACCCCGACCCGGAGCCCGCCGAGCTCGGCACGCGCCACCTCCGGCAAGCGGGCGCGCAGCTCGGGGCCGTCGTTGTTGCCGTGGACGGCGATGAGGCGCCGTGCGCAGTTCTCGAACAGGTCGAGGGTCGCCACGTCCACCCAATCACCTGCATGGAGGACCGCGTCGACGTGCCCCAACGCGCCGAGAACCTGGTCCGGAAGCACCCGGGCGCGGGTCGGGACGTGTGTGTCGGACGTCAGGAGGAGCCGCACGCGTCACTCCCCAGGCGCATCCCTTCACTCTTTCGTGTGGACGTAATCCTCTCGGGGCCCACCATGCCACTCCGCCGTCCGACCCGCGGCGGGCCAGGACGAGATGGCCGGAAGCGGAGTCGGGGCGGTAGCGGGGTCTGCCCGCGTCCCGTCTCGCGGCTCACTGCCCACGCCAGATGTTGTCGAAGGCGGCCTGCTCGATGGCGCGTTGCTGGCGAATGGCGGCGAGTTCCAGCAGTGAGCCGTGGACGGCGGCCAGCACCGTGTCCACGGCGTCGTCGGCCACGCCCGCGGAGTCGACGGTCTCCTCCGCGTCCCCCGCGCGGATCCCGAGGGCTGCCGCGAGGGCGACCAGCACGGGCTCGGCCGACGCCCAACGGTCCGTCGCGGCGCGGCGGTCCGGAGAGTCGGCCGTTACGACGTGACCGGTGCCGAACGGCATCCCGCGGCGTCGTCGTCGACCGACCAGCCCCTCCGCCTCGAAGGCCGTGCGATAGGCCTCGGACAGGCCGCGGCCCCGGCGCCACAGCCAGTCGTCGACCGACTCGTAGGGCACGTCGCGGACCAGGTCCGATGCCGCCTGGTCCAGCAGGGCATCGGCCAGGGTGGGCCGGTAGCCCGGAACGATGCGGTCGTCGTCCAGGACGACGGCACCGACCTCGATGAGGTCGATCACCTCGGCGCCCGCGAGCGCGAGCGACAGCTCGCCCCGCTCCACGGGACGGCTCGACTCCGCGTCCACGGCGATGATCATCAGGTCCCGTGATGTGGTCATGGAGCAGGTCCGCCTCGCATCGGTCGATGGTTCCCTCGGCCGTCCGCAACTCGTCACCGGGGCCACCGGCAGGCCCGTGTGCGTGCGTCCAACGGCCGACGCCCGCGCCCCCCGAGGCCGGCGCCGGTCCGTCGGTGCCGAGCACCATCGGGAAACGGGCGGCACCGGTCACGATCATGCCCGAAGGCGAAGCCCTCCGCCCCCGGAACGGGCCGTCCGTTACGCGACCGTGGTACGGACCGGACCTTACGCGACCGTGGTCCGGACCGGGCAGGGCGGCGGCGCCCCGCGGGGCGGGCCGGCCGCGCACGGGCACTGCCGTCCGGCGGGGCCGATCTCCCGGCCGGGAACGGGGCGCCGGGTCAGGACGTCACCGGCCCCGGTCCGTTCCGACCGCGTACGCCGAAGTCGACTTCCACGACCGGCGGTTCGGCGGCCACCCCCACACGAACCGGTGCGCGCTACGTCCGAACGGCGAACTCGACGGCGTCCTGGCCGTCCACGTCGAAGAAGCCCGCAACGCCGGCCTCTACTACGTCCGCACCCCCGAGAGGCTGACCCGTGTCGGTTCCGAGACCCTGCTCACCCTGCGCTGAACGCGCGTGACCACCGGCACGCGTGCGACCGCCACCGCACGCCCGACGTGAGGACCACACCACGGCCGGCCCGATGACGGCCACTCGACGCGGCCCGTCCTGTGCGCGACGTCTCCCGCGGCGAGCGGACACATGGGACGCCTGGGACGTCGATGCCGACGGCGCAACAGGGTGACCGCCCGCCTCGACGCAGACGTCCGGCGCTGACCGGGGGCGCCGGACGCGACCGGTCCGGGCGTGCACCGGTTCCGCGGGGCTCCGGCGGGAGTTCGGCGCCGCTGGGCCGGCCCGGCGCGAGGGTGCTGGTGGGCCGGCCCAGCACGCGGACTCCGCCACCATCAGCGGGCCGTCACCGGAATATCCCTGACGGGGCGGCACAATCCGGAGTACCGCACGCCGACGCCGCCAGGACGCCGGCGACCGAAAGCCTCCAGCCGTCGGCAACGAACAGGGAGAGCCCGCATGCCGGACGCCGCCGCACCCCCAGAACGACCGGTACTCGTCGGCGTCGACGAAGGGAGCGAACAGGAGCCCGTGGTGCGCTACGCGGCCCAGCAGGCCGCTCTCCACGGACGTCCTCTGCACCTGCTGCACGTCGTGGAGCCCCACCGGCGTCCGGCCGGTTCCCACCCGGAGCACGGTGCGGCAGCCGTACCGGGCGATCCGGGCACGGAGGTCGTGGCACCGCACGCGGCACGCGTCCGCGCGGAGTTCCCCGGCCTGACGGTCATGGCCGAGTCGGTCGTCGGGCGACCGTCCGGCGTCCTCCTCGAGCGGTCCGCCGGGGTCGCCTGGCTGGTGGTGGGGCACCGGGGGAGTGGCGGTTTCGCCAGACTCGCCCTGGGTTCGGTGAGCTGGCAGGTGGCCACGCACGCCGCATGTCCCGTCTTCGTCGTCCACTCCGGCGAGGACTCCCGGGAGGTGGAGGACAGGGTGGTGGCCGGTGTGGACCCGTACGACGTGTCCGAGGAGGCCCTGGACGTGGCCTACGCGGAGGCCCGCCTGCGGGGGGCACGCCTGCAGCTGGTGCACGGGAGCTTCCATCTGGGCGAAACCCCGACGGGCCCCGGCATGGTGGCGCCGGACTTCGAGGTGCGCGACGAGGCGCTGCGGACGACCCTGCAGGAGATCGCGGACGGGCGCCGCGACCGCTACCCGGGGGTGCAGGTCGAGGTCCAGGTCGAGCGACTGCGCCCGGCGACGCTGCTGGCGGACGTCTCGCGCGGCGCGGCGCTGCTCGTCGTCGGTTCCCGCGGGCGGTCCGGACTGCGCAGGCTGCTCCTGGGTTCGGTGAGCGCCGAGGTGCTGCACACCGCCGCCTGCCCCGTGGCGTTGGTGCACGCCGCCGGCGACTGAGACCGCCCGCTGGGACCGGTCGGAGTGCGGTGGCTCCGGCCGTGCAAACGTTCGCCCAGCGTGTGCGCACGGTGTTAGAAAGGAGACATGGCAGGACCCCGCGGCCGTCTGCGCTCCCTGATGAGTGCGCGCGCCGTCTCCAGTCAGGTGTTCGTGCTGCAGGTGGCCGTCGTGGTGCTGCTCGTCATCGCAGCAGTCGTCGCCCTGCTGCTGCAGTCACGCAACGACAGCTCCCGTGAGGCGCGCAACCGGTCGGTCGCCGTGGCCGAGACCTTCGCCCGGTCACCTGGGGTCGCCGAGGCACTGAAGAGCCCCGATCCGACAGCCGCGTTGCAGGGCCGGACCGAGGCCGCCAAGCAGGCGTCCAAGGTGGACTACATCGTGGTGATGACCCCCGACGGGGTCCAGACCACCCACCCCGACCCGGCGCAGATCGGCAAGAAGTACCCGGGAGCCACAGCGGCCGCCGTGAAGGGCGGGGTCGTCACGGAGACCGCGACCGGCAACCGCGACCCCTCCGTGCGGGCCGTGGTCCCCGTCAGGGACGCCCAGGGCAAGGTGGTCGGCCTGGTCGCCTCGGGCATCACCGTTGACCAGGTGAGCGGGGTCGTCGAGGAACACCTGCCGCTGCTCTTCGGCACCGCCGCACTCGCCGTGGCGGTCGCCACCGCGGGAACCGCCCTGGTCAGCAAGCGGCTGCGGCACCAGACCCACGGTCTCGGGCCCGCCGAGATGACCCGTATGTACGAGCACCACGACGCAGTCCTGCACTCGGTACGGGAAGGTGTGCTGATCGTCGACGGCGAGCACAAGCTGGTCCTGGCCAACGACGAGGCCAGGCGACTGCTCGACATCGGCCCCGGCGCGGAAGGCCGCCGCGTCGTCGAGCTGGGCATCGACCCCGAGATGACGCGCCTGCTCGCCTCGGGGCGGCCGGCCACCGACGAGGTGCACGTCATCGGGGACCGGCTGGTGGCCGTGAACCAGAGGTCCACCACCGAAGGCGGTGGACCTCCCGGTGCCGTGGCCACCCTCCGGGACACCACCGAGCTGCGGACGCTGACCGGCCGGGCCGATGTGGTCCAGAGCCGGCTGAAGCTCCTCTTCGACGCCGGCATGAAGGTCGGCACCAGCCTCGACGTGGTGCGGACCTCGCAGGAGCTGGCGGACTTCGCCGTGCCGCGGTTCGCCGACTTCGTCACCGTCGACCTCCCGGACGCCGTACTGCGCGGCGAGGAGCCCGTGGACCTCACGGCGGGACTGCGCCGCGTCGCCTTCGCCGGAGTCCGGGACGACACCTCCCTCTACCAGCCGGGCCGACTGATCCACTTCGTGGAGAGCACTCCGCAGGGAAGGGGGTTCCACACCGGGAAGGCCGTCCTCGAAGCGGACATGACCACCTTCGGCGGCTGGCAGGTCCAGGAGCCCGAACGCGCCCGACGGCTCGTCGGGGAGGGCATCCACTCGATGATCGCCGTACCGCTGCGCGCCCGAGGCGTCATCCTGGGCGTGGCGACGTTCTGGCGTTCGCAGAAGCCCGAGCCGTTCGAGAAGGACGACCTGTCCCTGGCCGAGGAACTGGTCGCACGCGCCGCCGTGAACATCGACAACGCGCGCCGCTACACCCGCGAGCACGGGATGGCCGACACCCTGCAGCGCAGCCTGTTGCCGCGCGCCCTGCCCGAGCAGACCGCACTGGAGGTCGCGCACCGCTACCTGCCCGCCCACGCCGGACTGGGCGGCGTCGGTGGGGACTGGTTCGACGTCATCCCGCTCCCCGGCGCGCGGGTTGCGCTGGTCGTGGGGGACGTGGTGGGCCACGGGCTCCACGCCGCCGCCACCATGGGCCGGCTGCGCACGGCGATCCACAACTTCGCCACGCTGGACCTCCCCCCGGACGAGTTGCTGTGGCACATGGACGAACTGGTCAGCCGTATCGACCAGGACGAGGACACCGAGGGAGCGGTCACCACGGTCACCGGGGCGACGTGCCTGTACGCCATCTACGACCCGAGTTCCCAGCAGTGCACCATGGCCCGGGCGGGCCACCTCGAACCGGTCATCGTCCACCCCGACGGCGCCGTCGAGTTCCCCGGCGTACCGAGCGGCCCGCCGCTGGGCCTCGGCGGCCTCCCCTTCGAGACGATCGAGCTGAACCTCCCCGAGGGCAGCCAACTGGTGCTGTACACGGACGGGCTCGTCGAGGACCGCAGCCGGGACATTGACGAAGGGCTGGAGCTGCTGCGCCGTGCCCTGGCTGCGAACACCGGCCGGGCGCCGGAGGAGACCTGCAGCGCGGTGCTCGACGCCCTGCTGCCCGAACAGCCGCGCGACGACATCGCGCTCGTCGTCGCGCGTACCCGCGTCCTGGACGGGAACCGCACCGCGTGCTGGGACGTGCCCTCCGACCCGTCGGCCGTCGCCCGTGTGCGGGCCGACGTGGCCGGGACCCTGGATGCCTGGGGACTGTCGGACGACGCCTTCACCACCGAGTTGATCCTCAGCGAGCTCGTCACCAACGCCATCCGCCACGCCACCGGACCCATCCGGGTACGGCTGATCCGTGACAGGACGCTGATCTGCGAAGTCTCCGACGGGAGCAGCACCGCACCGCACCTGCGGACGGCCGCAGCCACCGACGAGGGCGGGCGGGGCCTGTTCCTGGTGTCCCAGTTCGCCGAGCGATGGGGCACCCGCTACACCGGTTCCGGCAAGGTCATCTGGACCGAGCAGCCGCTGCCCCGGTGACGGCCGGCCGCGGCACCCGTGGCTCGCACGGCGGTGCGGCACCGTCCCACGCGGGACGTCACGGTCCCCCATCGTCTGGGCTGCGTGCGGGACCGGGGCCCGCGGTGGCCGCGGCACCGCCGGGGTGCGCTCCGCCGGGCGGCGCGGCTAAACGTGCTTGGTGAGCCGCTCGCGCGGTGCCAGCGGCACCTCGGCCCAGACCTGCTTGCCACTGCTCAACGGTACGGAGCCCCACGCCGCCGTCGTCGCCTCGACGATGAGGAGCCCGCGCCCGCCCGTCGCCGACCAGTCCACGTCCGCAGGCTTGACCGGGCTGCGGGGCGAGGCGTCGTTCACGGCGATCCGCAGCCGGTCCGCGGACAGCGTCAGGTCCAACCGCACCTCCCCCTGCGTGTGGGCGATCGCGTTGGTGACCAGCTCGGAGACCACCAGCAAGGCGACGTCGAGCTCCTCCGCCACGCCCCACGAGCGCAGTGTTCGCGCGGTGAAACGGCGCGCGTGCTGGACGGCGTTGGGCAGTCGCCACACGGTCCAGTGCGTCCGCATCGGCCGCACGCGGGTGCCGTCGTAGCGCAGGAGCAACAGTGCCACGTCGTCGTCGCGCCGGTTGACGCCCGCGAGCAACTCGTCGGCGACCACACCGGGATCGGCCGGATCCGCCGTGGCCAGCACGTCGCACACCCGGCGCATTCCGTCCTCCAGACGGACGTTGGAGGACTCCACCATGCCGTCCGTCAGCAGGGCGAGCATGCTGCCCGGAACCAATCCTGCTTCCGTCATGGGGAACTCGGTGTCCGTGACCACGCCCAGCGGTGGCCCTCCCTCGACCGCCATCTCCTCGGTACTGCCGTCCGGGTTGCGCAGCACCGGCTGGAGGTGACCGGCGCGGACGAACCTGGCGATGCCCTCCTCCATGTCCAGGTCCACGTACAGACAGGTGGCGAACAGGTCGGTCTCCATGCCGACGAGCAGCCGGTTCGCCCGAGCCACCACCACGTCGGGCGGGTGGCCCTCGACCGCGTACGCCCTGACCGCGGTCCGCATCTGCCCCATGATGGTGGCGGCTCCGGCACTGTGGCCCTGCACGTCGCCGATGACGAGCGCCACGTGGCCGTCGGCCAGTGGGATCACGTCGTACCAGTCGCCGCCGACCTCGAGACCCACGGTCGCGGGCAGGTAGCGCGCGACGGCCATGCCCCCGGGCAGTGACGGCAGTTTGCGCGGCAGCAGGCTGCGCTGGAGCATCGTGGCGAGTTCGTGGCCGGCGTCCAGCGCGTGGGCGCGCATCAGCGCCTGCCCGACCAGGCCGGCGGTGGCGGTCAGCAGCGACCGCTCCTCGGGACCGAACCGGTGCTCACCGTCCCAACCGACGAGGCACACCCCGACCATCCGGCCGTCCGCCGGTAGCGGCAGGACCGCGAGCCCGCCGGGCCCGATCCCCGCGAGGGCGGGTTCGAGGTCGGCTCCCGGCGGCCACAGGCTCACATGGCCTTCCCGTAGGGCAGTCTGCAGCGTGGGCAAGTCGTGGATCGATGCGTCCGGCCACTCGGACCGCCATTCGGAGCGCCACATCCCCGGCCACGCCTGCGGTTCCGGAGGGTCGAGGACCGTGACCACGAGCCGGTCGGCCTCCAACTCGGCGACGGCGACCCGGCTCGCGTTCAGCGGGCTGCGCAGGGAGCTGACGACCATCTGGCTGACGTCCCTGATGGTGGTCGCGCCGGCGAGGGTGGCGGACAGCCTTTGCACGATGGAGACTTCGTCGGCACTGGGGCGCAGGTAGGAGGCGTCGGCCACCACTCCGAGGACCCGCACCGGCGTGCCGACGTCGTCCGTCAGCACCCGGCAGCGCAGCCCCAGCCAGCGCAGTTCGCCCCCCGGGCGACGGATGCGGAACGCCAGCTGCTGTGCACCCGACGCCAACCTGTCGGGCTCCACGATGGCCATCAGCGCCGGGATGTCGTCCGGCACGGCACTCGCGAGCAGCGTTTCCACATTGCCGTCGAACTGGTCGGGAGGGATGCCGAGCAGCTCCAGCACGTGCGCGTGCGCCTCCATGCGGCCGGATCCCAGCTCCAGGATGAACGCGCCGCCCTGGAGCGGCACCAGCGTGTGCCCGAGCACGGGTCGCGGGGCGGCACGCCCGGAGACGTGGGCTGCCACCGATTCCAGTCCGGCGGCGACCTGGTCGGCGTAGAGCTCGAGGAGGCTGCGGCGGTCGTTGCTGAACCCGTCGGGGACCTCTCCTGCCACGATCAGGCAGCCGAGGTCCTTGGAGCCGTGGCCCAGCGGCAGGGCACCGAGCGAGAGCCGGGCCGGCGACGCGCGGGCGTCGTCGTCGCGCACCCGTCCGGGGAAGTGGTGGGGGTCCTCCTCGGCGTACGCCGCGAGCTCCTTCGGGGTCAGCCACAGCGGCCGGCCCGAGCGGTAGGCCTCGGCGGCCGGGGAGTGCCCGTCCACGGAGAGGACCGCGGGCAGCCCGTACAGCATGGCGCGGTTCCCGGTCATCTCCGCCAGGTGGAGTTCCTCGCCGCCCTCGGCGAGCGCGTAGACAGCGGCCAGCTCAGCCCCGCAGAACGCAAAGCGCTGCCTGGTCACGGTCTGTAACGCCTTCCTGCGCGGGCAGCCACGGTCGACCGCCCTCCCTCCATGCTGTCGCGCCCCGTACCGTCCGGGCGAGTCAGGAGCGGACAGGACTCCGACGGGGGTGCGTGGAGCCTTCGGTGCGTGGACCTTACTGGGAGGGCGGCGGGTTCGGCCATGGGTGTGCGCGAGGTCGTGCACCCGGGAGTCCGGGCGCCGGCCGGCGTGTTGCCGTTCGGTCCGTTCATGGCGGCGCTACGAGGTCCGGGAGGGTCTGTTCCGCCCACACGCTCTTGCCCGTCGCGGTGGTCCGCGTCCCCCAGCGGTCGCTGAGCTGCATGACGATGAGCAGCCCGCGGCCGCCCTCGTCGGTGGGGGCCGCCTGGCGCATGTGGGGTGAGGTGCTGCTGGTGTCGGAGACCTCGCAGATGAGGGTGCGGTCCAGGATCAGCCTCAGCTCGATCGGCCCCTTTCCGTACCGGATGGCGTTGGTCACCAGCTCGCTCGCGATGAGCTCGGTGGTGAAGACGCTCCCCGGGAGGTTCCAGGCAGCGAGCTGGTGTTCGACCAGCCTGCGGGCCGTGGCGACGACCGACCCGTCGGCGGGCAGGGTCCAGGTGGTGACGCGGTCCGCCGGGAGGGCTCTGGTGCGGGCCAGGAGCAGCACGGCGTCGTCCTGCGGCTTCGACGGCATGAGTTCGTAGACGGCTGCATCGCACAAATGATCGAGATCTTCGTCGGTCTGGGCCAGGATCTCCTGGAGTCGCGAACGGGCGGCTTCGGTGTCCCGGCCGCGGGTCGAGACCAGGCCGTTCGTGAACAGGGCCAGCAGGCTGGATTCCGGCAGGGTGACGGTGGCGGACGCGTAGCCCGCACCGTTGCTGCCGAGCGGGGGCCCGGCCGGGATGTCGAAGGGCGTGGCGGACCCGTCGGGCGCCAGCACCATGAGAGGCATGTGACCGGCCCGGGCCGCGACGCACACGCGGGTCACGGGGTCGTAGACGGCGCACAGACACGTCGCGAGGAAATCCTCCTCCGGCGGGTCCCCGGCGGACCGGGTGGCGGCGAGGAAGGAAGCGGTTTCGTCCAGCCGAGTGAGCAGTTCGTCGGGTTCGAGTTCCTGGAGGGCGAGCGTGCGCAGTGCCGTTCGGAGCTGACCCATGGTGGCGGCCGCCTCGATCCCGCGGCCCGCCGTGTCGCCGACGACCAGGGCGACCCGTGCCCCGGACAGCGGGATGACGTCGTACCAGTCGCCTCCCGCGCCCTCGGGGAGGTAGGCGTACGCGGTGTCGACGGCCGACAGCACCGGGGGCCGGCCAGGCATCAGGCCCCGTTGCAGGGAGGTGGCGATCGTGCGTTCACGGGCGTAGCTGCGCGCGTTGTCGATGTGCGGGGCCGCCTTGGCGACCACTTCCGTCGCCAGGACCAGGTCGTCGTCCTGGAACGGGTCGGGACGGGCGAAGCGGTAGAGGGAGGCCAGGCCCAGTACCGAGCCCCGCAGGGCCAGCGGCACCACGATCAGGGAGTGGACCCCGGCGGACACGAGCGCCTCCAGACGCTCGGGATCGGCGGCCAGCCACCGCTCGTCGGCGCCGAGGCGGGAGACGACGCGGGGCCGTGCGTCGTTCAGCACCTGCGTGTACGGCGTGGGAAAAGGGTAGGTGCTCGGCTCGCCCGTGTGCACCGGTGCCTCCTCGGTCGCCGTGGTGCGGAACGCCGCCCGGCGCATGGGTGACGCCGCGGTGACCGGACCGGGGTGGACCGTCCGCCCGCGTAGCACCTCGTCCACGAGGTCCACCGCGACCGCGTCGGCGAGGCGCGGCACCAGTACGCACGCCAGCTCGTCGGCGGTGCGGAAGGCGTCCAGCGACGTGCCGATGGACCGGTGGGCCTCGTGCAGGACCCCCAACCGGTCCAGGGCCCGCTCGCGCTCCGTCACGTCGTCCGCGATCGCCGCGACCCCCAGGATCTCGCCGTCGTCGCCGTGCAGCCGGAACACGGAGAGCGAGATCACCATCTCCTTGGTCGGATCCGACAGGGGCCGCCCACGCACCAGCCGGTCACGGACCACCTCGCCGGTCCGCAGGACGTGTTCCGCCAAGGAGGTGATCTCATCGGTGCCGCTGATGCCCAGCTCGTCGATGGTGCGCCCGAGTACGTCCGCAGCCCGGACACCGCGGACGCCGGGCGCCTCGGCGTTGAAGCGGACGACGCGCAGTTCGGCGTCACAGATCCACAATCCGTGGGGCGCCTGGGTGAAGAGGGCGTCGAGCATCGCCGTGTGGGCCCGGTCCCTGTCTTCTGCACGCACAGTTCCACGATCGCGCTTGGGGAGCCGTGGGCAAGTCGGCCCCGGTCAGGGGCGCGACCGCCGGGCGCCCCGCGAGTCACCGGCCCGGTCGTGCCCCGGTCCCGTCCGCGCCCGTCACCCGGGCGGCCCAGCAGCGCTCGCGGGAGCCCCCGCTCCCGGGTTCTGCTGTTGTGCAGCCCGCCGAGAAGAGGAGAGCGGCATGCCGGACAGCGGGAACACCGGCCCCGAGGGCAATGAGCTGAACCAACTGCGCTCGCGCGTCGCAGCACTGGAGGCATCGCGAACGGCCCGGGCACAGCGGCACCGGGTGCGCTCCTTCTTCTCCGCGCTGCTGATCGTCATCGGCTGCGTCCTGGCGCCGCTGTGCATCGTCGCGCGGTGGACCGCGAGCGAGGTCGGCGACACCGATCGCTACGTCGCCACGGTAGCCCCCCTCGCTTCCGATCCGGACGTCCAGCAGGCCGTCGCGACCCGTGTCACCAACGCCGTGATGCAGCACATCGATCTGGCGAACCTGCTGGAGGGCGTCGCACCGACCGACCGACCCAGGCTGGAGGCGGCGCTGGGCAAGCTCGGGAACTCACTGGAGGGCGCCGTCCGCAGTTTCGTGCAGGACAGGGCACAGGACATCGTCGCCTCCGACGCCTTCAAGACCCTGTGGATCGAAGCGAACCGCAGGATTCACGCTGCCCTGGACAAGGCACTCACCGGCAGTGGTGGTGGCGCCATCGAACTCACCAACGATGCGGTCAAGATCGATCTAGGCCCTGTGATCGAACAGGTCAAACAGCGACTGGTCGCCGAGGGGCTGACCATCGCCCAGCGGGTTCCGGAGATCCACACCGACTTCACGGTCTTCCAGTCGCAGGACATCGGAAAGATCAAGACGGGTTTCCGCCTGCTGGAACTCGCGAGCACCTGGCTGCCCGTCATCGCCGTCGTCTGCCTCGCCGCGGGCATCCTGCTCTCCGCGCACCGGCGCAGGTCCCTGGTGGCCGCGGTCCTCGGGGTCGCGTTCGCGGCGCTGCTGCTCGGCATCAGCCTGACCGTGTTCCGGGCCATCTACCTGGACTCCCTCCCGGCCGGCGTCTCCCAGCCCGCAGCCGAGTCCGTGTACGACGCATTGATCCACTACCTGCGCACCTCGATCCGCACGGTCATCACGCTCGGCGTGGTGATCGCCCTCGCCGCCTGGCTCAGCGGACCCGGTCGCCACGCCGTCGTCACCCGGCAACTATGGACGTCCGGCATCGCCGCGACCCGCTCCACGGCCGGCCGCGCAGGGCTACGGACGGGACCCGTCGGGCCGTGGGTGCGCCGCTACCGCACCTGGATCACCTGGGTGCTGGTCGCCGCCGCTGTGCTGACCTACCTGCTGTGGTCCTACCCGACCGGCTGGGTCGTCGTCGGCCTCGCCCTCGCCCTGCTCTTCGCCCTCGCGGTGATGGAGTTCCTCGCACAGGACACCGACGGGGACGCCGAGCACCCGGGCGGCTCCGGGCCGGCCGCCACCGACGGCCCGCAGACCACCGGGTGACGCCTGGTCCGGCCCGGTCGGGACACGGCGCACGGGCCACGGGCAGCCGGAAGGCGGGACCGCACCCCGGCACACGGATCCCGAGCCGGGAGCGCGGCCCCGCGTCCCGTGTGAGGCTGGAGGCATGGCCAGGGCCAACGAGGAGATCGAGGCGCTGCTCCAGGAGTACGCCGACCTCATCGCCATCACCGGTGGCGACACCTTCCGGGCACGTTCCTACGAGAAGGCCGCCCGCGCCGTCGGTGGGCACCACACGGACGTGGCCACGCTCGACACCAAAGGACTGCGCGAGATCCCCAACGTCGGCAAGTCGATCGCCGACAAGATCGTCGAGTACCTGGAGTCCGGGCAGATCGCCGTCGTGGAGGAGCGCAGGCAGTCCATTCCCGCCGGGGTCCGCGAACTGATGTCGATCCCCACGCTCGGGCCCCACAAAGCCCTGATGCTCTACGAGGAGCTCGAGGTCTCCTCCGTGGACCAACTCCTCGACGCGATCCACCAGGAGCGGCTGCGCGACCTGAAGGGATTCGGGCCGAAGACCGAGGAGAACCTCCTGCACGGCATCGCCCTGATGCAGAAGGCCGGCGATCGCATCCTCATCAACGCCGCGATGGACTCCGCCGAGCAGATCGTCGCCGAGTTGTCAGGGATCAAGGGCTGCCGGGGGTGCACGTACGCCGGATCGCTGCGCCGGATGCAGGAGACCATCGGGGACATCGACATCCTGGTCGCCGCCGAGGATTCTGCTCCCTTCATGGAAGCCCTCGCTGCGCTCCCGTACACCGCAGAGGTCATCGCACACGGGCGGAAGAAGACTTCCGTCCGCACCACCAAGGGCCTCCAGGTCGACCTGCGCGTCCTGCCGCCCGACTCATGGGGCGCGGGGCTCCAGTACTTCACCGGCTCCAAGGCGCACAACATCCGCACCCGGGAGATCGCGGTGCGGCACGGGCTCAAACTCTCCGAGTACGGGCTCTTCGACGTCGAGAGCGGCAAGAAGATCGCCTCCGGGACGGAGGAGGAGATCTACGCCCGCCTCGGCCTGCCCTGGATCCCGCCGACGCTGCGCGAAGACCGGGGCGAGATCGCGGCCGGGCTCAGGGGCGAGCTGCCGGACCTGGTGACCGAGCAGGACATCAGGGGGGACCTGCACACCCACACCGACCTCACCGACGGCATCGCCCCGCTCGAAGACATGATCGCCGAGGCCGCCGCACGCGGCTACGCCTACTACGCGGTCACCGACCACGCCCCTGACCTCGCCATGCAGCGGATGACCAAGGAGAAGATGCTCGCCCAACGGGACCGGGTCCGGGCACTCGACCGCAAGCACCGCGGGATGCGGTTGCTGCACGGCACGGAGCTCAACATCGGCCCCGAGGGCGCCGTGGACTGGCCGGAGGAGTTCCTGGCCGACTTCGACCTCTGCGTGGCCTCCATCCACTCGCACTTCAACCAGAGCCGCGTCGACTTGACCCGCAGGCTGGTCCGCGCCTGCGAGAATCCGTACGTCGCCGTCATCGGGCACCCCACCACCCGGCGGATCGGCAGGCGCCCGGCCATCGACGCCGACTTCGACGCCGTCTTCCGAGCGTGCGCCAGGACCGGGACCGCCCTGGAGATCAACGCCCACCCCGAGCGGCTCGACCTCTGCGACGAGGACGTCCTGCGCGCCAAGCGGCACGGCGTGAAGTTCGCCGTGAACTCCGACGCGCACTCCACCACGCACCTGCCGTACCTGCGCTACGGGGTGGCGACCGCCCAGCGGGGCTGGCTGACCAAGGACGACGTCATCAACACCTGGCCGCTGACGAAGTTGCGTCGTTTCCTGCGCCCTTCCTGACCGCCGTCAGCACGGCTCCCGCCACCGGTCGAGGTTCAGGTTCTTCCGCATCGACGACAGGCCGAGCCGTCTAGCCTCGGCACAGAACTCCCGGGTCGTGAGGGCGTACTCGACGTGGAACACGGCCTTCCCCGCCGCGATGAACGGGGTGAGCTTGGCGCACTCGCCGTACTGGGCGCACTCCTCGTTGACCGCGAAGTCGAAATCCCCCACCAGGTGCGGGACCTGCGGCAGGTCGTTCTTCAGCCCCACGGAAAGCCCCCGTTCATGGGCAAGGCGAGCGACCATGCGGTTGTACGCGAGTTGGTGGCCCGCGTTCAACGGGAAGCCGGTGTCGTTCAGGTAGGCGTCGAGCAGATCCGGTTCGACCGCGTCGAAGCCCTTCTCCCGGCACATCTCGATCCGTTCCTCCATCAGGGGGCGGAGCTCGTCCAACCGTCGGATGTCGAGCCACCGCTCACCGTGCCAGCCGTTGGGCTTCCCCCGCAGTGCGGCCGCGAAACGGGCCTGGTCGGGACGGAAGTCCTCCCAGGCGCCGGCGTTGATGTAGCAGATCACCTTGCGGCCGTCCCGGTGGAGCCGCGCGACGTCCGCCGCGGAGTTCTCGAAGCCGTCGATGTCGTAGACCGGGACGTCGGCGGACGTCGGGTCGGCCCGGCCGTTGAGCTGCCACTGCCACGCCGTCCCGGGCCGCGGCTGCCAGCGGTGCCCGGCCCGGGGCGGCGCCGGCGACGGCTCGGGGCCCGCCGTACACGCCGCGGTCAGCAGCAGGGCGACGAGGGCGCCCCACAGGGGCCGACGGATCCCGGTCAAGACGACTCCTCCAGTAGTGCCGGGGGCGGAGCAGCCCACGGATTGGGCAGGGTGTCGGCGACCGCGCACGACACTGCCGCACCGCGTTCCCGCGCCGCCCGGGCGGCGACTTCGGCCAGCGCGGGCGGCACGTCGTACACGAGGTGGCAGAACCGGTCCGGGGAGTGCCGGGCGGTCCACCGCGGGCGGCTGAACGAGGACAAGTAGACCTTCCACGGTCCCTCGAAGGTGACCACGAGATCGGCGATACGGGCGTAGCCGGGAGCCGGATGGATCCCGGGGTTGAGCACGACCGTACCCGCGCCCCGCTGCCGCGCTGCGCGCACCAGTCGGCGGCAGCCGCGCAGGGCCGACCTGTCCGCGGGCACCTGGTCGAAGAAGCAGCCGTCCGTTCCGTACCACTCATGGTGCCGGTCCAGGTCGCGCAGGACGGCCGAGCCGGGCCGCACGCCGTAGTCCAGGTCCACGTAGCCGAGGACGCGGGTACCCGACGCCCGGAGCGCCTTCGCGACGGAGACGAACGCGGGATCCGGCTCGTCGCCCGGGCCGCTGGCGGCGTTCAGCACCACACCGTAGAGCCGGTCACCCGCGGTGGTGAGCAGCCGCCAGGCATCCGGGTCCTGATCGGGGTGGACGTAGAGGGGAACCAGCAGGGTCACGGCACGGGATCCAGTTCGGCGTCGGACGCCACCGACGCCCACAGCGTGGCGAGTGCGTCGGAGAGGTCGTGGCGCGGTTCCCAACCCAGGCTGTCCGCCGCAGCGGTGATGTCCGAGCACTGCCAGTCCACGCCGGCGGAGCGCGCGGACCCGCTGCCGGCCTCGTCGATCCGGCCGCGGAACCCCGCCACCTGCACAAGCCCGTCCACCAGGTCGCGGATCGGTACGCCCCGGCCCCCGCTGATGTTCAGGATGCGGGGCAGCGGACCGGTCGCCGTCGTGGCCAGCGCGACCGCCCGGGCCACGTCCCGCACGTCGACGAAGTCGCGGTGCGCCGAGAGGTCCCCGAAACGTACGACGGCGCCCGGATCCCCGCCCGCCCGGTGCAGTCGCAGCGCCGTGCCTCCCGGGAGGCTCTGCGCCGGGGCGCCGGGACCGACGGGATTGCCCACCCGCAGGACCACGGCGTCGAGTCCGGACGAGGCGACGGCCACCGTTCCCGCCAACTTCGTCGCGCCGTAGGGAGCGACGGGACGGGTGGCGGCGTCCTCCGCGACCCGCACCCCTGGAGCGGCCGGCCCGTACTCGGCGGCGGAACCGAGATGGACCAGCCGGGCGGTGGGCGCCGCATCCCGCAGCGCGGCGCAGAGCACGGCCGGCCCGCGCGCATTGACCTCGGCGAGGGTCACCGCGTCACCGCCCACCGCCCCCGCGCAGTTGACGACGGTGTCGGGAGCGAAGTCGGCGAGCGTCTCGGCCAGCCGCGCTGGATCGGCGGTGGCCAGGTCGACGGACAGGTCCGCCCCGGCGGACCGGCCGCCGCCGAACAGTCGCACGCCCCCCAGCGCGCGGAGCTGTCCGGCGACGTGCCCGCCCAGGTACCCGGTGAAGCCCAGGACGAGGATGCGCATGAGGTGTTCAGGCTCCCTTGAGCAGCAGTGACTGGTGGGTGGTGAATTCGGCGTTGGCCCGGTCGTAGTCGTCCGGACGCCCGATGTCGAGCCAGTAGCCGTCGAACTCGTAGGCGTGCGGGGGCGTGTCGCTCTTCAGAAGGTCGAGGACGAGCTCGTCGAAGCCGAGCGGAAGCCCCGGGGTGTAGGCCGCGAGCGTGTCGCGGGAGACACCGTAGACACCCATGGAGACGCGGTAGTCCATGCTGGGTTTCTCGGCGAAGTCCACGACCCGGCCGGCGTCGGTGGTGAGCACGCCGAAGTCGATGTGCACCTTGCGGGCGTAGGTGGCGATCGTCAGCGGAGCCCCCGAGCCGCGGTGCGTGCGCAGGACGTCCGCGTAGTCGAGGTCGGTGAGGACGTCGCCGTTCATCACCAGGAACGTCTCGGGCAGCCGGTCGCGCATGGTGAGCAGAGGTCCCATGGTGCCCAACGGGCTCTCTTCGGTCGCGTAGTCGATGCTGAGCCCCCACCGCGAACCGCTGCCCACGTAGGCGCGGATGATCTGGCCGAGGTGACCGACGGCGATGGTGCAGCTGGTGAAACCGCTCGCCGACAGCTGGCGGAGCACGATCTCCAGGATGGCGTGCTGATCGCCGATCGGGACGAGCGGCTTGGGGAGCGCCGTCGTGTACGGACGCAGCCGGATGCCTTTGCCTCCGGCGAGAATCACTGCATGCATGGGATCCCCCCTGTGGGTACGAGGTTCGGAGTTCGGCGGTCAGATGTTGTAGATGCCGGTCTTGTAGCGGGCCAGGTTGGCGGGGTCACGGAAGAACTCGACGGTGCGTGTGAGGCCCTCCTCCAGGCTGTGCTCCGGTGCCCAGCCGGTCGCCTCCCGCAGCCGAGTGGCGTCCGCGACGAGCCGCATCACCTCGGAGTTCGCGGGGCGGATGCGCTGCTCGTCCTCGCGGACGTCGAGACCGGTGTCCATCACCTTGCCGATGAGGTGCACCAGGTCGGCCACGGAGATCTCTCCGCCCGTACCGGCGTTGAACGTGCGGCCCACGACGGCCTCCGCGGGAGCGGTGCCGACCGAGAGGAACGCCCGAGCGGTGTCCTCGACGAACGTGAAGTCCCGGGTGGGCCGCAGATCGCCCAGGGTGATGCTGCGCGACCCTGCCGCGACCTGGCCGATGACGGTCGGGATCACCGCGCGCATCGACTGGCGCGGGCCGAAGGTGTTGAAGGGGCGCAGGGTCACGACGGGGGTGTCGAAACTCGCGTGGTAGCTGTCGGCGAGCCGGTCCCCGCCGGCCTTCGACGCCGCGTAGGGGGACTGGGTGTTGATGGGGTGGTCCTCGGTGATGGGCACGGTCTGCGCGGTGCCGTACGTCTCGCTCGTGGAGGTGTGGACGAGCCGCGGGGTACCGGCCGCGCGGACGGCCTCCAGCACGTTGAGGGTGCCGGTCACGTTGGTGTCCACGTAGCTGTGCGGGGCTTGGTAGGAGTACGGGATCGCGATCAGCGCGGCGAGGTGGTACACGGCGTCGGCGCCCTCGACGAGCCCGCGCACCGAGCCCGGGTCGCGGACGTCGCCGAGGACGATCTCGACGTGGTCGAGGATCTCGGCGGACAGGGTCTCCAACCAACCGTAGGACGAGAAGGAGTTGTACTGGGCCATGGCACGGACCCGGTGGCCGGTGGCCACCAGGGCCTCGGTGAGGTGCGAGCCGATGAAGCCCTCGGCTCCGGTCACGGCGGCGAGCGGTGCGGTGGTCAACTGGTTGCCCTTTCTTCGGTGTTGCATGGTTCTGTTGGGTTTCTGTTGGGTGGGGGGCGTCTGCCGCGGACGCCGGTGAGTGGGTTTCCGCAGGAGCACGCCGGATCAGGCATGTGCGGTCGGCCGACCCAGCAGCCAGAGGACGGCGAGGACGAGCGCTCCCGCCGCCGTGCCGCACAACAGCGGCAGCACCGGTAGCCCCGGCGGGGCACCCAGGAGGGCGGCCGTGACGACGCCCGTCGCCGCCGCCAGGGTGACGGCGGCGGACGGCCAGGCGATCCCGAACGCCTGGAGCAGCAGGGCCGCCCACAGGACGGCGGCGACGGTCAGCAGCGGCGCGGGTTCGGTACCGGTGAGCAGGGCCGCCGGCACGAGCGGCGCGAGGTAGCCGCCGAGACAGATCACCAGGGTGCGCAGCGAACGCAGCCGGAATCCGGCCTCGTCCGCCGCCGCCCGCAGTGCCGCCACCGACAGACCGCGGTAGCGGTAGAGGAGCCATTCGGCCGGGCCCATGCTGACCGTGAGGGTGATCACCGCGAGCGGCTGCTGCCGGCCCACGGACATCACCAGGACGCCGGCGGACAGGCCGAACAGCCCGTAGGGCACCGAGTCGGCGAGCCGGGGCCGCCGTGTCCCCTCGGCTGCCCCCGTGGAGAGCATCCCGGCGATGCCGTGTGCCGCTGCCGCGCACGACAACACCACGGTGAGCACGGGCAGTCCGATGCGGACCACCGGGCCCGGGTCCCACCACAGCAGGGTGGCCGCCCCCGCCATCAACGGGCTGAGCGTGGCCAGCAGGGTCCGCTCCCTGCCGCACACCAGCAGCACCCCCGCTGCCGCCAGGTACAGCGACTGTCCGACGCCGAAGAGCGCGGCCGGTCCGGGACCCGCCACGGCGTACCCGGCCAGCGAAGCCAGCAGCGCACCCGCGGGGGCTCCCACCAGTAGGGACCTCCCGGCCTCCCTGCGGCCCGCGGCCAGCCAGAGGTAGGCGCGATGGCTCAGTGCCTGCCCCCACGCCCAGGAAAGGAGTCCGGCGGCCACCAGACCGTACAACCCCTGTTCGGAGTGCCACAGTCGGCCCGTGAGCAGGTACGCCAGCCCCGGCAGGGCGAACAACGCACCGCGCAGCGCGCATCTGACGTGGTCGGGCGCCCAGGGATCGCCCCCGGCCGGCGGCTCCGGGAAGCTGCGCGGCACCCGCTGGTAGAGGTCGCGAGCGAGCGAGAACAGGTCCGGGTGACCGTACCGTTCCTGGATCTGCTCTCCGGTGAGGCCTTCGGACTCCAGAACGGCGGCCACCTCGTAGGCGTGCACCGCGGGGCCGATGTGGTCGGCCAGTTCGGCGGCCAGCGTGTCCACCGGGTCGTCGGCGACGCGCTTCCGCCAGGGCAGGCGCAGAGACAACGTGGTGTCGGGGACCGCGAGCCGCAGGGCCAGGGTGTCGCCTTCGCCGCCGTCGGGTTCGAGAGCGATGGGGCCGCTCATCCGGCCACGCTCCCCAAGGCCGCTTCGTCGTCGTAGGACGCGCTCCACGGGTCGACGAGGCGCAGCGCGCCGCGGACGGACAGTTCGAGGTAGATGGCCCGGAACGTGTCGATGGTCTGACGGAGCGTGAACTGCTCGATCACCCGCAGCCGTGCCGCCTCGCCCATGGCGGCGCGCCGTTGCGGATCGTCGAGCAGCTCCAGCGCAGCCGCGGCCATGGCGGAGGGGTCCCGGGGTGGTACGACCAGCCCCGCCCCGCCGACCGCTTCCCGTACGCCGCCCACGTCGGTGGAGACGGTCGCGCGTCCGCACGACATCGCCTCGATCAGGGTGAAGGGGAAGCCCTCGCTGATGCTCGAGAGCATCACCACGTTGCCCGCCGCATAGGCGTCCCTGATGTCGTCGACCCGGCCCTCGAACGTCACCGCGTCGCCCTGGCCCAGCGAGTCGGCGAGGGCCTCGCACCGCTCGCGGTAGGCCTCGCCGCCGCGCGGCGTACCGCCGAAGAGACGCAGGGTCGCTTCCGGGAGTGTGCCCCGCACCTGGGCGAACGCCCGTATCAGGGTTTCCAGGTCCTTGATGGGGTCGACCCGTCCCGCCCAGCTGAGCGTCGGACCCTGTGGTTCCGGGCCCGCGGGCGGGAAGGCCGCCGGGTCCACACCGTTGTACACGGTGCGGATGAGTTCCGGGTCGGCGCCGCCCTGCTCCTCCCAGAGCCGGTTGTAGCGATTGCCCGGGGTGATCAGGGCGGCCCGCCGGTAGGTCTCCTCCGCCAGCAGTCGGAAGAATCCGAGCAGCACCGCCTTGACGGGCCAGCGGTACGGGGCGGTCCGGTACCCCAGGTAGCGCTCGCGCAGGTAGACGCCGTGCTCGGTGAGCAGCAGCGGGACGCCGTGCAGGTCGAGGGCGGCGAGCCCCGGGAGCACGGCGACGCCCCCGCTGACGGCATGGGCGACTCCCTGTTCCGGAGGGCGGGCGGCGAGCGGCCGGAGGGCGTGCTCCAGCAGCCCGGTGGCGGTGACCGCGTCGTGGACGCTGGGCCGGGCCTCACGGACCGTCAGTCCCGGCCGGTTCCAGACGGCGGTCAGCACCCGTAGGGCGCGGTCACCGCGCAGGGCGGTGCTGAGCAGGCCGTCACGCGCCGCGTGGGCCAGTTCGTAGAGGGCCGGGCCGAAGCCGTCCTCCGCGGACGGATCCAGCAGGGCGGTCAGGAAGCGTTCGTACGCGGCCATCAGCCGGCGCTCCCGGCGGCCACGCGGCGGTGCACCGGCGGGAGCGGGACCCCACATGGGCACCGAGACGGGCTCGGCCACGTGCGGCGGCAAGTCCCAGGCCAGGGATTCGCGGCCGGTTCCGGTCACGGCGATCACGTCGAAGTCGATGTCAGGCATGCCGTTCACGAGCTGGTCACACCAGACGCTGACTCCGCCGTGACTGTGCGGGTAGGTGCCTTCGGTGAGCAGGGTGACCCGCGCGGCGCCTCGGCGCGGCGCGCGGTGCGATGCGTGCATGGATGAGCTCCACGGCAGGAGGGCGCGAAGGCGCGGCGGTTCCGGGCGCGTTGGTGGCTGCGCCCGGAATCCGCGTCGTCGCGGTGAGCTGGTGCGGTCGGATCAGCGCTCGGCGCCGGGTGCCACGGGCTCCGCGACGCCTTCGGGCACGGGAGCGCGCGGCGCGGTCCGTGCCGGGGCGGGTGCGATGCCGCGCGGCGTGGTCGCGGCGGCCGGAGCGGTGGGCAGCGAGAGCGTCACGCTGTCCTGGCCGGCCGCGGCGGAAACCCTGCCGGAGACCGTTCTCGCGTACGGCAGGCCGAAGGTCGCATCCCCACTGGGGAGCACCTGAGTGGTGCCGGAGGGCATGGTGGCACTTACTGCGACGTCCTGGGGTGCCGTGACGGTCACCTCGTCACCGATCCGGTACGCGGTGACCCGGCCGGCCTGCAGCGCTTTGCGCCAGGACGCCCGCTCGCGCAGCTCCGCCCCGATGTCCTTCATCCGCAGGTTCACCAGCGGTGCGTTGTCCGCGTACAGCGCGGAGTACTGGTCGAGGATCCGGTCCAGCACCGGGTAGGCGATGCGGTCCTCGGTCAGGTTGGACTGGTGGATGAAATGCGGGCGGGGGTCGTTGCCGAGCACGTGCCCCATCGCGATCTGCGCCTCCAGCGGCACGATGTAGTCGGTGTATCCGGTCGCGGTGTCCAGCGGTGCGTCGAGGCAGGTGGTGGTGGCGGAGTCCTCGCAGATACCGCTGCCGCCCTGTGCCCTGCTGGTGTAGATCCAGTTGTATTCGTCGACCTGTTCGGCGGCCCGGCCGACGTTGTAGAACACGTTCATCGGGTAGCGGGAGACGGTGAGTGCGGGCCCGACCTGACGCTGGACCGGGTCGCGCGAGTTGTCGGAACCGAGCCAGGCGACCTGGTTGTCAGCGAGCGCCGGGGCCAGGTTCGGGTTGTCGTCCGGCTGCTGGGGCAGCAGCTTCAATCCGGAGTGCTCACCGGTCACCAGTTCACTGCTCTCCAGCGGCAGCCCGGCTTGCTCCGCCCATTGGCGGTTGTCGGCGATCTGTCGGGAGATCTCCGCCTGCGTCACGTAGCGGGTGCTGCCGTCGGGCTTCGTGGTGCACTTCCACGGGACGACGCTGATGTTCTGCTCGCAGCCCAAGTACGGGTGGTCGTACGTGTGGTTGATCCAGCGGAATGCGGTGCGGTCCGCCACGAAGCGGTCCGCGAGGGGGTCGGCCCCGCCGTGGTCCTCGCGGTATTCGACGCTGCCGCCACCGTTGTACGCGAGGTCCAGGGTCAAGCCCCGTGCGTCTGACCACTCGACGGCGTGCTGGACGTCGTCGGGCGTCATCCGGATGGGGTGGGGGGTGCCCTGTCCGGGCTGGCAGTCGACGTCACCGGGCGTGCAGTTCAAGGCGGTGTCCCAGCGGTCGTCGCTGGCGAAGACGTCGTCGACGTGTACGGAGAGGTAGTTCCGGGCGTAGCCCAGCCGGATGCCCTGGGTCATCCAGTCGACGATGCCTCGGGCCAGCAGCCTGAACTGCTGCTGGTACTGGTTGGCGACGAAGGTGACCACCAGCTCGCGGCGGCCGTCGTGACGGTATTCGCCGATGAGCGAGCCTCTGGTGGTCCGGCCGGGTATCGGGGCGTCGACGTAGGTCGTGAAGTCGGCACCGGCCCTGGGACGGGACAGGAAGCCCCAGCTCTCGTCGATGGACGGGGAGTTGTCCTCGAAGGTGAAGGAGCCCTTCAGGTAGCCGAACGGCCCGGCCTTGCCCGCCGTGGTGATCTCGGCCGTGATGCCGTCGACGGGACCCGCGTACCCGCCGTTCACCGGGTACTCCAGTCCGGCCTGGGGGCGCGCGTAGGTGTAGGCGTCGACCTGGGGGATCCCGTAGGCCTTCTCGTAGGCGGCCAGGGCGGTCATCTCCTGGGAACCGGCCGGGAAGGGATTGTCGTTGGGCAGGACGACTGCTTGGTACTTGGCGCGCGGGCGGCCGTCGACCGTGTCGGCCAGGAAGGCCGCGTCGATCACCGGTCGGCCGGACTCGCCGAGATCGAGAACGGTGTACGGAGTGCCCGCGCCGTCGAGTTCCGCCGCGATGGCCTCCGTCGCCGGGCCCCCGTCGGACACGATCAGGACGCGCAGATCCACTCGTGGTGTTTGTTCGTCGGCCTGGACGGGTGACGCCGGCAGGCCGAGTGACAGTATGAGCACACTTGTCGCGAGCACAGCCGTGCGTATGGTCCGCTGTGCGCGGTTCCGCTTCATGCGGTGAAGTCCCTCCCCGGACAGACGTGCCGGTTTCCCAGTTCCGGACACGCCTGAACCCCCCAGCACGACGGCGCCGCATTCCGGAGCGCGCCACCGTTGTGCCCTGACCCGTCACATAGTGGTGGCTCCGTGTGGGTTTCGTGCGCCTGTGGTGAAACTTGACGGAAAAGTGCAGGTGCCCGCGCGGGAGTGAGAGGGTCTGACGGCTTTTCGGATCGTCGTACGGGCTCGACCTGGTGGGTGTCGGCTGGGAGCGCGGCCAAGTGCGCCCAGAGGGTAAACGCTTTCCGTGGCGTCGAGCAGATGAAGGAGGGACCTTCAGTGGTCTACTCCAATCATCGTTGGATGGTTCTGAGCGTTTTCAGCCACTCATGGGTCCGGGAAAATGCCGACGGCGGGCGACGGGGGCGGAGGGGGTCCTCTGGCGCCCCGGTGTCCCCCGCCAGGAGGCGGGGCGGCGGGAGTTGGGGGAGGAGGAGCCGACAAAAAAGGCGGTTA
>NZ_JBHZCF010000003.1:450079-452918 GCF_042755225.1 Streptomyces sp. NPDC059169 | reverse complement strand
TACTTTCCATATGGCGATGGTGTGGGGAAGAACACTTTAAGAGGGGACTGGGATACCCGGTCCCCCCCCCCCCCCGCCGCGGTGTCCGCCGCCGGGATGCGGGGCGGCGGAGTTCGGGGAAGGCGGATCGGACAGGCAGGTCGGTGAAACCGGGTCAGGAGTGGATCGCGCCCGCTGCGGTTCCCGGGGGCGACGGTGCGCACGCGACCCGGGTTTCCGGCGTGTTGACGATGCCGTCCTTGTGGTTCTGGCCGCTGTCGTACTCGTAGTAGAAGTACGAGTAGAACCCGATGTTCCCGTTGCAGCCGGAGTCGGAGGCGATCTGGTACGTCAGGGTCACCGTGCGGCTGGTGCCCGGCGCGATCGGGATCTCGTAGTTGACGCCCAGGCTCGTGGTGCCGGTGCCGCTACAGGAAGCGCCCTCGCCGGTGCACGAGGCGAAGCTGTACTTGAGGTCCTTGCGCTGCGTGGTGGTCCAGGTCGGCTGTACGGACTGGTAGATGAACCAGATGTCCGTGGCCTGGTTGTTCGTGAGAGTCATCGTCAGCGACACCGTCGAGCCCGGAGCCGACACCGGCTGGTCGATCGTGAAGCTCAGGTCGGGAGTCTCGGCGCCTGCCGGCTGTGCCGTGCTGAAGCAGGCGAGCACGACGGCGAGGATCGCGGAGAGACCGAAGCGTCTCAGATGTGTGATGCGCATGGGCCGGGAGGCTAGGTGACGTCCGCCGGCGGCGTCTGTACCGAACGGCGCCCGCGGCCCTCGCTCCGGCGTGAAACCGTCACGCCCCCGCACCGGCCTGCGCGGGACCGGTGCGTGCATCGGTTTCGGGCATATGCGCCGGGTGTCGCCCGGATGGGTGTTGTCCCGCCGTCCGTCGCCCTGCGTGCTCGACGCATCACTCAGGGCACGCCGACAATGGCCTATTCCGCGTGCATGACCACGATGGGCGGTCCGGTGCCCCGACCGCCCCGGCAGCGGTCGTCTCCCTCCGGCCCCCGGCGTGCGACCCGACCGCCACGGACGGACGATGAAGCCGATGAGCGGGGAGCGACGGTGAACAGGACGAAGGACGTCAGACAGGCTCCGGGTGGCCCCCTGGTGGTGCTGAGCGGCGTCAACAAGCACTTCGGTCCGCTGCACGTGCTCCGGGACATCGACCTGACCATCGACCGCGGCGAGGTGGTCGTGGTGATCGGACCGTCCGGCGGCGGGAAGTCCACGCTGTGCCGCGCCATCAACCGGCTGGAGACCATCGACGCGGGCGACATCGCCATCGACGGCAAGCCCCTGCCCGCGGAGGGCAGGGAGCTGGCCCGGCTGCGCGCGGACGTCGGCATGGTGTTCCAGTCCTTCAACCTCTTCGCCCACAAGACGGTGCTGCAGAACGTGACGCTGGGCCAGATCAAGGTCCGCAAGAAGGACAAGGCCACCGCCGAAGACCGGGCCCGCTCGCTGCTCGACCGGGTCGGCGTGGCCAACCAGGCGGACAAGTACCCGGCGCAGCTCTCCGGCGGCCAGCAGCAGCGCGTGGCCATCGCCCGAGCCCTGGCCATGGAACCGAAGATCATGCTCTTCGACGAACCGACCTCCGCACTCGACCCGGAGATGATCAACGAAGTGTTGGAGGTCATGCGACAACTGGCCCGTGACGGAATGACGATGGTCGTCGTGACCCACGAGATGGGCTTCGCGCGCTCGGCGGCCAACCGCGTGGTCTTCATGGCGGACGGACGGATCGTGGAGGAGACGACGCCCGACGCGTTCTTCAGCAACCCGCGGACCGAACGCGCGAGGGAATTCCTCGCCAAGATCCTGCACCACTGAGGCCGGTAGGGACGCACCGCACAGCCACCCCCACAGCTCTCCCCAGGGATGATCACCATGAATCTTCGTAAGATCACCGCCGCGACGGCCGCCGCGCTCGCCCTCTCCGTCGCCGCCACGGCCTGTGGGTCCGGCGGCGGAGGCGGTGCGGACGGCGGAGGGAAGAAGATCGCCGTCGGCATCAAGTTCGACCAGCCGGGCATCGGGCTGAAGACCCCGGACGGCAAGTACACCGGCTTCGACGTGGACGTCGCCACGTACGTCGCCAAGCAGCTCGGCTACGAGCCCGGTGACATCGTGTGGAAGGAAGCCAAGAGCGCCGACCGCGAGACGCTCCTCCAGCGCGGGGACGTCGCCTTCATCGCCGCCTCCTACTCGATCAACGACGAGCGGAAGAAGAAGGTCGACTTCGCCGGTCCGTACCTCCTCGCCCACCAGGACGTCCTCGTCCGCGCGGACGACGACTCCATCAAGTCCCCGGCGGACCTCAACAGCAAGAAGCTCTGCTCGGTCACCGGCTCCACCTCGGCACAGAACGTCAAGACGAGACTGGCGCCGCAGGCCCAGCTGCAGGAGTACGGCGGCTACTCCGAGTGCCTCACCGGCCTGGAGAACAAGGCCGTCGACGCCTTGACCACCGATGACTCGATCCTCGCCGGCTACGCCGCACAGGACCAGTTCAAGGGCAAGTTCAAGCTCGGCGGCTTCAAGATGAGCAACGAGAACTACGGCATCGGTGTGCAGAAGGGCGATACCGAGCTGAAGAACAAGATCAACGCCGCACTGCAGAAGATGGTCGACGACGGCACGTGGGAGGCCTACGTCAAGAAGAACTTCGGTCCGGCCAACTACCGCAACGAGCCTCCACCGAAGATCGGCGTCGTCGTCTCCTGAGCCCCTGCCCGTGGGGGGGGGGGGGCGGGGGGGGGGGGGGAAGGGAGGGGGACCAAACAAAAAAGAGGGGGAACACAGGTTGGTTTTTTTTCAGCTCATAACCGCTTGGGGGGGTTTTGT